>CAZVCC010000001.1:0-141368 GCA_964626015.1 uncultured Ignavibacteriaceae bacterium
TATAATTCTGCAAGGTTTTTATACAAAAATCGTATTTCCTTGCATAAAAATCAAGCACAAAATAAACATAAATATGTGTTATATCATATATTTATAGGGTTTTTAAGGATGAACTATAATAATAAAATATTATGGAAAAAAGATTAACAAGCGGTCAAACATCTGAATCTTTATTCATTGCAGGAAGAGAAAGGTTATTTATTTTGTTTATTGTAATTGCGACGGTGATGATGATTTGTTCACAGCCGGTGAAAGCACAGCCGCATTTTGAGTGGGTGAGGAATTATCCGATTATAGGCAGAGCCGCTGCGATTGATTCTTCAGGATATGTTTATTTCGTAGGACGACAGACAGACGCAACACAAAAAATACTGAAGTATGATTCTCTCGGAACCCTTCTGTGGACTAAAAATTTTAATGTTATAACCGGAAGTAATTACCTCGGAATTGCAGCTTATAAAAGCAAATATCTCTATATAACATACTCAAATCAGAATCACAGTTTAGGATTAACCAAATTTGATACAAGCGGATTACTGATGTGGTCAAAAAGTTTATCAGAATATTATCATGATCCATCTTGCCTAACACTTGATACAGCGGGATATATATATGTGACGGGAAAAATATTTTATTACGCAGCTAATAGTTTTACAGTGAAATACAATCCCGCAGGAGATACATTGTGGAGAGCTATTTATTATCCGAGTACAAACGGGGGCGGGTATGAAGGGCTTTCTATATCGGTTGATAACCAAAAAAATGTTTTTATCACAGGAGGTGAGATCTACCAATCTATTAATTCATACACAACCATTAAATACGACAGTCTTGGCAATAGGAAATGGGTATCGAAATACTACAGTCCATACTCCCCATATTCAACGGCAGGAGGGGTTAGTGTAAAAGCCGATAATAAAGGCAACTGCTATGTTACGGGGTACATTACTTATGCAATTGTTAATGGCATAGCGAAACATACTCCGGCAACTATAAAATACGGACCTAACGGAGACTCAATCTGGACAAGGTTATTCAATTTGCAAGATACAATAGATTTCGGCGCTGGGGAAGATATGGCACTTGACGATAACGATAATATATATATTCCTTGCAATTATACTATAAAATACGACAAAAACGGGAATCAGTTGTGGTATGCTAATAATAATCAGTTTATGTCAAAATCAGTAATTTTTGAAAATAATATATATGTCAGTGGTGGCTACTATGGTGGGCCATTGCAAATTACAAGAATAATAGGTTACAATAACTATAATGGAAGTCAGATATTCAATCAGCAATATTCCACATATATTTATCCGACTTCTCTTTTAACATTCGGCGGTGCATTATATTCTGCAATAAGCGCTAATGATTCGGCAATACTTATAAAATATTCATCAAATGCGATTCATATAAATTCAGATGAGTCAAATATTAAAAAATTTAAATTAAATCAGAACTTCCCAAATCCTTTCAATTCAACGACAACAATAAAATATACTATTAATAAAAATAGTGATATAAAGATAAAAGTATTCGATATAAACGGAAGAGAAGTAAAAAGTATCATAAGTAATAAAAAGAGTCCTGGTGATTACAAGGTTAAATTCGAAGGAAGCGGATTATCATCCGGAATATATTTTTATTCTCTATTTGCTGATGATATTTTAATAGATACGAAGAAACTCATTTTAATTAAATAACCGTCAACCTACATCAAGAGAGGAGGATAAACCGATGGACGGGTCGAAAATAAAAGAAGAGGGTGCGTTATTTTGCTAATCCTAAGGTTACTGCTCCTACAGGAACTGAGGTTTCCTGTTTAAGGAGGCGGATTACTTCTTTTATAGTTGAGCCGGTTGTGAGGACGTCATCGACAACGAGGACGCCGCTATTGAGTTCACTTATATTCAGTTTTGGGTTTAGGGCGAATGCATCCTGCACGTTTGCAATTCTTTTTTCGAATGAGAGTCCTGTTTGGGATTTTGTGTTTTTCACTCTTAAAATGTTTTCACTGAGTATTTTTAATGGAACAGCGTCTGCGATACCGTTGCAGATAAGCAGGCTTTGATTGTAGCCGCGTTCGCGCTGTTTGCCTGAGTAAAGCGGGACGGGCAAGATGAACTGATACTCTTTCAGTTTTTCAGAGTAATGGTGTTTTAATTCAGTGCCAATTATTTTTCCAAGAAATGCACCTATTTTCGAGAAACCCCTGTATTTAAGATAATGGATTAATGACTGAATACCGTTATCTTGCCTGAACGCATATCTTGAATAGAAAAAGTCTGCATTAATCTTTGAACGGATGAAAGAGAACTCATCGTCTTTTATCAATTCTAATGACTGAAGGACTTTATCGAGGACGAAATCATTAGAGTTATCCTCGGGGATACGTTCATCGGAAATGATACATATTTTCGGGTATAAAAAATCCACAACGTCATTGAAGAGCGTTGCGGATTTATTATGAATAATATCTTTAGATTTATTCGACAAGTTTCTTGTACTTGAATTTTTTAGGAGAAAGATCGCCGAGTCTTTTCTTTTTATTTTCTTCATATTCAGAATAACCGCCTTCGAAGAAATACACCTGAGATTCACCTTCGAAAGCAAGTATGTGAGTAGCTATTCTATCGAGGAACCACCTATCATGTGAGATAACGACGGCGCATCCAGCAAAGTCTTCAAGACCTTCTTCAAGAGCACGCAGAGTGTTTACGTCGATATCGTTAGAAGGTTCGTCGAGAAGAAGAACGTTTGCCTGAGACTTCAGAGTAAGAGCGAGATGGAGTCTGTTGCGTTCACCACCTGATAGATTTTTAACGAGTTTTTCCTGATCAGCACCTGTGAAATTAAATCTGCCAACGTATGCACGGGAATTATACTGCTTGCCACTAAGTTCGATGGTTTCAGCACCTTCCGAAATAGCTTTCCAGACAGTATCTTCGGGGTCGAGGTTAACGTGGCTTTGGTCAACATAGCCAACGGTAACAGTATCACCGACATCAAAATTACCTGCATCGGGTTTTTCGGTACCGAGAATCATTCTGAACAGAGTGGTTTTACCGGCACCGTTTGGACCGATGACACCTACGATACCAGCAGGGGGCAAAGAGAAATTCAGGTTTTCGTAGAGGAGATTATTGCCGTAAGCTTTTTTCACATTAACGGCATCAATAACTTTATTACCGAGTCTTGGTCCGTTAGGGATATAAATTTCGAGTCTTTCTTCTTTTTGTTTAGTATCTTCATTTAGGAGTTTATCGTAAGCCTGCAGACGTGCTTTAGACTTTGCGTGACGGGCTTTAGGTGACATACGCACCCATTCAAGTTCGCGTTCGAGAGTTTTACGTCTTTTACTTTCGGACTTTTGTTCCATTTCGAGACGTTTAGCTTTCTGGTCGAGCCAGGAAGAATAATTACCTTCCCAGGGAATACCTTCGCCGCGGTCGAGTTCAAGAATCCATCCTGCAACATTATCGAGGAAGTAGCGGTCGTGAGTAACGGCAATAACGGTACCTTTATACTTCTGGAGATGAAGTTCAAGCCACTGAACCGATTCGGCATCGAGGTGGTTTGTTGGCTCATCGAGAAGGAGAATATCGGGTTCCATAAGAAGCAGTCTGCAGAGAGCGACGCGTCTTCTTTCGCCGCCACTTAGATTTTCGATGAGAGAGTCTTCATCGGGGCATTGCAGAGCATCCATAGCACGGGACAGCTTTGCTTCGAGCTCCCATCCGTTTTTATGTTCAATAAGTTCAGTTAACTCTCCCTGACGTTCGATAAGTTTTGTCATTTCATCGTCGGACATAGGTTCGGCAAATTTATTATTGACTTCTTCATATTCTTTGAGAATATCAACAATTTCCTGAACGCCTTCCTGAACTATTTCTTTGACTGTTTTAGAGTTATCGAGTTCGGGTTCCTGCGGAAGGAAACCGATGGAATATTCTTTCGTGAAATGGACTTCTCCTTCAAAGCTTTGTTCAATACCAGCGATGATTTTAAGCAGAGTTGATTTACCGGAGCCGTTGAGACCAATGACACCGATTTTAGCACCATAGAAGAATGAGAGATAGATATTTTTTAAGACGGTTTTATGAGGAGGGAAAGTTTTAGAAACTCCCACCATAGAGAAGATTATTTTATTATCGGACATATAAGTAAAAAGTTTGAATTAGTTTTAAAGATAACAAAAGAAGATAAATATAGAATAAAAAGATCTAAAAAATAATACGGAAAAGAAATGAGTTTAATCTAAATCGTCTAAAAGTCCTTTCAAGAAATTTCTGAGTTCGAAAAGGTCTTTTTTAAGTGCTTTACCTGAAGCGGAATCATTATCATCATTATCAACGGATTCATTACTGAACAGGCTTAATTCTCTGGAGTGATTACTCACGAAAGGCTGGGGTTTACTTTTTGGCTGAGTATCAGAGAGTTTAGGAGCAACCTTTGCAGAGGTTGATTCTTCCTTAAAGTTATAGTTCTTTAACAGTTTCTTCGCGCCTTCGATAGTATATTTTTCTTCTTTTAAGAGTCTTTTAATGTAGAGAATTAACTTTATATCTTTATTAGTATAAATGCGATTCCCCGCGAGATTCTTAGCCGGTTTTAAAAGCTCAAATTCGGTTTCCCAATACCTCAAAACATACTGTTCCAGGTCAGTAATTTTACCAACTTCACTGATGGAATAGTAAAGTTTTTTCATAGTGAACTTATCTTTCATTGATAGATTACTTTGCTTCATATACGTAAGATATTAACAAATTACAAATAAAGCAATACCACTTTAAGTATTACTTCCGAAATAAGGGCTATTTACCATATAAACAGTAAAATATAGAAAAGATTTAAATTGCATTTTAAAAGAAAGCAGTATTTATTATGTTAATAGGATAAACAAAGAATATAAATAAATCAAATTATTATGAGATACATAAAATCTATATTAATATTATTAACAGTAGTGTTGTTTACTTCCTGTTCTCAATCACCTACAACGGTGTTTTATAACGGGAAAATATACTCACTTGATAACAATAATTCCCAGTTTGAAGCAATGGCCGTAAGAGAGGGAAAGATAGTAGAGACCGGAACGAATGATGATATAAAAGACAAATATAAATCAGGAGAATCCATAGATCTTGGCGGTAAGACAGTATTACCGGGTTTTATTGATATGGAGGGTTCAATAGTTGAGTTTGCGAAGAATCTTGGATTCATAAACTTTTCTATTGCGAAATCGATAGCAGAAGTACAAAAGATAGTAGAAGAGAATGCTAAGATAAGAAACGATGGAAGCTGGATAGTAGGTTATGGTTTGAATGAATTAAATTTTTCTGAAGAGGATTTATTATCTATTGATAAAAGTATACTTGACAAAGCAGCACCTAACCACCATGTATACATAGTAAATATAACGGGTGATATGGTTTGGGCTAACAGCAAACTTTTGCAATTTCTACAGATAACAAATTTAACACCAAATCCGAAAGACGGTGAGATAGAGAAGAATGAAAAGGGCGAGATAACAGGATTACTTTTTGATTCTGCGGTTAATATAGTAAAGGAAAAGTCGCCGGAAATATCAAAAGATGACCTCAGCAATTTACTGCAGGCAGCTACAAAGGAAGTAACAAAATACGGTATAACAGAAATACATGACAGAACGATAAACAGCGGCTCGATTGACATATTCAGACAGTTAATTGACAGCAATAAATTTTATGTAAAAATTTATGGTGTATTAAGTGTAGGCGATGAGACATTTGAGGAGTATTTAAAGAGGGGAATCCTGGTTGATTATAAGGATATGCTAACAGTACGATCAGTCTCTATTGATTATGACGGTGCTTTAAACCTACAGGCAGCGTCAATGAAAGATTCCTACAAACAGGAAATCAGAAGCACATTCCAGTATGCCACAGATGAAGAGGTAGAGAGCAATTTCCGCAAGGCGATAGAGAAGGAGTTCCAGTTTTGCATTAAGACTGTCGGGGACAAGGCAGTTCATAATAACCTGAATATAATAGAAAAAGTACTTAATGAGAAAAAACCGAAAGATACAAGGACTATACTTGAATACGCAGAATTTATACAGCCGTCAGATATAAGCAGGTTTGGAACTCTTGATGTAATACCATCAATAAGACCGGAAGTAACGATAGACAACCTTGTAACGATAGGAGAATATCTGCCAGAATCGAATGCTAACAATCTTGGATTGTGGAATTCTTTGCTGCAAAGTTCTAAATACATAACGGCGGGAACTAATTTTCCTTACAGTGCATATATAAGTCCGATTGCGCTAATACATTTACTTGTGAACAGGCAGCCGCTTGATACAACATTAAGCAGCATACCAAATATGAATCAGAAACTTTCCGTGCTTGAAGCTGTTAAGGCTTTCACTGTTTATGCAGCTTACGCAGGATTTGAAGAAAAGACTAAAGGTACATTACAAAAGGAAAGGTATGCAGATTTTGTGGTGCTGTCTGAAGATATATTTTCTATAGACCCGAAAAAGATAAAAGACATACAAGTACTAAGAACTGTTATAAACGGAAAAACAGTTTTCAGCAAATAAAATGTCTGAACCAAAGCTAGAATCATTGCTTGAGATACTAAATTATTCAGCAAGTTATTTAAAGGAAAAGAATATAGAAAGTCCGAGGCTGAATGCGGAACTGATGATAGCGGATATAATGAATTGCAAAAGACTGCAACTTTATCTTGATTTTGAGAAACCACTAACAAGGGAAGAAAAGGAAAAGCTTAAAGGGTATTTAAGACGCAGAGCGAACAGGGAACCTCTTCAATATATATTAGGAAAAACAAATTTCTTTGGGTATGAAATATTATTAAATAAATACGTACTTATCCCGAGACAGGAGACAGAAATACTTGTTGAAAAAATACTTACTGATATTTATTCATCGAGCAAAACAAAAGTGAATATCTTTGAAATAGGTGTTGGTTCGGGATGTATAGCAGTTGCAATACTGTCGGAACTTAAAAAGAAAGGAATAGAGTGCGTTTACCACGGGATAGACATATCAGAAGATGTAATCTCTATGGCTAAGAAGAATCTTGATTTAAATAATCTTAAGAACTACAGGTTAGAGATTAAGGATTTTTCAGATGAGGATTTTGAAATTAATGAGGATTACGATTACGTTGTATCAAATCCACCTTATGTACCGATTGATGAGTATAAGAAACTAATGCCCGAAGTGAACAAGAATGAGCCTGATTATGCCGTGACTGATTTTGGAGACGGGACAAAATTCTACAGAAAGATATTTAAAATGTATAAGTTTAGAAGGTCAAATTACTTTCTGGAAATTGCATTTGATTCAAAGGATAAACTTGAAAAAATATTATCAGAGGAACGAATTTACAATTATAATTTCGAGAAAGATTACAGTAATAATAACAGAGTATTGATAATACGAGAATGATAGCAGTAGTACAAAGATGCATTGAATCTTCAGTTGAAATTGAAGGTAAAGAGTATAACAGAATAGGAAAAGGTCTGATGGTGCTGCTTGGAATCAGAAAAGGGGATACGGACTTAAATATTCAAAAGCTATCACAGAAAATACTTGATTTAAGAATATTTGATGATGAGAAAGGAGTAATGAATTTAAGCATAAAGGATACAGGTGGTGAACTACTTATAATATCGCAATTTACGCTATGTGCGGACAATAATAAAAGCGGAAACAGGCCGAGCTACATAATGGCAGAGGTTCCTGAAAAATCAAAACCGATGTACGAAAAATTCTTAAAAAACATTAGCAGGCAATATGATTCAGAGAAGGTCAAGGGAGGTATATTCGGTGCTGATATGAAAGTAAAATTAATTAATGACGGTCCTGTAACGATAATTCTGGAAAGATGAGAATAACAATAATTGGGGCAGGGAGAGTAGGATCTGCATTTGCGATAGAGTTATTTAATAGCAAGAACAAAATTCAAGCCATAGTAGATAAGTCAAAAGCAAATGCGAGAAGATTAGCAAAATTGGTTGCTTGCAAAACATCTACTAACGAGTTAACGCAGGAAATAGCAGATAATTCGGATATAATACTACTCGCAATTAAGGATGACGATTTATTGATGTACTACAGAGAAGTGAAACACATTGATTTCAAGGGAAGAGTTTTAGCCCATACGAGCGGAGTATTAACGTCTGAGTTATTTACAAAATATAACGTTTACAAAACAGATTGCACATCGTTTCATCCTGCTCAGACATTTCCAAAAGTATCCAAAAGAAATAATCATTATCTAAAAGGAATATATTTTGGTATTGAAGGGGGTAAGAGAGCATTAAGAATATTAAAAGATTTAACAAAAAAGCTCGGCTCGCATTATCTAATATTGAACAAAAATGATAAATCCATGTACCATCTTGGATGTGTAATCTCATCAAACTTTTTGATAGTGAATTATTATATACTTAAAGAATTATCGAGTGCATTAGGGATAAGCGAGAAAAATTTTTTTAATGTATTAAAGCCGTTGTTATTAAGAACAGTGCAGAACCTTCACGAGCAAGGAGTATTAGGAAGTTTAACAGGACCAATAGTAAGGGGGGACATAAGAACGATTAAGGCGCATTTGGAGTTATTGCATAGAAAATATCCAAAATTTGTGGAATATTACAGGACATCGAGTAAAATACTAACTGAGGTGTCAAAGAAACAAAACAAGAATTTTAATAATAAGTTGTTTTCGGAAATATTAAATTAATGAAAAAGTTAATTTTACTATATATAATATTTTTTGTATATTCTGCTCTATATTCTCAGGATGAACGAGGAGAGCAGAAGATAGACACTACCAGCAAGAATAAAGTATACGTATCATCGAGTGCAAAGCCGTCGGGTATTTTTATAGCCCCTACATTGGGATTTGATTTTCCATTAGATGAATTTGCTAGTAATTCGAAGTATTCAATATCATACGGGGCGAAACTTGAATTCGCGTCGCTTTCAATTTATCCTATTGTTATATTCGGTCAATTCCAGTTTCAGAATCATCCTGGCAGTGATGCATTTAAAACCGAGAATTTATTAAATTCTTCAGAAACAAAGGTAACATCATTTGGAGGGGGCATTTATGTACTTCTTAATAAATACCTAAAATCAAATTTTACTATGCCATTTCTTGTTGTAGACGTAAAACTATATAACGTTAAAAGAACTATTTCACCTGAAAAGGAAATAGAAGGTATAAAGTTGACAGATTCAAAAGTGGTATTTTCAGCAGGATTAGGTTTTACACTTTATATTTTCGATATTATAACAGCTTATAATTTTGCCAAAGAATACTCTTCATTATCAGTAAAAACACAATTTAGAATACCAGTGATAAAATTTTAATGTTCCCGACCCTTCCAGATTATTTTATATCCAAACAGAAAAGTAAACGGCAGCAAAAGTCCATAAATGGCGAAGTAAATCTGAAATAATGGAAAGTAAATAATTAAGTTTCTATAATTAAATTTTCTATAAACAGGAATCATAATTAACAATTCAGATAACATCTTTATCACAATGGAAACAAGATAGGTCAGAGGGGGTAAAAACAGAAGACCAAAAACAAGTATAATATTAGAAGTGTAAAGTAAAAATCCGAGCAAATAGCCGAGTGAGTTTATACCAATCCCTCCCCTAAACCATCTTTTTTTCTGCCTATATAGTTCTTTAAAATCAGTACAGGGCAATGATTTAACCAAACAGCGCGGGTTAATCGGGTAGAGAATCTTATATCTTCTTTCTGATTTAATCTTTCTTAGCAAGGCAAGGTCTTCCGTAACCGAAAATTTGAGATTTTCGTAACCGCCGATAGAACCGTAAGCAGTATCTGAAACAGAAAGATTATTTCCGATGCAGCTTAAATTAGCATAAATTCCTGAGCTTGCAGAAGCGAGGGACTGAAGGTAAATCCAATCGAGTGACTGAAGCTTTGAGAACAAACCATGAGAGTAATCTATCATAGTAAATCCGCAGAGTAGACCTAAATTATTATGATAATACTTTGCAGATTCTTTGAGCCAGTTCTTATCTACAGTACAGTCAGCATCTGTCATCATAATAAGTTCTCCTTTTGATTTTGAAATGCCGTATGACAATGCTTTTACTTTACCTGTGAGAGTCGAATCAGGAGCATCGGTAGTATCGAGTATAATGAACTCATTTCGGTATTCTGTACATAGATGCATAATATTTTTTGTGGAATCTGATGATTTATCGTTGACAAGTATAATTTCATATTTCTCTTTAGGATAGACAATGTATTTCAAGGAATTAATACAGACTTCAATATTTCTTTCTTCGTTTCGTGCAGCAACAATAACTGAAATGAAAGGCAAACGGTCTGAGGAATTTTGTTTAATTCCATCAGACCGTTTTAAACCGAAATATAATATTAAGTGTAATGAGAAATATACAGCAATAATTATGAGTACTGCAATATCCATCAGGTACTATTTGACGACAGCAATCTTAATGACTTTGGTTTCTTTACTTCCGTCAATAACAGCTTCTACGATGCCGTAGTAGATACCGCTTTGTACTTTTGAAACATCCCAGATTACTTCATTATCATTATTCGAAAAAGCAGTTCCTGTCAAAGCAGCGACGAGCTCACCAGAAAGGTCAAGAATTTTAATGTTGACAGAGGAAGCATTTCCATTAATATAATATCTTATAAATGTTTTAGATTCATAAACCGGATTAGGCCAGTTATAAACTCTATCAGAAGGAAGCTTTTCGGAATAAGTGACTGCCGACTGAACTCCCTTGAAATTATTGTTTGAGAAATGATTATCTTTCAAGTAATTTTTCCAAAGAATGTTTTCCGTTTTATATTTTTTATCAGTTCTGAATAAATAAACGTAACCGTCTCCTGCGACGAGTCCGATTGCGAGAGTATCGTTATAATTAAAGATTGCAGGAGTAGAGTAGTTATTTGGACCAGCCTTTATAGGAAAACCACTAACTGATTTTCCATTAATACCGATACAGTTTAAATCACCAGATTGTGTTGAAAGCAAAACGTCAAAAATACCGTCGTCATTAACATCAGCAACGGAGATTCCTGAAAGAATTGCAGATTCAACTTTAAGAGGAAAGTTATCGAGAAGAACACCGTTTGAGTTTACTGCATAAAGCAAGTTATTACTTGTAAATAAAATTTCCTGTTTACCGTCTTTATTAACATCAGCACTTATGATATTCTTTATGTTTGCGCCGTATTCCAAATTTATTTTATTACCATTAATCCAAAGTTCATTGTTACTGAGGAGCGTAATATAATCTGAAGATGTAGTTGTAATGAAATTGCCCGATATAGTGTTCAGCTTGGGATTAACACTAGTTCTGTAGTTAATAGAATTATCACGCGAAAATTTATTAACCTGTTCTCTAATAACCGTATCCTTGGGAAGAAGCTGATTAATATTAAGAAGTTTTTCGTAAACGAAACCATTGTTGAAGCCAAGTACGACTTTAGATGAATCTATAACAAGGGGAGGTGCAGAAACTTTGTAGTTTAAACTGATGATAGAGGTATCAGTAATGCCTGAAGAGTTAACTTTTAAAAACCCGATACCGGAATTAGTAGTATTATTTTGCAGGGCTATTAATCTATTATCACCTGTGTAACCAAAAAAGCCTGATGTTACCGGAAAAGAACCAAACCCATTGTACAGGAGACCGTTTGAATTAGCAAGTCCATCACCGTTATTTTTATAGGCGTAAATATTTAGTCCATTATTAACGAACAATTCCTCTTTACCATCATTGTCTATGTCAATAGGAATGACCTGTGAAAATTCATTATTAATGCTGCCACCGATATATTTGGGAAATCCGGGAACGGGTGAAATTTGAGTACTACCAACTTTAACTCTGAACTTCATAACATTAGAAATCGTGTCAAAATCTGTAATATAAATGTTATTGTTAGCGAGAGTATAACTAAGCGAATTTGGAATAGAAGTCGGAGTAAATTCATTTTTGTATATTGATGAAGGGACGTAGTGTTTACCATTATACCAGAAATCAACAAACGAACCATCTCCAGTTACAGCACCAAAAGGCGTATTGAAAGTTTCACCGATATCCTGAGATCCTTTTGCTTCTTCGAGGTCAACACCTTTATGCTCAATATTGTTGTTTATTGTGTTTGATGCAAAATTTGTCTCAATAACATTCTCGTCAATTTGCCAGATAAGGATGCCGCCACTAAAATTTGATGTATCAGAAATATCCCCAGGAAGACTCCAGTCAAGGTATGACACGTCAGTCAGGTTACCATTAATTTTATAGATGTCATAATTGATGAAACCATCAACGTCTTTAACGAAAAGTAATGAGTCTTTAAAAGCTCTATTTCTTGTGTAAACTGTTTGTCCAGTGTTGTATGGATTTCTATTCCTATTTTCAAGGAGAAAATATTCTTTACTGTTAATTAAAACTTTAAAAATCGTAGAGTCCTGCTGCACAGGGATAGATGAAGTTTTGAGATTAAAAAAACTATCACCAGAAGAAATTATTACCGGCTGTACCCAACCGAGGTATATTTTTTCCCATGCAGACGGTTCAGGTGGGAAAATACCGTTGAAACTGAAAAGCGACTGACCATCCATAAGTCCAAAACGACCGATACCAGTCTTTCCAGTTTTAGTATTGAAAAGGTCCGGAAGTCCGAGATAACTACCAACACTACCGACGAGAATGCCGTTTATACCGAGTTGAAGAAGAAAATCACCACTTGTTAAATTCAACATTCTCAACTCCGTTGAAGGAATAATCATTGAATTATTAATGATAAATCCTTCCTGAGTTACGAAACCGTTATAACTCTGACCGTAAATATCTTTCAATGTTTTAAGTCCCAAATAAACTGAAGGTATATCGTAAGGTGTGGGATCGAAACCGAAAATTGAAGATAAATCAATATCTCTACCTACGCCTGCATGAAAGAGTACGAATGCAGTTTTATTCGGATCATAAACAGAAAAGTCTATATAATTATCAGCAATGGTCCATGCATCCTTGAATAATTCACCGAGCTTCAGATTTGATTCATTCTTTTGAGGTGAATATTCTTTCATAACTTTCGGTAAAGTTATTACGTTCCCAAAAATTTCGTATGAAATATTCAGTTTTCCTTTAGATGACTTTGCGAAATAATTCTTTACAAAAAGGAGGTGATCCGCAAAATAAGCGCTATCGTAAGGAGGAGAATCAATGACAGTATCTCTTTGTAATGAAGGATTGTAATATTTATTAGACAAATCAAATTTTCCATTTCCTGTTGATAAAGGGTCGAAATCGGTTTGAAAATCAACAAGAATTGCAACAATCTTAAGCGAATCGGAGAATTTAATATATGGTTTAGGAGAATATACATTATTATTTGACAATGTATGAGCCAGCTTTAAATTGTTTTTGGAAAAGTTATTCTGTGCATACAACGAGCAAGTAAAAATTATAATAAATACCAGTGCTATAGAGATTTTTTTCATTTGAATTATAAAATTTTAATAAATTTAAAAGGCATATATCTATTAAATATATGCCTTTTACAAGCTTTTATAAAGGGATTAAGCATTAATTAAAATGCTACAATCAATCCAAATCTAAGTGTGTTAGCAAGCGGATGATTATCTTCAGTACCTGTAATATAACTGAAGTCAAATCCATAAAGAGAATATCTTAAGCCTGCCCCGAGAGTCATAAACCTTCTATTACCGTTAGATGGATCTTCATAGAAATAACCAGCTCTAAGAGCTATGAGTTTTGGGTTTCCATACCAGTACTCAGCACCAACAGAAGTCTGGAATGATGATGCAATCCCTTCAATACCACCTTTCCAGGAAGTAAAGAAAGCTTTATAGAATGGGTCTACGGTTCCATCAGCATTTCTATTGACCAGAAGTTTAGCAAAATCTGCAGTAATATACAGTTCGTTACCTTCATTTTTAAGAAGAGTATAAGCTACACCAAACCTTAACTGAGTAGGCAGCGGGTCTGCCTGAGAAGCATCAACGTAAGATATTTTTGGTCCCATGTTAGAAAGATTAACACCGAATGAGAATTTATCTTTGAGAAATTTTGGTCCTCTATCCATTTTGTAAAGCATAGACAAGTCAAAACTTGTTGTGAAAGCAGTACCAGTACCCTTTTCATTCCCTACGGTCACATCGTTTGGCGACAATCTACTATAAATAAGCCTTGCAACAACTCCGAGACCGATAGGTTTGCTAATTTTTGTTGCATAACCGAGTGCGAATGCAAATTCGTAGGCTTTGTAATCTTTACCTGTGAGATTACCGAATTCATCAGTTGTAATAACATCCCCAATATTAAGGTACGTTAAACTTGCGCCTACAGTACCATTGATTGATTTTACATACTGGCGTGCAGCAAGGTAGTCATAGAACAGGTCAGAAAGACCTAAACCGGGTAACCAAGGGGAATGAGTGAAGTTGATTTCGGTACCTGTTTGCTGAAAAGCCAGACCTGAAGCATTCCAGTGCATAGCGGTAGCGTCATCGGCAAAAGCCGTACCTGTTTCACCCATACCCGACATTCTCGAGTTTGGTCCGATTAATAGAAAAGGAACACCAGTTGAAATAGTGTTTTGCGCATAAGTCGTATCAAAAGAGAAAAAAGCAACAATTGCTAAAACTAATCCGATCAATGACTTTACTTTCAAATTACTTAACATTTTACCTCCGTTAAATATTATATTTATATTATTTTAATTTTACGAGCTTACCTGTTTGAACATTAGAGTACGAACCATCATCTGATTTGACAATAAGTTTGTATATATAAGTACCATTAGCAATATAATCACCGTCGGCATCCTTACCATCCCACTCTATAGAAACATTCTTATCACTTATATTAGTTCTTTTAATATTCTGAATTTTCCTTCCTGCAACTGTGTATATGTATAAGTCAGCAGTAAGCGGAACATCAAAATTATGTTGGAAAGAAAATTGCGTATTATCTTTCATTGGATTCGGGAAATTATAAACATTTGAAACAACAAGGTTCGAAGTGCTCTTTACGATAAAATTGGCATAAGTTTCTTTAAAGTTATTATATGTATCCCATCCAACAAGTTTAATTGTATAATTTCCATCCGGAAGGTTGTCAAACTTATATTCGACCGTACCATATTGATAACCATTAGTTGTATTATAAAATTGTGTCAGGTCAATTTTGTTATTATCGTCATCATTCAATGTTGCTTCAATTTTATGGCCGATAGTACCGGTTAAGTTCATGCCGCTTTCGTCGAAGAAATCAGCAATGAGTTTTGGATTTTGGTTTACAATATCGCCGTTTCTAAAACTTTTACTTTCCATAAACAGACTAATATCTGGGCTGATTGTGTCTTTCGCACCTGAAGTATCTATACCGTTTAGAACAAAATTTCCAGAATAGCCAGAACCTTCGAAGGAAGAATTACTAAAGTAACCTAAAATCTGACCATTTCCATTATTGTATGAAATATCTTTTGGAACGATAAACTCTATATTCCATCTACCATTAGTAACTTTAGCTTTACCTTTAAAAATTGTTCCTCCGTCCAAACGAAAATTGAAGTATCTGCCAAAATCTATGAAAGAAACATTTTTATTAACATCAAGAACTTTCAGTTCAATATCACCGTTAAAATTATCCCAAAAAGTTGAGTCAGATTTAAGAATACTTCCCGAAATCTTCATTTTCTGAAGCGCTTGAACAATAACAGTATCAAAAGTAACAGATTTTCTATTAATACTATCTATTCTTGTAAAATACTGCGGAATACCCAATCTTAATGACGGGTCTCCTATAAGGCAAAATTTCATATCATTTTCAAGTATTGTTGGAAGCTGATTCTTAACGTTGAACATTGCCTTACCTACTCTAATGGGCAAATTTAAAGTATCTTTAATAAACATCAGGTTGTCCCAAAGCGCATTATTAAAGGTTTCATTATAGGTTGCATAAACGGGTCTGGTAGCTGCAATAACTCCGATAGCACCAGCATTGCTCAAATAAACAAGTTGTTCGCCGGCACTTATTAAGAACGGGTCATCCCAGCGAGCCAGGTCGCAGCTTGCAATTGTAACTAATGGATATTTATTTTTATTATTTAATTGAGGAACGGATTCTTCTCTCACGAAAACATGTTCATGAGCCCACAGGTCGGTGCTACCGTGTCCTGTATAATTAATCAACAACCGACCTTCGTTCCAACCTTTAATTATATCAACGTTTGCTCCGGGTTTTCTCCTACCCTGAGGAGTGATAATTGCAGGATAAGTAACTATATAAATTTTTTCTTTCTCAAAATCTTTGGGTGTATGTGATTCTGCAAGCCTTTCACACTGATCTGTGTGTAACGATCCTTCCTGTCCCTGATTATTTTCAGTAGTCCATCCATCGTCTGCGACGTACATAATTTCTTTTTTCCAGCTTCCAATATTTGTGTTCGATTCATATTCAATTACCTTATCAACAACCGAATTGGCTTCAGCAAGAGAGTTCACACAGAAACGTCCGTTAGAAAAATCAGTTCTCACCGCTTCAGGAGAAACAAAATTCTCATTTATATCACAAATAAAATCATCGCTATTGTAGCTGGATATCTCATTCATAGTTGGGTCTGATCTCTCGATTGGAGGTACATAATTCTTGAAATTAAGATTATAAATATTCTTATAATCGAAACTACCATCACCTAAGAAAAGGACATATACAGGTCTTTTAGTCCAGTTATTGTATGCATATTTAAGCAGGTTTCTCATAGCAACAGGATCCAGTAAACCACCTGAGAACTCGTTATAAACTTGATTTAATTCAAAAACGATTGTCTTAAGATAATTTGGGTTACCTTCACCAGGTGCTTCCCGTTGGGCTTTTAACCTGTTTGCGGCTGAAAGAAACTCGCTTGCAGTAAATATTATAAAATCAGCACCTTCAGAAATTCCTCTAATATTCTGATTTGGGATTTTTGCAGAAATCGAACTTGGAGTTTTGTAACTATTATCTCCGATAATATAATAATCCTTTATCGAACTATAATTTGTATTATCCTGAAATCTTACAACACTGTTTGAATAAGAAAGTGGATTAATAATAGAAATTTCGTTGAATGCAGAGACTTTAAATATTTTTACGGATGACGAGTTAAATGGTGATGCCTGATATTCAATTGTTCCAATTGTATCGGGTGATGTTATTTTTAATAAATTATTTAATGCAGAGTTAGTTGTTCTGTTGTAAAAGACTTCAAGATAATCATAATATCCAGAAACGGATGGATAATTCAACTGGTTTGGCAATGAAGCTATTAAATTCAAGTTTGAACTACCGCTATTTAAAACGTATTCAAAAGATAAAGATGACAAAGTAATGTGAGAAAAAACACCATTAACTCCATATATATACTGGTATGTTGAAAATCCAGAGTTATCATCTTTGATTAAGTATGTTGCGTCTTGTGAGCCTCCGTTACCAAGAACGAGTTTACATTTAATTAAGGAACCGGGGACATAACCGGGTAATGGTTTGTTGAAGGAAAAAAATTCATTGTAACCTATTCTCTGACTAACCCAGAGATTGCCAGTTGTACCGAGATTATTTACTTCAGGTTCTTCAAAAAATTTATCAGTAAAAAAATTCAAAGGTTCTAAATTAGGGACATTTGGAGACGCATTTTCGTACATCCTTAATCCGTTTACTCCTCCAAAAGTGATAAAATAAAAATTAGAATTTGAGTATGTGTTTATTTTATGGAAAAAGGCCTGTCCCTGCAGGAACCATTGGTGCGGTGACTGACCGTAAAAAAGAATAAAGTCATTATCATCAAACACCCCATCTTGTTCACCAGAGACGAAAATAGGATTTTGCACTAAATCTTCGGGTACAGAAGCGGAATTCAAATAGGGTAGTTCAGCTCCACCATTTCCATAGATTTTGATAGTTCTTGGGTCAATACCTGAAACATTAATACCTGCCTGGCTAAGAAAATTTTTGTCAATTTTGTACATACCCGTTTCTTTAACTTCGATTTTGTAATAATCACCTGAAGCGAGAACACTTGGGATAATGGATTTTTTTATTGCGTTGAATTCTTGCGTAACCCACATTTTTGAATTTGACCAATTTACAGCAATATCTTTCATGAAATCATCTTCAGCTTTTGTGTTAGGTTTTGAAGTGTATATTGGATTTGCCGAGAAGACAACTCTAAATCGCAAACTAGTAATTCTTCGAACACTTTTTGATAGTGGATTAAACTGAACAGGATTTATTTGAGCAATACCAAAATATTTATTTCTAAAAATTCCATCTTGAATAAATTCAACGTTTAATTTGGGGTACAGAGAATTTAAAGAATACAAAGAATCGTTGTATTTATAATTGAAAATAACTTCTAGTTTATCTTTTGATCGTTTCTGTTCAGGAACGGGTTTTAATTCAACATTATTTATTTCTTCATACTTAATATCTAAGATTTCAATCCTGTTGTTAGAATTTCCTGGTGTGATTACTGGGAAATATCTACTGCCGATATCAGGGTGTCCGACCTGATTTGAATTATGAACAGAATGTAAAAACTCAGTGTTAGAAGTATATTTTGGAGTGAATTCAATTTCAACATATGAGTTTCCAGATGAGATGACTGTAAAATCCACCGACGAAGAATAATGTTTGGTGACTTCATTTTTTGTATCCGATTGTGCAAACAACTGGGATACGGAAAGAAAAAACATTATTAAATATAAGAATTTAGTTAAATTCATAAACTTGTTTAAGTAATATATTAAATATATAGTATAAAAAAACCATTCATTAAAGATTATCCTAATTCCGCATTGTTAGTCTTTAATAAATGGTCCGTTATTTTAAATAGTTGAATATTAATTTTAAAAATAGTATCGAAATACTTTAATACAATCTCCTTTTATTTTTACAAAGATATACTTGATTTCAAAAATTGTCAAGCCCTTAACATAAAATTTTACTTTTTTCTCTTTATACCCATTTTGTCAATAGAATCAAGGTTCTGTAATGCATTCTTTGCAGCTTCCTGTTCAGCTTGTTTCTTTGATTTTCCCTTACCTATACCGAGACAGTGATTTGCCAGATGAACTTCAACAGTAAAAAGCTTATGATGTTCAGGACCTTCCTCTTTGATAATTCTGTAATCCGGAATAAAATCTGTGTGTGCCTGAGCATATTCAAGGAAACGGCTTTTAAAGTTCTCATCAAACTGATTAAGCCATTTAACATCAAGTTTAGAGAAGATTTCTGTGTTCAGGAATTTCTTTGCATTTTCATAACCTGAGTCCAAAAAAATTGCTCCGATAAGTGCTTCGTAAGCATCAGCAAGTATTGCATCGTAACCCTGATCAATTGATTTTAATGCAGTATTAGAAGCAAGGAGGAATTCCTGTATCTTTATATTTTTAGCCCTTTCTGCAAGAAATCTTTTGTTGACCAGAATTGAACGAAACTTGGTCAGATCACCTTCTTCGTTTAAAGGAAAATTCCTATAAAGAAATTCTGCAACGATTAAATCAAGAACAGCATCACCAAGAAACTCAAGACGCTCATTTGAAATAAGATTAACTTTTGAAGAATCCTTTTTGATTTTCAGGAATGAGCGGTGGGTAAGTGCGTTAATAAAGTAATTTTTATCAATTATCTTGTAGTGTATAGCCGATTGAAATTTATCGAAGTCAATTTTTTTAGTTGCCTTTGAAAAGGAATCTTCAGACGGAGATTCCTTTTTCAAAAACGGTATAAATATTTTTAGTTTATTTAATGATTTAAACATAAAAAACGAAAATCAACGCGAATATTAATTCTCAAATTTTCTGAATACAATAGCAGTATTATGTCCTCCAAATCCTGAATTATCTGATAAAACCGCATTGATATTACGCTTAACAGCTACATTCGGAGTGTAATTTAAATCACAATCTGAATCTTTTTCATAATAATTAATTGTAGGGGGAACTATCCCATGTTTAATAGTTAACAATGCTGCGATAGATTCTATTGCACCAGCAGCACCTAATAAATGTCCAATCATAGATTTAATCGAATGTACATTTAGCATATATGCATGGTCACCAAATACGGTTTTAATAGCAGCAGTTTCGTTCCGGTCATTAGGCGGTGTTGAAGTTCCGTGGGCATTCACTACATCAATTTCTTCTGGTTTCATACCCGAATCGTATATAGCTATTTTCATAGCTCTTGCAACGCCCTCACCGTTTGGTGCAGGGTCAGTAATGTGATGTGCATCAGCAGTTAAACCAACACCTGTAATTTCGCCGTAAATATTTGCACCTCGTGATATAGCATGTTCAAGACTTTCAAGAACTATTGTAGCTCCACCCTCTCCCATAACAAATCCATCACGAGTTTTATCAAATGGACGAGATGCGGTTTCGGGTGTATCGTTCCGAGTTGAAAGTGCTTTCATTGCGTTGAAGCCTCCAATACCCATAGGACATATTACAGCTTCAGAACCACCTGTAATCATCACATCAGCATCACCTCTTTGAATAAGCATGAATGAATCGATGATAGCATTAGAGGATGTAGCGCAGGCTGATGTTGTGGCATAATTTGGCCCCTTCAGTGCATATTTCATTGATATTCTTCCAGCTGCAATATCAGCAATTAACATTGGTATGAAAAATGGACTAATTCTGTCAGGATTCCCACCACGATCATAAAGAATATTTTGTTGTTTATGGTAAGTCCACATACCTCCTATACCTGAACCGTAAACGACTCCAACCCTTTCTTTATTTACTGTATCGAGGTTTAAACCGCTATCAGTAATTGCCATATCAGAAGCAACCATTGCATACTGGGTAAATGGATCAATTCTCTGCGAGAGTTTTCTATCCATATAATTTAATGGATCGAAACCTTTTAACTCTGCAGCGAATTTTGTAACAAATTCAGTAGTATCGAAATAAGTAATCGGACCAATACCACTTTTGCCTTCGACTAGTGAATTCCAAAAGTCAACTACTGTTAATCCAATAGGTGTAATGGCACCCAAGCCTGTTACTACTACTCTTTTTTTCATTTATTGTATATTAACCTTTTTTTGCAAGAATATAATTAACGGCATCATCTACTTTTGCTATTTTTTCTGCATCTTCATCGGGGATTTTGATATCAAATTCTTCCTCAAATTTCATAATTAATTCAACTGTATCGAGTGAATCTGCACCTAAATCGTTTATAAAATGTGCTTCAGAGGTGATTTTAGATTCTTCAACACCTAGTTTATCGATGATTGCTTGCTTTACTTTTGCTTCGACTTCCGCTTTTGTCATTTTAAATTACTCCTTTAAATTTATTAAATAATTGAACAATATAGTTATATATTACATATTTTTAAAGTATAAAATGTTTAAAAAGTATAAATTTTAAAATGCAAAAACATTTTGTAGCATTATTTGCAATTGGAAAGTAACGCAAATTCATTATAAGTTTTTCTGAGGCCTTCGTACTATAAAATCACCTTTTAGAGGATATTTGCTGTAATTTACGTTATTTATGACTGTATTTCCGTTATCTTTCTGTGATGTACCAGCCCAGATACCAAATGCATAGGGATTATTTTTCACATAGATGAGTGATTCAAATATAATCACATGTTTTTTCCAAACGACAAGATCTCCGGCAATAATGTCATTCAAACTTGTAATAGTTACTATTGGCATAATGTCCTGAAAAAGTTCAGTATTAAACAAATCCCGGGATAGAGCGTTTACTTTTGGTGTTTTATATCCCGCTTTATGAAGAGTATTGAGAGCAAAAATATTGCATTTAGAGACATTTTTGATAATTAGTGGATAATTATTTAACCAATACAGATACGTTGTATCTTCAGAAGGTGAGTACATTTTGTTTTCTCTTTCGTTTAATGCAGTTGAAATTATATCATGTTTTTCGTCAATTTCTGTTTTCTTTAAAACAGAAACAGTATCGGTATTATCAATTCTAGAATCTTTATTAGAAGGTGTGCATCCGGCAAATATAACAGATATAATTACTATTGAAAGACCTATAAAATAATTCGATTGAGCAATCAAGATTATTCCATTAATTTGTGAATGCTATTGTAATATGAATCTTTTATATTATCAATTTCTAATTCTATAAAATTATTTATTCTAAGCATCGATCCACCGGTTTTTCCAATTGATTCAATATACAAATCGTTCTTTTCAGCAAGGTCAAGAATTTTATGCTTGTTTTCTATTCCTGCAGATATAATTATTCTGGATTGTGATTCACTAAAGAGAACAAAATCTTTTCGTGCGACGGTTGAAATAAAAATTTCACAACCAAGGGATTTTCTATTACCCATTATACAGCATTCAGCTAATGCTACAGCAAGACCACCATCAGATATATCGTGTGCTGATTTTATAAGACCTTTATTAACAGCCTTTAGAACAAATTCATGAAGATTTTTTTCGTTGCTTAACGATAATTGTGGAGTGTCACCTTTTACTGTTTTGTGAATCCGGCTAAGATATTCTGAACCTCCGATTTCGTGTAGATCTTTTCCAATTACGTAAATATCATCATTTTCGTTTTTAAAGTAACTTGTCATCATTTTGCTGATATCTTCTATTAAGCCAACCATACCAATTGTCGGAGTAGGAAAAACCGCATAATCTTTTGAAAGATTATAAAAACTTACATTACCGCCTGTGACTGGCGTTCCCAAAAATCTGCAGGCATCCCCCATACCCCTAACACATTCAACAAATTGGTAGTACATTTCCGGATTATAGGGATCACCAAAATTCAGGCAGTTCGTAATTGCAAGAGGAACTGCGCCGGTACATACAACATTTCTTGCACTTTCGCAAACGGCTATCATGCCACCTAAGTATGGATTAAGATATGAATATTTTCCGTTGCAGTCGGTTTTCATTGCAAGACCTTTATTAGTTCCTTTTATTCTTATTACGGATGCATCACCACCGGGCATTAAAGAAGTATTTGTACGTACCTGTGAATCGTACTGTTCGTAAACCCATCGTTTATTCGTAATATTAGGAGATGATAAAAGCTTCAGCAAAACTTCGTTATAGTCAGCAGGTTCATGTATTTTGTTCTGATCGAATGAAGAAGTTTCATCTAAATATTCTGGTTTCTTAATTTCTCTAATGTATACAGGCGCACCTCCACCCAGAACCAGAACATTTGCTGGAATATCAGCTTCAAGTTTATCTTTGTAAAAAATTTTAATTCGATCTTCTGAAATCACTTTCCCGATTTCAACGCAGTTTAAATCCCATTTATTAAAAATATCTTTCACAATCTTTTCCTTTCCAATGTGTGCAACGAGAAGCATCCTTTCCTGTGATTCAGAAAGCATAATTTCGTAAGCGGACATATTTTCATCACGAAGTGGAACTTTATCAAGATTAATTTCCATTCCGCAGCGACCTTTAGCGCTCATTTCACTCGATGAGCAGGTTATTCCCGCAGCACCCATATCCTGAATACCAACAACTGCACCTGAACGTATTACTTCAAGAGTAGCCTCAAGAAGCAGTTTCTCTGTGAATGGGTCTCCGACCTGAACACTTGGTCTTTTTGATTCTGATTCTTCAGAAATTTCTACAGATGCAAATGTTGCTCCGTGAATTCCGTCTTTTCCAGTAGAAGAACCTACTATGAAGACAGGATTACCGATACCGGCGGCAGTTGCTGATGCTGTTTGATTATGCTTTACTATTCCAACTGCCATTGCATTAACAAGGGGATTATCCTGATAGCATTCTTCAAAGTAAATTTCTCCGCTAACAGTCGGAACACCGAAGCAATTACCATAATCACCAATACCTTTCACAACATTCTTGAAGAGGAATTTGCTTCGAGTGGAAATTGAATCAACTTCTACATCATCAATTTTACCGAATCTTAATGAATTAAGAGCAGCAACCGGACGAGCTCCCATAGTGAATATATCTCTGAGAATTCCCCCGATTCCTGTAGCGGCACCCTGATAAGGTTCAACAGCGGAGGGATGGTTATGTGATTCAATTTTGAAAGCAACAGCTAGTCCATCACCAATATCAACGAGTCCTGCATTTTCCTCACCTGCAGAGACTAGCAGTTTTCCACCGCTTCTTGGCAGAGTTTTTATCTGTAAAATAGAATTTTTGTATGAACAATGTTCACTCCACATAACAGAGAAAATTCCGAGTTCAGTGTATGTAGGAATCCTATCTAATATATCAAGTATTCTTTGATACTCATCTTTTGTTAGTCCCAGTTCAAGTGCAAGGTTTAGATCAACAATGGGTTCAGATATCATAATTGCAAAAATTATTAAATTATTTTATAAAGTTGTTGTATTGTTTATTAAAATAAAAAGCTGTTCCACTGATAACACAAAGCGGTTTTAATAATACGTTTACAACAGGCAAAAACATAATCAGGAATGCTGCACATCCAAATCCCATTGAATATAAAGGCTTTGAAGATGTAATCCATATTTTCTGTCTAAGTGTGTAGTAGCGTCTTGTCATAGGGTAATCGAAAAAATCTAAAGCATTAAAGAAAAATGAGAACACAAAACTTAAAAATAATGAAATAATACTACCAACAAAAGGGACAAATCCGATTAAAAAGAAAACAAGAATAAACACGAAATAAAATATTAGTTTCTTTATTTCCGAAAGTATGTTTAACCATGTATCCTTCCAAAATCCAGGATTGTATTTTGTTTTCACTCCTGTCAAATTTTCTTCTATTATTAATGAAATATTTTCATTAAAAGGAGCAGAGATGATTCCTCCAATAATCAAAAGAATAAAATAACAAACTACAAGTACAAGAATGAATGATATGATAAGTATTGCCGTATTAATAAATTCTGCCCAAAAGCCTGCGTTGATTGTTTCTGCTCCTGTAAGTTTAGCACTTTCTTCCATAATATTAGAATAAATTAGGAAAAAAGTTGAAACGTATAAAATCATATTTATTGTTACTGGGATTATTGAGTGAATTATTGTTTTTGGATACTTAAAGAAAAGTCCTATACTCTTAAACGGATAGATAAAACCTTCTATAAATTTTTTCATATAATTTCTTTATAAATTATATCCGATAGAAAAATAAAAAGTATAAGGACCAAATACCAGACTTTCACTCGTAAACCCTTTATTAATTATGAACATTCTACCAACAGAAAAACTTGCTTTTCCAATTGGAGTATCAAACTGAGTCGCAAATCCTAATCCATGCTGCAGGTCTTTAAACCTTATGTCTTCAGTGTTTTCCCATGTTTTACCAAGGTCATAACGAACAGATAAATAAGTATCAAAAAATAATTGAATTGGAAGCTTATATCTATACTCCAAAGATGCAACAAGTATCTGCCTACCTCTCATTTCGTCTTCACGCATTCCGTAAAATGAATCCTCGCCTCCCAGTGAGAAAAAATCATAATTTGGAGTCGTTTTGTCTGTTATTCCAAAAACGAATTTCGGTCTTAAAATACTCAACTTACCGAGGGGAATATTATGTGAAATATCCATAGAAAGTTTTGTAAAGGTAATTCCATCGTTTAGCTGATTTGTAGATGTTTCATAAATATAATTAAAATTTGTTCCTTTAGTAGCAAAAGGATATTTATCTTCTGTGTCAATTCTTCCGCCAATTCGAAGTCTAAAAAGATTCAATTCATTCTCGGATGGGGTTACACCCTGAATAATATCCCTGTTAAGTTTTTCGTAAACAAGCTGACCAAACACAGTACCAAATTTCTCGACCTGTGTGCCGAGCAGAAAAGTTGTACCAAAACGAATATCTCTATATTCTCCGTTATTAGTTATTATCAGTTCATCATTAGATTTAGTCTGAGTGTAATCAAAGATGTCTCTGTATCTGTAATAAAATGACCAATTATAAGTAAATATTGTACCGAAGAACCTGTAAGATTTTAATTCGAACTGGTAATTCCTGTCACGAAGACCACCTTGAGCAATTATACCCAATTCATTGCCAGTATTAAAAAGATTCAAATTCCTGAAATCAAAATACAACTGCAGTTTTCTTTCATTATCTGCTCTAAATGAAAACCGAATATTTCTGGTACTTTTTTCTACGACATTTAATAATAGTTTTGGTGATTCAGGTTTATTTTTATAATTGAAATATATGCTAACTTGTTGAAAAAGGTTAGTTCCGGCAACACTGCCGAGGGATTCCAGAAGATCTTTTCCCATTACAGGTCTGTCATTAGGAATGTATGTTTCACTTAATATTAAGTTATTACTTGTCTTCTTGTTTCCATTTATTCCTATATCTCTGACAATCCCATCCGTAAAATTGATTTCAAGGATTCCTGTCTCAAAGTTAAGATAAAACTTATCTATATCTATTAAAGAATAATCATAACTCCTAATAATACCTGTCAATTTTTCGAACAGAGTGTACATTTCATTTCTGTTTATGATTTTCCCTTTATTACTATTTTCGAATTCAAATAAGATATCATTAATAGATGATATAATTGCAGTATCAGCAGATGGATTCAATTTAATATTATCAGAACTGTTAATATTAAATGATGAAATAATTTGCTTAAGTACAGGATTGCTTACGGTAACATATTGAAGCTCAGTTTTTAATCCTGATTTATAAACATTTGCATATACATCTTTAAAAAATCCAGATTTGTAAATATCTCTAATCCTCTTTTCGATGGTTACGTATCTTACAAATGAATTCTTCTGTTCGAGGAGAATAATATTCTTAAGTGAGTCAGGTATTAAATCGGAATTAAAATCAACAATACCATTAAAAACAAAGTTATTGTAATTTAAAGATGCTTTTTCTTCTAACGAATCAAGTTTGAGCAATATACCGTTAATCATTTTTTCAGCGGCTTGTTTTCCTTTTCCAACAACATAATTAATCCTATCGAAATCAGTAGTCTTCATATTTCCGAGATCAGGTTGAATGATTATGTCTGATTTCTGTATTTGTTCATCATTTAGCTGAGCCAAAGTGATTGAGAGAATCTGATCAGCAGTATTGATTGGATCTTTCAATTCCTCCGAGCTCTTCAATGGACTTGTAGAATTGACCGTAATTGTAAGGTCGGCTCCCTTTTCTTTAGCAACATCGACTGGAATATTTGCCGTAAGTCCTCCATCGACAAGATTTCTTCCGTTAACCCGAGTAGGCGAGTATAAAAGCGGATAAGTAAAAGAAGCTTTTATAGATTCACTAATATTTCCGTCTTCCAGAACAACTCTTTGCCCTTTATCTAAGTCTGTTGCTACTGCATAAAATGGAACTTTTAGGTCAGCAAAATTTTTCTTAGGTTTAAATCTTGCATTAAGAAATGTTATATTAATAAGGTCAGATAATTGTTGGCCGCTTGACAATGAATTCGGTAGCATAGGCTCAAATCCGTCAAGTGAAATTGTAATAAAACCCTTGTCCTGTGATTTTTTTTGATCAACAAAAAGAAATTCTCTTTCGTATTTATTGGTCAATGCAAGTTTTGATTTCCAGTCAACGCTTTTTGTAAATTCAACAATCTCATCAGGTGAATACCCGGATGAATAAAGACCTCCTGTAATTGCTCCAACACTCGTACCAACAATCATATCGAATTTCACACCAAATTTTTCCAGCACATCAATGACTCCAATTTGAGCGAGACCCCTTGCACCTCCTCCGCTTAAAACGAGTGCAACTTTCTTCTTTGTAGTTTTTACTGGAAATATATTAAATTTAGATGTATCAAATCTACTTTCAGGATTTCTGTAAAGTTCAAGTTTACTAATTAAAGTATCAGGATTGTCCTGAGCTAATAGTGGAGTCAAAGTGTTTGTAATGAACAAACTAACTATTACAAACAGAAATATTTTATTATAATTTAGCAAATATTTAATCCTTAAAAATTCTTCCGATTGAGTAAACGAATAATCCGAGAACAAGTCCGGGATACATCGGCTCAATATAGCCTATATTAAAGATTATCCAAATAAAAGAAAATAGAAATGACACAATCATTGCACTAAAAATCCAGTTCTTATTTATTTGTAATTTTTCAAAATATGACGATACAATTCCTATTATTAAAGCAGGTATTGTCATGCTTCCTATAAGGTACCAAATCTGAACGACTGAAGGTACTAAAAGAGCTATAAAAACCGATAGCACTGCTGATATAAAAATTCCAATTTTTGAGTATAGGTTACTTTTGTTTTTGCTTCCTGTTAGTTTAACTATTATATCCCTTCCAAGTGTCGTAGCAGATATAAAAAGATTAGAATGAAGTGTTGACATAATTGTTGCTATCAACCCAATAAAGAAGAATCCTTTAGCGAAAGAAGGTAGAATATTTTGTGCAAGCAGAGGATAAGCCATAACTGGGTCTTCAATATTTCTTATGCTTGCGAATGCATAAAGTCCTGTTAATGTTGTCATTGCATCAAAAACAAACCAAAATAAAAGTGATACGAAAATTCCTCTAACTGCTATAATTTCAGATTTCGCTGAATAACATCTCTGATGAAATGCTGGGTCAACTACAGCCCATGCACCAATAAAAAACCAAACCAAAATATAGGATAATGAGTTACCACCAGTTAAATTTAGATGATTTGAAGGAAGATTAAAAGTTAAATAATCAAAGCTGCCGAGTTGGGTAAAACAAAACGGTATTATTATTCCAAATCCAAGAAACATAATGATAAATTCAAAAACATTTACACGTACATCAGCGTTTAATCCGCCTCTGATAAGAAACACAATAGAAAAGCTTAGTGTAGCTAACATAGAAATCCAAAGAGGGAATCCAAATATCATTGATGTGATAATACCTAGCATAAATACATAAGGGGCAGGAGTTACCAGAAGAAAGACCAGAATAGCTCCGAGTATGCTTACATTTTTCCCGTAAACTGAGTCAAGTTTATCTGCAATAGTAAACAAATTTGTTCGCCTAATTTTTTTTGCCAAAAAGACTGCAAAAAGAGTAATAAAAAGATAGTAAGGTAATGCATTCAAAAACCAGCTAGAAATTCCGTACCTATATGTGAATTCACCGACTCCGAGAATACCACCATAAAAAGAAGAAACAAGAGTTGCAACAAATGCAGGGAGAGTCAGTTTCCTTCCCATAACCAGATAATCCTCTTCCGATTTGTCGTTTCTGCCTGATCGAAAACCAATCCATACAGCAGCAATGAAGTACAGAACTATAAGAAGATAATCTCCATGACCAAATGTAAGCAATTGCTAAATACTATTATACTAGTTTACCTTTTTCCATTATTAACCTGCCGTCGACGAAAACATCCGGCGAAATCACCAATCCATCAATATGACTTTTCACGTTAATATTTCCTCCCATTGATACATTGTTACCGAAAGCGACATGAATTGTTCCGTAAACTTTTTCATCCTCAAGTATCAATCCACAAAGTTTGGCTTTATAATTTGTACCAATCCCGAATTCTGCTATTGCTCTTGCTTCTCGTCCTACTTTATCTATCATTTCTTTAAATTTTGCAGCCTGATGACCCCCTGTTATTTCATCAGCATATCCATTCTTTACTGTCACGTTTACTGGTTCGTCAAGCATACCGATACCTGCAAGAGAACCATCTATTACTACCTCACCAAAAGATTTATCTTCCCAGGGTGCAAGATAAACTTCACCAGAGGGTAGATTACCACTGCTGCCTTTATTAACAATTACTCCTGTGCTTTCAATTACTTTTCTTCCTTTCATTGGCATCGTAATGTCTGTCCCTTTATCTGTAACAACCCTTATTTCTGAAGCAGGTTCAAGAAGGGCTTTTACTTTCAAAGAAAGGTCAACCACTTTCTGGGCATCTGCACTCAGACATCTTACCATTGTTTCAAGTTCAATACCAGGCATAGTAGCAATTCTGACACCTTCTTTAACGGCATTTCTGCGTGCATCAGTATGTGTTAAAGACTTTGCTGTCGGACAAACAACAACGTCTACCATTTTCATTAATTCTGAAATCTGAGCAGGCGGTTCTTCGCCGTTTATGTCACGTTGTTTCATCTCAACAAGAAAGGCTTCTCTGCACAACTGCTTTCCAGCCTCAAGAAGTGTCTGTCCGATTTCTCTTTTCGTTTCGTCCGTTATAATTAGTAAAGTTTCATCCTTCTTTAGACCCAAATAATCTTTGAGAGCTATAAGCGATGAATCAAATAATTCAGTGTTTAACATAGTTATAGTTTAAAATTTTCAACTTTACGAAAATAATGATTATTATAACTATAATGAAGTTCAAAAATAAAGGAAAACAGAATTATTCATTGTTATGGAATAAAAAAAAGCCGAAACATTTCTGTATCGGCTTTTAAATTCATCAACTTAGTATTTTTATCAGTTTAGCTTCCGAATTCAATTCTCTAATATCATTCAAATCAAAACTTGCATCATCAATAGTTTCGTAATATCCTAAATATACTTTAAAGTTGATCGTACCCTCATTAACAAGTTCAACTAATATTACATCCTTGTATTTTAAGGATTCTAGATTTTCAATCAAAGCGTTAGCTTCACTTTCAGTACTAAACTGACTCACTTCTATTGAGTATCCCGTAAAAGTCGAGACTTTATCAGTTAAATCAATGAAATTCATCAAGTTAATACCGTAATCAGTTTGAGCTAAATTTTCGAGTAAACTGTTGTTTTTATCGATTAATACTTTAACCTTTTTGAAAGTGCTGAGGATTCTCCTCAGTTCATCTTTTGAATTTTCATTCGTGATGTTAAGTCTTTTATCCTTTAGTTCAACAAAAACTTTTGAGTTTTTGCTGATGGCATCTTCGAAGAGGTTTAAAGGTACTGCATCTATTTCTTCATTTTCGACCAAATTAGTAGAATTAACCGGCTCATAGGTTTCTATCCTTACTTTAGCCAGTCCGCCCATACCGATTTCATTCTTGGCCGCGTTTGAGAGGTCGATTATTCTACCTCTTACATACGGGCCCCTGTCATTAACCCTGACGATGGTATAACGTCCATTTTCAAGATTCGTAACCTTCAAAATTGTATTGAAAGGTAGTGATTTATGAGCGCAAGTCAGCTCTTGTGTGTCGAATCTTTCTCCGTTTGCGGTTTTTCTGCCGTGAAAACCGGGACCATACCAGGAAGCTGTACCTTCTTCCATGAATTCAGAGTAACTGCCAGAGGTCTGTGCGTAGACAACAGATTCTCGTCCGCTAAAAAGAAAAACTAGATTTAATGCGATTAATAACATCGCACTAACGGATTTAAACAAAATATTTTCTCCTGTTTATGTTTGTAAAAAAACTTTCCGCTATAATCTTTTTTTATCTGATTAGTGAGCGATTTCTTATGTTAAAGAACGAGTAATAATATTTGAAAAATTACCTTATATCGTTTTATGAGCAGTCAAGATATAAAAATTAACTTGTACTGTCAAGTATATTTGAAATAAATATTTTTGTTAATTTCAAATTCGAAAAAATATATGATAAATATGTATAATAACAAATAATTAGTAATGATAGTTAATATGCTATATACCGGATTTCAGATTAGTTTTGCCACTACATGTAGATAAATAATATAGCATTCACAAAAAAACCGATATTTTAATTTAAAATATATATCTGTTATACCATATAGTTAGCAAACAAAAACTTAATTTAATAAATTTAAATACACTTTTTAGTATAATCAAAACATAAAAAAAGACCTTAAGAAAATTGGGTCGAGTCGGTTTTGTGTATAGAAATTTAGATCTATTTTTAAATAAAAAAAGGAAGTATTGTATATTTTTTTGTTGCGCTCTATGTTTTTTTGTATATGTATTTACACTATTATTAGAAATACTATAAGTCTTCTCCTGGTTTGTGAAATATGAATGCTGGGTAAAGTCTGACCTTTAATTCGAATTTATTTTTTCATGATCAGAATTGAATTTATATTGAAAAAAAGTAATCAGAAGGGTATTTTGTGTTATGAAATCTTTAAAATCTGTATGTTTAATGCTTATATTCATAATTTCTGCAAAGACTTATGCTCAAAATATTTTTCAGATTCAAAACCCTATATATTCTCCGGAATCAATTAATTCAATAAATTTCATTAATGAAACGGGATGGGTATTTGGAAATAAGGGTATAGTTCTAAAAAGTACTAATGGCGGTACAAATTTTATTCAGCAGGTTTTACCCATAAATTCTAATATAAAAGGTCAAAGCTTGGTTAATGCTCAGATATGTTATGTATATGACGATTCAGGAAGGATATTCAGAACTTTAAATGGTGGTTTTAATTGGGTACTAAGTTCCATTTTCCCTTCCAGGGTTAACAGTCTCTTTTTTATAAATTCGGAAAAGGGTTTCGCTTCATTATACAATATTATAGGATTAACTACAAATAGCGGTCTTAACTGGTTTTTTATTGAACCGGATTCAACAGCTATTTATGAATTCAAAGATTTATACTTTGTTGATACAGAAACTGGTTATTTAGGAGCGATTAATGTTTCGAACAATTACGCTTTTTTGTTTAAAACCACAGATTCCGGGTTAAGCTGGAATAAATTCAATACCGGGGTGGACGCGCTAGAGATGAACAATTTGTATTTTATCGGAAATAATGGTTGGTGTGCTGGAGATAGGTTTGGTAAACTATATACAATGAAAACAACAAATGGAGGTAAAAACTGGTCAGAATCATATTTACCTAATAATATTTCAACACCAAATAATATTTATTTTTCTGATACGGTAACAGGATATATAACATCAAGTACAAAAGTTCTAAAATCAACAAATGGTGGGCTGGACTGGTTTTTAATAAAAGAAGTAAACGGTGTTAATACTTCTTCATTCATTAATGGAAGTGAATTTTATTTAGCAGATTATTACTGCAGAGTAATGAAAACTTATAATGGAGGGCTGAATTTTGATACTTTACTTGGAAGACACAGCAGCTCACTAAACAGGGTACAATACATTTCTTCAAACGCAATATGGTGTAATGGAACGGGTAACTCAAACTGGAAATCGTCTGATGGTGGTACCAACTGGATTTTTGATAATTATTCTAAATCTTTAAAAATTAAATTCACGGAGTTTTCGGATAACAACACGGGATATTCATTAGCAGACAGGGGATACATTTTGAGGACAAATAATTTCGGTAGTAACTGGAATCTTTTGTACGAATACTCAGGTGAGATATTCTCACTAACCTTTCTCAATAACTATACCGGTTGGGCTTTTTCTAATGATAGCATATTACTGACAACGAATGGAGGGGCTCATTTTATAGATATTGCAAATACAAATTCTATAATTAGAGCTGTGTTCTTTGATAGTCAAAACGGATATGGTTTTACCGGAACTAAACTTTACAAGAGTACAAATTCAGGTGTTACCTGGAATCCGGTTATTAATAATTTAATAAGGGATTTTTATTTTATTAATAAATTGACCGGTTGGGTAACGTCAGAAGGAGACTCGGTCTCTGCAATACTAAGAACAAGCGATGGTGGTATGAACTGGTCTCAAACTTCAACAGTACAAGGTAATATTCAAAATATAAAGTTTTTCAACCAAAATACTGGTTACTTGCTGTCGTATGATAAAATTTACCGTTCAACTAATGGGGGAAATTCATGGAAGTACGTTTGTTTTCCAACTTCATTAAAAATATTTGGTTTTGATTTTATAAATCACAATTCAGGATGGATGTGCGGAGAAAATTCACTTATAATGAAATTAAATGACGGTAGTGTAATTTATATTAATGATGATACGGAAAATGTTGAAAGTATAAAGCTTTCTCAGAATTACCCTAATCCATTTAATTCAGAGACAAATATAAGTTTCATACTTGCGAGGGATTTATATACGACTATTAAAATTTATGACTTAAAAGGAATGGAAATAGCAGTATTAGTCGATAGAGAACTTAAAACAGGAAGACACAACGTAAGATTTAAAGCGAACGGACTTTCAAGCGGGATTTATATCTACGTTTTAAAATCAGGTGTAACAACGATAGCGAAAAAGTCCGTTCTTATAAAATAGAAAATCCGGAGAAATATTTTTCTAAAATGAACTCGATTTTTTGAATTTAGTTTCTTTAGAAAACAGCAGTTTCGTGATAGACGCCGAATGTTTCTTTCAGTTCTCCAATCATTTCTCCAAGTGTCACGTATTTTCTGGCACAATCTAGAATTACTGGCATTAAGTTCCTTCCGTCCTGGGCAGCTTTACGAAGTTCTTCGAGTGTATTTGCTACATCTTTCTTATTTCGTGACATCTTTAATTCTTTAAGTCTCTTTACTTGCATTTCTTCCACAGACTTTGCTATTTGTAGAATCGGAATATCAATTTTTTCGTTTTCTTCAACAAAGTCGTTTACTCCAACAACAATCTTTTCTTTATTATCAAGCTCTTTCTGATACCTGTAAGCAGCATTAGCAATTTCTTTTTGGAAAAATCCGTTTTCAATACAGGCAATAACGCCTCCTTGCTCATCAATCATACCAAAATATTTTTCTGCTTCAGCTTCGATTTCATCAGTTAGTTTTTCTACATAGTAGCTTCCTCCGAGCGGGTCTGCAACATTAATAACTCCGTGTTCATAAGCAATAATCTGTTGGGTTCTTAGTGCAATTTTTACTGCTTTATCGGACGGCAGAGCAAGTGTCTCATCCATTGAGTTTGTATGAAGACTTTGTGTACCTCCGAGTACCGAAGCTAGTGCTTCTATGGCTGTTCTCACGATATTATTCTCGGGCTGCTGAGCAGTCAGAGAACAACCTGCTGTTTGCGTATGGAATCTAAGTATCCAGCTCTTCGGATTTTTTGCACCGTATTTTTCTTTCATACGTTTTGCATAAATCCTTCTAGCTGCTCTGAATTTAGCAATTTCTTCAAAGAAGTCAAGATGTGAATTAAAGAAGTGTGAAATGCGCGGAGCAAATGCATCAATATCCATTCCTCTTTCCATACAAGCTTCTACGTATGCAAATCCATCTGCTAATGTAAATGCCAGCTCCTGTGCTGCAGTAGAACCGGCTTCGCGAATATGATAGCCGCTTACGCTTACAGGATTAAACTGCGGAACTTCATTTGTGCAGTATTCAATCATATCTGTGATAATTCTCATCGATTCTTTAGGCGGATATATGAATTCTTTCTGCGCGATGTATTCTTTTAAAATATCGTTTTGTAAAGTCCCGCGTAGTTTTGCAAATGGGACTCCTTGCTTTTCAGCAACTGCAAGATAATATGCAAAAATCATCGCAGCCGGAGAATTTATAGTCATGGATGTTGAAACTTTGTCGAGAGGTATTCCATTAAATAGGATTTCCATATCCTGCAATGATGAAATCGATACTCCGCAGATACCAACTTCGCCCTCTGACAGCGGTGCATCTGCATCCCATCCCATTAGGGTAGGCATATCAAAAGCGGTGGAAAGACCAGTTTGTCCATGTTCAAGCAGATACTTAAACCTTTCGTTTGTATCTTCGGGAGTTCCGAATCCTGCAAACTGCCTCATTGTCCAGATCTTTCCGCGGTACATATTAGGATGGATTCCCCTGGTGTACGGATACTCTCCGGGGTAACCAAGATTAGTATCATATTCATTTTTTGAAACATCTTCGGGTGTATAAGCAATGTCTAGTTCTTTACCACTAAGGGATGTGAACTTCATACCTGTGGTCTTTGCTGCTGCGGCTTTCTTAAGCCACTCATTCTTGCTTTTGCTTTTATTCATATTCTAAAATTAAATTCTAAATAATAAAAGAGGTGAAGGGTAAACCGAAGTTTATTGTTCCCGACACCTCTTTGCTTAGGAGGAATAAAACTTTAATACATACAACATTTCTGTTTTATTAAAGTTCAAATATTTTTCAAATAAATTCAGTTATTTTAATTTTGCAATTTAGTTTTTAGCGTGGAAAATAACAATAGAATAGCATAAATTTGAGCAATCTATTTACATTTCATGAAAATATTATTAATAATTATTCTTTTCTCATTTAGCTTAAACTCTGCGTTTGCGCAGATGAAGGTGGTGTACGGTATAAGGAATAACGGTATAGAACTTCCTAATGATTCGATAGTTGTTTTTACTTCCAAAGAGTCTATGAGGATAATAAATCAGACTTTGGGAAATGAGCGTCAGTATATTGATTTTAGGTCGGGAGAAGTTATTCAACTGCTTGAGAGTTCTGATAATGAGTATTTTGGATTTAGGAAAAAATATGATGCAAAGTTTCATGAAATTGCTCACGATTACACTGAAATACTTGGATACCCATGCATGAAAACCACGCTTAACATAAGGTCTAACAAAATCGATGTATTTTATACAGACATGGCAGAGAATTTCGGTAAACCATTGCTATATCTTGCTGAAATACCCGGACTCGTTTTGAAAGTAATTAGAAATGGAAGTTATGAAATTTATGCAAAGAGAATAGTTATCTCAGATGAATTTGATAAAATTGCTGCAATACCTGCTTCAATCATTTTAGAACTTAATGAAAGTGAATTTCAGAAAAAACTAATTGAAAGTAGATACATTACTCATGAAATTTTTAGGAACGAAATCCTTAATTATAATAGTGAATTAGTTAATGATTTTACTCAGGATGTAATTAAGACTGCTAAGGGTTCTGTAGTTCTAAAGAAAGTAAATCTGCCGCAAATAAGCAATAACACTATTGCCATTGCAGAGGTAACCGTTCGCTCAAATGGTGATGCATACGACAGAACCGGTTCTTTATTCGCTATACCTATTAAGGAAAAGAAGAATTATATTGAGGCTTTTAAAAACGGTGCAGATGTATTACCAAAATTTAAGAATGATTTTAAGGGAATAGTTCTGACAGAGGACTACGAACCTCCGATTGAACTAATGAGATTCATTACGTCTTTTGGTTCTGGTTTTTTTGGAGATGATATAAAGATAAGTGGAATTAATTGGAAAGACTCAATAGTATACAGACTTGATATAAGCGACCTGGTTAAAGGATTGACCAATGGTTTAGAAATGTACATTGGTATTTTTATTGGAAACTGGGATACAGGAGGACATAACGTAAGTTTAAGAATAAAGTATTTTGAGGAGATTGAATATCAGAATAATATTAAGTGGGTCATGCCTATCTTTAATACAGTAAGTTATCTTGAAATGGAAGGTCAGGGATATTCTGATTTATTTAAGACTGATACTCTGGTGGTAAATGCCTCAATACCTGAAGGTTTAAAGAACATAGAACTAAAATTCCTAACAACAGGACACGGCAACGATGAGTTTGTTCCAACGATTCATAAGATATTAGTTGACGGGAGAGAAGTATTTAATCTTATACCATGGAGAATAGATTGTGCTAGTTACAGAGAAAACAATCCAGCATCAGGAAACTTTCCTAACGGTATGTCTTCATCTGATTACAGCCGTTCAAACTGGTGTCCGGGAATTGTTGTAACTCCTTTTGATATAAAGTTAGAGGAATTGAAACCCGGAAAACATGAGTTTAAAGTAATTATACCTTCCGGAGAAAACAGTTACTGGAATGTTTCTGGGAGTCTTATTGGGGAGTAGAAGATCTATTTCAGAGGTAATTTATGATAAATTTGTACATTTCTTCTTGGATTATAATTGTTACCAAAACATCGTAAAGATTATGCAAAATTTTAGGGAAATATTTTACGAGATTTATTAGCATTTAAATGCAAGAAAATGTATTATTAGGTATTGAAAAGACAAATAACGATTTAAATAAATGATATTACAGTATAAAAAGGTGTATATATTTAATTTCTAAAAATAAATATAAAAATTAATTAATATTAAACATTATTTCTAAGTAAGAAGAAAATAGCCTTTTAATATGAATATAAAAATAATAAGTTTTATTCCTTTGGTTCAACAGCCTTCTCTTTTACAGGAACGGTAAAGAAAACATAATCCCACATAGGGTTACTAACACCGTAGGCTGTATCGGGGTCGATATAGTGATGTTTTAAATGATATTCTTTTAAAAACTTGCCGAGGGGCGACGTCATTTTCCAGTGATGAGTCGCAAAGTGAACTGTATCGTACAGAACATAACCTATCAGATAACCGGAAAAAACTGCAAGGAAATAGTTATCACCAAAAATAAAATTAAATGCGAAGTAATGAAGAATTGCGAGCGGTATGCTAATCAGCAAAGGCATTACAAGACGCGTTGCATCTCGCGGATAGTCGTGGTGAACACCGTGAGCAAGGAAATGTATCTTCTTGCCAAATTCAGTTTTAGGATTATAATGAAAAACAAATCTGTGCATTACATATTCGAAAAGCGTCCACAAAACTAATCCAAGAAGAAAGAGGAGAATAAAATTACCCGCTGATGTTCTCTGCAAGCCGAAGTAAGTCATGACGGCAGAAATCGGAATATAAACAACCGCAGGAGTTGCCGGGTGAATATGCGAAAAATACTCAAGGAAACTATTCTGAAATAAACGAACAGATTCATCGCGGTTTGATACAAAAAGTCTCTTAGACATAATATAAATTTATATATTTATTTTTATTCAGCACAAATTATCAAAAAGAACAGAATATTTAAATACAAATGATTTTGTCACATAAAAGTTCATGTCCTTGAAAATCTTTTGTCAATTTCTTCTGTGGATAGTCTAATAACTGTTGGTCTTCCGTGAGGACAAACATACGGCAGCTCAGCAGCGAAGAGCGAATCAATAAGGTTAATCATTTCCTGCATCTGAAGTCTTTCGCCGGTTTTAACTGCATTTCTGCAAGAAAAAGATTTCGCAAGGTTATCACGTTTTTCAAGATGGAGACTGATTTCGTACTCTTTATACTGGTCAATCAGTTCCTGAAATATTTTGTTTTCATTGCCCGGTTTCACATCAGCTGGAATTCCTTTTATTTCAACAATTTCATTCGCGGTAAATTGTAAAGCAAAACCGAGATTGTGGATTTCATCCTGAAGAGATTTTGCAAGCTGATAATCAACTTTTGTCAGCTGAACTTTTATGGGCATTAGCAGCTGCTGTGAAAAAGATGAATTTGAGTTTAGACGCATTAGGGCTTTTTCATAGAGTATCCTTTCGTGCGCGGCATGTTGGTCAATAATCATAAGTCCAGCATCGGTCTCGCACATGATGTATTTATTCTGATACTGCCAAACATTAAACTTCTCATCAGCATCCTTCTTTCGATGTTCGAATGTACCATTATGATTAGGTTTATCCGGCTCCTCAGTATTTGAATTCAGATTCCCATTTTCAAAGTCATTAAAATCTTTGTTTGATGCTTCCAATATACTGTGAATTGACGTCGTTCCTTTAGTGGAAGGGGATGAAGAAAAGTTTTTATTATCGGGAATGTTCAGCTTATACTCTCTGTGTTCAAGCGTCTCAGTTTTGCTATCGAGTGATTGTGCATTCCCAAAACCAATATCGAAAGTGATGTTGCTTGCCCTGATTGTATCCTTCACTACCTTTCTTAAGAAACCGAAAATTGCTCCCTCATCTTCAAACTTTACTTCAAGCTTTGAAGGATGTACATTTACATCAACCTTTGTTGGGTCTATATTTATGAATAGAAAAAATGACGGGTAGTTGCCCTTTTCAATCAAATCATCGTAACCTGAATAAACAGCAAAATTCAAATTCTTACTCGTGAAAAACCTGTTATTAAGATAAAAGAACTGGTCCTGCTTTGATTTTCTTGTAAAACCGGGTTTTGATATAAATCCATTAACTTTTACAAACGCCCCTTCTCCTTCGACTTTTATCAATGATTTGCTGAATTCATCAGTATATATTTCCTTCAATCGCCCGAGTAAATTCGCTGCTTTTAAGTTAAATATGATTTCATCATTATTAAATAACTTAAACATTATCTCTGGATTTGAAACTGCTTGTCTTATAAATGTTTCATAAATATGTCTGTATTCTGTATTGTTTGATTTAAGGAAGTTTCTTCTTCCGGGAGTGTTGTAGAATAAATTTTTTACGGATATTGATGTACCTGATTCCGAGTTCACTTTTGATACCTCAACAACTTCATTACCGTCAATTCTTACGAGTGTTCCTATATCCTCGTTTGATGTTCTCGTCTTAAGTTCAACCTGTGATATTGCAGCAATTGAAGCAAGCGCTTCACCTCTAAACCCAAGTGTTTGTACATTCTCAAGGTCTTCGTAAGTTTCTATTTTACTCGTGGAATGTCTCTGAAATGCAACCACTGCATCCTCTTCCGACATTCCGTAACCATTATCAATTACCTGAATTAAACTTTTGCCCGCATCTTTTATTATTACTGTAATTTCCGATGCGTTAGCGTCGATAGAATTTTCGATAAGTTCTTTTACAACAGCCTCAGGCCTGCCAACGACTTCACCCGCAGCAATTTTGTTGTAGAGTGCTTGCGGGAGTATTTTTATTTTCTTGTTCAAGATGAAATTTATTTCTCAAAAATTGCTTTTACAAAATCCTCGCTGTTAAAAACCTGAAGGTCATCAATTTGCTCGCCAACTCCAACAAACCTTACAGGAATTTTCATCTCGTTATTAATTTTAATCACTATGCCACCCTTTGCTGTACCGTCAAGCTTTGTGAGCACAATTCCCGTAACTTCGCCCAAAGCAGCAGCAAATTCTTTCACCTGGTTTAGTCCATTTTGCCCTGTTGTAGCATCAATAACTATAAATGTTTCATTTGGAATATCCGGTATAACCTTCTGCATTACACGTTTAACTTTCTTTAGCTCTTCCATCAAATGCGATTTGTTGTGAAGCCTTCCCGCAGTATCTACTATGACTACATCTACATTTCGTGAAATGGCGGCTGATATTGTATCGTAAGCAACTGAAGCAGGATCTTTGGTGGAAGGATTTTGGATTATATCAACTCCTGCTCGTCTCGCCCAGATTTCAAGCTGCTCGTTTGCGGCGGCACGGAAAGTATCAGCGGAACCAATTAGTACAGACTTACCTGCTTTCCTGAAGTTATATGCGAGTTTGCCGATTGATGTTGTTTTTCCTACTCCGTTCACTCCAACCACCATTATTACAAATGGTTTTTTTGATATTTCAAAATCAAATACTCTGAAATTTGAGGTAGAACTTGTAAATATTTTCTTTACTTCATCTCTTATAAGATTGTTGAGTTCTTCATCGTTTTCATACTTATCAGTTCTTGCTCTGACCTTAATGTTGTTTAATATTGTTTCAACTGTTTCGTATCCAACGTCAGAAGATAAAAGTATTTCCTCAAGTTCGTTTATAAATTCAGCATCAATTTTCTTCTTTGCATTTACAAGTCTGTTTATCTTTCCAAAAAGATCTTCCTTAGTTTTTGTTAATCCGGTTTTTAGTTTATTGAACCCAATCTTGTCTAAAAATGACATTATCCCTCCGCTATATTATAATACTTTCGTTAAGTTTTTTGCTATTATCATTCTTTGTACTTCTGATGTGCCCTCTCCGATAGTAAGAAGTTTAACGTCACGATAAAATTTTTCTACCGGGAATTCCTTAATAAATCCGTATCCACCATGTATCTGCACTGCTTCGTTGGATGCCCTGACAGCTACCTCGCTTGCATAGAGTTTCGCCATTGAAGCAGCCATGTTAATGTTCTCCCCTGCGTCTTTCATGGTTGCGGCTTTATATATTAGTAGTCTCGATGCTTCAATCTCTGTTTGCATTTCAGCAAGTTTGAACTGTGTAGCTTGAAATTCGCTTAGTGTCTTTCCGAATTGTTTTCTTTGTTTCGAATATTTAATGCTTGCGTCAAGTGCACCTTGTGCAAGTCCTAAAGAAAGTGCCGCTATAGCTATCCTGCCCCCGTCAAGGATTTTCATAACTTGTTTGAACCCTTCATTCTCAACACCGATTAGATTCTCTTTCGGAATCTCAACGTTTTCAAAAATCAGCTCTGCGGTATCCGAAGCTCTCATCCCTAATTTATTTTCTTTCTTTCCAATTCTGAATCCTTTTGTCCCGGGTTCTAATATAAAAGCAGAAATTTTATTTTTTCCTTCGATCTTTGATGTAACAGCAGTTACTACGTATGTTCCTGCCACCGTACCTTGTGTGATGAACATTTTACTGCCGTTTAATACATATTTATCTCCTTTTTTCTCAGCATAACTCGCCATAGCAACAGCATCACTGCCTGAAATATTTTCCGTTAGTCCCCATGCTCCGTATTTCTTCCCCGTAACAAGATCGGGAAGATACTTTCTCTTCTGGGTTTCATTACCAAATGAATTAATATGGTTAGTGCAAAGTCCATTGTGTGAAGCAACTATCAGACCAACAGAAGGATCAACCCTGGAAATTTCTTCAATTATCAAAGCATATTCAAGCGTGCTTAAATTCGATCCGCCATATTCTTCGGGAAATGTTATTCCAAGAAAACCCATCTCACCAAGCTTTTCAGCAATTTCATGTGGAAATTCCTGAGGCTCATCATATTTCATCACAACAGGTGCTATTTCCTTTTGCGCAAAATCTCTTGCTAATTTCTGTGTCTCTAACTGATTTTCTGATAGTTTAAAATCCATATTTATATTTATTTTTAATTAACAATTAAGTTATAATATCTCTGCAATTTAAACAATTGAAACTGAATAAAATTCTAATAGTTGAAATAGTAGCTATAGTTAACATAAACTTTAGCAATATGAGGTGCATTATCTTGAACTTGATAATCATTGAAAGTTGAACTAAAAAAATTTAATTTATAACAATAATTGTTACAATTTGTCCATAATAAGCTTTCAAGGTGATTTTGTATGTGCAATAGAATTATTCTATTTATAATATTCACATTTCTATTCCAGGATGTATTTTCTCAGCAATACTTCATCAAATCTTACAATATTGGTAACGGTTTATCCACCAGGCTAGTCTACGATGTTTGTCAGGATATTTCCGGTATAATTTGGACAGCAACTCATGACGGAATAAGCTCATACGACGGCTTTAAGTTTAAGAATTACGACAGGAAGGACGGTCTTCCTGAGCAGCAATATAAACGAATGATTTGCGATGGATATGGAAAGATCTGGTGTTTGCCTTCCTATGCTAATGACACCTTAGTTTACTACAGTAATAATTCCTTTACTATATTAACTCCTATAAGTATACCCGATAATACATTTACTTTATCTGATTTTGCTGTATTATATGATGACGGAAAACCGATAATATGTATAGGCGGTGATAGAGGTCTGTATTTGTTTAAGAACGAAGTTTGGAAAAGAATTTATGTTTCTGATAAAATTGATGAAAATAATGTAACCCGGGTTGTAGCAAAAGACGACAAATTTTACATCTCGACGAGGTCTGGGATATTTATACTTGAAGATGAAAAAATTGACAGAAGCCTGAACGATAAATTACCCCTTTTAGGAAGTGAATTTCTTTCATTAGAATTCGAGAATAGTGGAAAACCAGATGAGAGATTATGGGTTTTGAGTTATGACTATCTTGGATATTTTGAAGGCAATAGGTTTAATGTTTACAAGAATGATTTGCAGCTTCCGAAATTTTTCTCAAACGAAACAGGATTTATTGGATTTCATAGAAGCGGAAGAATATTTCTCGGAAATAATCATTCTAAGTATTATATAAGTAGTAACTCGGATAAATTGAATCCGTTGATGACTAAAAATGGTTTTTCATCAAATGGTGCTATTTCGATATTTATTGACAGAGAAGATAATGTTTGGTTTGCTGATACGAGAGGTGTTGATAAAATCAATAAGTTATCACTGGTAAATTATTTTGTAAGCAATGGACTCCTTGACAATGATGTTACAGCTATAGCTGAAATAAAAAATGGGAGATATATCTTCGGACATATAAATGGATTGTCAATTCTTGAGTCAGATAATAATTTCAAAACAATTCCTTTTGCCTACGAAAGATTAAATTCAACAAGAGTTCTTGATATTTACAGAGATAAAGACGGATACATCTGGTTTGCTGCATCATCCTTTGGTGTCGGTAAAATTTACCCTGACTGGAGAATAAAGTGGTACAAAGGTAATGACAACGAGCATTTTAATAGTGTAAGCCAGGATAAGAATGGAAAAATATGGATAGGTACCTCATCAAAAAATAATAATATATATATTGTTGAAAATGATAAACTGGTTAAGTATAAATTCAGTGATATGATCATTAACACCAACAGAAAGCTTTTTGCTTCTGATATCGGAGGAATGTACGTTTTAGGTAGCAATGGTATTTTTTATGCTGATGATGTTGGTGTTAAGCGGATACCCGAGAAAAATGGTAAAAAAGCTAATACTTACTCATACTACAAAAACAAAACAGGTACTGAGTTTGTTGGAACTGCGGAAGGTTTATACTATATCCATAATGGTCTGCTTGAAAAGTACATCTCAAACGGAATTGAAATTTCTAAACCGGTATATTTCATACTTCAGGATAAAGAAGGAAATTACTGGTTTGGTTCAAATGAAGGCGTTATGAAATGGGATGGGAATCAGTACTTAGAATTAATTAACACTCAAAACGGTCTTGCAGGCAATGAAGCAAACCGTTCTGCAGGATTGCTCGACTCGAAAGGTAGGATTTGGATCGGTACCGATTTGGGATTATCCTGTTTTATGACAGAATATATTCAATCGAAAATACCTGTTCCCAAATTAAAATTATTGTATTTGGAAGATAGTAAAGGGATTAATTATAATCTTGATGATGATATTTCTGTTCCTTACACAGATAATACTCTTCAAATTAATTTCCGTGGAATATCTTTTGTCAATGAAGAATCTATGGTTTATAAATATAAACTTGATGGTTATGACAATGATTGGCAGGAGATAAATCAGTCTTTGCTGGATAAGGTCAGGTACGTTAATGTTAGTCCGGGTAAATATCAATTCTTAGTCTCAGTTAAGAACTTTTCTGGGGAATGGAGTGAAGTAATGTCCTCAAGATTGATTGAAATCAATTCTCCTTTTTATAAATCATGGTGGTTTTTAACACTATCACTGCTATTTCTCAGCGGAATGATAGTATCGTTGGTTACTATAAGCAATCAAAAGTATCGAAATGCGAATCTTGCAAAGGAGATTAATTTCAGAAAAAAAGTTGAACAAGAGTTGATAGACAGTAAGATTAAATATCAGGATATTATTAAACTCCTTCCTGAAGCTGTATATGAACTCGACATGAATGGATTCGTAAGTTTTATCAACAGTTTTGGAATGAGATTGTTAGACCTAACCGATGATGATCTGAAATCCGGAGTGAAAATTACTGATATAATTAGCTCAGAAGAGCACTCCACATTGGAAGCCAACATGAGTAAAATACTAAGGAACGAAACATTATATCATATCAATTATTCTTGTATTACTAAAAACGGGAAAAAAGTGCCAATCAGCGTAAACGCAGCACCGATAATGGAGAATGGTAAAATAATTGGTATAAGAGGAGTTGCTGTTGATATGACAGAACATTTTCACATACAGGAAGCTTTGATAAAGTATGCTGATGAGCTGAAAGCGTTGAATGCAAGTAAAGATAAGTTCTTTTCTATTGTTGCTCATGATCTGAAAAGTCCATTTCAGGGGTTACTCGGTTTTTCGGAATTTCTTTACAATGATTTTGACATTTTGACCGAAAAAGAGAAGAAAGAATACATAGGACACGTTAGGTCTTCAGCCAGGAACGCACACAATCTTCTTGATAATCTATTGCAGTGGTCAAGATTGCAAACCGGAAGGTTAGAAGTTGAACCTCAAAAGTTGAATCTTTATTCAGTAGTTAATTCTGTCGTTGAACTTTTAATTCCAAACGCTGTAAGAAAAAGAATAACTTTACTGAATAATGTCAATAAATTTTCGTTTGTAACTGCAGATATGAATATGCTGAGTTCAATTATTCGAAATCTAATATCAAATGCAATTAAGTTCACAAAACAAGACGGAGTTGTACTGGTTGAAAGTGATTCTTCTGAAGGACTTACAAAATTAAAAATTATTGACAACGGAATCGGGATTAATGATGAAGATATTGTTAAATTGTTCAAAATTGATCAGCAAATAACAGGGGTTGGTACGATGGATGAAAAGGGAACAGGATTAGGCCTTTTATTATGTAAGGAAATGGTCGAGTTAAACGGTGGTAGTATAAGCGTAGAAAGCGAATCCGGAAAGGGAAGTAAGTTTACTGTTACTCTGCCTGCAATTTAAAAAATACGCAATATTTTTCTTATATTGTAACTAATAAAATCTAAACACTTAAATTATTTAATCAGGTTTTTGTTAAGCCTTTATTGTTTAACCGTTATCCGCAATGCTTTCACTGCCGCTTAAAAGACTTTGCAAATTAATAGTAGATGCTTTTGTCTGCGTTGCGAGTGCAACATAATTTCTTGCTAAGTTGTCTTTTCCTGCTCCGAGAATCGAGCTTACAAGTCCCAATGATTCAGCAAGTTTTTCAGGTTTAATATTCTTGAATATTATCTGCCAGATATTTTCTTCGAGTGCATTTATTGCAGTCTGTACCTCATGCAAGTCGTATCCGCTCGCAAACCTTTCTTTTGCAATCTTCTCTGTATAATTTAACATCGGGATAAGTTCTTTCTTATTAGCGCATTCAATAACTTTCTTATACAGGCTTGTGAGCTTTTGTTTTGTAATCGATGAACCGACTTTTGTATAACCTTTCAGCTTAACTTCGTTAATCTGTTTGCATGAATCTTCAATTACCTTGTCTTTGTTCTTTTCAAGAAGGGAAATTATATCCATAACTTTTATTTTAATTTTTTATTAAATTTATGTACAAAATTACTCATGCTTGAACGAGTGTTCAAGTCAAATTAATTTCATAAAATATGGATACAATTTTTTTGGTTTTAAGTCTTTTTCTTCCGAGGATAACACTGATTATTTATTATTTTATCCATCAGATACCTTATAATCAGGTACCTTTTATTGGCGATGTTCTTCTTACAGTGTTTCTACCTCGAGTACTTATTTTAATATTCATCGTTGAAAATCTCGGTACTTCGAGTCCCTGGTTCTGGATACATCTGATTGCTGCAGTTATGGTATGGTCTGGTTTTGGGAAATACGGTAAGGGAAAGATGAAGAAAAAGGACTAAAAATTCTCGTAGTTCAGTCTTGGCTTTGCTTTCACGGAAAGAGAATCAGTAGTAAAATAATCTTTTTTCTTTGAGTTAATATATTTAAAATATGCTGTAATCCCTATCATTGCAGCGTTATCCGTTGAATATATGGATTCGGGTATGTTAATCTTTACATTTCCTTTTTCGAGTTCAGTAAACATTCTTTTTAAATATGAATTTGCTGATACCCCGCCCGAAACAGTCACATAATTAAGATTATATTCCTTTATTGCTTTCTTCACTTTTAAAAAAAGTGTCTCAACTGCGGTGTGTTGGAATGATGCGGCTATGTTGCTTGTAAGTTCTTGTGTCCTGTTCTTTTCATATTCAATTTCCTTAAGAAAATAAAGCACAGATGTTTTCAATCCTGAAAATGAAAAATCATATTTTCTGTTTTTAAGCTGTGCAATCGGAAACTTATGAAAATTTGCGTCTCCGTTAGTTGCATACATCTCAATAATAGGTCCACCCGGATATCCGAGTCCCATCATTTTTGCAGTTTTATCGAATGCTTCTCCCACTGCATCGTCAATCGTCGTACCGAGTATTTTGTGTTTGAAAAAATCATTTACCAATACAAGCAAGGTATGCCCTCCCGATACTATCAATGCGAGGAATGGAAATATTGGTTTTTTATTACCAAGAAATGCAGAATATAAATGTGCGTGAATATGATTTACAGGAATGAATGGTTTGTTTATAGAAGCAGCGAGTGATTTTGCATAATTAAGTCCGATCAAAATTGCACCTATGAGCCCGGGCTCAGATGTCGCGGCAATAAGATCAATATCTGTTAGTTGAAGACCTGATTTATTAAGTGCCTTCTCAGTCATCTCAGATATTTTTCTTAAATGCTCACGAGATGCAATCTCAGGTATTACACCCCCGAAAGCTTTGTGATATTCCTGTGAGAGTATTACATTTGATAGAACTTCGTTGTTATTTAAAACCGCAACCGAAGTCTCGTCGCAAGAAGATTCAAAAGCAAGAATATTCAAACTATCTGTACTCAAAATTTGTTATAATTAATATTGAAGATTTACATAATGTAAATTAATTTGATTATATGAATTATAAAACGTTAAAAGTTATCCTGATAATATTTTTGTTTAACAGCTTTGCGTATCCTCAAACAAAGTTGTTAATACCAATGGAATCTTCTGGTCAGGCAAACCATTTAAAAGCTTATGGTGTTGCGTACAGATTTCTTCTTGAAGGCGGCGAACTTGATTGGCTGCTTAATTTCAAAGGAGGTGCTTTTATGTTTAGTTATTCCTCTCGGATAGAGAATGAATGTAAATCTAAAGGAGTAAGCTATGAACTTCTGGATGGTACTGCAGCGGCTCAGGTTTATGCAGCGGTGAAAGATGAAAGCAATAATATGGATATCATACGCCTTGAAAAAGTTGCTAAGATTGCAGTTTATGTCCCGCCAAATGCTTTACCTTGGGACGATGCTGTTCAGCTTGTTCTGGACTATGCTGAAATCCCTTATCAGAAATTATGGGACGAAGAGGTTCTGTCGGATAAGCTTAAAGGGGTTGATTGGATTCATCTTCACCATGAAGATTTTACCGGTCAGTACGGTAAGTTTTTTGCTAACTATGGTGCATCTCCATGGTATCTAACACAGAAAGCCGTTAATGAAGAAACAGCAAAGAAACTCGGTTTCAGCAAAGTATCTAAACTTAAACTTGCTGTCGTGAAAAAGCTTAAAGAATATGTATCTAATGGAGGATTTCTTTTTACAATGTGTAGCGCAACTGATACATACGATATATCACTTGCAAGCCAGTATACTGATATCTGTGATGTCATGTATGACGGCGATCCTTTCGACCCTGATGCGAATTTAAAACTCGATTATTCAGAATGTATGGCACTTGAAAATTTTCAGGTTGAACTTAATCCCTACATCTACAAATACTCAAACATCGATATTACACAAGACTTACTTAGTATTGGACAGTTTAATGATTATTTCAAACTTGTTGAGTTCTCCGCAAAGCTTGACCCGGTACCTTCTATGCTTACTCAATGCCATACTGCATTGGTTTCAGGTTTTCTCGGTCAGACAAGCGGTTTTAGAAAAGATTTCCTTAAAAAGAATGTTACTGTAATGGGAATGAACGAAGGATTGAATCTTGTGAAGTACATCCATGGTAATTATGGCAAGGGTACATTTACATTCTTTGGCGGTCATGACCCAGAAGATTACGCACATCTCGTAGGTGCTCCACCAACAGAATTGAATATGCATCCGAATTCTCCTGGTTACAGACTGATCTTAAACAATGTTCTTTTTCCCGCTGCAAAAAAGAAGAAATTGAAAACTTGAAAAAATATTCGTTAATATTTCTTTTGATGCTTTTTCTCTTTTCTTGCAATACAGAAATGGATAAAGCACGAGTAACAGTAATTGACGACCTTGGAAATGAATTTGACTTCAAGGATGAACCTGTAAGAGTAATTTCACTCGCTCCAAGTATTACGGAGTCTATTTATTTTCTTGGACTCGATACAAATCTAATCGGAGTCACTAAATACTGTGATTTCCCTGAACAAGCAAAATTGAAGAACAACATCGGCGGAATGCTTGACCCTAATCTGGAAATAATTGCAAATCTGAATCCTGATTTAATATTCCTTACAACGGAAGGTAATTCCCAGATAACGTATAAATCATTGAAAGACCTTGGTTTCAGGGTCTTCGTCCTTAATCCTAAAAATGTTGAGGGCATCGTAACCTCACTTGAAAAGCTGAATTTGATATTTGAAAATTCGGTAAGCGATAGTGTCCTTAAGGAATTTAAAAAAGAGTTGAAATCAATATCTAACGATTCACAATCAAGAATGTTTGCAGGATTTCTTGCTTTGAAACCGCTCATCTCTTTTAATAAAAAAACTTTCCTCAATGATGTTTTTAGAAAGAGTGGATTTTCTAATGTATATGAAAATGAAAATCTTGATTATCCTTCAATTGCTGAGGAAGACCTTTTTACAAAAGACCCTGATTACCTTTTCATATTTACAGAAAAATCAAATGAAACAAATATTAAAAAAGAACTCGAAGTTAGATTTGATAGACTCAAATCCGTTAGAAAAAAATCTTATTTTGTATTGGACGAAAATGTATTCACGAGACCGGGACCAAGAGTGTTAAATTCAATAAAAAAGTTAAATACTATTCGTTGAAAGATATTAAGATTGAATATATTTTGTAACTGATTCAGAAAATAAAATAGTATACATACTATATTTTTAAACGCATATACTATGATATTAACCGTAATTAATACATTTTTCTCTTATATTATATTATAAAGAGCATATAAATTACTGATAAAACATGTTTTATTTTATTAATCAATATCAATATTCTGGCACACTAATTGCTACACAAAATATAGATTTTTATAAAATTAAAAAATGAATTAAATTAACATTTTGATAAAGAAAATTTTAAATATTGCAGTTGTTTTACTGATGAGTTCAGCAGGTTTTGCTGCAGCACAGGATTTTACATCCTTGACTGAGAGTATAGGCGAAACAAAATTGACTTTATCAAGCATTGTTTCCGATGATTTTATCCCTCAGGACACTATACCTAATGCATCCGAAACCGAGCTTTTAAACAGAGGTTATGATTACACTAACAAAAGAATGTACAATGAGGCTATAAATTCATTTACACAATATTTAAGAACAAAACCGGAAGATTCGAAGATACACTTGCAGCTAGGATATCTTTATGATGCAAGCAGGAAATATGAGAGCGCATACAATAGTTTTGGAAAAGTAATGGAATTTTCGAACAGTGATGATGAAATTGATAAGGCCACAATTTCCAGATACTACATGAGAGAAAAAATGATTCAAAATTCAGTTGTGTCATTTGACCTGTACTTCTACAATTTTTATGACACTTATTACCAAAACTATGTTGGGAATCTTCTTACACATTTAAACGTAAAACTTGCAAAAGGAATTCATGTCGGACCATATTTTGATACTTACTTTGACTCAAAATCAAAACCCAGTAATATTTTAAATGACCGATATGTAGAATTCGGAGCTTTTACTAAGTTTACTATAACTGACTGGATGAGTTTAGAAGTTAGAGCAGGATACGTCAGAGAAATTGATTTCAAGAAAAACAGTTTTAGCTTTAAACCAATTCTTACTATGGGTAAAAGGATTGGCACAGCGAATTTCTACAAACCAACAAGATCACAGAATACCGAGAGCTTCTATTATGATATTTACGCATCTGCCTTGTATGATTATAAGTTTAGAAATGTATTCGTCAATTTACAGAATAAAGAAGCCCTTAGATTCATGCTTGCCGGATATTCGTACTTTGAGTTTTATCTTAAGCAGGAAATCGCTGCTGATTCTAAAGGGCTGGATTATAACAATTATTTAGATTTTGGTGCGGGAGTTTCTTTTAAACCTAACATTCAAAGTTTTCCGGTGTTATTCTTAGAAGGTGTGTACAGAAACTTCTTCGTAAGTACTAACCCGAATACAAACGAACCGGTGTATTTTGCCGGAGATATGAGGAGCTTTTTTACTGTGAGAGCAGGATTTTTACTATATTATAATACAAAACTATGATTTACGACATTTTCCAAATATTGCTGTGGATTACCGCAATCATGCTGTTCATCAGCGGGGTTGATGACCTTTATTTGGACCTTCTATATTGGTTTGAAAAGGGTAATTACAAGCGCAAACTACCGGATTTTTCAGAAATGTTTGAAAAACCCGAAAAACCTATTGCTGTGTTTATAGGTGCTTGGAAAGAATCAGGTGTTATCGGAAGAACGTTGAGCTATGCCGTTAAGAATCTTAAATATGAGAATTATAGGTTCTTCCTTGGTGTATATCCTAATGACCCGGAAACTTTAAAAGTTGTTCAGGAGGTCTCACAAAAAGATTCCAGAGTTATCCCTTGTGTTAATAATGTTAATGGACCTACAACTAAAGCTGATAACCTAAATTTACTCTATGCTGGTCTTATTGAATATGAAAAACAATACGGAAAGTTTGAAATCATTCTTGTTCATGATGCTGAAGATTTTATCCATCCGTTTTCTTTAAAGCTTTATAATCTTTTACTCGGTTACAAGGGATACCATGCTATTCAGATTCCTGTTATACCAATTAAAAGCAAGCTCGGTAAACTCTTCCATCGTACTTACTGCGATGCTTTTGCCGAAGTTCATACTAAAGACATGATAGTTCGACAAGCTATGGGTACGTTTATTCCCTTTGCCGGAACAGGTATGGGATTTCATAGAAAAACATTTAACTTTCTTGAAAAGCATTACCATGAGAATATAAACGGTAAAAATAAGGAAAATAATTATGTTGACCCGTTCAACACTAATTATCAGCCCGATTTTTCTCTTAGTGATAAGGATGTTTCATTCTCAGAAGAAGACCTTGTTTTTCAAAATGACGAAACGCATAAAGATACTATTCATATCAATAAAACAAGATATCAGGACGACCCCTTTAAAACTTTAAATCCGAGAAATGGGGAGTCAAACAGGTCTATTAAAGACTATCTCAGGAGTTATACGTTTATGTTTATGGCAATTATTATCGGGTGGATTTCATTCCTTGTTTATACAGGGAAAACCGAATCAAATGATTCTATGTTTGCTTCAAGTGATTTAATGAATAATCTGAGTTTTTCACCAAGTGACGCTATTGCGAAAAGTAATATTTCGGGCGAATTATCGGCGAAATATGACTTATCAGAATCAGGTATTCCAATCGATGAAATCGTTAGCGTAAGCAATGGTTTCTCTGATATTAAATATAATGTTCTCTATACAGAATCAGGAATTAATAAATTCAGCATTATTGAATCCACTTGGAGCAATGAACTGTCAGCGGGGAAAAGGGTTAATGAACTAAAATATTCAGGTATTCTATCTGGTAAATCTGTTTCGGTAAAACTGTCAATTCTTGACGGTAAGAATATTTACAGAGTTATCATTTCAGATTACGATAAATTAATAGACGCAAGACGGGATATTTCAAAATTGAAAGAACCTGTAAAACAAACTACTAAAAATTATTAGGATGGAAAAAAAATCAGGGCACAACAGTTATTTCGAGAGTCTGGGGTTGAAAGACGAAGATTTCATCTTCAATAACAACGAAGAAGAAAAAATCAGTACAAATTCTGAAAATTTAAATTCCCTAAATTTTAATTCGACTAACTTTAATGAAGACCCCTTTAAAATTCTAAGCGGTAATCATAAAGAAACTACCAAAAAGTCTACATCGGCGTTTATAAAGGTTTTCACACTCCTTTTTATGCTAATGCTTGTCGGATGGGTTATATTCGTAATTTACACGGGTAATGATTCGGACACGTTGCGAGGCAACAGATTGAAAAATAGAATAAGTATTTCTCCAGATAACGTACAGGCAAAACCAAATAATAACGAAACTAAAATTAATAAATAATTACAACTATAAGATAATGACATCCAGTGAACAGAACATATTTAAGAATCTCGGCGATCATCTGAACGACGATAGTAAAAATAAACAGTCGATTGATGATAAGATTAAAGAAATCGAAGAGAGAATCCGTGGACTGTATGATAACAAATCGTCGCAGAATCTTAATATTAGCCGTAAGCAGTTAGAAAACGATCTGTACCTTAAACAGAAACTTGATTCGTTCAGAGAGAACATTCAACATTCATCAAATGAAATGAAATCAGCTGTTAAAGACCCGGTTCTAAATTCTGACGGTACACAGAGTCTATTCTCGCAGGCAGCAGGTAAATATTCTGAGTATTCAGAAAAGGATGAGGATCTGTCCGGAACACTAAGCGAAATTCAAGATAGAATTTCAAAACTCAATACGTTCACAGAAAGTCAACCATTGAGTAATAATAAACAAGAAGATGTTACAGCTGATAAATTATCCGATAAAGAACGTGAATTGTTCGCCAAAATGTTTAATGCTTTTTATGAAGAATCAAAAAAGATAGATAAAAAATCAGACGAAGATCTACTCAAAGACAAACTCGAAAATTTCGACGAGAAAATCAGTAATGTGAAAGAGGGTTTATCTTCACATTCTTCTGTTGAACAGGAAATAAAATCAGATGTAAGAGCTAAATCCGACGAATTAAAAAAGATTGAAGGTAAAGTTGATTTAAAATCTGAACCTACTCAAAAAAAGGTAGAAGCTAAGCAAGTAGCTCCTCATGGACCAATAACTATAAGACCGAAACAAAAGAAAGAAGGTCTCTTCAATGATATAAACTTGACTGAAGATTATGAACTTGGTTTTAGATTCCATGAGCTTGGTTTTAAAACTGGCTTCTTCAACGTAAAGCTTGACGAAGATGATGATTCCTCTCGTATCGCGACTGCAGAGTTTTTCCCAAATACTTTCTGGGCAGCCGTAAAACAGCGCTCAAGATGGGTAGCTGGAATAGTATTTCAGAATTGGAAATCTCATAAATGGTCAGGTAACTTAGTTACGAAGTACTTTCTGTTCAGAGACAGAAAATCAGTATTCAGCTTCTTCAGCGCATTTCTTTCGAATGTAGTCCTTTTGTACCTCTTATTTGCGGTACTTAGCAAGATATTTCAGTGGACTCACGTTAACTCACTCGTTGGGCACAGCTCAGTCCTCTGGCTGCTTATGATTTCAAACCTGGTATTTATGATTTCCAGGTTATCACATAGATTTATTTTTACATACAACTGGTATGGTTTCAGTTACGCTTTCTTCAGTTTATTCAGATTACCAGTAGATACAATCGTTAATTTCTTTGCAATTGCCCGATCTTTCAGCGTTTACAAAAACACAAAATCGAAAGCAAAAGTCGTCTGGGATTCAACGACGCACTATTAAACTGAATCCTTAAATATTATTGTAATTTAATATTTACATTATATTCGGCGGATTTCTACTTCTAAAAAACAGCATAAAAAAACTATATGACAAATAAAAAGAATATACTATTTATTCTCGGAACAAGACCGGAAATTATTAAACTATTCGTTCTGTACAGAGAACTGAAAAATTCATCTGAATTTAATCCAATACTTTTTAACTCTGCACAACAGACGATTTCTGAAGATATTCTTTCCTATCTGAACTTGAAGTTCGATATGTCCGCAGAAGAAATACCAAATCGCAGTGCTGACCTGGAATTGTTCATTGCTCATCTTATGCAGGACCTTAACAGACAGTTTGTAAAAGGAGATTCAGGTCTGTTCATAAACGATGTACACGGCGTTGTCGTGCAGGGTGATACTGCGTCTGCTTATTCAGGTGCTGTTTGGAGTTTCTTGAATCAGATTCCTGTTTTTCACGTGGAGGCTGGACTTAGAACTTTCGACCATTTGAATCCATTCCCCGAAGAGTTCTTCAGAGAATCGATAGGAAGAGTCTCTTCCCTTAATTTCTGTCCTACTAATATTAGCTTTGGAAATTTGATAAGAGAAGGCATAAAAGAAGAGAAATGCTTCATAGTAGGAAATACGATTAATGACGCTATCGTGACCCTTTTAAATGAGAAAAAAATTATAGAATATCCTGAGAGAGATTATATTCTAAGTACTTTGCACAGACGCGAAAACTGGGATAAAGTAAAAGATTATTCTTCGATTATCAATAAACTCTTGAAAAAAGATAAAACAAAGAGAAAAATTATTCATCTTTTGCATCCAAATCCTGCAATAAGAAAAAGCTTTTCTGAAGGGCTTTTTGACGGTACTCATGAGCTATTCGAAATTAAAGACCCTGTTAACGATTATTTTGCAATGCTTGGTATGGTTAGAAATGCGCATACAGTAATATCAGATTCAGGAGGCTTGCAGGAAGAAACACTTTTCTTTAACATACCTTGCGGTATTATGAGGAAAGTTACTGAACGTCCAGAGGTTCTTGATAAAAATGCTAAACTCCTGAATTTCGATTATGATGAGGTTGCTCACTTTATCGACTACGCCGAATATTTCAAAAGTAACGTCAACGATGAATATGATTATACGTTTGGAAATGGTGATACAAGTAAAAAGATCTTCGAATTGCTTAAAAAGTTTTATAAGTAATAATTATTGATGATAAAAAAATTAATAGTTTATTCATTGGAAACAAAGTGTAACAACTATAATAAGTTATTTACTACCATGATTTTTAGAAGATTTAAAGGAAAATCCTGGCATGGTATTTGAATAATAACAAATATTATAAATTAAAATAAAAAGTATGAAAAAGAAATTTTCATTTTGCGTGTCAGTTTTTGTAATGATGCTTGTTCTCTCGGTCGCTGGATTTTCTGACGACAGGGGAATAACCGAAGTGCATTACACTTCATTAGGAAATGGGACTAACAATGTTTCATTCTTAAACCCATATACTAATACTACCCAAACTACTTGGGCTGGTGTGATTCTTGGTAAAATTGACAATGGGGACATTTCAGGTTTCTATTGCATTGATATCAGGAATTATATGGGTGGAGTAACTGAGATTTACAACGATTCGAGTTATTCAAAAGTCCCGATTAATTACATTCTGCTAAACTACATGCCGTATAAACCATATCCTTATGCCGGGGCGCATAGCGATATAAATATCGAAGCAGCAGCAGTACAGTGTGCAATCTGGCATTTTAGCGATAATGTAGATGCTAATACAATTAATATTTCTTCTGTTAAAACAAGAGCATTGCAAATCATTGCGGACGCAATAGCTCATCCTGATTTTGGTACTCCAATTAAAAACATTCAAATAATTCCGGTAAACGTTTTACCGGACCCGCTCGTTCCGGCTGTATTAAAAGTTAAAGTTGTAAATGAGCTCGGAGTAGGTATTCCTAACGTCACTGTCTCACTATCTGCAACTACAGGTAACTTAAGTACCTCTTCGCTTGTTACTGGTCCGGATGGTTTTACTTCGACCTTTACTGTAACGAAAAATACTTCTTTTGATACAAGGATTTCCGCGAGTTCGAATTATATAGTACTTTCTCCCGGTACAATTTTTATTCATAGCCTAAGTCCCGATGTAAAACAAAAAATTACCCTCGCTCAGGCAAAAAACGGTAATAAGATTGATTTCTGTGAAATCACTTGGGATTCAACCAGCGGTGGTAACGGCGGAGGTCTTGAATCATCTTACGATCTGGGTGAATTATTGCTTCAAAGATACATGAAAATTAGAAGCGGTCAAACAACTAAAATGCTCGCACAAACAGACTTTATGTTTGCTCCGAATTATTTGCTGCAGGATGTAATTCCTGTCAATGGTCCATTTAATTCATTAGCAGTCGAAACTACCCCGTTTGATATTCTTGGAATTTCAAATGCAACTTCTGCTTTTGCATGTGATTATAAAGTTAACTCAAATAGAGTCGGAGCTGTTTTCGCTACAACTACAAATCCGCCCGATGTTTACAATCACACTAAAGCTACTTGCGACCGCTACTCGAAATACGAATTAATTGACCTTAAAGGTGTAAACCTTAATAGCAGAGATTTCTACATGGCAAAATTGCTTAATCCGAGAAAAAATGTAACAGATTATTCAATAACATTCAGCGTTTACGAAACAGTTACTGGATTTATCGTGGATAACAAATGGACCATTCAGGAACATCAGGTCCCTTCGGGTGCTGTCAATGTATATAATTTCCAGGCATGGGCGGGTACAGAATTTTCTGCAAAAGAAATCGTTACAAATATAATTTCAAAGCTAAATACTTTGAAACCTGTATCATACGTCGGTACACAGATAATTAATCCTGAAATTTACATAAAGAAAGCAAGTTATGATAACGACGGAAAGTTAAGATTTAAATTTGCAAACAGCACTACAGTTGCTAAAACACTTCCGTTTACCGTAACTTATAGACCTCAGCAGGGAATGCCCGAGCAAACATCAACTATTAATATAAACATTCAACCTGAAGTATCCGAAGTTGTCGTTCCTTTCGGTTATCTTTCAGGGGCAAACATCACAATGAACTGTGAGAACGGCTTTAAAGATGCAGTATTTGTTGGTGGAGGTTTATACGCACCGTTTGCAGGTCCGAATAGCGTTATTAGCGGCTTTGAAAATATAGTCAATACAACTCCTCAGTTCCCGGCAGGTACAATGGCATTTACTGGTGGAGCAAGAATTTACGGTTATACAAACGATGTACTTTATATAGGAAGGTCTCTTGACGCAACATACGAGGGTATCAGCCTTACTAATTTCAACAAAATTAGATTCGAAGCAAAAGGTACTGGCGTTTTGACTATTCAGTTGGAAGCTTGGGCTAACAACCAGTATTATTATCCATACGTCAACATAAACCTTACAAGCGATTACTCAGTTCATGAAATTCCTCTTAGTAGTTTCATGATTAATGGTTCACCTGCTGACTTAAGCGCAGTATCACTCGTATTATTTAAACAGGAAGTCTTGCATAATCCTTCAATGACATATTCCGATTTTTCTGTTAAGGGTGCAGGTATTATTCCGAGCACGGTCGGTATCTCTGGAGTTGAAACACAGGTAAAAGATTATGAACTATCACAAAATTACCCGAATCCGTTCAACCCGGTTACTAACATTAATGTAAGTATTCCTAAAGAAGGATTTGTAACACTTAAAGTGTACAACATGCTTGGACAGGAAGTAGCTGTTCTTCTTAATGGGAATATGAAACCCGTTAGTAATTTTAAAGTTACTTTCGACGGCAGTAAACTTCCAACCGGTGTATATGTATACAAGCTTTCGTCAACAGACGGAACCTCGTTAATTAAGAAAATGACATTAATAAAATAAATTATTAGGGGCTGGCTTTCTGAAGCCAGCCCCTTTAAAGTGATTGAAGATTTTTGTTAAGTAAATTTATAAGAAATGAAAAAAGATAGAATCATTAAAACAATGTGTCTTTTATTGCTGATTTTTTCAGCATTTACGGGCACTGCTTTGAGCCAGAATCTTGTAACTAAATACAAACAGGATAAGTATAAAATGCCTGTATTACCGGACATTAATAAAATGCTTGGTAATCCTAATACTAATCCTTTGAGTGTTATTAAACAGGATTTTATACTGACTCTCAGGGATAATGCATTAATGGATGCATCTAAGTTTTATCCTTCTCAGCCAAATCCTTATTTGCCTGAAGGTTATCCTGTTGTTATTATGGTTCATGGATATGGTGATAGAAAAGAAACACTTGAAGGATTGGCTTCTGCTCAGTCTCAGTATGGATATGTCGTCTATACTTACAGCGTCAGAGGGCAGGGAAATTCAACAGGTCTGTCTAATCTTATCAGTAGAACTGAAGCTCAGGATTTAATTGAGTTTGTTGATTATGTCAAAAAAGACAAACAAACTACTGGTTCTGATACGAGTAAAGTGCTTATTATGGGTGGTTCTCAAGGTGGTATGCTTCCTTATATGGCTGCCTCAATGGGTATGAATGTTAGAGCAATTATCTCAGCCGTTGCTTCTCCCGATTTTGCATCAAGCTGGATTGAAAATGGTTCAATTAAAATGACTCTGCTTTGGACAATTGAATACACTCCGGATATTGCAAGGTATAATCCGCTGGTCGACAGAATGTCTGAATGGATTTATTCTAAGCAAAAAGATAAATGGGATAGTCTTTCAAGATGGTTACCGTTAAACAGAGATTTCTCCAATATTATTTCAAATAATCAAGTACCTATAGTTCTGGAGAATTCATGGCAGGATATGTTTTTTAATGCTCATGGAAACTTAAATGGAATTCCGGTAATGACAGCTCCATCACGTTATTATTTTGGTGCAGTTATGGGTCACGGCGGTGATACATCTTGGGAGGAAGACCAGTGGCACATGAACTTCTTTAATGAATGGTTCTTCTACTGGCTGTTCGGTTATCAAAATAACATTCTCACTCGTCCTAAATTTCATTACGCTTATACAACCTTCCCGGTAAACGGTAACATGTGGTCTTTTAAGCACGACAGTTCAAGCGTCTGGCCGCCGCAAAATATTGCTAATTACCGTTTGTATTTCAATGCTAACAAGAAATTGAAAACAACCGTAAACAATAATCAGAATGCAACAAATCCATTGAAAAACACTATCAAGAATTCGTACACTATGAAACAGATAGTTAACGATGAATTCGAAGGTACAAGATTTAAAAATAACTTTATTAAAGATTCAACAATTTACGAGTCTCCTGTGCTTAAGAACGGTATGAAAATGATAGGTACTCCGACATTGAGACTCGATTATGTATCAAATAAAGTAGTTGCACAGTTTAATTTTCAGATATTTGAAGTTAGCAGCTCAGGTGTGGCAAAGTTTGTTTCCAGCATTAATTTTACTGACAGAAATAACACCGCCAACGTTCGTAAACAGGTCACAATACCTGGAAATTCACATGCGCATATTTTCCAGCCGGGTAGTAAAATAAGAATCATTATGACGAATCTTGACAAACGTTGGAATTATCCGTTCCTTGGTCCAAACCCTTATGTTTTGCCTGTTATGACAAGTTTTACTAATAAGATTTATCTTAGTGCAAATTCTTACGTTGATTTCCCTGTAATAGGAACTGGTTCGATGAATCCGTTTGCACAAATAAATGAAGATGAAGATGAAGTCGCAGAAGTGTTTACTCTTAAGCAAAACTTCCCGAACCCGTTCAATCCGGTAACAAGTATTAGCTTTGTTTTGCCGGAAAACTTTGCGGGTAATGTTTCCTTAAAAGTATTCGACCTGTCAGGAAGACTCGTAAAATCATTATTGAACAGCAATATGAACGGCGGTAATCATTCTGTTACATTCGATGGTTCACAGCTTTCAAGCGGTGTTTATTTCTATACGCTTAATGCAGGATCATTCTCCGACGTGAAACGAATGATGCTCATTAAATAACTCTGTAATAATAAATTCTCCATTCCGAAAGCGGCTTTCTTTTAAGCCGCTTTTTTTATTCCTGCTGTCATAACTTTATGAATAGAATGTTCATTCTGTTTCATCTAAATTTAACAAACAAAATTTAAGCATATTGAAGTATATTTTACTTTTAACGGTTCTTCTCATTCCTTCATTGTTTCGGCTTAATGCACAAACAAATTTTATTCCTGCAAAAGATTCAGTTAAAAGTGTTCAAAGAGCTCCCGGTAATGACTTCTCTTTAAATTTTAAGCTTACTTATTACTACAAAGGTAATAACTATAGTTCATTGGGCGGAACTGCCGAATTTCAGTATAATGCAACTCGATTAACTTCTTTTATAATCTCGTTTATTCCATTAATCAGTTTAAAGAAAAATAGTTCCGGTTCGAATAGTTCCGGATTTATATACAATCTATCCGCAGGGGCAAAGTTTTATCTCACAGATGTAACAGCTAAACCTTATGTATCGGTAAATGTGGGTTTATACAGCGATAAATCTAAGCATAAGTATCTAACCTTGTACCCTGCAGCTGGAATGGATTATGAACTGGCACCGAATGTTGGACTTAATCATGATGGAAAATTAAATCTTCATATCATAGGTATTTTCTCAAATTTAGCTTATATGTTTAGCAGCGGTATTAATTATAAAATTTAATTATTTCAAATAACATGCGTACACTAAAATTACATCCTTTAATAAAACCGTTTACCGAAGATTATCTTCAGGTAAGTGATTTTCATAAAATAAGATATGCACTCTACGGTAATCCTAAAGGCAATCCTGTCTTCTTCCTGCATGGAGGTCCCGGTAGCGGAAGCGACGACGATGACGCACGCTGGTTCAATCCTAAGAAGTATTTGGTGGTCACTCACGACCAGCGCGGATGCGGTAAGAGCAAACCTTTCGGAGAGTTAAAAGAAAATAACACAAAGGAGTTAGTTGAAGATATCGAAAAGCTTCGTTTGCATCTTAACATTATAAATCCTATCTCAATTTTCGCTGGCTCATGGGGTTCAACACTTGCTTTATTGTATGCCCGGAAATATCCGCAAAAAGTAAAGCGAATGATTCTTCGTGGTATTTTCACTTGTACTTTTGAAGAACAGGATTACTTTTACAGAGCAGATGGCGCTGCAAGGTTTTCACCCGTGAAATGGAATAATCTTGTTAGTGCTTTGCCAAAAGGCAAAGGTACTTTGCAGAAAAGAATTAATAATCTTTTCGAATCTTCCGATAAAAAGGGGAGAATGAAGTGGTGTCGTCTTCTCGCTGATTATGAATACAGTTTCTTCAACGTATCCAATGTTGATTTTGAAAAAGCAATGACCGATTTCGAAAAAGTATATACAGAAATGCGCCTCAACATTTATTATCAGGCAAATAGATTCTTTCTCAAAGACAAGGAGATTCTTAAAAATATCAGCAAAATAAGAAAAATACCATTAACTATTATTCACGGTATGAATGACCTCGTCTGTCTTCCCGTTGCTGCATGGAATTTGCATAAACTCCTCCCACATTCCGAATTCCATCTAATACCCGAAGCCGGACATACGTCATCGCATCCTAACATGCAGCAGGCTCTCCTTAAAGCCATCCGCAATTGGAAATAAAATCTTTGAAAAATATTTAGTTTGTATTCTATATCAGTGAGATCATAAACTATCAGCTCTTTGTCGTGCGCTCTTTCTTAATCCGTGTTGATCAGTAATATCCGTGAAAATCCGCGTTCTATTTTTCTAAATCTCTATCATTGTAAATCATAAATAATCAGTTTTTTGTTGTGCGTTCTTTTATCCGTGACTATCCGTCTAATCCGTGAAAATCCGCGTTCGATTTGTTTTTCTCTATCAGTGAATATCATAATTCATCAGTACTTTGTCGTGCGTTATTTCTAAATCCGTGACAATCCGCTCTATCCGTGACAATCCGTGTTCCATTATCTCTAAATCTCTATCAATGTAAATCATAAATAATCAGTTTTTTGTTGTGCGTTCTTTTATCCGTGACTATCCGTATAATCCGTGAAATTCCGCGTTCTATTTGTTTTTCTCTATCAGTGAATATCATAACTCATCAGTACTTTCAGTGTGCGTTCTTTGCTCTGTTCTTAAATCCATATCCACAACCACATAATCTCTTCCATCAAAATATTCTTTAATTATCTCCACCACATCCTTCCTCACCGATATAACCAATTTTACATCATTCTGCCGTATTGCCCATCTCATCAAATCATACCATCCCTTCTTTTCCTTTTCCAGCAGCCCAATCTCATCAATGATTATTTTTTCATAAGTCTTCTTATCTGTATTAATTATCCTTTCCGCAATCAAACCGAAAATATCCTCATAAAAACCAAACCTTCCAAGCATTAAATCAGATTTATAATCAGTCCTGCACAATGGTATACTTTCATTCCCGCCAATTATTACTGCATCATATCCAATCCTCACATCATTATCAAAAACCACTTTTGAATAAACACCCGCTGTTCTGTCATCTGTCATTTCTTCTATGTATGTAGTTTTTCCTTTACCCTGTGAACCGGTAACAATAAATATTCTGTTCGTCATTGTCTTAAACCTTTCATGCCAGACATCCGTCAGATAAGTAAGCTCTCCTATAAACTTACCCGGATTAAGTATAGAGGTTATTCCTTTCGATGTATTAATAATCTCTGGCACTGCTGCAAAAGCAAGATTGAGTGCTTCCGAAAAGTTTTTATTCAATTTCCCGTGAAGAAAAGCCGTAAATGTATTCTTGCTTATTTCTGAACTTATTGAGCTGAAACCCACTGTTATTAGCAGCACCCTTAAAAACATTTCTACACCCGTTAATATCGACTTATTCAATTCAGTTTTTAAAACAAAAGTTAATACAATTGTAGTAAGCCCTGTAAACACAAGTATCTGCAGCCATAACTTGTAATTCTTAAATATCCTTCTCGAATTATTGTATTTATAAAGCACATAACCTATATAAGCCGCAATAAACACCGAACACAGCAACAGATTCTCTTTAATAAAAAATAGAATCGTGATTATTATACCCGCATTAAAAATTATATTCAGAAATATTAATCCGATTCCTTCTCCATTTTCATAAATTAATGAAGGTTTGACAAAATTATAATTTCTTTCCTCACTGATAAATTCCGTTTTCTTCTTTCCCGAGACATAACCGAGTAAAGCCGCGAGTCCTCCAAAAGCAAAGTTTACCGATAGCAGTACAAGCAGTACAACAAGAGAATCAGTATTTTCTATGTTGAATAGTCGAAAAAGGAACTCAATGCTCTTGTCAAAAACAACTACAAGGTTCCATCCGTACATAATCAACAGGTTAACAAGCTTCTGTATCAGCGGCAAACACAAAGTCAGACCGCCTCCAAGTATAAATCCCAAAGCATTCATACCAAAAATTCTTAAAGCAATCTCAAGCATAAAACTCTCTGAAACTATTCCGATTATCGGTCCGAATACCTTTACACCCGGCGTGAAAAACTTCATCATTGCACAAATAAGTCCTGCTCTCCAAATCAGTCCCTTTACCTTCCATCTCACACTCGCTGCCGTAAGAAAATATATCGCAAAAAATGTGAGTATCTCTCCCGTGAACGGCATCCTGAACCCATGCAGAAAATTCCCCACAATTATTTCAATTGATGCCCAGATGCTTCCCAGCACCGCTGCCCTCATCCATATGTCCGATTTCTCTCTGATACTAAAAATTAATTTCCACAAAATACTCAATAAGTCCCCCTAAAAACATGAAAATATATAAATAACATTTCTTTTCTTGAAATGATTGGAAAATAGATTTTTATATTAGATTGAATTTGATAAATTATTCATATGTATTTTACAATAGTTATTGCTCTTATCAGGTACCTTAAGTTTTTATTACTCTGGGGGTATGATTAATTGCATTATTATGTTAATTCATTGAAATATTTGTGATGACCTATAAATTTATTTGTATATGTTTCAATAAAATGGTTTATTATTTTTGTTAATACATTATTACTATGAACGGTGAATCTTTAAATATTAAACAAGAACAGATTGAAAAGCTTAAATCACTTTTTCCGGAGGTTATTTCTGAGGGAAAAATTGACTGGGAAAAACTTCAGGTAACTCTCGGTAAAGATAATGCAGAGTTTAAAAATGAACGCTACGTTTTAAACTGGGCTGGTAAGTCAGAGGCTTTTAAAATTCTGCAGCAATCCACAACTGCAACTTTGAAACCTGTACCCGACGAGTCAATAAACTTTGATTCAACTGAGAATGTGTTTATTGAAGGTGAAAACCTTGAAGTTCTGAAAGTTTTGCAGAAGGCATATTATGAAAAAATAAAATGTATCATTATTGACCCGCCTTATAACACAGGCAATGACAGTTTCATCTATCCCGATAGTTTTAAGGAAAGTAGGGATGATTATCAAAAGAGAATTGGAGATAAAGACGAAGAAGGATATTTAATGAAAGAAGGTTTCTTCCGCAAGAACAGCAAAGACAGCGGACATTATCACAGCAATTGGCTGAGTATGATGTATCCCCGTTTATTCCTCGCTAAAAATTTATTACGCGATGATGGTGTTATATTTGTTCACATTGATGATAACGAGGTTCATAATCTTCGTTTGATTATGAACGAGATATTTGGAGAGGAAAATTTTGTTGCTCAGTTAGTTTGGAAGAAAAAATATACAGGAGGTAAACATTCAAGATTTTATGTTGATTTACATGAGTACATATTAGTTTTTTCAAAATCTATTAACCTCTTACATGACTTTTTGATAGAAAGACCAGATGAGGAAAAAGAAAAATTTATAGAATTAGATAAGTTTTTCAACGAACGTGGTAGGTTTTATGTTAGGCCATTAAAATCAAATTTAGAAGAGAGAAAAACACTGGTTTATCCAATTAAATTACCTGACGGTACATTTATTAAAACACAATGGCTTGTAAGTGAGGACAGGTTTAAAAAAGAGCTTGCCGAAGATAGAATATGTTTTAGGAAAAAAAGAAACGGTAAATATCAAGTTTATAAAAAGTATTATGAGTTAGATAATGACGGAAAAGTTAAACCTGAATCGATAATATTGAAATATCCGAATAATGATGCGAAGATCGAGCTCAAAAATTTGTTTTCTATAAAAGAAGGAAGAGATAATATTTTCTATACGGTTAAACCAAAAGAATTAATAAAATATTTAATAAATCAAATTATCGATACTAATAATATTATCCTTGATTTCTTTGCAGGGTCTGCCACAACTGCCCATGCATTAATAGAGCAAAACAAAGAAGACGGCGGAAACAGAAAATTTATACTCGTTCAACTACCCGAACCTTGTGATGAAGAAAGCGAAGCATACAAAGCGGGATATAAAACCATCGCCGATATTTCTAAAGAGCGTATCCGCAGAGTAATCCAAAAAATTCAAAAGGAAAAAGAAGATAAACCCGACCTGTTCGAGAAAAGTGAATTAGACCTTGGATTCAAAGTGTTTAAACTCTCGTCATCCAATTTCAAAATATGGAGAGGAAGCGAAATAAACGAAAATAACCTTGAAGAACAGCTTGATGCGTTCACAAATCCCGTGAAAGAGGAAAGTAAATCACAAAACATGCTGTACGAGCTAATTCTCAAATCAGGTTATACCCTAACCGACAAAGTCCAGTTTTCATCACTCGCTGGAGGGAAAAAAGGAAGTGGATTCTATTCCATCAAAGACGGAGAACTAATAATCGCCCTCGATGAAGTAACCCAAAAACTAATTGACAAAATAATATCAGCAAAACCGAAAAAAGTAATAACACTGGATAAACTATTCACAGGCAACGACCAGCTAAAAACAAACACAGTCCTTCAAATGAAAGACGCCGAAATCGATTTTAAAACAATATAAGGTATGGCACATTTTATCACACAAGCAGACGCAGATTATCTTTTTGATATGGATAAATTTCCGGAAGAGGATATTGAGTATGATTTCCCAACGTCGGGTAATAAAATAACAATTAAATTCACCTCTTCTGATAAAAGAGAAAAGTTTCTATTCGATATTTCGAGGGGTTCTATAAAAATAACTAAAGTTACGTATCAAAGCAGAGCAAGGAAAGCATTTGTATTAAGACGTTTGGACATAGATGGTCCAACACATATCAATCCTAACGTAGAATTTGTCCCTGTGAAGTTATTGCAGCCATATAATGGAAAAGAAATTCCTACTCCGCATTTACATATTTATGTAGAAGGTTATGAAGAAAAATGGGCTGTTCCTGTTAAAGATTTTATCGAAATTAATGATCTCGATTTGTATGATATTATGGAAGCATTTTTTAAATATTGTCATGTGACACAATTTCCAGTAATTAATCAAACATTGTCGATATGAAAAACTTAATAAATTCATATACTGAATGGTTGAAACAGAAAATCAACTATAAAGAAATAAACGGATATTTTGAAGTGTCAACTCCATTTCTCAACCATATAAACGATAAGATACAATTTTATCTAAAAAAAGATGATAGAGACAGAATTCTTTTAACCGATGACGGAGATACAATTAGTAATCTTGAAATGGCAGGTGTTGATGTTTCCACACCTGCAAGACAGAAAGAATTACATACGATATTAAATGGATTCGGTGTGATGCTGAAAGGAAATCAGTTAACAACAATGGCGACTCCTGCAACATTCCCTGTTCGAAAGCATAATTTTATTCAGGCATTGCTTTCAGTAGATGATTTGTTTGTTTTGGCTTCACCTAAAGTAGAATCTTTCTTCTTAGAAGATGTTACTAATTTTCTTCAACAAAACAGAGTTCGATTTTCACCCAATATCATTCTACAAGGAAAAAGCTCTTTCCAGCACAAGTTTGACTTTCTTATTCCATCTTCTGCGAAAGCTCCTGAAAGAATTATTAAAGCAGTTGCTAACCCAAAGAAACAAAACATTATTGCTCAGCTTTTTGCGTTTGAGGATACAAAATTAGCACGTAATAATGAAGGAATAGTTATATTAAATGATATTGAAAAAGATGTTGCACCCGATGTATTACAGGCAATTGACGAATATGGTATAAATGATTTCTCTTGGAAGGATAGAGATAAATGGTTAGAGAAATTGGTAGCGTAAATTAATTTAAAATAAACAATTTTCGAATAACCTTTATATTGATATTGAGTAATATGAAAAATCTTAAAGCTACAAAAGCATTGTTTATAAAGTTGGGGGGAAAAGGATGTTGGGAAGAAAGTGCTATAACAAAAGAGGGTGTTATAAAAATTGGATACTCTGATATAATTACTAAAGATTGTATTAATGGAAATTGGAGCAGTATAAATGATTATTATATTAAAAAAAGAAAAAAATCTCAAATTGCTTCTACTGGTTTTATCACTCAATTGAGGTATTTCTTTGAAGAACCTAAAGATACTCTTTGGATTACTTTTTATAATAATAAATTATGGTGGGGAAAAGCTTACACAAAAGTTATTACATTAGACGACGGAACACGTATTAGAAAAATAATAGGTGGATGGAGAGATGAAGACCTGAAGGGGAAAAAACTATTGGTTGAAAATTTAAGAGGAAGTTTAACTAAAATTCAGGGTTTCAGAGGAACAATATGTTCCGTAGATGAACTTGAATATTTGTTAAATAAAATCAATGGAAATCTTACTAAAGAAATTTCTGAGGCTTACGATGCTTATGACAATTTAAATGATAAAATATCAAAATTAATTATAACACTAAACTGGAAAGATTTTGAATTATTAATAGATTTAATATTCAGGAATGCAGGATATAATAGAAATGCAACAATTGGAAAAAGTACCAAATTTTTAGATTTAAGTTTATTTCAACCTGTGACAAATGAAAAAACTCTTGTTCAAATAAAAGCACAATCCAATTTTAAAGAATTTGATCATTATTATGATGAGTTTAAGAAAATGAAAGAATATGACAAATTTTTCTTTGTAGTACATACTACAACCGATGAGAAGCTTAAAAATTTCCAAAAACAAAAAGATGTCAATATTCTTTTTGTTGATGAAATTAGTAAATTAGTAGTTGATTCAGGTTTAACGAATTGGGTTATTACTAAGACATCTTGAATACAAGATATGAAATATCTATACTCAATCCATGAAACTCCACTTTGACAGTAAACAGGAATTTCAATTGGAAGCAGTTAAAGCTGTTTCTGATATTTTTGAAGGTCAACCGCTAAGCAGCGGTGATTTTGAATTCTCAGCTTCTCAAAACGGTGCTTTCTTTTCTGAAAATGGTTTCGGGAATAAATTGGATTTAACAGAAGAGCAAATCCTGCAAAATGTTAATGTAATTCAAAAGTCTAATAACATTGAAGTATCTGAATATTTGCAATTGCTAAAGTATAAAGATATTGATGATGAGGGCAAAGAGATTGTGATCGAAACAAACATTCCTAATTATTCTATAGAAATGGAAACCGGAACCGGTAAGACATACGTTTATCTCCGAACCATTTACGAACTCAACAAACTTTATGGCTTTAAGAAATTTGTTATAGTTGTACCATCTATTGCAATTCGCGAAGGTGTTCTCAAAAACCTTCAAATCACCGAAGAGCATTTCCAAAACTTATATGACAAAGTACAGGTTACTGCTGATGTCTATGACAGTAAGAAAGTATCTAATCTGAGAGGTTTTGCATCTACAAACTCAATTCAAATACTGGTTCTTAATATAGATTCATTTGCTAAAGATTTGAATATAATCAACAAACCAAACGATAAATTAACAGGAAAAAAGCCAATCGAATTTATTCAAAGTACTAAGCCAATTGTTATTATAGATGAGCCTCAGAATATGGAAACTGATAATCGAAAGAAGGCAATTGCTAACCTAAATCCTCTTTGTACCCTCAGATATTCAGCAACGCACACAAATGTTTACAATCTAATTTATTCTCTTAATCCTGTAAAAGCTTATGATTTAGGATTAGTAAAACAAATTGAAGTTGATTCGATAGTTAGTGAGAACGATTTTAACAGTCCTTATCTTCAATTGGAAAATATTACAAGGTCAGGAAATTCCATAAAAGCTAAGATTAAAATAGACGTATTAACAACCGATGGTATTAAAAGGAAATCTGTAACGGCGAGCGGAAGAAATAATGATTTATTTAAGTTGTCTAAAGAAAATGAGAGGTATGACGGCATAAAGATTCAAGAATTCGATTTTGGCAGTGAGCAAATTGAATTGAACAACGGCTCGGTATTGAAAAAAGGCGAAACACAAGGCGGAATGAATGACGATATTATGAGATATATGATTAAGAAAACTATTGAAGAGCATATAAGGAAAGAAAAGATATATAAAGATAAAGGTATAAAGGTTCTTTCGTTATTATTTATTGATAAAGTTAAGAATTACAGGGAATACGATGCTGATGGAAGCCCTGTAAAAGGTAAATTTGCTTTATGGTTTGAAGAATTGTATCAACAGGAAATTTCAAAACCGTCATACAAAGATGTGGTTTCAAATCCCATAGATTCTATTCACAATGGATATTTTTCACAGGATAGTAAAGGAAGAGTTAAAGACACATTAGGAGAATCGCAATTAGATGATGATACTTATAAACTTATAATGCAGGATAAAGAAAAACTTCTCGATTTAAATGTTCCGCTTCGGTTCATATTCAGCCATTCTGCATTACGAGAAGGATGGGACAATCCAAATGTTTTTCAGATTTGTACTTTAAATGAGACAAAATCAGAGATTAAAAAACGTCAGGAAATAGGAAGAGGATTACGTTTGTCCGTTAATCAAAACGGTGAACGAATATTCGATAGAAATGTTAATAAACTTACTGTTATTGCTAATGAAAGATATGAAGACTTCGCAAGGGAACTGCAGAAAGAAATTCAGGAAGATTGTGGCGTTGATTTCTCTGGAAGAATCAAAAACAGTAGCAATAAGAAGAAAGTGAAGTATAGAAAAGGATTTGAAGCAGACCCGAAATTCTTGCAAATTTGGGAAAAAATTAAGTATAAGACTAAGTATAATGTGAATTATGATACTGATAATCTTATTACCCTTGCAGCAAATGAGGTGAAAAATATGGATGAAACTAAGAAGCCGACTGTAAGATCAACGAAAAGAAAAGTTTTAATTACAGATGAAGGTGTCGAAGGTCTCTTAGTCAGTGATAGTGTTATTGAAGAAAATGTATTTCAATTTGATATACCTGATATGCTTGCATATATTCAAAGTAAAACCGAATTAACGAGAAGTACTATATTGGAAATATTGAAAAGTTCGAATCGTTTGATAGAGGTTTTGATTAATCCCCAGATGTTTATGGATAATGCGGTTTCTAAGATAAAAGAGGTTCTGCATCAATTAATGATTGACGGTATTAAATATGAAAAAATTGGCAGTAAAATCTATGAAATGAAATTGTTTGATGATTCGGATTTTGAGATTTACATAGATGAGTTCACTCATTTAGTTAAAGATGCGGATAAGACAATATACAAGAATTACATCCCTCTGGACAGCGGTGTAGAAAATCAATTCGCTAAGGATTGCGAGAGCAGCGAACAAATAGAATTTTACTTTAAACTACCTTACTGGTTTGCAATAAAAACTCCAATCGGAGATTATCACCCCGACTGGGCAGTCGTATTTAAAGGAGAAAAGAAAATCTATTTTGTTGCCGAAACAAAATCAACCGGGCAGGAGCTTAGGGGTAGTGAAAAACTTAAAATTAAATGCGGTAGAGCTCATTTCAAAAACTTTGAAGATGTGGTTTACAAAAAAGTTTCCTCTGTTTCCGAATTAAATATCTAAATTGTATTATTTTTCCCCTTGACAATCTCAAAAAATATTGTTATATTCGTATAACACAAATTTATTGCTTATATTAGTAATAATTAATGGCTATTTTAACTAATGCTCTGTTAAAACAGTCTAAACATATCATAAAACAGCAATTCTGCTAATTTCACAATAAAAGTCCGATAATAGTGCGATAATTATGCGTTTACAGTGCGGTGTTCTCAGGGAGTCCTCAGGGAGTGCTCTCAATGTTTGCTCTAATACCTGTCCCTCAAGAATATCAATTCTCATTTCTAATTAATTAGCCAGAATTTATCTCTTTTCTTCCATTTTTTAAAGTTTTCTCACATATTTATTCCTTTTCCCATTTCAAATTCCTTCAATTTTAAGTATTTTCAATGATTGTATGGTAATTTTAGAGAATATATCTGTTAGTTTTGGTACTCGAAAGCTTCTTGATGACGTTAATTTGCGTCTTGGAGGCAAAGATAGGGTATCGCTTGTCGGTGTTAATGGCGCGGGGAAAAGTACTTTGCTCAAGATTATCGCTGGGCAGTTCAATCAGGATAGCGGTAAGTTAATTAAATCTCAGCATTCCACAATCGGCTATCTTCCTCAGGAAACAGTCCGTCTGAAAGGCAAGAAACTATTTGACGAGGTCTATGATTCTGTCGAAAATATAAAGAATATTGAAGATGAGCTCAGGCAGATTGAAGCAGAAATGAAACTGTTCGATAACACGGAATCTGATGACTACATTGACCTCCTCACCACTTATTCTGAACTTCAGGATAGGTTTAGTTTACTTGAAGGACATAAGCTTAAGTCTCAGGTGGAAAAGATACTTATAGGTCTGGGCTTCGAAGAAGACGAATTCGATAAAGATGTTGAGACTTTTAGCGGTGGATGGCAGATGAGAATAGAACTTTCTAAACTTCTTCTTCAGAATCCCACCGTGCTTTTACTCGATGAACCGACGAACCACCTCGATTTTGACTCCCTCATCTGGTTTGAACGGTATCTTATTAATTACAAAGGTGCCATTGTCGTTGTCTCTCACGATAAGGAGTTTCTGAATAATATTTCAACGAAAACTATCGAAATCCATAACGGCGATATGAATACTTACAGCGGTAACTACAGTTTCTATGTTGCCGAAAAAGTCAAACGCAAAGAACTTCTCGAAAATCAGTTCAAGAATCAGCAGAAGTATTTTCAGGAACAGGAAAGGTTTATTGAGCGCTTTCGATACAAAGCATCTAAAGCTCGAGCAGTGCAAAGCCGTATAAAATTGCTTGATAAAATCGAAAAGGTTGAGCTCGAAGATGAAGCCCAAAGAATAAAGTTTAAGTTTCCGCCTGCAGTTCATTCGGGAAGGATATTGATCGAGATTGAAGGTCTTACTAAAACATACGATTTCGGAAAGAATGTTCTTGAAAATGTTGACCTTACAATAGAGCGTGGTGAAAAGATTGCTATTGTTGGTAAAAACGGGGCAGGGAAGTCAACCCTAACAAGAATTATCGCCGGTACAGAAAAATATAATTCAGGCGTCGTTAAATACGGGTATAATGCCATCCCTAAATACTTTGCTCAGAATCAGGCGGATGAAATGAACCCCGATAAGAATGCTCTCGAAATCATGGAAGAAGCAAACAGCTCCGAAACTCAGGCTGCTATCCGAAACATTCTCGGCGGATTCCTTTTTCACGGGGACGATGTTTTTAAAAAGGTCGGAGTGCTTTCTGGCGGCGAAAAATCCCGTCTTGCTCTTGCAAAGATGCTCATTGAACCCTCAAACCTTCTCATACTCGACGAGCCAACTAACCACCTTGATATCCGCTCGAAAGAAGTATTGCAAGAGTCTCTGGCAAAATATGAAGGTACTGTAATTATAGTATCACACGACAGAGAATTCATAGACGGAATCATTCAAAAGATTATTGAAGTAAAGAATAAAGGAATTAAAACATACCTCGGAAAATCTTCCGAATACTTGAACGAAATTGAAAGCGATAATGTATTAATAAAAGAAGATGTTGAAGAAAAGCAGGAAGTGAAGAACAGTTATCAGGCGGGTATAGAAGCAAAGAAGAGAAAAAAGGAATTGAATAAACTTACGGCACCCATAAAGAAGCGTCTTTCAGCTATAGAATCTGAATTAAAAGAGCTCGAGCGGAGAAAAAGTTACCTCGATAACGAAATGAGTAAAACTGATTTTTATAAAGATGCTGATTTTGCAGTTGAAATTAAATTTGAATATCTTGAGATTGCAGACAAGATTGAAAAATTGACTGCCGACTGGGAATCGGAATCAACTAAACTCGAAGAATTTATAAACAATAATTAATTAAAAAGGAGATACATTGAAAGCATTTGCAAAACTACTTATCGCATTACTTGTTTTATCTTATTCAATGAATGCGTACGCAGATAGAGACCCGAAGAAACCTTTCGGTGAAGATGAATTTAAAGTCAACCTTAAATTTAAGGAAGACCACAAAAAAGCTCTTAAAGAGTTTAATTACAGGTCAGGCAAGCCAGTTTCATTCTATGTTGACTTTCAGCTCGGCGTCGGCTCTACAACACCAAACATTACTACAACTTCGGGAACAGTCGTTAAAGAAGAAGCTAAACTTGGATATACTGTCGGAGGACTTGTTTACATGAATGTGTTCGGTCTCTTGAATTTTACTACCGGTTTATCATTTGACGGAAAAAGTTTTGGATTCCAAAAACCCTCTGTTTCAGGTTCAACAACCACTTCAGGTACAAGCGCTGATACTTCAGCAAAAAGCGGATATCTTCCAGCAAACTATCTAACTATCCCTCTTTTCTTAAATATCGGTGGTATGGTTTCTGAAGATATCGGTCTTTGGTTCACGGGCGGTCCTTATATGGGATTCTTAATGTCACAGCCCAGTAATACATACGGCAATATCGGTTATAAGAATTTCGATTTAGGTCTCGATGCAACTCTTACTGCTAACTATGTATTCCTCTACCCATTCAGCGTTATCTTCGGTACTGCATTCAAATATGGTGGACTGAACAATCTCATGAGCAGTCAGTCAGTTGAAAAAATCACGACATCAAACTTTACTTTCTTCTCAGGTGTAAGTTTTGCTCTCTAAAGTATAATCGGATTTTATTTAACCCGTTATTTGTTTTATAAATAACGGGTTTTTTATTAACTTAAAATTCAATACATGATTATTGGCGATTATAAAATACATTCAATTCAGGCAGGACTTTTTAAACTCGACGGCGGCTCTATGTTTGGTGTCGTTCCTAAAGTTCTCTGGAATAGGACTAATCCTTCTGATGAATCAAACAGAATTGAAATGTGCACACGTGTTCTTCTTCTCGAAAGCAAAGTTAAAAAGATTCTTGTAGATACGGGCATTGGTCATAAGATGTCAGATAAGCTGAATAAGATTTATGGTGTTGATTATTCTGAATTCACACTCGAAAAAGGTCTCTTAAATCTGAACATTAAACCCGATGATATTACAGACGTTATCTTTACCCATCTTCACTTTGACCATGCCGGAGGTGCTACTTTCTTTAACGACGAAAAGAAACCCGGACTTACTTTCAGGAATGCTGTTTATTACGTTCAGGAAAAACATCTCGACTGGGCTCTGAACCCCTCGGAACGTGATAAAGCAAGTTTCTTTCCCGAAAACTATCAGCCGATTCTTGACGCTAAGCAGATGAAAATTATTAACGACGAGTATAAGTTTGATGATTTTATAACGCTGCTTCCTCTGAACGGGCATACCCGCAGTATGCAGATGGTAAAAGTATCCGATGAAAAGGAATCACTTATGTATCTCGCAGATCTTATCCCTATGGCTTCGCATATTCCGATTCCGTACATAATGGGATACGATTTGTTTCCTCTTGTAACACTTGAAGAAAAGAGAAAATATTTAAAAGAAATATACGAAAATAACTACACTGTATTTTTCGAACATGACCCTTATGTTGAAGCAGGAAAGATTAGTTTGCATGAGAAATCTTTCTTTCTTAAAGAGAAATTCAACATATAAGTCAATTAAATGAAATTTTCACTCGTTGATTATGTAATCGTTATCGTTTACCTGCTCGGGACTGTATTTGCAGGTTTATACACTGCCAGAAAACAGAAAACAACAAAGGATTATTTTCTCGGCGGCAAGGAAATGAAGTGGTGGGCTGTAGGTTTTTCAATCGTCGCTAGCGAAACGAGTACGCTGACGTTTATCAGCATTCCCGGTCTGGCGTACAAAAGCGATATGACTTTTATGCAGCTTATCGTCGGATACTTTATCGGGCGGCTGCTTGTTACAATTATTTTTATTCCCGCATACTATAAAGGCGATATAGTAACTGCTTATGATTTTCTTGGTCAGCGATTCGGACAGAAGCTTCGGAAACTAACCTCATCAGTTTTTATCGTTACCAGAGTTCTTGCCTCAGGAGTTAGGCTTTTTGCAACTGCGATTCCTGTTCATATAATAACAGGTCTCGATTACCCGACAAGCATAGCAATCATCGGAATATTCACTTTGCTCTATACTTATCTCGGCGGTATAAAAGCAGTTGTTTCAATGGACGTTATTCAGTTGTTTATTTATATTGGTGGAGCTGTGGCTGCTATGATGGTCGCAATATATGCTTTGCCAAACGGTATCAGCGATGTCTTCTACTATGCGTCTGCTAACGGTCTTGATAAATTTAAAGTTTTTAATTTCGATTTCGGAAACAGTTTCTTCCAGTTCCTCGCTTCACCTTACACTATCTTCGGAGGATTGCTTGGCGGCACTTTCCTGACTATGGCTTCTCACGGTACAGACCAGCTTCTCGTTCAGCGTCTTCTCGGTTGCAAGAACAAAAAGGATAGCCAGAAGGCGCTTATGCTCGATGCTTCGCTTATCGTTCTGCAGTTTGCCTTCTTTATGTTTCTCGGGCTGTGTCTCTATGCATATTATCAGGGTGCTGACTTCAAGTCGCTTGTGTTTAGTACAACGGGTTTAAACCTTGTTTCATCGGATGAAATCTTTCCGAAGTTCATCGTCGAAAATCTTCCGTCGGGTATTTCGGGTTTCGTTATTGCAGGTATTCTTGCTTCTGCTATGGGTACTCTTTCATCGGCAATCAGCTCGCTTGCCTCATCAACTTATCTTGACCTCTTCGCAAACGTCAAGTCGGATAAGTTTAGGTCGAAAGAAATATTCTGGTCAAAGATATTTACTCTCTTCTGGGGAGTTGTTCTTATAGGCGGTGCAATGCTTTTTCGTGATTCGACAAACCCTGTCGTTGAAATAGGTCTGTCCATAGCATCATTCACGTACGGCGGATTGCTCGGTGCTTTTTTCCTCGGTTTGTTCTTCAAGCGTGTGAATCAAGCGGACGCAATATGGGGATTCGTTCTAAGCATCATCTCAATGGTTTTTGTTATTTACTTTACAAAGATTGCTTATACGTGGTATGTCATTATCGGCGTAATTGTCACTCTTGCAGTAGCGAATGTATCCTATTACTTAAGGTATAAACTTATTTCTAAAGATTAGAAGCATGACGATTGAAAAGTCTTTATGCAAATATTGCTATTGATGCTCATGTTGAAGGACTCTTCACTTACATCGTTCCCGATTATCTCGCAGGTGATATAAAAACAGGTTCAAGAGTGCTCGTGCCTTTTGGTAACAGGACTCTCACGGGTTATGTTATATCTCTGAAAGATACGGCTGATGTTGACAATCTGAAATCTGTTCATTCCGTTCTCGATGCAGAGCCGTTTCTCAATCAGGAAATGATTGACTTTTCAAAATGGATATCAGATTATTATTTATCTCCTTTGGGTGAAATCGTTTCGCAGTTTATTCCTCAGAATATATCCGTGCACAGCGAGATGCTTTATACTCTCAGCGATGAACATTATAAAAACCTTACCGCTCTTAAAAAGCCGAACCCTGTTGTTTACGACGTCGTAAATGTGCTCTCAGCCTCTAAGGGCAAGGCTTTAACAAGGAAGCAGCTTGAGAAGAAGATTGGTTCAAACTTATCTTACTACATTGATTATCTCGTAAAGCATAACGTTATCAATAAGAAGCAGTCCTATTCATCCATTACTGCAGAAGCATTCACAAAATACGTCAGAAGAAAGTTTAAAAGCAGCGAGCTTGAAGAAGTTATTCTCAATAACAAGATAAAAGTTGAAAGACAAAAAGAACTTCTGAAGATACTTTCAGATAACGAAAGAATAGAACTTGCAGACCTTACGAAGAAGTATAAGTTTTCAGCATCTACTGTCAATTCGCTTTTAAAGAAAGAACTTCTTGAAGTGTTTGAAGTGAAAAGGTTTCGCAAACCTGAAGTGCTTTTCGATGAGAAGGAAAAGTATCTTACGCTGAATAGCGGGCAGCAGAAGTGTTTTGATGAGATTATGCTCAGCGTTACGGAAAATAAATTCCAGCCGTTTCTGCTTCATGGCATTACGGGAAGCGGAAAGACTGAGGTTTACATTCGCGTTCTGCTTGAAGTTATCAAAGCAGGCAAGACGGGAATTGTTCTCGTACCCGAAATCTCTTTAACCCCCCAGCTTATCAGCCGCTTCAAGCATAAGTTCGGCGAAATAGTCGGCGTTATACACAGCAAACTTTCCGACGGCGAGCGTCTCGATAATTTTCTCGGTATAAGGGAAGGAAAGATTAAAATTGTCATCGGTCCGCGCTCTGCTTTGTTCGCACCCTTGAAAAACATCGGACTTATTGTAGTTGACGAAGAGCATGAGTCTTCATATAAACAGGAGAACTCCCCACGCTATAACGCAAGGGATATGGCTGTAGTTCGCGCCAGGTTGAACAATGCCGTTGTCATTCTTGGTTCTGCAACACCTTCGGTGGAAAGCTATTACAACGCAAAGTCGGGAAAGTATAAACTGCTGAAACTTACCTCACGCGCAACAGATGCATCGCTTCCTTACGTGAAGATTATTGATATGAAAAATCTTTCGCGATCCGACGGCTTTGATAGCGATGCTGTTATAAATAAAAGAAGGAACAGGTTTCTTTCGCGTGAGCTTCTTTATGCAGTTAAGAGCAGGATTGAAAAAAAGGAAAGCGTTATACTTCTTCAAAATCGCAGGGGATACCATTCATACATAGAATGCGTCGTATGCGGACACGTTGAAATGTGCAGCAGATGCAATATCTCACTCACTTACCACAAAAACATTGACTATTTAAAGTGCCACATCTGCGGATTCACTGAAAAGAAAATTACCGTTTGTTCGGGATGCGGATGCACAAAGCTTGTAGAAAGCGGCGCTGGCACTGAAAAGATAGAAGAAGAGCTTAACGCCGTTTTCCCGAATGCAAGAGTCGAGCGAATGGACTCCGACACTATGACTTCAAAGTATAAATACCAGAAAGTTCTTAATGAATTCGCGAAGGGCGCGATTGATATACTCGTCGGCACGCAGATAATCTCGAAGGGACTTGATTTCCCGAATGTAACGCTCGTGGGAGTTGTGAATGCAGATATCGGAATGCTCCTTCCCGATTTCAGGGCGGAGGAAAAAACATTCCAGCTTCTGACTCAGGTGGCTGGACGCAGCGGCAGGAGCGATAAGAGGGGAGAGGTTTTTATACAAACACGTCATTATGAATACGGACTTTTTGATAACGTCAGAGAGCACAACTACGAAAGTTTCTATGCCAATACAATAAAGACAAGAGAAGATGCAAATTACCCTCCTTTTTCACGTATCGCACTAATTGAAGTAAAATCAAAAGTCTACGAAGAATGCAAGCAAATTGCAGAAGATATTTATAAACTTTTGAAAGAATTCAAATACTCAAACTATTTGTTCGTAGGAAGCGTCATTCAGCCCTTGATTTCTAAAGTCAAAGATAAGCACAGATTCCATGTCATCGTCAAATCGTCCAAAAAAACCGACCCCTCAGGTAAACTTTTAATCGATTCTTTCCGTTATGTTAAAGAAAACTTAAAGTATAGCAAAAACCTTAAAATATTATACGATATTGATTCTTGTAGTTTTATCTGAATATACAAAATTAATAATCAGATTGTAAAGTCTGAAAATTTATTTATATTCAGTCTAAATTAAATCCAACATTATTAAGTATATTTTAACTAATTTATTATCCCTATTATTTAAAAAGAAAAGGAGAAATTTCTGTGAGAAAGCTATTATCGAACCTCGCATTCGGCGTGGTTCTTGTTTCTTTATTATCCATTGCCTATAGCTGCAGTGAAAGCACCGTTGCACCGCCTTCAGGTGCGACATTTGACCAATTGTCAATCAATGGTCGTATTACATTCCCTGATACAACAGGTTATTATAAATTTACTGATACATCAAAAGGCTATTATAATATTTCAGCATTTGCTCAATGGCCCCCGATGGGACCTGCTTCCGCAAGCTCAAAACTAATTACAAAAATTGAAAGCGGAAAACTAGTTGCGGATTACAAAATTGTCGTACCCGCGAACGGGTTCTATACTGTAACAAGTGCTTATATAAGGCTTCCTTATACTGCAGGTTCGGTCTTTGGTATGGGCAAGTTTGGAAGTGATACTTCCCATAATCCTGCTCAGATCTTTGATACAACGAATGCACGCGTTTCGATTCAGAGTAATGCAGGTGTTGGCGGAATAAACTTCCTGTCATGGGTCGACACAACCAGCAGAATATATAAGTTCTAACTTTCAATTTATGAAAGCAGGAATATTATTATTCTTCATACTTTTCATAAACGGATTTTTGTTCTCAGATAACAAGCCCGGGTCGTTGTCCGGGCTCGTTATTGACGATGAAACTCAGGAGATTGTTATTTCTGCGATAGTTCATTTGAAGAATTTTGAAACGGGCATTTATTACAAAACTGAATCAGGATTAAACGGAAAGTATTCTTTTACAAATTTAGCTCACGGGAAATATGTATTATCCGTGTATAGAATAGGATTTGATGATTATTCCGCCGAAATAATGATTGAGCCGTCAGAGCAGAAAATTCTCAATATTTATATTGTACCCGCGAGGATTGAAACAGAAAAGATAAACGTTACTGCAACAAGGACTGAACAAACTCTGCAGAAAACACCCTCTTCTATCTCTCTCGTTACTTCCGAAGAAATAAACAGTAAAAATAAAATTACTTTTGATCAGGTTCTCGAGGATGTACAAGGGGTCACTATAAACAGAACAAGCGGAATAAATGTCAGCGCATTGTCTATCCGCGGTAGCTCGGACGTAGCTGGCGGGGGTATCGGTAACAGAGTATTGCTCTTGCTCGACGGTAGACCTTCACTAACAGGAGATTCAAAGGGTGCGCTATGGTCTTTGATACCTGTTTCAATAATCGAAAGAACCGAAGTTGTTAAAGGAGCATTCTCATCGTTATACGGTTCAAGTGCTATCGGAGGTGTTATTAACGTAATTACTAAGAAACCTACTTACAAGCCTTATACGTCTATTAATTTAAACGGAGGTTTTTATCAAAAACTTTCTGATAGTTTAAGGTTTACGGATAAACTTTTAAGCTTTAAGGGTATTAATGTTCTGCACAGTAACACTTTGAACAAGTTTTCATATCTATTAAACCTTGATATAAAGCAGAACGACGGTTATGCAGAACAGACTGAATACAATTTCTACAGCGGTCTCGGAAAGTTCACTTATGACCTTTTTGGAAACCGTGACCTTGAATTAACTCTTCAATATACTAATTCAGAAAGTGGTTACCCTCATTACTGGAGAGTTGACCCGGGCAAGTATGCGGAACCATATAAAACTAACCCATTTTACATCGGAGATAAAATTAATAAGGAAACACAGAGTGTTGATGTCAATTATAATGCTGTAGCAAATTCAAAGACAAAGTATAATTCTCGATTCTATTATTATAAACTCTACAGTAAATCTATTTATAACCCTAACAATCCGGTGGCTATAGAATATGGAAAACCGGGACAGACTTTTGAGACATTCATTACTTCATACAACTTTGGCAATATTTCTCAGGTTGACTATAACATTAATGACAGACATTACCTGATAGGAGGTATTGACATGCAATGGAATGTTGTTCGCTCATCTCCGACGGAGATTCTTTACGGTGATCAGCAGCAGTACAATTTAGGTGCTTATGTGCAGGAACAATGGAATATTTTTTTAAAGAACGAAATTCCTGTACTTTCTGCAACCATAGGAGGTAGGTTCGATTATAACAAATTTATTGGAAGTTTTGAAGAAATGAAAATAAGTCCAAAGCTATCACTTCTTTATTCTCCTCAGTCAAAGTCACCTGTCTTGAACAATACTTCTTATAGATTCCTTCTTGGAAGAGCTTTCAGAGCACCATCTATTGCTGAACTGTATTTTAAGAAAGAGTTATTCGGAGGATTTAATTTTATTTACAATCCGAATTTATTGCCGGAAGATATGACTTCTCTGGAATTTGGATTTAGAAAGCAATATAAAAATCGATTCAACATCGATGTTTCCTTCTTTTTCAATGTTTATGAAAATTTAATACAGTACGTAAACATTGGTCCCACTCCAAACGGTCCATTCCAGGTTCAGAATGTCGCTAAGGCTCAGGTCAGAGGTTTTGAATTTATGATTGATTATAAATCACACTCAAACCTTTTCAGTGAAAAATTTGAGTACGGTATTGAGTTCGATTATACTTATCTTGATGCACGGGATTTGTCGCAGGGGAGAAGTGACGATGTATTACCCTATAAACCGAAGCATCTACTAAATTCAAACATTAATCTCTCTTATTTTGGATTTAATCTCAACGTGAACGGTAGGTACGTTAGTGAGATAGAGGAAGTATATTTTTATAAGTATGAAGAACCGAAAGATTATTTCATAATGAACATGAAACTTTCAAAAACTTTAGGAAAATATGTTTCAGTCTTTTTTGCCGTAAATAACATGACGGATAAGTTTTATCAGGAGCTTGAAAGAATTGCCGCTCCGAACAGAAACTTTAATGCAGGTATTAATTTAGAATTCTAATTACTGCTGCTCTTCCGTTTTTGGCTTCTCTTGTTCTAATTCTGTAAAACTAACATCCTTAATCGATTCTGGCGGTTTAACCAAATCAGGAACTATTGTTTCCTGCTTTTGAACTTCTTTTGGTTTCTTTTTCTTATCAAATAATGCGTCGAATGAAACGATTCCTGCACCGCTGAATAAGGTCGTTAAAGTACACGAAAGAATAATAAAGTAATAAACCGCAATGGGCAGTGTAAATGGCTCAGGTGCAGTAAAAAGTCCTTCTCCTGCCGTTAAAAAACTTATTGTCATAACTGTAAGAGCAAGACTTGTTAGCGGTGTGAAGAATCCTATAATATACAATGCACCAAATAAAACTTCCATGAATGGTAAAATAAATCCAAGTATGAAAGCTGCGTTAGGTGAAAATATATCGAATGATTTCACATGATTTACAAACGCTTCAAGGTTTAATACTTTTATAGTGCCCGCTATAAGAAATGTAAAACCAATTACTAATCGGATTAAAAGTAATCCAAAAGACGATGAACCTCTTGCTTTAAAGAAAATACTCATATTAGTATATATTTAATTGTCCTTAATTTTCCTGAATATAAGCATTTTATTTAAATAAAAAGTTAACTTTTTAAGGTCTCTTATCGTTTATACATTCATGAGCAAGAATATAGATAAAACAGTAGTTGTAGCGATGAGCGGTGGAGTTGATTCCTCTGTTGCTGCTTTGCTATTGAAACAGCAGGGCTATAAATTAATAGGTATAACGATGAAGACCTGGGGATTTGATGATTTTCCGACGAAGGATTCAGGATGCTGCTCACTGGAAGCTATTTATAACGCAAGAAATGTAGCCACAAATCTTGATATTCCTCATTATACTTTTGATTTCACTGAAAAGTTTAATGAAACAGTAATAGAAAATTTCATTTCAGAATACATGAACGGTCAGACCCCAAATCCATGTGTACTTTGCAACAAAACAATTAAATGGGGTGTGCTGCTTGATAGGGCAAAGGAGCTTGGTGCTGATTATATCGCAACAGGACATTACGCGAAAGTAAACAAAGAAAACGGGAGATATTTTGTTTCGGTTTCAAATGACTTAAATAAAGATCAGACTTACGCTTTGTGGAGAGTTTCACAGGAAGCTTTGAGCAAAACTCTTTTTCCGCTCGGGGACTTTACTAAACCAGAGATACGTAAGATTGCCGAATCGATGGGGCTTAAAACTGCGAATGAACCTGACTCGCAGGAGATTTGCTTTGTTCCGAATAACGATTACAGGGAACTCCTGGAGGTAAGAATTCCGGATATAAAAGAAAGACTTACTAAAGGCGAAATTATTTACAAAGATAAAAAGGTAGGGGAGCATAAGGGATTTCCTTATTATACTATAGGGCAAAGGAAAGGACTAAATCTCGCTATGGGTAAGCCTGTTTATGTTTCAAAAATAGATGCTGAGGGAAATAAGGTTTACATAGATGATGAACCCGGTCTGTATAAGAAGGGATTTATAGCAAAGGAAGTTAATATGATGAAATACGATAGTGTTCAAAATGTTATAAAAGCTAATGTTAAGATAAGATACAAGGACAGCGGCTCACTTGCTTCAATTGAACAATTGGATGCAGATACAATAAAAGTAATTTTTGATAATCCCAAGAAGTCTATTACACCAGGACAATCTGCTGTTTTTTATGACAATCAGGATGTTATCGGTGGAGGGATAATCAGAGAAATCATAGATTAAGCTTTATGAAACTGCTTATTTGTTCTTTTTAAAAATTCTATAATTATCTCATCATCCGATTCAAACAATTCTTTTGGGGTGCCTGAAAAGTAAACTACACCGCCTTCCATCATAACAACACGGTCAGCGATTTCAATAACACTAAATATATCGTGAGTAACAATTATTGATGTTACTTTTAGTTTGTTTGCAAGGTCAAGAATTAATTCGTCAATATTATCGCTCATTACAGGATCGAGTCCTGTTGTGGGTTCATCGTAGAGAATATATTTAGGGTCATCTGCAATGGCTCTTGCCAAAGACACCCTCTTTTTCATTCCTCCTGAAAGGTCAGCAGGACTTTGATTCTGTATTCCGGGTAAACCAACCAATTCCAGTTTATTAGCAACTATCTCAGAAATCTTCTTATCTGAATATCTTTTGTTTTCCCTTAAACCGAGTCCTACATTCTCTTCAACATTCATTGAATCAAACAGTGCTGCTCCCTGAAAAAGAAAACCAAATTTCTTCCGAACGGCATATAAGTCTTTCTTCTTTATACCAATAAGGGACTGACCTTCAATAATAACATCTCCTTCATCGGGTTTAAGAAGACCGACAATATGTTTTAACAAAACAGATTTACCGCATCCGCTTCTTCCTATAATTACAAGTGTTTCGCCGTTGTTAATAACAAGGTTAACGCCATTCAGCACTTTTTTACCGCCGAAACTTTTCTTTAGGTTTTTGATTTCTATCATAATTCAAAATTATACTTTTATTACTTTAAAAAATACAGAAAATTTATATCCTTTATAGTAAAATCCTGATGACCTATTTTTCACAAACATTTATATATAAATGGATAAAGATAAAGAAGTTATTCCGAAGGAAGTAATTTCCCCGATGGAGGAGAAATTTGAAAGTTTACGTAATAGGATTGGATTATTCTTAGGACCATTAGTATTTGTAATATTTTATTTTTTACCTTACACTTCAATATCCTATCAGGCGCATACTCTTTCAGCAATTTTATTATGGGTAATTATATGGTGGATAACGGAACCTATTCCTATTCCTGCGACTTCATTATTAGGTGCAATATTATGCGTGGTATTTAATGTTGCAGATGTTAAGAAAATATTTGCACCGTTTGCAGATCCGATTGTATTCCTTTTCCTTGGAAGTTTTATTATTGCTGCTTCTATGAGCAAGCATGGAATAGATAAAAGGTTTGCGCTAAGAATTTTATCAATGAAATATGTTGGTCAGAGCACTGGAAGGATATTATTTACTTTTGGCGCGATAACTGCTTTTATTTCAATGTGGATTAGTAATACTGCTGCTACAGCCATGATGCTGCCGATAGCAATTGGGATTGTTTCCTCAGTAGCCAAAATAGTCAGTGAGGAAAAAGGAATTGAAATTGACCCTAAAAAGTTAAAATTTGGCACCGCAATGATGTTAATGACTGCTTATTCAGCATCCATAGGAGGCATTGGAACACCTGTTGGGACACCGCCAAACCTGATTGGTATTGCGATGATAGAGAAATTTGCTCTTATAAGGATTTCATTCTTTCAATGGATTATGTTCGCAGTTCCAATGCTTATTGTGATGTACATTTTTCTGTATTTCTTAATTTATTATTTAAATAAACCGGAGTTATCAAAATTGAACACAAGCTCGTCGTTTATTATTGATTTCAAGCATAAACTTGGCTCCATGAAAGCAGGAGAAGTTAATTCAATAATAGCGTTTATTATTACTGTAATATTATGGCTCATACCGGGTTTCTTAGCCTTATCTTATGGTACTGATTCTGAAATATTCAAAACATACAATTATCATTTGCCAGAGTCTGTTGCTGCTTTAATTGGTGCAACTTTACTCTTTCTTTTGCCGGTTAACAGGAAAAAACTTGAGTTTACTATCAACTGGAAGGATGTAGTCAATATTGACTGGGGTACTCTTATATTATTTGGAGGAGGATTATCTTTGGGTAATCTTATATTTGAAACTAAACTTGCTGATTATCTTGGAACATCATTTATTAATTTTAGCGGTCTGGATACAATTTGGGGAATTACATTCGCTGCAATATTCATATCTATAATAGTCAGTGAAGCTACATCAAATACTGCATCCGCTAATATGATTATTCCTGTTGTTATATCCATTTGTATTGCTGGTAATCTAAATCCTGTTCCGCCTGCTATCGGTGCTACACTTGGTGCAAGCTGGGGATTCATGCTTCCGGTATCAACTCCACCAAATGCTATTGTCTATGGCTCAGGGATGATTCAGATTACCAAAATGATAAGATCAGGAGTGTTTTTTGATATTATCGGGGGATTATTGATTTGGATTATTCTCAGAATACTACTTCCATTATTTAATCTTGTTTAATTTTATACATTTAATAAACAATAATTTATATTTAATTTGAAATTATTGAATTAATTCAAATTAATTAGTGAATTCATTACAGATTAAAAATTTACATAAACGTCCGATCGGTGTTTTTGATTCAGGAATAGGAGGCTTAACGGTTGCAAGAGCTCTGTTTGAATTGCTTCCAAATGAAGATATTATTTATCTTGGTGATTCTGCACGACTACCATACGGTTCAAAATCTAAAGAAACAGTAATACTGTACTCAATTGAATGTCTTAAATTTTTACTTTCAAAAAAAGTGAAAATGGTGGTTGTTGCTTGTAATACTGCTTCTTCTGTTGCTGTACCTTTTCTTCAAAAAATTACGAAAATTCCTGTAATTGGTGTTTTAGTCCCGGGTTCTGAAGCAGCTGTAAGAGCAACAAAAAATAACAATATTGGTGTTATTGGTACGCGGGGAACAATTAATTCCGGTTCGTATGGTAAATGTATTAGAAGGTTAAATAAGAACATTAAAGTTCATTCAGAGTCATGTAGTTTGTTTGTTCAGTTAGCTGAGGATGGATGGACTGATAATAAAATAGCTGAACTTACTGCATGGGAATATCTTCGTGGTTTTAAAAATAAGGGAATAGATACAATGATTTTAGGATGTACGCACTATCCGATATTAAAGAAAACAATTGGCAAAGTAATGGGAAGCAAAATTAAATTAATTGATTCTGGTGAAGAGACAGCAAAAGAAGTAAAATTTATTCTTGCGAAAAGAAACTTACTGAATACCAAGAAGAAAAAGGGAGAACATAAATATTTTGTGACTGATTTTCCGAATAATTTTCACCAAATTGCAGAGAGGTTTCTCGGAAAGAAAATTAGTAATGTTAAACTTGTAAAACTACATTGATGAAACAAGAAGAAATTATAGAAATATTCAAGAAAACAGGAGCATTGCTTGAAGGACATTTTCTTCTAACGTCAGGATATCATAGCCCTCATTATTTTCAATGTGCCAAGGTTTTACAATATCCAGAATATCTAACTCTCTTCGCGAATCAAATAGCGGAATATTTTAAAGCAGATGAAATTGATGTAGTCATAAGCCCTGCAATTGGAGGAATTGTCTTAGGAACAGAAGTCGGAAGGATTTTGAATAAACGAACAATTTTTGCAGAGAGAGAGGAGGGTAAACTTATATTAAGAAGAGGCTTTACATTGGATAAGGGTCATCGTGTATTGTGTGTTGAAGATGTTGTAACTACAGGTGGAAGTGTCTTTGAACTCATTAATATTTTGAATCAAAATGAATGTGAATTAGCCGGGGTTGGGTTTATTATTGACCGTTCAAACGGCAAGGTTGATTTTAAAACTAAGCAAAAATCTTTAGCGAAATTTGATGTGGTTAAATTTGCTGAATCAGAGATTCCGTATTGGCTTGCAGCAATTCCTGTTTATAAACCAGGCAGTAAAAATAATTCTAAATAATTTATTAGAAATACTATCACTGTTTTTGGTGTTATCACTTTAGAATTTTTTATATTTAACCTTACTATTAAGTTAATTGAATAAAACAATTAATATTTTGTTGCCGTAATTATTAAATAAGGAACAGTCATTTTCAGATATCCGAATTTCTTCGATTCTTTTCTCAACAAATATCGTATATTGGAAAAAATTTTCACTCTGTCATTTTCATTCAACAATTCTTCCCAACTTTTCAAAAAACCAATTTTTATAAGCGTATGATTAAAGAAGGCTTCTTCGTCAGCAAATCTCATCGTGAACTCCTTTCGGTCTTTATATTCTATCTTAAAACCATTATCCGTGAAATACTTCTGAAAAGTTATTGACGGTTTTCTTTTCTCATAGATATGAGAATAAATTTTCTCAATATCTGTCATCATCTCAAACTTACTCAAAGATAGGATAAACGCATCGTAGAATTCATGAAATGTTCTATTTAAATTAATTGATGCAATAAATTGTGCACCTTTTTTGCAGATTCGGTTACATTCTTTAAAGACTTTTTCAATGTCAGATACATTATTAATTCCGTTATTTGAAACTATCAGGTCAACGTAATTATTCGGTAATGGAATACTCTCAGCTTCTCCGTTTATTAACTTTACATTTTTGATTCCATAGAAATTGATTTTTTGCTTTGCCCTAATATGTGATGGTTTCCATGGATCAATACCAAATACTGTAGAACTATTGCCTAATCTTTGAGCAATTTCTATCAGTGGAAAGCCTGTGCCGAAACCTATATCGAGAGCTCGAATATTTCTTTTTATTTTTATTCGGTTTAAAATACCTAATCCAAAAGGTGCAGACCATAACGGAAGCTCATCAATTATTCCGGCTCCAATTTTTGAATTAAAGTTGAATGTACTCTTTATGTATGTTGGTTTTTTATTCATTTTTTAATGAGTTTCCCTGAACCTAATGTCGATATTTTATTAATTTTATATTCTCCATGCAACTTTAAATCACCAGAACCAAGTATTTGTATATCTGCTGAATTATTACAATAGAATTCTGCATCACCTGATCCGGACAATTTTGCATCACAGTTATCAGTATTGAATTCCTGACCGTCTAAATCACCTGATCCCAAAGAATGAAAAGTAAAGTTCAACGAATATCCTTCTATTTTTACATCACCGGACCCTCTTAAAAAAAGTTCAATGTTCTTGCTATTAGATTTTATAATGGAATTACCCGATCCGTTGTTTTCGAATTGAATGTTTGAGTTAGTATTTTTGTTGTTTAGATTAATACTCCCCGAACCATGTTGTTCTAAATTGCAAATATCAGCATCTGATTCAATACTCGCATTTCCAGAGCCTGTGACTTTAGAATTCAAGTTTTTAGAGTTGACTTTTATATTGCAATTTCCTGAACCGGCATTTAAAAGTGAAAAGTTTTCTGATTGAATTACATTTGTCGTATTTATATCCCCTGAACCTTTGTTTTCTATTGCATTCAATTTTGATACGCTGAAATATAAATTGAATTTTGTAGGACTAAAACCTTTCTTGTTCGATGTTATCGAAATATCGTTGCCATTAAGTTCATATTGGAAATTATTAACTAAATTCTCATCAATCTCTAATATTAACTTATCCGAATAAGAATTTGTAATAACTATATTGGCAGAAACTAAGTTACTTATTTTACTGATTGCATTAAGTGGAATTTCCTTTTGAATTACATTACCATTACCGTTTAATGTTTGAGAATCAGCAGTTAAAGATAAAAAACATGATATAAGAATTAAATAAATAATATTTTTCATAATTTTGTGTATTAATTTTTAAAAGGTATTAAATATTTATTATACGCATTCTAAATTAATAAGTTCTTGGTAACGTTTTATGAATTCTAGCGTGCTAATAAATTCAAAAATATATGCGTTTTATGAGCAATCTTTATTGTTTGAATATTCTTCTTAATATAACTAACTTTACTTAAATTTATGATTATGAAATACATATACTTTTTAATTATTCCAATTATGTTTCTCATTGGCTGTTCGTCATCTGATTCAAGAAAAGTGGATGAGGATATAAAGAATCTTAAGATTTCATTAGATTCTCTTAAGACTCTAAATAAAATTAATGATAAAACACTAGACAGTCTTAATAAAGCTAATAAGCTAAAAGAAGAAAAATTACTTCAATATCAACATACTCTTGACTCTCTGAAAAAGAACTTCCAGGAAGAAGAATCAGGGAAATAATGAGTTTTTAAGAGGAAAGGATACGGAATTTATTCAGTATAAATTCCGTTTTGGATATTATGAAAAGCAATTTATTCTTTATATTTTTATTCCTATCCGTAATATTGACCGGCTGCTTACAAAATAAGTCGGTATCCAAATTATCAAACACTAACTTAAATAGCATGGACTCTATTAAAAAATACAATACACTTACACCTGAAGAAGAATATGTAATAGTCAACAAAGGTACAGAAAGACCTTATTCAGGAGAATATAATGACAATAAGAAAAAAGGTACTTATTATTGCAAAAGATGCAATGCACCTTTGTATCAATCCGAGAATAAATTTGATTCACACTGCGGTTGGCCTAGTTTTGATGATGAAATAAAAGGTGCGGTAAATCGAGTACCCGATCTTGATGGTATGCGTACTGAAATTATTTGTAGTAACTGTGGAGGCCACTTGGGGCATGTCTTTACAGGAGAAGGATTTACAGAAAAGAACATTAGACATTGTGTCAATTCAATTTCACTGATATTTAAAGAGGATAGAATGAATACAGAAACAGCATATTTTGCAGGAGGGTGTTTCTGGGGTGTAGAGCATCTAATGAAGAAACAAAATGGTGTAATATCAACTACTGTCGGTTATATCGGTGGTGTTAAGGAAAATCCGACTTATGAAGAAGTCTGTACTGGAAAGACAGGTCATGCTGAAGTTCTTGAAATAATATTTAATCCCGAAATCATATCCTTTGAGGAATTAGCTAAACTTTTCTTCGAGATACATGATTTCTCACAAGTTAATAGACAAGGTCCAGATATTGGGACTCAATACCGTTCAGGAGTTTTCTTTACAAATGATGAACAGAAAAATGTAATAGAAAAGTTAATTGTAATATTAAAAGAAAAAGGTTACAAAGTAGCAACAGAAATTAATAAAGCTAATAAATTCTGGAAGGCAGAAGATTACCATCAGGATTATTATGATGTCACTGGCAAACAGCCATATTGTCATACATATAAAAAGATTTTTTAATTTAAAATGATTAAAATAAACATTAATTAATTAGTTTAAGTTTTTAATACCAAAATTATGTGTACGAACGAGAATATTATCTTGCTGAAGTAATACCTGTTTTTATCTTTATAAATCTCTCATTTTTAATTAATTTAAGTTAGAAATCTTTCAAGTAATTCAAAAGATTGAAAAAACTTTTCATAATATTAGTTTTTATATATTCTTCCAATTCTTTATTTTGTCAGAGTTTAGAGCAATATAATCTATCCAGCAAGAAATCATTGTTAGTATCGGAAACGGCTGATTCTTTTCTCCCTTATTCTATAGCTTTTGCATCTATAATTTATCTTTTAAATCCTATAATACTGTTTGAAAATGATAGGATACATCTTGGTTTTAATAAAGAATTCTCTGTTGGATTTGGTGATTTTGGTGAGCATAGGATTTCTGCTGATTATGCTTATATATTTAGAGAGGAGAATACGCAGCATTTTAGACTAGGGTATAAATATGATTATTTGCTTAAAGATATAGAGCCATCAAACACACTGCAAACATCATCCGCACTCACTTTTGGTTTATCTTATTTTACGGATTTTTCATTAAGCGGAGTATCTCCTGAAATTGGTATCGGATATTCAATAAGAAATAATAAGCTTCTCATATATCCAAATGCAAAATTTAGATATACTTTAATGCAAGACCTGAAAGGAAATTTATTTGATTTTTCATTTGGAGTAATGTTTGGAATAGCAAATCCTTTTAACGCAAGCAAAATAAGGAAAAAAGTTTGAGAAGATGAATTATGCTAAGTTCATAAAGACTAAAATAAGCGAGGCAGGGCTGATAGTTCTCTTTAGCCTGCGTTTTTTTAGAGAATCAGTGAAACCTCCTTTAGAATTTAGAGAGATTTCTAGACAGTTCTATTATCTAATTGTTAATTCTCTTCCCTTAGTTAGTATAACAGGCATTATTATCGGATTAACACTTGCTTTACAATTAAAACCTACTCTTGGATCTTTTGGTGCAGATGCAATGATACCTTCGCTTTTATCTGTCTCAATACTTCGTGAAATTGGACCTGTTATTATTTCTTTAATATGTGCCGGTAAGATGGGATCTGCTATTGGCGCCGAACTCGGTTCAATGAAAGTGACAGAACAGATCTTTGCGATGGAAGTCTCAGCGGTACGTCCATTCAGGTATTTAGTGGTAACAAGGGTTATTGCAACTACAATCGGTGTTCCTATATTAATTGTATACGCCAATCTGTTAGCCCTATACGGAGGATATATTGCTATGAAATTAATCAGCAACACAAACTTTCAGTTGTATTTTACGACCGCACTAAATGTGTTGGGATTCATTGACGTATTACCGTCATTTCTTAAAACATTTCTATTTGGATTTACTATAGGTATTGTCGGTTCTTACAAAGGATATAATTGCTCTCGAGGTACTGAAAGTGTAGGTATTGCTGCGAATTCATCCGTAGTCTTATCTTCTCTTTTAATAATTCTAATTGATTTAATAATGGTTCAACTTTCAACTCTTATTTAATGATTGATACGTATAAATATATTATTGAAATTATACATTTGAATAAATCTTTTAATAGTATACATATTCTTGAAGATATCAACCTCAACGTAAAAAGAGGAGAAACAATAGCAGTTCTTGGAAAATCCGGAACAGGGAAGTCTGTGATTTTACAATGTATTATAGGTCTCTTAAAACCGGAAAAGGGTGAAGTTATAGCTTTTGGAAACGAAATATTTTCTATGTCTGAAAAAGGGTTTAATGAATTCCGAAAGAAAACAGGTTTTCTTTTTCAGAGCGGAGCTCTTTATGATTCGATGAGTGTGCGGGAAAATCTTGAATTTCCTTTGAAGAGGCATTATAAACTGTCAAAGAATGAACTCGAAATACGGGTAAAAAAATCTTTGGAGGAAGTTGGTTTGCTAGAAGCTATTGATAAAATGCCCTCAGAATTATCGGGCGGGATGAGAAAAAGGATTGGGTTAGCACGGACTTTAATTTTACAACCCGATATTATTCTGTATGATGAACCCACTACGGGTCTAGACCCAGCAACGTCAAGAGAAATAAGTAAATTAATCAGAAATATACAAAAGGAAAGAAATATTACATCAATTGTAGTAACCCACGATATGGAATGTGTTGAAATAACAGCAGACAGAGTAGTTGTACTAAAGGATGGGAAGTTTATTATTGATGCCACTTATGATGAAGTTAGGAAATCAAATGAAGAATTTATCAAATCATTTTTTGAATGAAAATTTAGCTAATAATATGAATAACGATTTTAAAAAGAACTTTATTGTAGGATTATTTACCATAGTTGGTATTGGTCTATTTACATTTATAATTTTCTATATAGGCAGCAACGAAAATCTTTTTACTCGCACGATAAAAGTGATAACATATTTTGAGAATGTTTCCGGTTTAAAATCCGGAACCAATGTCACATATTCGGGGATTGATGTGGGATCTGTAACGGATATTAATATCGTGGAAGGGAATAAGATTGAAGTTATTATGCGTGTAGAATCTAAAGTAAAGAAATATATTAAAACCGATTCACGCGTTTCGATAGTATCTGAAGGACTTGTAGGGAGTAAAGTTATTGATATATCAGCAGGATCTCCGGGTTTACATGAAATTGAAAACGGAGCTGTACTTGCATCGATTAAACCTCTTACAGCAGAGGACATAATGAAATCTTTAAAAGAAACTGGTGATAACGCTACATTAATTACAAAAGATCTCGCGGATATTACAAACAGGATTAACAAGGGAGAGGGCACTGTAGGACAGCTTTTAACCAATGATTCACTTTATGAATCTATCAATAATGTACTCCAAAGTTTTGGTACTCATTCAAAAGATTTAAATGAAATATTTGCAAATCTTGGTATTGCTATCTCTGGAATTTCAAATGATTTTGATAAACTAACGAAAGAACTTAATTCTACAGTAAAAGATCTATCTTCGATTACGAGTAAACTTAATTCGAACGAAAGTTTTATTGGTACATTATTGACAGATACACTTTTTTCGAATAATTTAAAAGAAACGATCGAATCAGCAAGGAATACTGCAAAAAATTTGGAAGGCGGTTCGTTTAGTTTCAATCAAAATATGGAAGCCTTAAAGCATAATTTCTTCTTTAAAGGATACTTTGAGGACATGGGCTACTGGGATAAAGAAAAATTTGAGGTAGAATACGATAACAGAATGCAAAAGCTCAAAGAATCACAAATTAAACTGGACAGTCTTAATAATCTGATTAATAATTACGAAAAGAAATTGAAAGAGAAATAATTAGTGGTATGGGAACTACAAATAACTAATATGAATTTTAAATAGTGTAATTAATAATAAATCTAAAAATAATAAAAAATGCAAGAATATGATATTACTGTTATCGGAAGTGGTCCGGGAGGATACACAGCAGCTATTAGAGCCGCACAATTAGGATTTAAAACAGCCATTATTGAAAGGGATAAATTAGGTGGGGTTTGTTTGAACTGGGGCTGTATTCCGACAAAAGCTCTTTTAAAGAGTGCTGAGATGATGAATAAATTTAAACATGCAGGTGATTATGGCCTTAAGATTGAAGCAGCTGGTTTTGATTTTCCAAAGATAATACTACGGTCACGAAAAGTTGCGGAAGCCTCTGAGAAAGGTGTTCAGTTTTTGATGAAGAAGAACAAGATAACAATTATCAATGGAACAGGATCCTTAGAGAATGATAAAACAATATCGATTAAAGATAATGATGGTAAAGAAGTTGAGATTATTAAATCGAAACATACTATTATAGCAACAGGAGCACGTGCAAGGACACTGCCCGGTATTAAGTTTGATGAGAAAAGAATTTTATCTTCAACCGGTGCTATGCTTGCTCAGGAAGTTCCATCAAAACTGACAATTGTTGGAAGCGGAGCAATTGGGATGGAGTTTGCATATTTTTATAATGCATTAGGTTCTGAGGTAACGATTATTGAGATGCTTCCTCAAATTCTTCCGATTGAAGATAAGGAAATATCTGATGTGGTTGCTAGAGAATTTAAGAAAAGCGGAATGAAGATATTTACCGAAACGAAGACGGAAAGTGTCGAAGTAAAAGGTAATAAAGTGATTACAAAGGTTACCGGAAAAACAAACAACTCTATAGAATCTGATGCAGTTCTTCTCGCAATTGGTGTGACAGGAAATATAGAGAATCTTGGACTTGAAAACCTTGGAGTCGAGTTGTTCAGGAATGCTATAAAGGTAGATAGTGATTACAAAACAAATGTTGATGGATTATATGCAATTGGTGATGTTGCACTGATAGACGAAAAAGGAAAACCATGGCTTGCTCATGTTGCATCTGCAGAAGCAATTAACTGTGTAGAAAAAATAAAAGGACATTCGACGGGTGATATCAATTATACTAATATTCCCGGATGTACGTATTGTCAACCACAGGTTGCCTCAGTAGGTCTGACTGAAGAGAAAGCCAAAGCGGCAGGATATAAAATTAGAATAGGTAAGTTTCCGTTTTCTGCAAACGGTAAATCAAGAGCAGCTGGTGAGACTGCTGGACTTGTAAAACTGATATTTGATGAAGAATACGGTGAATTGTTAGGGGCGCATATAGTTGGAGCTGAAGCTACTGAACTCATTAGTGAGCTTGTTATGGTGAAATCACTCGAGGGAACAGGGGAGTCAATTATAAAAACAATACATGCCCATCCTACACTGACTGAATCTATACTTGAGGCCGCGGGAGTTGCATACGGCGAAGCCATTAACATTTAAGATCTCAGAGAAATATTAATGAAAACGGGGCGTAAGCCCCATTTTCATTAATTATATTTCAGAATACTCTCCTAAACTTAGTATTTTACTCTTTTTAATAATTTTAGAATGTTTCCCTATAAGAGAATTTTTTATTACTGAGTTTTCTATATGTGTATTATTTTCAACTATTGAATTTTTAATGATACTGTTTTTTAGAATACAACCGTCATTAATAGCAGTATAGGGTCCTATAATGCAATTATCCAGAATGACATTTTCACCAATGAAGACAGGGTAATTTATCATGCAATTTTTGAAACTATACTTTTTACTATTCTTTTTCAGCAAGTATTGATTAGTCTCAAGAATTGTTTCATGTTTGCCGCAGTCAAGCCAGCCGTCAACATAATACGGTACAAATTTTTCGTTCTGATTAATCATTACTTCCATTGCATCTGTAATCTGGTATTCACCTTTTGTTGTAATATTATTTTTAATTATGTATTCTATTGAATTAAAAAGTAAACTTGAATTTTTAATTAAATATATACCCACAATAGCATCGTTTGAAGGCGAGACATCAGGGGATGCAGGTTTTTCAACAAACCTTGAAATAAATCCCTTTTTATTTGTTTCAACAACCCCAAACCTTTTTGGATCTTCTACCTTTTTGACTCCAATAGCTGAGAATTTGCTTTTAACGATATCTTTCAGGTCGACATCAAACAGAGTATCACCAAGAATAATTAATGCTTCTTCATTCTTAAATGGATCGAACCTTTCTTTTGCGCAAAGGACAGCATGTCCAAGTCCAAGCATTTCTTTTTGCTCTACAAAATCGAACTTGAATTTAAATGCATGTCTCAGATAATTCTTTATTTCATCACCTTTATAACCGATGATGAAAATTATTCTTTCAGCAATTTTCTTTCTAATCAGTTCATTAACGATGTAATAAATCATCGGGTGTCCTGCAACATTCATTAATACTTTTGGCATAGTGAGAGTGTGCGGTCTTAATCTTGTTCCAACGCCTGCAACGGGAATAATGACATTCATGAATGTAATTTTAAAGTTTACTTTTAATATTAGTTATAAACGAATTTAGTACTTCATCCAATTTTGATACATCCTTTGCCCCCGCGGTAGCAAGCTGAGGTCTACCACCACCACCACCGCCGAGTTGTTTAGCGATTTCGGAGATTAATTTGCCAGCAGAGAATCCTTTATCCTTTATAAGATTATCGCTTACCGCACATACGAGAGAAATTTTATTATCTATGACTGAAGCTACAAGGATTATTCCATTTTTTAGTATCTTTCTTATTTCTTCTCCAATTTCTTTGAATTCATCTGTTGTTTCAATATTAAGAACTTCTGCGAGTATAACACTGCCATTTATCTTTTCAAATTTATCAACCTTAGACTTCAGGATATTAATATGTTTTTCGATATTTACTCTAATCAGCTTTTTGCTCTGGAGTTTCTTTTCCTCAAGAAATTTCTCCCTGAATTCATACAGGGTTTTAATGTTACTATTCTGTTGCTCAAGCAGAAGCTTCATGATTGAAGCATCTTTGAAATCAGTTTTTCTGTAACCTTCTTTGAAAGATTTGATACCTGCAATAAAATTTGAAGAATACTTCTCTGGTAATTCATTTATTATCTTTTCGATGTCGGATGTTCTATCCTCAAGAAGTTTGATTATACCTTCACCTGTTCGAGCAAAGATTCTTCTAACCCCCGAAGATATACTCTCTTCTTTCACTATTTTAAAAAGACCTATATCACTTGTATTCTGTACATGGGTACCCCCGCAGAATTCTACACTATAATCTTCGTCCATGATTACAACCCTTACTCTGCTGCCATATTTCTCACCGAAGAATTTCTTAACACGGGGAATTTTATTAGCATCATCAACAGGAAGATCATCGAGAGTCTGAACATTTATTTTCTCTGAAATTTTTGAGTTAACCAAATCTTCAATAGATTGAATTTCCTCGGTACTGACTTTTTGGTAATGAGGAAAATCAAATCTCAGATGTTCATCTGAAACTAAAGAGCCCATTTGTTTCACGTGAGGACCGAGAACCTGTCTTAATGCTTCATGAACGAGATGAGTAGCCGAATGATTTCTCTGAATCGATTCCCGCCTTTTGATATCTATTAATGCGGTAACATTTTTATTCAAGAGATTCTTATGGTCATAATTTTTAACATATATAAAATGATTATTCTTACTATCGATAACATCTAGTTCATAACCATCATTAAATATAATTTTACCGGTATCACTAACCTGTCCTCCTGATTCGGAATAAAATGGATTGTCTTTGAGTACAAGGACTTCAATATCCGAACCTGCAATTCTTTTAGCTTGCAGAAGTGAAGTTTTTATTCCCTTTTCCTCAATCTCATAAGGATTGTAAACAGGATTAACAGATTTAAGTTTATCGTCGAGTTCGAAGAGTTTTGTATCAGCGATGATAACATCATCTTTTCTTGCAGACCTTGCTCGTTCTTTCTGCTTGTTCATTTCTTCGTTAAACTTATCTATATTGACATCGAAGCCGTGTTCCCGAGCAATAACCTGAGTAAGGTCGAGAGGGAAACCATAAGTGTCGTACAATTTAAATGCGGCTTCCCCCGGAAACACTTTATCATTATTTCCTTTAATCAGTTCATATACCTCTTTGAAATGTTCTATCCCTTTATCAAGAGTAATATTGAAGCTGATTTCTTCGCCCATGATAACATTTTTAATGTATTCACTTTTTTCAATAATTTCAGGGAAAGTGTCACCAAAGACTTCGATAACCGCATCAACGAGACGGTACATAAAAGGTTCACTGAACTCGAGTTTGCGTGCAAGACGTAATGCACGTCTAAGTATTCTTCTCAGCACATAACCTCTGCCTTCATTTGAGGGCATAGCACCATCACTAATCGCGAAAGTAAGAGCACGAATGTGGTCAGCAATAGCATTCATTACTGAGATTAATTCACCTTCATATTTTTTATTAGTTATATTACAAATGCTATTAATAATTGGAACAAACAAATCTGTATCGTAATTTGATTTTTTGCCGTTTAAAGCTCTAACAACTCTTTCAAGTCCCATACCAGTATCGACGTGTTTGTGAGGTAAGGCATGAAGATCACCGTACTGATCACGGTTGTACTGAATGAAAACAAGGTTCCAGATTTCGATTACGTCTTCGAGTCCAGCATTGATATCTTCGGGTTTACATCCATTTTCGGTAAGGTCGATATGAATTTCAGAACAAGGACCACACGGACCAGTATCTCCCATTTCCCAAAAGTTATCTTTTTCATCAAACTTTAAAATATGTTCAGGATTAATATCTGTTTCGGTTTTCCAGTATTCTAAAGCTTCATCGTCAGTGTTGTAAACAGAAGCCCAAAGTCTATCCTTTGGAAGCTTCCAAACTTCAGTAAGAAGCTGCCAAGCCCATTTTATAGCATCCTTTTTGTAATAATCTCCAAATGACCAGTTTCCAAGCATTTCAAAGAAAGTATGGTGGTAACCATCCATACCTACTTCCTCAAGGTCGTTATGTTTACCGCCTGCCCTTATACATTTCTGTGTATTAACCGCACGGGAATATTCTCGTGAACCGATACCGAGGAATACATCCTTAAACTGATTCATTCCTGCGTTTGTAAAAAGTAAAGTCGGGTCTTCAAATGGAACAACGGGTGACGATTGTACAGCTGTATGTCCACGCTCTTTAAAGAATTTTATGAATGAGTTTCTTATCTCTTTTGATGTCATTATATCTATGAAATTTGCAAATTAAACTTTAACAATAAAGATAATTTAAACGGGAACCATTATAAATGCAAATAGTGAAGAAAAATAAAACGGAAAAATCAACACCCTCATTTTTGAGGGTGTTGACTGAAAATAATATCAGAATATTATTCTAATGCCAGTATCAACGACGAAAACCTTCATATCCTGATTGAATGTATCAGTGCTTTCGGTTTTAACACCGTTTATTGTTGTTACAGACTTGACGTTTTCGAACTTAGGGGTTGCTCCAAGATAGCCAATTGATGAAATCCAGAATACGTTCTTAGAGAGAGGATAAGCACCACTGAGTGAAAACATATAAGTGAGAGCTGTAGTTGACTTCTCATCTTGCAGGTAAGAATTAGCTCCGCTTATAAGCTCTACTTTAGGTGAAGTAGTACTCATGATACCGGAGTATGCTTTAAACCCAACAATTAGACTTTTTGATGCAGGATAGTAATATTCAAGCCCGAGTAATCCCCCGTAGATATTCCAGCTTTTTGAATCTGTAGTCCAAGATAGACCTGTTTGATTTGAAAGCTGCTGAGTAAGATTAGTTAAGTCAGTGCCGTTCGAATTAAAAAATCCCATAACGTTTATTCCAAGAACGTCAACGAGTTTATAGCCCACGACAGCTTCCGCTTTAAAGCCCAGCTTTGCAAAGCCGGAATTCTTGTTTAGAGCATCCGTCTTTCCAAGATCGCCATAAGGAAAACTTGGACCAACACGAACTTCAACGTTAAATTTTTTGCTGAAGCTGCTTTGCACATAATTTTGTGCATGGGAGAATGAAATATGAAATGACAAGATAATAAACAGAACAATAATTATTCTCATATTATTAATTTATAAGTTTTATACTTCTGCTATATAATAATTTTTTAGACTTAAATAAAGGTAAGAGAAATTGCATAATCTTTTAGTATAAAAAATGTATTAATATTTTTTATTTATCAGCGTCGATTTATAAGATAGTTTAGTCTGATTAACAAAAGTGAAAAAACATAGTATTGTAACTTCTATTTAATACATTTCCGTTGATTTTGACCTGTTTTTGGCTAAAAGAGTCAAAAAGAAAATATAGGTCCAATTTAAGACTAATTAGAGTGCAAGATAAGGCAAGTTATAGAAAAAAACTTTATAGTAGTTCATGTACTATGTTTGTATTACACCCGGATTAAATTTTGGTATATCAGGATTACAGTTTGCGATTGAAATACATTGCGAAACAACATCACGAGTTTTAGCCGGGTCAATAATTCCGTCAATCCAAAGTCTTGCCGCAGCATAAAGAACGTTAGTTTGTTCATCGTATTTTTTAGAGATATCATCAAGAAACTTTTTCTTATCGTCTTCATGAATTTCTTTACCAAGTTTTTTCATTTGACCGATTTTAATATCGAGTAATACATTTGAAGCCTGAGAGCCACCCATAACGGCAATCTTTGCGTTCGGGTAAGCAAAAATGAATCGGGGGTCATAAGCTTTACCACACATTGCGTAATTGCCTGCACCGAAACTATTACCTGTTATAATGGTAATTTTAGGAACGGTAGAATTAGCGACAGCATTAACCATTTTTGCACCGTCTTTAATTATACCACCGTGTTCAGAATTCGAACCAACCATAAATCCTGTAACATCCTGAAGGAAAAGGAGAGGAATTTTCCTTTGATTGCAGTTCATAATGAATCTTGTAGCTTTATCTGCGGAGTCTGAGTAAATGACGCCGCCAAATTGCATTTCAGTATGTCCTTTAGGATTTTTCTTTTTAACGACTTCCCGCTGGTTGGCAACAATGCCGACAGCCCATCCATCGATTCGTGCATAACCTGTTATTAAAGTTTGCCCATACGTTGGTTTATATTCATCAAAATCACTATCATCGATAATTCTTGAAATTAAATCATAAGTGTTATAAGGTTTTGAACTATCTTCGGGTATTACACCATATATTTCGTTGACATCGTAAGCAGGATTTTTTGATTCAATTCTGTCAAAACCCGCAAGAGTATTTTGACCAAATTTACAAACGAGACTTCGAATTTTTTCAATTGCAGTTTTATCGTCGGGTACTTTTTCGTCAGTTATGCCGGAAACAGACGAAGACACTTCGCCTCCACCGAGAGATTCTGTATCGGTAACTTCGCCTATTGCCGCTTTTACAAGATGAGGACCAGCAAGAAAAATACTACCTGTACCTTCTACGATTATTGTTTCATCGCTCATAATAGGGAGATAAGCACCTCCAGCAACACAGGGACCCATTATTGCTGCTATCTGAGGAATACCCATAGAACTCATTACAGCATTATTACGGAAAATACGACCAAAGTGCTCTTTATCAGGGAAGATTTCATCCTGCAGTGGCAGGAAGACTCCAGCGGAATCGACAAGATAAATTATGGGAAGTCTGTTTTCCATCGCAATTTCCTGCGCACGAAGGTTTTTCTTGCAAGTTATAGGAAACCAAGCGCCTGCTTTTACAGTTGCATCGTTAGCAACAATTACGCAATCTCTATCTGAAACTTTTCCTATTCCGAAAATAGTTCCAGATGAAGGTGCGCCACCATATTCTTTATACATATCATAAGCTGTAAACAGACCGATTTCAAGGAATGATGTGTTTTTATCAATCAGGAGGTTAATTCTTTCTCTGCAATGAAGTTTATTCTGCGAGTGAAGTTTCTCTATGGCTTTTTTACCTCCTCCCTCTGAGACTACTTTTCCTTTAGCTGATATATCTACCATTAGACTTTTATGAAAGACGGTTCTTTCAGTGAATGATTTTTCTTTCTTTAAAACAGATTTCAATAATGCCATAGAAAAAATGTATAAATTAATTAATAAGTGTGCATTTTAATAAAATAATGTGTGAATTGAAATACAATTGTGTAATTTACTGTAGCAGAATCCTATAAATGATTAAAAACCTATTATGCAAGCGCTTTTTTGTTTGGACTGAGATAAATTGGTTCTTTTCGTTCGGTAATCACTTCTTTAGTAATGATGCAGCTTGCAAGGTTTTCTTTTGATGGGATCTTGTACATTATGTCAACCATGATATTTTCCATGATAGAACGAAGAGCACGAGCACCAGTACCACGCTTTATTGCAATTTCGGTAACTGCTGTAAGAGCATCTTCATGGAAAACGAGGTCAACGCCTTCCATTCTGAAAAGTTTTTTATATTGTTTAATAAGAGCATTTCTCGGTTCAGTAAGAATTGTGAGCAAAGCTTTAGTATCAAGACTTTCGAGTGAGGTGACGATTGGAAGTCTGCCTACAATTTCAGGTATTAAACCGAACTTAACAAGGTCATCAGGCTCTACCTGAGTTAAAATCTCGTCGGTCTTAATATCATTTTTCCCAAAAACTTCAGCACCAAAACCGATAGAGCCTTTGGCTACTCTTCTTTCGACAATTTTTTCAAGACCAACGAAAGCACCACCACAAATGAAAAGAATATTTTTTGTATTAACGCTTAATAGAGGCTGTTCAGGGTGTTTCCTTCCTCCTTTGGGCGGAACTGTTGCTATTGTACCTTCGAGAATTTTCAGCAATGCCTGCTGAACACCTTCACCTGAAACGTCACGAGTTATAGAAACATTTTCGCTTTTTCTTGAAATTTTATCAATTTCATCTACATAAATAATTCCCATTTCCGCTTTCTGAATATCATATTCGGCATTCTGCAAAAGCCTTACAAGCATTGATTCAACATCATCCCCAACATAACCTGCTTCGGTAAGAGTTGTTGCATCAGCGATAGCAAAAGGAACATTAAGTAATTTTGCCAAGGTTTGGGCGAGATAAGTTTTTCCAGTACCTGTTGTACCAATCATTAATATATTACTCTTTTCAAGTTCAACATCGTCTATGCTAATAGACTTCATTGCATCGATTCTTTTGTAATGATTATAAACGGCAACAGCGAGAGATTTTTTAGCGCGGTCCTGACCAATAACATATTCATCAAGGAATTTCTTAATTGCAGCAGGGTTGATGCCTGATTTTGATTTGTTAAAATTAGCGCTACTTGTGGGGTCGGTTTTTATCTTTATTATATGTACTGCACCATCGACACAAATTTCACAAATAAAGGGAGCCTTCCCGAATCTATCTGCCGGACCTTTAATCAAATTCGTCACTTTATCTGCGCTTCTGCCGCAAAATGAACATCTCGGAACGTTAGTATTAGGTGACTTAGCTGCCATAATCTTTATTAATTTAGTGCGCGATAAGGGAGTCGAACCCCCACGAGTTTCCTCGCTAGATCCTAAGTCTAGTGCGTCTGCCAGTTCCGCCAATCGCGCTAAATATCGTTAAATATAATTAAAAATAATAAATGAAATTAGTCAATTAAGTGTAAATTCATGAAAGTAATTATGAAAGAAATAAACAGAATAAAGAAATACTGTTTATAATTTTTCGTTTAGAAAATCACCGAGAAGGTTATCGTCTGAAATAAAGATTTTTGAACAAAATTCGCCTGAAAACTTACCAGTTTTAACGCAGTTATAATGATTGTCTCTAATAGATTTCTTATTTTTAGATTTTGCAGAAAAAGCAAAGTCATCAAGTTCGCTACCGCATTCAGTACAAAAGACACCGTTATTCTTAGGTGTTTTCTTCACAGTTCTCGAGTTTTTGGAATTCTTAGAAAGTTTCGAATTCTTTTTCATTAAAGTTTAAAATTAAAATATTCAACTTAAGATATTTTATAAATCTGTAAGTTAATAATAAAAACAAAATTCGAAAAATAAAGTTCACGAAAAATAAGGTTTAACAAATATTAATTGTCTTAAAAATCAGATGTCAGTGAATTGCTGAATGAATACGGGTCATTTCTCTTGTAATAGATATCGTCGAGTGATTCTTGAAGGAGGTTGAAGTTATTATTATTCCAGAAGGTTTTTTGAATTTTCATATTAACCATTTCGATTATTTCGTTGGTCAGATGTTCTTTGCGTTTTATATCAAAAAGCCCGGTAGATTCAAGATGCTTTCTATGCAGAAAAATTTCTGAGAGCAGTTCTTCGGTACCTGTATTTTTTACAGCAATAGTTTTCAAAACATTAATATCCCAGTTATTATCATGAGGAGAACGAAGATGCAGAATATTTTTAATGCTTGTTACAATTTCGTCAGCACCTTGCCTGTCAGATTTGTTAAGAACAAAAATATCTGCAATTTCCATTAAACCTGCTTTCATAGCCTGAACAGCATCTCCTGACTCGGGTACTAGCACAACAATTGTAGTATCTGCGGTATTAGCTATATCAAGTTCAGACTGACCAACACCTACTGTTTCAATAAGAATAAAATTTTTACCAGCGGCATCGAGTATTTTTGAAACATCGTTAACATTTTTGCTTAAACCCCCTAAAGACCCGCGTGTAGCCATAGAACGAATGAATACATTTTCCAGAAGAGAAGCGTCGGTCATCCGGACTCTATCACCGAGAAGTGCGCCACCCGTAAAAGGGCTTGTAGGGTCAACTGCAATTACTCCGACTTTGTTTCCTTTTTTAACGAGGCTTTTAATAAGACAGTCAGTAATTGTTGATTTACCAGCACCGGGAGGACCGGTTATTCCAATCTTATAAGCATTGCCTGTATGTTTATAAATTTCTTTTAATAATGAATGTTTATTTTTAGATTCGTTTTCAACAACAGAAATTGCTTTTGAAATGCTTCTTTTATCACCAATAATAATTTTATCAATATCTACCACCTCTGATTTCATTTTACGTTGTATGATTTAAACCAATCGTAAGTATTTTTCAGACCATCTTCAAGATTATATGACGGCATCCAGTCTAACATACGCTTTGCTTTACTGTTATTGAGGCAACTACGTTTTTGTTCTCCTTTTACAGATTCTCTGTGAATGAACTCTGATTTTGTTTCGGTGACTTTTAGTATTAGTTTAGCAAGTAAGTTAGTACTTGTTTCAGAAGCAGTAGAAATATTAAACACATCAGACTCATAGTATCCAAGTGCTTTAAGATTAGCATCAGCAACATCTCGGACATAAACATAATCACGTGTATTTGTACCGTCACCATTTATGAAAGACATTTTATTACTAATAATATTTTTCATAAAAACTGATACAACGCCACCTTCACCTGAATTCCCCTGTCTATCTCCGTAAACGTTAGCGTATCTTAATATTACGTAATTAATGTTATAGTAATTTTTGAAAAAGAATAGATATTTTTCAATCGTAGTTTTTGAAATACCGTATGGCGATAAGGGTTGAATCGTATGGCTTTCCGAGGCTGGGAACTGTAACTGTTCACCGTATGCAGCTCCGCCTGAGGAAGCGAAAATAAATTTCTTAACGTTATATTTTACTGAAAGCTGAAGGAGGTTAAGAGAGCCTTCAACATTTATTCTCAAATCTTTCACTGGATTAAAAATCGAATCTCTTAAATCAATTTGAGCTGCTTGATGATTGATGACGTCAAATTTATTTTCCTTAAAAATGTATTCAATATTATCAGAATAAATATCATTTTTATAGAATTTGCAATTATTATTTATAAACTCCCCGCTGCTGTTTGACAAATTATCGAGTATAACAACATTATGTCCTTGTTTTGAATAGATATCGCATATATTAGAACCAATAAATCCTGCACCTCCAGTTACGAGTATGTTCATATTATATTTTTCGTTAATTCAGAAAACTTTTTTCCAATATCTTTCCTGTAATAAATATTATCAAAAGATATCTTCATAATGTTATTATACGACTTAGCAAGTGCATCATTGATAGATACATCGCTCAAGCATACAACTGACACAACTCTACCGCCGTTTGTTTTTATTTTAGCATTTTCCATTATTGTACCGGAATGAAAAACTAAAGCATCACTTTCAATATTATCAAGACCGTGAATTACTTTTCCTTTTTCAAAATTATCAGGATAGCCTTCAGATGCAGCAACGACGCATGCAGAGAATTTATCGAATATCTCAAGTTTATATTTATTGATTGTATTATCCGATGCAGAAATAAGCATTTGCAAAAAATCCGATTTTATTAATGGCAAAATGGCTTGAGTTTCTGGGTCACCGAACCTACAATTAAACTCAATAACATATGGATTATCATTAACAATCATTAATCCGCAATAGAGGCAGCCTTTAAATGTTCTACCATCTTTGTCCAATCCAACTAATGCCGGTTCAATTATCTTACTCTTTATCTTATTGAAAATACTATCATTGATAAGTTTATCGGCAGGGGAGTATGCGCCCATTCCGCCCGTATTTTTACCTGTATCACCCTCGCCAATTTTTTTGTGATCCTGAGCAGCAGGCAGAACTATGTAGTCTTTCCCATCTGTAATAACGAATACAGATAATTCGAAACCAGTGAGAAATTCTTCAATAATAAAGCTTTCACCCGAGTCTCCAAAAATTTTTACTGCTGAAATATCTTTAATAAATTTTAAAGCATCACTTTTATCAAAAGCTATATAAACCCCTTTACCTGCAGCAAGTCCATCGGCTTTTATAACAGCCGGGTAGGAAATGGTATTCAGATATCTTTCAACATCTGAGTAGTTTTTTTTACCAAAAGATTTATATCTTGCGGTAGGAATGTCATACCTTTGCATAAAATCTTTTGAATAAACTTTGCTAGTCTCGATTTCAGCGGCTGCTTTTGATGGACCGAATACTTTCGTATTTGTCTGATTGTTCAGAGAATCAGCAATACCTAAAGATAAAGGAACTTCGGGTCCAATTACTACGAGATCGATATTGTTGTCATTAACAAATTGAGTAATACTATTTATATCCACTGAATTAAGTTTTACAGGAATAGCTAATTTATCGATACCGGGATTTCCCAATGTACAATAAAGAGAGCCATTCGAGTCCTTAAAGGAGGATGAATTGTATATTTTCCATGCGATGGCATTTTCTCTACCTCCGTTCCCAACTATTAATATTTTCATTCTATTCAACATCAAGCAAGTAATTTAATTCCTTTGCAAGTTCTCCAGTAATATTTTTCCTATTGTACAATCTTACCATTTCTTCGTTAGCTTCCGGCATTTCGTTCTTCAACCACAGTTTGAAATATTCGAAGATTGTGTCTGAAATCAGTTCGGGTGTTTCGTCTGGAATAAATCTGATGGCATTATATTTTTCGAGAAGTTTTTTAGTAACACCTTCGGGAATGCAAGCAATAATGTTTTTACGACTTCCAATGTATTCGCCAACTTTGCCCGGCATAGCAGCGTCTTCATTCTCGCCTCTCGATACAAGCAGGAAAAGAATGTCGGAAGAGAGGAGATATTTTACACATTCCGAGTGGTTTACATAACCCGGCAGATTCAGACTATCCTGAATGTTTAGATGTTTGGCAAGGTTAATAAGCTCTTTTGTAAAAATACCAAGAAAGAGAAACTCCACCTTTCCTCGAGTTTCGGGATATTTATCGAATAAATTCCTAATAGCATTAAAATAAAATTTTGGATTTCTTGTGTAAAAACTTCCAGAATATGTAACCCTCATTTTATTTGTTAATGGAAGTTTTTTCCCTTTAGCTATTTCAAAATCTTCTTCATCATATCCATGAGAAAATATTTTAACATCATTGTAGTTTATATTTTCATATCTCCTAATAATCATTTCCTTAACTCTTCTGTTAGTAGTTATTACGATGTTAGAATCTTTAATAACCTTACGTTCGAGTTTCTCATTTGCTTTTCTGTGTAACGGAGTAGGGTAGAAATTAAGTACAGGACTATCAACCCATGCATCTCTATAATCAATAACTAGTGGAATCTTATATTTCCATTTTACTTCCTGTCCGATAAGAAAATCTGTGTATGGAGGAGCAGTTGCAAATACGAGGTCAAATCCATTATATTTATCCCAAATTGAGTCAATCTTTTTAAGAGCTTTTCTTTTCCAAAAAATTTTTGTATCAGGAATAAAAAACATCTGAGCAATCCTGCTGCGTAATTTTCTGAATTTTTCTTTAGGGACCCTAGTAACGATTTTAGATAAATTTAATTCTCCATTACCAGTTCTTTCAATTATTATTCCACTATTAATAGCTTCGTTAAGCAAGTATTCATCAACTGCGAAATATTTTTTAGGATTAATTGTGAGCACAATAGGCTGCCAGTTATAATTCAAAAGATATTTTGCAAATTTAAGAGTTCTCTGCACACCACCCATACCCATCGGGGGAAAATAATAGGAAATAATTAATATTTTATTCAACGTATCTTAAAATAAGTTTGTATTTTTAATGTAATTAATTGTAAATTTACTCAAAATATTAAAAAAACTCAATTCAACTGCATAACACAGAATTGTTTTAAAACTACCGAATAGAATTTTTAATGAATTGATTTAATTTTAAGATTACTATAATATTATAATCAAAAGAATATATTTATGTATCGTACTTTTACAAGATGATATTCAACACACAATATGACTAAAGCAGATATATTAATAGTAGAAGATGATGAGGTAATCGCATCGTTATTTAAAACATATTTAGAAAGAAGCAATTACAATGTTATCGATGTAATTTCAGACGGAGAAAAAGCTGTCAGAATAGCATTGAACTCTAATCCTGATCTAATTCTACTTGATATTTATTTGAAGAGCAGTATAGATGGAATTGAAGTTGCAAAACGAATAAATACTATAAAAGAAATACCAATTATATTTCTTACAGCGGATTCAAGCGATGAGACAATTCAAAGAGCAAAAATAACACAACCACACGGATATCTGGTAAAACCAGTTGATAGTGTAGTACTTATAACTAACATTGAGCTTATACTCCAGAAACAGTATGCGCATAATAAAGTACTATTAGAATCGCTGAAGAAAGCTTATGATGAACTTGAATCGAAGGTCAGGGAGAGGACGATTGAGTTATACAAAGCAAATGAAAAGTTAAAGAACGAGATAGAGCAAAGAGTAAGAATAGAAAAAGAATTACGCAGAGCGGATACATTAGTGACAATCGGGAAAATGTCAGCTGTACTTGCCCATGAAATAAGAAATCCACTCAATTCGATAAAGATAAATGCTGATATTCTTATTGATAATGATTCTTTTGCGGAGAACCAAAAAAAGAGACTTAAAATAATACACAAAGAAGTAGAGAGGTTAAACAATTTAGTAAAGGACGTTTTACTTTTTTCGCGGCAAAATGACCTGTTGTTGAGTGAATTTGTACTAGAGAACTTTTTCGAGACAATACATTTACAGCTTAAGGCAATACTAGAAGAAAAGAAAATAGATATCGAATTTAAAACTACTAAGGTGAAAGTAAGGGGTGATATTGAGAAGCTTAAACAGGTTTTTCTTAACTTAATAATAAATGCAATAGACGCGATTTATGAAAACGGCAGAATTGAAATAAATTCTTTTACAAACAGGAAAGACAAATTTATAATTGAAATAAAGGATAATGGCTGCGGAATTGCGGATACGAGTAAGCTTTTTGAACCCTTTTATACGACAAAAAACCTCGGAACCGGTTTAGGGCTTCCGATATCCCAGAATATACTCAGAAGACATGATGGTAATCTATACTTACTCAGCAGCAAACCTAACGAAACAATATTCAGAATTGAGTTACCATTAAATAACATCATATTTATATAAATGAAGAAAGTACTTTTAATAGATGACGAAAAAGACGCAGCGGATTCTTTGTCATCATGGTTTGAGGATAAAGGTTACAGTATAAAAACTGCATACTCTGGTAAAGAAGGTATAGAGTATGTAATGAATTTTGACCCAGATGTAGTAGTAACGGATATAAAAATGCCAGATATGTCAGGACTTGAAGTACTTTCTGCTATTAAAGAGTATGATGAAATGATACAGGTAATTGTAATAACTGCATTTGATGATATGGACACGACGATAGAAGCGATACAAAAAGGTGCTTACGACTATCTTGCAAAACCACTTGATATAAAAAGGCTCGAGCTTTCAGTCAGAAGAGCAATAGAAAATAGAAAGCAAAGCAAAAAGCTTGAATTACTTGAACCAGAAAACCTAACAGAAAGCGAGAACAGTTTACAGTTAATAGGAAAATCATCTGTTATGATGGAAATATTTAAAAAAATAGGAAAATCATCTGCAAACAGAGTCACTGTGCTTATACAAGGAGAGAGCGGAACCGGAAAAGAATTAATTGCAAGAATTATTCACAAAAGCGGCATAACTAAAGATCAACCGTTTATAGCGATTAACTGTACTGCGTTGCCTGAAAACCTACTCGAGACAGAATTATTCGGGCATGTAAAAGGTTCATTTACAGATGCGATAAGAGATAAGCGAGGGAAATTTGAACTAGCAGGAGAGGGAACTGTTTTTTTAGATGAAATATCGGAGATGTCCTTCAAACTTCAAGCAAAGCTGCTAAGAGTTCTTCAAGAGCATGAATTCGAAAGGGTAGGCGGTGAAAATTCAATACAGCTTAAAGCGAGGATAATAGCAGCAACGAATAAAAATCTAAATAAAATGGTAAATGAAGGAACATTTAGAGAAGACCTATTTTACAGGTTAAGTGTTTTTTCTATCACCTCGCCGCCTTTAAGAGACAGACGTAATGATATTGAATTACTCGTTAAGCATTTTATAGAAAAGATAAACACAAAGCTTCATAAAAATGTTAGAAAAATACCGAAAGAAGTCATGTATCTTTTAAAGAATCACGAGTGGAGAGGAAACGTAAGAGAATTAGAAAATACACTAATGCAGGCGGTTGTTCTATCCAAATCTGATATGCTTGAGAAGGAAAATATACTGCTGAAGAAATACACGGGCAATGAATTCAGTGATTTACTTGCGAGGGAAAACCTCTCTCTTGAAGAGCTTGAAAAGGAATATATAAAAAGGATACTTACTCGTACAGATTGGAATGTGAATAAAACATGCGAAGTATTGAAAGTAAGCAAAGCAACAATCTACAGGAAGATTGAGCAATACGGTTTGAAACAGGTGAAATAATTAATCGTCCCTGAATTCGTTATCATTCAAGTTTGAATCTGGAATATATTTACTCCCCAAAATTATTACAGAAGCCTTACCGGATAGTTTTTCGTTAATTGTAATTGAATTAGTGTTTTCCCAAACAGAAGCACTTTTTTTGATTACAATATTTTTATTATTAACGTCTGTAATAGATATTTCAACAGGAACAGGCATCCCACCTTTATTGGAAACAACAAAACTTAGAATGAAGTCATTAGTTTGATTAAATTTAGACAGCCCTAAATCTGCAGTACCGAACTCCATAAACCATTTCTTCCAGAACCAGTTAAAGTCAGTTTTTGTAATAGTGTTAAAAAGATTGAAGAAGTCGTATGGAGTCGGGTGCTTGCCATTCCAAATTTGAATGTATTCTTTTAAGAAATTCTTAAACACTTCATCACCTACCATATCTTTTAGAATATCGTAAACCAAAGCAGCTTTATTGTAAGCATTAAGGCGATAAGAAGGGGAGCGCAACTGATTTGATATTGACATCATCGGAATATCATAAAACGTACCTGAGGTTCTAAGATAAGATTTAACGTTGTAGGCTCTTGAATCTATTCTATTAGTATCCCGATTAGAATCAACGGGAGCAAATTTTTCCATTAAACTCTGGAATTCCTGAGGCAGGAAGACAGCCCAACCTTCATCCATCCAAGCATACTTACGTTCATTTATACCCATATAAAAAGGGAAGAAAGTATGTGACATTTCGTGAGAAGTTAGGTAAACAGTCGATTCCCAGGTCTCAGTATCATCATCGTTAATAATCATTGGATATTCCATCCCTCCCTCGCCGTTAAAAACTGTCATTGCTGGATACGGATGTGGAACCCCGGGGTATACATTACCCATATATTCAATGAATTTTTTTGCGATATCAAACACATTATACTTATTGTATGCAAGAGCATTAGGTCTGAATGCAACATGAAGATTAACTATACCTGAATTAACATTCTTCATCTTCCACTTATAGTGGTCGCTCATTGCAAAAGCAAAATCCGGAACGTTTTGTGCTTTAAAAAACCAAACATTATTCCCGTTATTTTTCGTTATTTGATTTTCGGATTTGAGTAAAGAACAATCAACCTCAAAGAAATCTTCACCCTTCACTGCTGAGTTATACAGTTTAAAATAATTATCTTTTAGTATTTCCTCAGGATTTTGCAATAATCCAGTAGCCCAAACGCACATATTAGGTCTATCTGTTGTTATTTTTACGTCGAAATTATTGAAGTCATTGTAATATTCCACCTGACCTTTATAATCAATCAAATCCCATCCGTCTATGTCATCAAAAACTGAAACCTGAGGATACCAATGACCTAACATGTATGATGTGGAATCGTATTTTCCCATTCTTGGAAAGTTTTCCGGGATTTTAAAACTCCATTCAATAGAAATATTGCAAGAAGATTTTGACGACAAAGGCTTTTCAAATTTGACTACGAGATTTGTACCCCCACGGGAAACATTTTTTGATTTCAGGTCAACATCAATACTGTTTATGACAAGTTTAGATATTTCAATTCCGTTAGTAAAGTTTTCCTCATTTACTTCCCAATCACGTGATTTACCGGGTTTTGAGAAGTCCTGATATGTACGAAAAACGATCTTATCAAGAGAATATGGAGAATTGTTATAATAGGTTATTTTTGCTGATGCAGATAAGGTCTGAGTGTATGAATTTATTTTTACATCAATTTCGTAATCCGTAGAATTTTGCCAATAGTTAACACCGGGAGAACCTGAGATAGACCTTGTCTGCTTTTCGATAGCATTCTCAATTTCCTTTGGAACGAAAATATTCTGTGCGTTTAGTGAAAGCGAGAAAATAGTAAGAACAAAAAGTAATATGTATTTCATTTTATTAAATTTTACTAAAATAAGAATTCTCAAATGCAGAAACAATAATCTTTATAGAATTCTTTATATAATTATAAAATTAATGAGTTTTAAATTTTATTAATTGAAACTGACTCAATATTTTTTAATAATATCCTTTGCAGTCTTGATAATCTCAGTTCTAAGTGATTTAGGTTTAACAACTTTGCATTTGCTGCCCCAACCAAGTATCCAGGAAATAAATTCCCGGGATATTTTAAGTTCAGCCTGAAAAAGTATTCCTTTCTCAGTTTCAGTAATTTTTTGCTTATTAACGAAAACTCTGTTCTTGATATTAATACAGGATTTATCAAAAAGCAATTCTACATTCTCTACAACGCCTGATTGATAAATCCCCCATGAGTCTTTAAGGAACTCGTACATTGTAGGAAGGTTTTTGTGTAATGATTTGTCTGTAGTGAAGTTAATGTTTTGCATCTTTTCAATAAGATAAAACCTTATTTTTGAAATATCATCATTTTCGAGTCCTACAAGGATAAAAGAACGGTTAGTTTTTAATAAGCCAACAGGTGTCACATTTCTTCTTAAAGTAATTTTTTTCTCATCTTTTTCATAATCGAATTCGATTTTTGATTTCTGGTTTACAGACTTTACAATTTGTACAAAATATTTTAAAGTTTTATCTTTAAATATCTGTCTAATCACTTTTAAGTTTTTAATTGTATCAGTATCATTAAGAGCAAGATATGTATTGATGAGTTTATTAAGCAGCTTCGTTGGTATTCTTTGATCAATCTTTAACCTTCTTTTTACTGAGTGTAGTGGGATACCAATTTCTCTAATCTTCGCAAAATCTCTTCGAACTGTCGTCAGGCTTTCAGATACTATTCGAGATATATCATTTTCGGAAAAGTAATTAGGATTTTCCAGAACTAAAGAAATAATATCTATCTGCCGTATTAATTCTTTAGAAATTTCTTTAGGCATAAATTAGAATATAAAATCATAATATAAAAATAAATTATAATATAATTTATTGGAAACTGTTTTTGCAACAAAGATATTGGAAACTTCAAAAATCATTTTGAGAATACAATTAAATCGTTAGACATTCCGTTAATGAAATCTTCAGCTTTCATCGCTTTTTTACCTTCGGGCTGGATAGTTAATATTTCAATATCATAGTCAATAGTTGAAACATAAAGTTTCTTATCGACAGGAAACAATGTTCCGGGTATTTTTGATGACTTTATGTTACTCAATGAGCTTTTCAAAATTTTAAATAATTTCCCTTTACTTGTAGTATATGCTGCAGGAACTGGTGACAGACCTCTTATGAAATTGTGCAACGAAATCGAATCATTATTCCAGTCAATTATACAATCCTTTCTAAATATTTTTGGTGCTTTTGTTGCAATTGAATTATCTTGACTGATTAGTTTATAGGTTCCGTTTTTTACAATATTAATTGTATCGAGTACCACTTGTGCTCCCGCTTCTGACATTCTATAATATACATCTCCAAAAGTATCGTTTATGTTGATAGAAATTTCTTTCTGTAAAATTATACTGCCAGTATCAACGCTATCGTTAAGAAAGAAAGTGGTTATTCCGGAAATAGATTCTCCGTTCATAATGGCACGGTTTATTGGAGCAGCTCCCCTATATTTAGGGAGTAAAGATGCATGCAAATTAATAGACCCAAGATTGGGAATGGTAAAAATCTCCTTTGGAAGGATACGAAAAGCAATGATTACAATTATGTCAGGATTCAAACTTTTCAAATTGTAAATGAAATCTTTGTCCAGCAGGTTATCGGGCTGAAGTATGGGTATTTTGTACTCCAGAGCGAATTCTTTAACATCAGAATAATTTACTTTAAGTCCTCGCCCCTTTTTCTTATCCGGAATAGTAACAACTGCCGGTACTTCATAGTCACTTTGAACGATTTTTCTGAAAGCAGGTATTCCAAAATCCGGCGAACCCATTAAAATTATTCGCATAATAATGAGAATTTATTTTCCGTTAAAGATTGGATAGTTCGGAAATACTTTGTGTTTCTTAATTTTATTTAGTGATGTTTTAAGTTTCTTAAGTTCATCTTCGTCGAGATAATCAACAAAGAGTTTACCGTGCAGATGGTCGATCTCATGTTGTATTACTCTTGCAAGCATACCTTCTGCCTCCAAAGTATTTTCTTTCAAATCAAAATCATTATACTTAACAAAAATCTTCTCAGGTCTAGTTACTTCAGCTCTTACTTCAGGAATACTAAGGCATCCTTCTTCAATTGTAATTGTTCCATGATTATCCGCAATAACAGGATTTATTAATGTTAAAGGTTTCATATGTTTATATTCATCAATACAAGATATATCAATGACGCAAACAGATTTATCTTCATTGACTTGAGGAGCAGCTAATCCTATACCTTCAGCATTAGCCATAGTGAAAAACATATCCTGAACGAGTTTTACCAGATTTGCGTCAACTTTTTTAATTAACTTCGCTTCCTTACGAAGTATTTCCATACCATAAGTTGTAATAGGAAGCTGTTCCGGAAAATTATTGAAATTCATATAATATCAAACAAAAATATTTTAAAATCGTTTAATCTTTTCTAATGAACTCATAATACAAAGGGTCAACAAAGTCGGATGCTTTAATTTTCAAACTTCTTATCATTCCATTTTCAAAATTGACGGGTGCCAAACATCTGCCAATAACTAAATCATCAAATGTACAGATAAGTGTATCGTTTCTCCAATGAGCTAAAGTACCCTGTGTTTCAGGTCTTGATGATAATTTGAATAAATATTTATCACCGGATTTCGAAATATCGAGATTTCCAGCTTGAATGTTGTAATATGATCCTTGCAAGTAATCCAATTTGAATTCTGGTTTGAGATTCGGGTCTTTTTGGCTGATAATTTCATCCCAAACAATTTTATCGTAAGGCACACCATTTTTTGTATCGCTAGCAAACAATAAACTATCCCAGTTAAAAACCTCTTTCTTCAATGCATAATCAAACAATTGGAACATTAATGATGTAATAACTTCATTTTGGTCATTATTTGTAAGAATAACGAGTCCGAATTTCTTTTCCGGAAGAAATGCAGTACGAGAAAGCATACCATCGTAGCCACCGGAATGTTCCATGTATAGTTCGCCTTTGTAATCTGCTATTCCCCATCCGAGACCATACGTATTAAAATGACGGTTAGTAATTCTACCCATACCATGAGATGGAGATGGGATTATGTTATATGGAATGTGAGTACTAAGAATAAGTTTTTTGGAAAAGATTTCATTACCGTTAAACATTCCTAAATTAATTTGCATAGACACCCATTTTGCCATATCATTCGCTGATGATATTAATCCACCGGCAGCAGCAATGTTATCAATATTTCTCCATGGAACTGGAACCATTTTATATTCGTAATTAAAAGTATGAGGAGCAGCTACATTATCAAAGTTTTTCAATTGTGATACACTAGTAAGAGTGCTGTTCATTTCAAGTGGTTTGAGGATATTTTCCTGAACGAATTCTCCCCAGCTTTTACCGGTCAATATTTTCATTACTTCTGCGGCAATTGTATAACCCGCATTAAAATAGCCATATCCGCTTCTGAAATCGAATACAGGTTTTAAGTATTGAAGCTTATTAATAAGTTCTTTCTCAGAATAAATTGTACCCCAGGTAATAAAGTCGCCGTGAAATGTCCCGATGCCGATACGATGTGTGAGAACGTCTTTAATCGTTAAAAGATTTGTTGGTACGTTTTCGTATAATTTTATATCAGGTATATAATCACTTACCTTATCGTCGAGCTTCAGAATTCCATCGCGTTCAAGAATTGCTATAGAAAGTCCGGTAAATGCCTTAGAGTTAGAAGCAATAGCAAATAGTGTATTTTGGTCAACCGAGCTCTGGTTACCGATTTTTTTAACACCATAACCCTTTAAATGTGTTACCTTTCCATCTTCAATAACCGCAACTGACATTCCGGGAATATTCCATCTCAACATTGATTCCTCGATGTATTCATCAATATTTTTACCTAAAAGCTTTATCTGTGAAAAAATCTGGCATGGGATTAAGAAGAACAGCAAAGATAATATTAGTTTTTTCATAATAATGATAATTTTCTTAAAATTAATAATATTATAGATTATTTAAAAGTGGCTTTAAAATCACTTGCATAATTGCTATTTTAAACGTTTATATAATTTGGAATTTTTGAATAACTTTTAAAATAAGCAAGCAAGGAGCTAATTTCTTATGCCTGATTATAAATCGGAACAAATTAGAAATATTACCGTAATAGGTCACGGTGGATGCGGAAAGACAATACTTACAGAAGGAATCCTTCATTCAGCGGGTGTTACGAACAGATTCGGAAAAATTGAAGAAGGAAACACAGTTAGCGATTATCATAAAGATGAAATCGAAAAGCAGATGTCGATTAACTCTGCTCTAATGAACTGTTTTTGGAAAAAAAGTGATGGAGAAAAAGTTAAGTTTAATATTATCGACACTCCGGGATTTATGGATTTTATCGGAGAGGTGAAATCTTCTCTTAGAGTTACTGAAACAGCATTGATGGTTGTTGATTCATTCAAGGGTATTGAGGTAGGTACAGAATCATCATTTAAATTTACAAAAGAATTTCACAATAATATAATTTTTGTAATAAATAAACTTGATACAGAAAATGCTGTTTTTGAAGATACAGTAAACCAACTTGTTGAGAGTTTTGGTCCGCAGGTAGCAGTTGCTGCGTTTCCGGTAAATCATGGTCTTGGATTTAATTCAGTTGTTGATGTAATTAAAATGAAGATGTATAAGTTTTCTACTGATGGCAAAGGAGACTATACGATTGAGGATATTCCTGCAAATCTAAAAGACAAAGCGGATGAATATCATCAGAAACTTATTGAAGCTATAGCATCTGAAGATGATGCACTAATGGAGAAATTTTTTGAGTCAGGTTCGCTTTCTGAGACTGAGATAGCAGAAGGACTAAAGATAGGATTGAAGGACAGGATGCTATTTCCAGTATTTTGTACTTCAGCAACAACTAATGTAGGTGTAAAACCGCTAATGGATTTCATAGCTGATTATACAGAATCTCCGACGGACAGACCCGCAGAAAAAGGACATAAACCTAATAGTGAAGAAATTGTTGAAGTTAAACCAGATGTAAACGGACAGCCAGTATTATTCATATTTAAGACTATTTCGGAAAAGAACATTGGTGAACTTTCATTTTTTAGAGTTTATTCAGGTAAAGTATCACCGGGGATGGATTTAATAAATGAAGCAACAGGTAAATCGGAGAGGCTTGCACAAACATACACAATGAACGGCAAAGACAGGAAGGAAATCTCAGAAGTGATAACGGGTGATTTTGCCGGTGTTGTAAAACTTAAAGATTCGCATACGAACAATACACTATGTTCAAAATCTTATCCCGTTGTACTGGAATCTATAAAATTCCCTCTTCCAAATATGTCGCTTGCAATAGCATCTGCCAGAAAGGGAGAAGAAGATAAACTTGGTCAAGCTTTACATTCATTCCATGAAGAAGATCCAACATTTGTTATGAATTATGACCCTGAAATAAGTCAGACGATTATTCATGGACAAGGGGAGATTCACATTAATACGATTATTAACAGAATGAAAGCAAAGTACGGACTTGATGTAGTACTAACGGAACCAAAAATCCCGTATAAAGAAACGATTAAAAGAAAAGCTAATGATGTTGAGTACAGACACAAGAAACAAACCGGTGGTAAAGGACAATTTGGGCATGTTGTAATAAATGTAGAACCTAAACCTAGAGGAGAAGGGTTTGAATTTGTTGATGCAATTGTTGGTGGTGTTATACCGGGAAGGTTTATTCCGGCTGTCGAAAAGGGAATTATAGAAACGATGGCATCGGGTGTTCTGATTGGCTGCAAAGTTATTGACGTGAAGGTGACGCTCCATTTTGGTTCATTTCATAATGTAGATTCAGATGAATTGTCGTTTAAACTTGCTGCATCACAAGCATTCCGAAAAGGATTCAAAGATGCAAGTCCTGTTATACTCGAACCTGTCTATGAAGTTGATATCTACTTCCCTGAAGAATTTATGGGTGCTGTCTCAGGGGATGTCTCATCCCGCAGAGGTAAGATTCTTGGAATGGAATCTGAAGGAAGACTTCAGGTTATTAAATGTCATATCCCGCTTTCTGAAATGAGCGGTTATTCTTCAAAGCTACGTTCGTTTACGCAGGGTCGCGGTTCATACACGAGAAAATTTTCTCACTATGAAGAGGTACCAAAAGAAGTTGAAACAAAGATAATAGCAGACTACGAAAAGAAGAGAGCGGAAGAACAGAAGTAACACTCTTATTAAATTTTAATAAAAAGGCTGATTCAATCAGCCTTTTTTATTACAGCAAATTATTTTCTTTTGATTTATATATAAGTTTTATTATCTGGAAAATTTTGTTATGATATCTTTTTGCTGCGGAAATAAATTAATAAGATCATTTCTTGAGCAAAGAATAAAATCATTATACTCGAAACCTGGAGCTACAGTGCAACCTACCAGTGCATAAGAGGACTTATCTTCCACTTCAGCGCAAAAGTAAGAACCTGCTTTTACAAGATACTGGTAAACGTCTCCACTTTCATGACTCCGGCCTAAACGTACTGTTTTCAGAATACCATTTTTTTCTATTGAATGAAGTAATATTGATGTACCTTCGTAGAAATGCCAGATTTCATCCGATTTCAAAACATGAAATGCAGAGAAATCATTCCCTTCGAGCATGAAATATATTGAAGTATATAGAACATGATTTCCCTCATATCTCTCCGGTAGTCCTGAGGAAATATCATCATCAGAACGGAACATTTCAGCGAAGTATCCGCCTTCCGGGTGTTTTGTGAGATTAAATCTTTGAATTATTTCTTTAGGTGCCGGTACCATTTCAGTATAATTTAAATTTACATTAATTTTCAGTTTATGAATTTATCCCGTTCTTCATTAGATGGTAATCTGCAAGAATCTCTTTTACCGAACCATTTGTAACGATTTCGTGCGACAATATCATACAGGTAATTTCTAATAAATGGAGGAACAATGATTAAAATATACAACAAATTGTAAGGAAAACTCAGATGCCTTGCAATACGCAAGGCAGCGCTCGAGCGGGTGTAATAAGCATTACCGTCGGTTAATATCAAAGATGCGAAAGTATCAACGGGTAAATTGAATTTACGAAGAGTTTCTTTTCCAAATAAAGACTGCAGTGAAGAAAATTTAAACATATTCTTTTTATCATTATCGATAATAAAGTTTACTGAAGAATTGCAGAAATTGCATATACCATCAAAAAGAATAACATATTCGTTTTTTACCTTTTTAAAATCAGACAAAATAAATTTGTGTATTATTGTAATTAAATTGAGTATCTTATATTACATTTTAACAAAAACTTAAATTAAAAAGTTATGAAAATTAAGAATTTATTCTACCTGTTTGCTGTAACTATTTTATCTTTAAGCTTTATGACATGCGACGCTTATGGGAAAAAAGATGAAATTCAACCTGAGAAAGAAAATATTTCCATTTACAAAAATACTACCTTTCATATTATATATGAAATAACAGATGAAAAGGGAGAAGGAACTCTTGATATGTTTGTAAAGGGCAAAAATGCCAAGGTTGATATAAAAACCAAAGAAAACGGTCAGGATGTAAGTACGCTTATGTACATAAAAGACGGAATGATGTACATGATAATGGATATGATGGATAAGAAGATAGGAATTAAGATGGATGTATCAAAAGATGAAAACTTCCAGAAAGATTTTGCGAAACTTTATGATGCAAAGGTACATCTTAAGGATTATACAAAGGTAGGGAGTGAAGATGTACTTGGCTATAAATGTGATATTTTCATAAAAGGCGCAGAGAAGATTTGGATTTATACGGACATGATAGCATTAAAATTTACTGACGGTAAATCAACATTGGAGGCAAAAGAATTTGAACCAGATGCAAAATTAGCCGATGATTTCTTTGACCCGCCAAAAGATATTGAATTTAAATCTATGGATGATTTGAAAAATCTGGGACAATAAAGATTATTCTTAACTACACTATTTATAAGGGTTTAAGGGCTGTCTTAAACCCTTTTTGTATTTATAATATCATTGAGAAAGAGCTCTAATTTTCGTATTTTACAGATTGTTACGGGGGTATAGCTCAGCTGGTAGAGCACTTCGTTCGCAACGAAGGGGTCAGGAGTTCGAATCTCCTTATCTCCACTTTTAAAAAATTTCCTTTAGAGATATTCAAAAATAAAGCATAAATGCCAAACGAAAAGATAATACCTGTAAATATTGAGGATGAATTAAAATCATCGTATATAGATTATTCAATGTCTGTAATAGTATCGAGAGCATTGCCCGATGTGCGTGACGGATTGAAACCAGTTCACAGACGAGTACTTTTTGGGATGAGTGAATTGGGTAATTACTCGAATAAACCATACAAGAAGTCTGCAAGAATAGTTGGTGAGGTTTTAGGTAAATTTCATCCGCACGGAGACAGAGCAATATACGATACAATGGTAAGGATGGTGCAGGATTTTTCATTACGTTATACATTAGTTGACGGACAGGGTAACTTTGGTTCTATAGACGGAGACTCAGCAGCAGCAATGCGATACACAGAAGCGCGTATGTCAAAAATAGCTGAAACATTACTGACCGACATTGACAAGAATACAGTTGATTTTGTTCCAAACTTTGATGAAACATTGAAAGAACCGTCTGTACTGCCATGCAATTTCCCAAATCTGCTCGTAAACGGTTCGAATGGTATTGCTGTGGGGATGGCTACTAATGTTGCTCCGCATAATTTAACTGAAGTGTGCGATGGATTAATATACCTGATCAAAAATCCCGATGCATCGATTAAAAAGATAATGAAATACATTACAGCACCTGATTTTCCAACTGGTGGAATTATTTATGGTTACCAGCCCGTCATTGATGCTTATGAAACTGGCAGGGGGAAAGTGATTCTGCAAGCAAAGGTATCAATAGAGCCGGACAGGAACAAGCAAAATATTATTGTAACCGAATTACCTTATCAAGTAAATAAAGCTACTTTAATAGAGAATATTGCTCAACTTGTGAGAGACAAGAAAATTGATGATATTGCATCAATCAATGATGAGAGTGATAAGGATGGAATGCGGATTGTTATCGGACTTAAGCGTGATGCTAATCCGAATGTAATAGTTAATAACCTATATAAGCATACCCAAATGAGGCTTACATTTGGAATAATCAGTCTTGCACTTGTTGACGGAGTTCCAAGGGTGCTCAATCTGAAAGAAATGATGGAGTATTTCATTAAGCACAGACTTGATGTAATTGTAAGACGGTCAAAGTTTGAGCTTGAAGCAGCAGAGAAAAGAGCACATATTTTAGAAGGTTATATTATTGCTTTAGATAATATTGATGAGGTTATTAAGGTAATAAAGAAGTCGAAGGACACTCCTACGGCAAAAGAATCTTTAATGAAAAAGTTCAAACTTTCCGAAGCTCAAGCTATTGCAATACTTGAGATGCGACTTCAGAGACTGACCGGACTTGAACGTAAGAAGATAGAAGAAGAATATAAAGAACTATTGAAAACCATTGAAAGACTAAAGAGGATACTCGCTAGTGAAGATTTAAGAAGAGAAATAATTTCGAACGATTTAAAAGAATTAAAAGAAAAGTTTGGCGACGAAAGAAGAACTTCTATTATCTATGATGTTAAGAAGATGAGCGATGATGAAATGATTAAAGAGCTCGTGAAAGAAGAAGATGTTGTGATTACGATTTCAAATAAGGGTTTCATAAAGAGAATACCTGTTACTTCTTATAAAGCACAGGGCAGGGGAGGAAAGGGAATTACGGCTGCATCTACAGGTAGTACGGATGAAGATTTCATCGAACATATGTTTATTGGCTCAACACATCAGTATATAATGTTCTTTACGGACAAGGGTAAATGTTATTGGCTGAAGGTGTATGATATACCCGAGGGTTCAAGGTCATCCAGAGGGAAATCTATATTAAATCTTATTGAAAAAGAGAAAGATGAAAACATATCAGCATTTCTAATGGTTAAAGATTTTGCGGAAGAATTATTTGTAACGATGATAACAAAATTAGGTGTTATTAAGAAGACTAAGCTTGATGCTTATTCAAATATCAGAAGAAATGGTATAAATGCTATAAATATAAATGATAAAGACTCATTAGTTGAAGTTAAATTAACGAATGGAAGTCAGGAAATTGTCATCGGAACTCATTTTGGTCAAGCTATAAGATTCAATGAATCTCTTGTAAGGGATATGGGCAGAACTGCTACAGGTGTAAGGGCTATTAAACTCGCGAAAGGTGATTATGTCGTTGGAATGATTGCTGTTGTCAGAGCAAGTGCTACAATTCTTGTTGTTACAGAAAAGGGTTATGGCAAGAGAAGTGATTTAGCCGATTATAGGATTACAGCCCGAGGCGGAAAAGGTGTGAAGACTGTAAAAACTTCCGATAAAGTGGGTAAGATGATATCAATAAAAGAAGTAACAGATACGGATGATTTAATGATAATAACATCGAGAGGAATTCTTATCAGGCAAAAGATAAAAGATATTAGAGTTATGGGACGTGCGGCTTCAGGAGTCAGATTAATAAGGATCGGAGAGAATGACAGTATTTCTGCAATTGCAAGAATAGTCGAAGAAGATAAGGAGAATGGAAATGGTGGCAATCAAGAAAAAATGTTTTAACAGGACAAATGTATAAAATTGATTTAAGAAGTGATACAGTAACAAAGCCTTCGAAAGAAATGCGGGAAGCTATTTCCAACGCGGAGGTTGGAGATGATGTTTTCGGTGAAGACCCCACAGTAAAAAAACTTCAAGATAAGTGCGCAGAAATATCAGGAAAAGATAAAGCGTTGTATGTTACGACAGGTTGTTTAGGAAATCAACTTGCTATAAAAGGGCATACAAAGCAGGGGGATGAAGTTATTTGTGAATCTGAGTCACATATATTTCATTATGAGACTTCCGCACCTTCGATCATCTCAAATGTACAGCTTCATACAGTTAAAGGAATTAACGGTGTTATGAACCCGGAGGATATCAAAGCTTCAGTAAGAACAAGCGAGTATTATTTCCCAAAGACAGCATTGATATGCCTTGAAAACACACATAACCGTGCGGGTGGAACGATACAACCTTTGGAGAATTTAAAGGAAATATATGGTTTCGCAAAAGATAACGGAATCAAGTTACATATTGACGGAGCGAGAATATTCAACGCAGCCGCAGCAACCGGAATTACTTTAAAGGAATATGCAAATTATTGTGATTCAATCTCATTCTGCTTCTCAAAAGGATTGGGGGCACCTGTCGGTTCTGTATTATGTGGTGAAAAAGATTTTATTGATACTACACATAAATGGAGAAAAATTCTTGGAGGCGGAATGCGTCAGTCGGGTATTATTGCAGCAGCAGCTTTATATGCGCTCGAGAATAATGTTACCAGACTCAAAGACGACCATGAAAAAGCAAAATATTTCGCAGAAGAAATATCAAAGATTGACGGTTTTAATGTTAATCTTGATAACGTCCAGACGAATATTGTAGTATTTTCTTATAGCAAAAAAAGCAAGAAAGACCTTATAAATCTTCTCGAAAGCAACGGTGTAAGAATATCTTCAGGAAGTTATGAAAATTTAAGAGCAGTTTTCCATCTGGATGTAACATTTGAAGAAGTAAAAAAATCAATAGAGATTATTAAGAACATATTGTAATGTTATTTAAGAAGATATTCTTATTAATATTTCTGATTACTGCGTTTAGATTTGTTTATCCTCAATCACACAAATATTTATGTGTAACATGTGATGATTTGCCTTACAATACAAAATACTTTAAAGAAAACAACACAGGCAAATACATAACGGATAAACTCCTGAAAATGTTCAGAGATAATAATATTACAGCTCTTGGTTCTGTTAATTCAGGAAAACTATTTTCAAATTACATATTAGATTCTTTCCAAGTAAAAATTCTTAACGATTGGCTTAATGAAGGAATGGTACTTGCTAACCACACTTACGCGCATAAAAATTACAATAATTTAAATTTCTCAGAATTCAAGAAAGATATACTTGATGGAGAAATATTCCTAAAGGAACTCCTTGCTTCAAAAGGTAAAACAGTAAAATATTTCAGGCATCCGTTTTTATTCAGGGGTGATACGAAGACAAAAGCAGATTCACTTCAGGCATTTCTGGACTCATTGGGCTACATAGCAGCACCTGTATCAATAGACAATTCAGACTATATTTTTTCATGGGCTTATGAAAAAGCTAAGTATGAAAGAAATGATTCTTTAGCCGAAAGAATAGGTAATGATTATGTAGGGTATATGGAAGATGTATTAAAATATTATGAAAATCAGTCTATAGCATTTCTTGGATATAATATAAGGCATATTGTTCTTATGCATGCGAATTTGATTAACGCTGATTATTTTGACAAGGTTATTGAAATGTATAAAAGGAACGGATATAAGTTTATTACAATAGATGAAGCAATTCAAGATGATTGTTACAAAATGAAAGATGAGTACTACAAAAAGGCGGGTATATCATGGCTTCATAGATGGGCTTACACAGCAGGAAAGCGGGGAGATTTCTTTAAAGGTGAACCTGTTGTGCCTGATTATATTGAATCATATTTAAAATAATATTCTTACTTCTTTCTCTTTCTTTCCTGTAAAAACTTTTTAAACTTCTCTTCTCTTCCATTATCTGACGGTTCATAATAGATTTTGTCTTTAATTTCCTGTGGAAGGAAATCCATTTTAATCCAATGCCCTTCATAATCATGCGCATATTTATAATCTTTTCCATATCCGAGTTCTTTCATTAATTTTGTTGGTGAATTACGCAGATGCAAAGGAACGCCGTAAGCAGGGAGTTCATTTACATCCTGTTCAGCTTTGCTTATTGCCATGTAAGAGGAATTGCTTTTGGGTGAGCAAGCAAGATATGTTGCACACTGAGAAAGTATAATACGGGCTTCCGGCATTCCAATACTGTCAACTGCGTTAAATGTTGAAACAGCTAAAGTAATGGCGTAAGGGTCGGCATTGCCAATATCTTCCGACGCAAGGATTATCATTCTTCTTGCTATAAACTTCGGGTCTTCGCCGCCCTGAAGCATACGAGCAAGCCAGTAAACAGCTGCATCAGGGTCGCTTCCACGCATACTCTTTATGAATGCAGAGATAATATTGTAATGTTCTTCCGCATTCTTATCGTATTTAATGTAGTTTGTTTGAAAAGCATCTTTCAGAATATCATTTGTGATATTATAAACACCATTCTCAGCTTGAGTAAGACGAAATGCAAATTCGAGACCATTAAGTAATCTGCGGGCATCACCGTTAGACATTGATATTAAGAAGTTTATATCAATGATTTTAATATTAAAGTCTTTGAAGACAGGGTCGAATTTTAATGCTCTTTCAATAATCTTTTCGAAATCAGATTTTCCGAGTTCTTCAAGAGTAAACACACGGCATCTAGATAGCAGGGGAGAGATAACTTCAAAAGAAGGATTTTCGGTTGTGGCACCAATCAGAGTAAGCAAGCCTTGTTCGACGCTGTGCAAAAGTGAATCCTGCTGTGATTTATTGAATCTATGGATTTCGTCAATAAATAAAATTGTTTTCTTATTGTAATATTTCTGATTCTTTTCAGCTTTGCTGATAGCTTCTCTTACGTCTTTGACTCCGGATGAAACAGCTGTCAGCTGAATAAATTCCGATTCGATAAGTTTTGATATTATTAAGGCAAGAGTTGTTTTACCTACGCCCGGGGGTCCCCAGAGAATCATTGAAACTATTGATTTGTTGTCAATCATCTGACGGATAGGTTTTCCTTTGCCAATCAAATGGTCTTGACCGAAGAACTCTTCGAGATTATTGGGACGAAGTCTTTCAGCTAAAGGTCTATCATTAAGTAAATTTGGATTATTGTCGAACAGGTCCATATCAGAATTTTTTGAATAAATAAAGAAGGTTGCTTACATCTTCAAACTTGTGCATGGGGAAATTACCAATACGTATATGTTTATTCTTATAGTCAGCGTATCCTTTACTTACGACGAAGTCGTTGTATTCGAGTTTTGCAAGTATCTTTTCGGTATCAGTATTAGACTCAAGAACAATAGTTGTTTTTGAGCGCATGTCTAAATCCTTTACAAATGGTTTTATGTTCAAGTGTTTATCGAAGAAGTTATAAATCAAATTTGCTTTCTTCAAAGTTTCTTCTCTAATAGTATCGAGACCTTTGTCGTACAAATCATCGCATACACGTCCGAGTAAATATATTGCAGGGATGTTAGGAGTCATAGTCGTCTGATTCCTATCAGAATTAGCGGCAAGTTTAATAAAACTGTTATATGAGCCTATGTTTAATCCATTTTCAGCAAGAGATTTTGATTTCTCAAGAAGACTTTTCCTGCAAATCATTACACCAAGTCCGGGAGGAAGCCCGAAACCTTTCTGAACAGAGAAAAATAATACGTCCACATTAGAATAATCAAATGCATAAAAAGGTAGTGAAGTGACAGCGTCAATTGCTATAATAATATGTGGGTTAGCTTGTTTCAGTTCATATATTTTATCGGTATTAAATACTGTACCCGTACTAGTTTCGTTATGAGTAATGCATATCATTTCAGTCCCCTCGGGTATTGTAACACCATCGTAATTAAAACTCTTTCCAAAATCAGATTTAACGCATTCGGGATTCTTGCCGAGTGATTTTGCAATATCATAGTATCTTTGGGCAAACCAGCCATTGATAAAGTGGTATGATTTTTCGGAAACAAGATTTTGAATGGAACGTTCCATGCATTCTGTAGCGGATGAAAGGAATAAAACGTAGAAGTCGTCCGGAATACCGAGAAGCATTTTAAGGGAGGTTACAGTACGAGAGTTTATTTCTTCGAATTCTGGTGAACGATGAGAAACTGAAAATAAATTATTTTCGATGGCATCTTTGTAGTAATCCAAGATTCCGTCGGAAAGTTCAGTAGGTCCGACTGTAAAATATTTTTTTCCCGTAGTCAATTATAATGATTCAATTTAATTTATTGATGAATGTTTTTACAATATAATTGTATTCATCAATATTTTCAAGATGATGACTATGAGAACAATCTTTCATCACAACAAACTCAGAATTAGGAGTTGTTTTACTGTATCTTTCGACAATGTATGGAGCTGCTTCGTCATATTCGCCGCATGTAAAAAGGATGGGGATAGTTATATTTTTAAGTTTTTTAGTTCTGTCATATTTCATTAGCGAGCCTGTTCCGGTAAATTCACTTGGTCCCCACATAAAGGAATAAATATCTGCATTCATTTTTCCATAAGTTTCCAATAACAATGGATGCCAAGGGTTCATACGGCAAAGATGCAGGTTGTAGTAGAAGTTCATTGCATCAATATACTTTTGGTTTGTGAAGTCTTTTTTATCTTCACATTGAATTATTGTCTTCCTTATACTATCAGGCAATGAAGGAAGATAAGAGCGAGCACCTTCTATGAATAATTCCGAACTTATAAGGGGACCGGAGAATATTATAGCTTTAACTTTTTGAGGAGATAGGAGATAATATTCAAGAGCCGGAACAGCACCCCACGATTGTCCAAGGAGAATAACTGAGTCATATTTTAAATGCTCTAAGAGTAGCTTAAGTTCATCTGTATATCTTTCTACAGTCCAAAGTGAATTATCAGTAGGTTTATCAGAGTTACCGCATCCGAGCTGGTCGTAATAGATTACTGGTCTGTCAGAAGAGAGGGAGCTTAATGTAAGTAAATAATCGTGACTACCACCGGGACCGCCATGAATGCAGATAAGCGGAACAGCTTGTTTTTCTGCACCTATAATTTTGTACCAAATCTTACCACCTTTAACATCGCAAAAACCTGTTACTTCGGAAACTTTTTGTGCATTCATAGAATTAAAAATAAACAACAGGATTAAAAAAGTAAAAACCGTAATATCCCTTTTCATAATTAAGAGAGGATAAAGTTGAGCGGGAGACGGGGATCGAACCCGCGACGTCCAGCTTGGGAAGCTGACATTCTACCGCTGAATTACTCCCGCAAACAATTAAAAATAGAGAAGAAATAATTAAATTTCCATGTAATAATATGTTAATCTTAGTGTATTTTTTGTGAATATCGGGATTATTAATTTATTCTATGGAGATAATGATTAGTTTAATATATACCGTTGCCGCTGTAATAGTCTTTGCATTGTTTGATTATTTCGGGTTTAATGTTAGTCTGAAGAGGGGGTGGGCTGATTTTAGCAACTTCAATAAGTACAGGGTTGTGCAGGGATTATTCCAGTTAATTTTGACTGTGCTGTTGTTTTATTTTTCAGGATGGAGAGCAGCGATTGCATTTAATATTATCTGGTGGACGTGGGGATGCGATTTCCTTTTCTATCTATACTGTGAAGTGTTTAATTATGGTAATGACAGGGGGAATTTCAGGAAAGAAGTTAAAAGTAATAGTGTGAAATGGGCATGGTGGACACCGTACGGACTTTTGTTTACGAAGAAGGGTGATGTGATAAAGTACAGGAAATTAGTGTGGCAGGCAGTATTGGGTACGCTGGGAGCGGTTGTAGTATTACTGATATGACTTTTATAGTTTATTTTATTTGATACCAGAAATAAGTAATTTAAAGAAAATAAATAATGTTACATAAATGAAGAATAAATCGGTTTTAGATAAGAAAAAGATTGCGATACTGGAAACATTTGAGAACTCACATCCGGCAAGGAATTACGTGATTGTTCATCAGACTGATGAGTTTACTTCTGTCTGTCCGAAGACGGGTCAGCCGGATTTTGGGACGATAGTTATTTCGTATATTGCGGATAAGAAATGCGTGGAGCTTAAATCGCTGAAGTTTTATCTGCAGTCTTTCAGGAATGAGGGAATATTTTACGAGAACGTAACGAACAGGATACTTGATGATTTGGTCTATGTGCTGAAGCCGCGCTGGATGGAAGTGAAGGGTATTTATTCAAGACGCGGGGGACTGTTTACTACAGTGACAGCTGCTCACGGTAAAAAGAGATAAAACAAAGAGGAATCACTCATTGAAAAAGAAATACACACCGAAGTTATGGACGGCAATTAAGGAAGGATATACAAGAGATAAGTTCTTTTCAGATTTATCAGCGGGTGTTATTGTCGGGATAGTTGCATTACCACTTGCTATAGCATTTGCTATAGCTTCGGGTGTTAAGCCAGAACAGGGACTTTATACGGCAATAATAGCGGGATTATTAGTTTCACTTCTTGGCGGGAGCAGGGTTCAGATAGCGGGACCGACTGGTGCGTTTATAGTCATAATATACGGCATAGTACAGAAATACGGGTATGACGGGCTTGCAATAGCAACATTCATGGCGGGAGCAATACTTGTATTAATGGGGATTGCCAGACTTGGGACATTATTAAAATTTATACCTTATCCTTTAGTTGTTGGATTTACGAGCGGTGTTGCTGTTATAATATTTACATCGCAGATTAAAGATATGTTCGGATTACAGATAACCGAGCTTCCGGCAGATTTTATTTCAAAGTGGGTAGTATACTTCAAAGAGTTTACAGCAATAAATTACAATGCATTACTTATCGGAGGTATCTCACTTTTAATTCTTATTTTCTGGCCGAGAGTTTCACATAAAATACCCTCGCCACTAGTTGTAATTATTGTAATGACAGTTATCGTGCAAGTGTTCGACATTAAAGTGGATACAATACAGAGCAGGTTTGGAGAAGTACCTAATTCGTTACCAACACCACAAATACCAAATATAACGTTTGATAAAATTATGGGTGTATTTTCTCCGGCGGTAACAATAGCATTACTGGGTGCGATTGAATCCCTTCTTTCCGCATCCGTGGCAGATGGTATGATACGATCAAGACACAGGTCTAACATGGAACTAATAGCTCAGGGAGTAGCTAATATATTTTCGCCTTTATTTGGCGGGATTCCTGCAACGGGCGCGATAGCAAGAACAGCAACTAACGTAAAAAACGGAGCAAAGACTCCTGTTGCGGGTATAGTTCATTCAGTTGTTTTATTGTTAATAATGTTATTCTTTGGTAAATGGGCTGCACTGATTCCGATACCTGCATTATCTGCGATACTCATTATAGTTTCATACAACATGAGCGAGTGGCGATCATTTAAGAAACTTTTAAGAAGTCCGAAGAGTGATATTATAATTTTGATTGTAACTTTTATACTTACAGTAGTATTTGACCTAACAATAGCCATTGAGGTCGGGGTTGTTCTTTCGGCGTTATTCTTCATGAGGAGAATGGCTGAAGTATCACAGGTGAATGCAATCACAAAAGATATAAAAGATGAACTGGAAGATAAATTTGAAAGCGACGAAGGCGAGATAAAGATGCCGGAGGGTGTTGAGATATTTGAGGTACACGGCTCGTTATTCTTCGGCGCAGTAGAGCAGTTCACTGAATCATTAAGGCCCGTTGAAAAGAAGCCCAAGTATTTAATTCTCGAAATGAAGCATCTGCTGCTTATAGATGCGACCGGATTGAGAGCACTTGAGGACCTTGAATCAACTTTAAAAGTACAGAAAACAAAGTTTATAATATCTGGTTTGCATAAGCAGCCGTTATTTGCGATGGTACAATCGGGTTTACTGGATAAAATAGGAGATGAGCATTTATTCGGGAGTGTAATAGAAGCTTTAGCCTATATTGAAGAAAATAAAAGAAGGTAAATAAATAATATTATTAATTTAAACAAAGTATTATGGATTACAGAGTAGAACACGACACGATGGGTGAAGTAAGGGTTCCCGCGGAAAAGTACTGGGGAGCACAAACCCAAAGGTCAAGAGAGAACTTCACTATCGGAGCACAGCTAATGCCGAAGGAAGTGATTTACGCTTTTGCGATATTAAAGAAAGCTGCTGCGATGGCGAATCATGAATGCGGTGTACTGCCGAAAGAAAAGATGGAACTGATTGGTAAGGTTTGCGATGAAATTCTTAACGGTGACCTTGATGACCAGTTTCCTTTAGTTGTGTGGCAGACTGGTTCAGGGACGCAATCGAACATGAACGTTAATGAAGTGATTGCGAACAGGGCGCATGTACTGAGCGGTGGGAAGCTTACGGATGAGAAAAAAGTACTTCATCCGAATGATGACGTGAACAAATCTCAATCTTCAAACGACACTTTCCCGACAGCGATGCACATTGCGGGCTATAAGATGATAGTTGAGAACACTATTCCCAAAGCTACGAGCTTAATGAGAACGCTGAAAGAAAAGTCGGAGAAGTTTATGGATATAGTTAAGATTGGAAGAACACACTTAATGGATGCGACTCCGCTCACGCTGGGTCAGGAGTTTTCAGGTTATGTATCGCAGATAGACCATGGAATAAGAGCTATTAAGAATTCTTTGGCTCATCTTTCTGAACTTGCTTTAGGGGGTTCTGCAGTAGGAACAGGATTGAATGTACCGAAGAATTATGATGTGATAGTTGCAAAGTATATTTCGGAACTGACGGGGTATCCCTTTAAAACGGCGGAGAATAAGTTTGAATCGCTTGCGGCACACGATGCGATGGTTGAATCATCGGGAGCGGTAAAGACGCTTGCTGTGAGTCTGATGAAGATTGCGAATGACATCAGGCTTCTTGCATCGGGACCGAGGAGCGGAATAGGGGAGTTAATAATTCCCGAAAATGAACCGGGCTCTTCAATCATGCCGGGGAAGGTGAATCCGACGCAAGCTGAAGCGATGACGATGGTTTGTGCGCAGGTGATTGGTAATGACGTTGCGATAACGACAGGCGGAATATACGGACACTTTGAGCTGAACGTATTTAAGCCGGTGATGATAACTAACTTGCTTCATTCGGCGCGGCTGCTTGGCGATGCATGCGATTCATTCAATGAGCACTGTGCGGTGGGGATTGAGCCGAATCATTCTGTGATAAGCAGACACGTTGAAAACTCATTGATGCTCGTTACTGCCTTGAATACTCATATCGGTTATGAAAAAGCCGCAAAGATTGCGAAGAAGGCGCATAAAGAAAATAAGACTCTGAGGGAAGCGGCTCTCGAGCTTGAATTTCTAACAGAGGAAGAATTCGAGAAATGGGTGGTGCCGAAGAATATGGTTGGGAATCTGTAAATTAATATCAATTTACAATAATTATAAAACAGGAGTGAATCACACTCCTGTTTTTATTTCTATAAGAATTAATTTCCTATACCAACAGAAACTCCGAGTCGCTGTCCCTTACCCGAGGGAACAAATAATTTTTTCTCTGGTTTTACTTTTTTCCTTTCTTTGTTTCCCTTTTTCTTGCTTTGATCATCTTCATCCTCACTTCCTGCAAGTGCATTAATTGCCTGCGTAAACCAGTCCGTTGTAAGTTCCGTGTTTTTCTGTATCCACTCAGATTTCTTTTCGAAGTCATTTAAATCAGTAGCAGCATCAATACCGTCTTTCATATGCTGTATGTCGTCAAATTCTTTTATCTCTTCCTTGCCAAGTTCTTTATTGAATTGTTCTTTAGCGTATTTTTTAGCTCCATCTGTAGCTCGTTTAGTAAAATCCTTCCGCATGCTGTAATCAGCTTCCATCGGGTCATCCATCCTTTCGTACAGAAAACCGCTACCGCTATTTAAGTCCTTAGAATCTCTGATAATCCATCCCGTATTTTCGATTGTTTTATTAAATTCAGGAGACGGACCTGTGTATTGAATGCTCTTGAATCTCCATATCGGCAGCTGTTTACCGGAAGGTGTGGTGAATACGTCACGTCCGGGTTCATCATCATAAGTCACTGATATATTATAATCATCATTTCCGAATGCAGTTACCCTGCCTTTGTCATCTCTGGAAACCTGTATGTATGATGGTCTATAGAGTTCGATGTCCGACTTGTAATAAGCTTCCGGAAACAGTCTTGCATAATAGCCGTTATTCAGATAATACCACATTCCACGGTTTATTTGTTCCTTGTATGGGTTAGTCACTGTAACACCTGTCTCGCTGAATACAAAATTTTCTAAATCAGTGAAATTCGATGTCGGGTTAGTCATTCGGTTTCTCAAATCTTTATAATATTTTGCGGCTGATGTAAGATTATCGGGAAGCATGTCCATAGCAATCTCGGTCGGATTAACTTCTAGTTTAAGCATGTCAGAAGTAGTAAGCAGCGGCTTGACTTTTGCCTGAAATTCTGCTGGCAGGTCAGTGAACTTCGTTTGTGTCTGTATTGCCCAGAGAAGAACCTGTACATCTCTCTGATCTATTTCAGGATGCTCAGCTGAACGCACGAGAATATTCTCAACTACATCACCGACTCTTCCCTTCAATGGAGCGAGTTTATAACCATTACCGGATGAGGGGCGCTGAGTTCCTGCCTTTAGACAGAACGTCTTAACGGTAAGTCTGTAGTATCCCGGAAAATACTCAAAAGAGTAATCGGGAGGTACCTGAACGGTTCGATGTGATTCAATGGTCTTAAGCCAGAATGCTTCGGGCTGCGCGTCCGAAAGACTTGTGGAGATATTTTTTTCTTCCGGAAGTTCGGTAATGTTTAACTTTTCAGTAGCTTTCTTTAATATGTCATCTAACTGACCGTATGAGACACTTGTTACTAAAAGAATCAATAAAATAGAGAGAAGATAATTTTTCATAGTTTTTAATTTTTTGTGATTTAATTATTAACTATACAAAATGTATTACACTAAATAACACTTCGGAAACCAATTTAGTTTATAAAGAAAATTTAATTTCGAAGCTTAGAACGCAAAGCGAAATAGATAAATATTTTTCCTTCTCCCTTGACATTTACAAAAAATATATCTATTTTACTTTTAATTAATATGTCATTTGCTTGGCATCCTCTAAAAATGTCATTTCATTTGCATTATTAAGTAGATGTGGCTATATGTTCTTTAAATTTTGGTGCTTTCAGATACTGCTGAGAAAAATATTAATATTCTGTTGCAAATTCTGACCATAAAGTAAATATATTTTCCATATTTCATAATTTTCCTAAGTCCACTATAAATCCACTTCAAACCCACTTCTTATCCACTTATTTTACACAAAAGCCTCGATGCATCTTCGATGAAAGATAGATGTTCTCGTGATGATTGTTAATTCACCAATAATGGGTAGGTATTCTCAGACCCCTGTTGTATTTTCTTTTAAACTAAAGTTTCTTACTTCGGTATTTAATGGGAGTATTTACTTTAAATCCCCGTCTTAGCAAGGAGTCCTTCAAAATTTTAATAACATAGAAATCATAAGTTTTTAATATGTCGTTCCGTCCGGACTTTAAAAGCTATTTATTATACTTAGTTATATAGCAAGAGTTTGAAAATTGGAAAGTTAGAGAACCACAAAAATATTTAATAGGAGACATGAAAAGGTATTTTATAAATCTTAATAAATGACTAATTTTACTAATATAAATATTTACCAAAAACATTAATTTCCTCGAAGAATGTATAAACTCAATTACGCCAGTAAAGTAGTATCAGCTGAAGAAGCGGTAAAAGTAATAAAATCAAATGATTACGTACACATCCATGCAAACAGTGCTTATCCTGACGTGTTAATAAATGCAATGACTGACAGGTACAAAGAGTTGGAAAATGTGAAGGTAGCACACCTTACGACATTTCACAAAGCGCCATACGTTGACCCGAAAATGGAAGGGCATTTTACCCATCATGCATTGTTTTGTTCGGGTAACGTAAGGAAGGCTGTAAACGAAGGCAGAGCAGATTTTTATCCTGTATTCTTATCTGAAATTGGATGGTTATATGAACTTGGTAAACTTAATGTTGATGTCTGCATGCTGCATTTATCGCCGCCTGACGAGCACGGTTACTGTTCGTTCGGCGTCAGCAATGAGGTATCAAAAATTGCGGCAGAAAATGCGAAAGTGATAATAGCGCAGATAAATCCAAAGATGCCGAGAGTACTTGGTGATAACTTTATACATATAAGCAAGATAAAATATATTGTTGAAATTGACGAGCCGTTGCTTGAGGTCCCGATGGTTGACGCAAACGCAACAGAAGAAGATAAGAAAATATACAGTACTATAGCGGAATACATATCATCATTAATATGCGACGGTGCTACACTGCAGATGGGGATTGGTGCCATACCTGATGCAGTACTTCCTTTCCTTCAGGAGAAGAAGAATCTCGGAATACATACCGAAATGTTTTCTGACGGTTTGATTGACCTTATAGATTCTGGTGTTGTAAACGGCGAGAAAAAAACATTTATTCCGAATAAAGTTGTATCTTCATTCGTTATTGGTACAAACAAAGTTCACGAATACATACACAACAATCCGTTGATAGAATTCCGTTCATCAAAGTTTGTGAACGACCCTGTGAATATTTCAAGAAACGACAACATGATTTCGATAAACTCTGCGATACAGGTTGATTTAAGCGGACAGGTATGCTCGGATTCAATGGGTACGAGAATATTTTCGGGATTCGGCGGGCAGGTAGACTTTGTGAGGGGTGCAATGCGAAGCAAGGGAGGTGTATCAATTTTAGCTTTTGCTTCAACTACGAAGAATGACACTATATCTAAGATAGTACCGATGCTGACACAGGGTTCGGGAGTAGTTACGACGAGGGCGGACGTACAGACAATAATCACTGAATACGGGATAGCAGATTTATACGGAAAGACGTTAAGAGAAAGAACAAAACTGCTTATCAATATAGCCCACCCTAAATTCAGGGACGAACTCGAACAAAAAGCACGAGAGTTCAAATGGCTCTGGTAGGGAAGCAAAAAGCCATAGTTTTAGTCAGCGGCGGTATGGACAGTTGTCTTACCGCCGCTTACGCTTTTGAAAAATATGAAGCAGCGTTTTTGCATGTGAACTACGGACAACGTACTCAGAGACGCGAGCTAAAAGCTTTCAACGATATAGCAAAATATTTCGGGGTGAAAGAAAAGCTTGTGGTTGATGTTTCACACTTAAAACAGATTGGCGGTTCTTCGTTAACTGATAGGCATGAAAATGTTACGAAGGCTAACTTAAAAACTCATAAGATTCCGACGAGTTACGTTCCGTTCAGGAATGCTAATATACTTGCCGTAGCGGTAAGCTGGGCGGAAGTAATCGGAGCACGGGCGATTTACATAGGTGCCGTTGAGGAAGATTCAAGCGGTTACCCCGATTGCAGGAAAAGTTTTTTCAGAGCTTATGAGAAAATGATAACGCTGGGGACTAAACCCGGTTCGGGAATCAAGATAAAGACACCTATAATAAACTTCAGTAAGAAACAGATAGTGGAAAAGTCATTGCAAAAGAAAGCACCGATTCATTTAACATGGTCATGTTACAAAAGCGAAACAAAAGCTTGCGGAGAATGCGACAGCTGTGCATTGAGGCTGCGCGGGTTTCAGCAGGCAGGAAAAAAAGACCCTATTGAATATAAGAAAATCTTAAAGTATCTTTAAGGATGGAATACAGGAACAATAAATTTTTAAACATTGCGGCATCTTTATTTCTTGTCGGGTTTTCTTTTTATCTTTTAAAAGAGCTTCAGGCAATATTTCTTCCTTTCTTTATGGCGGTGATAATCTCATTTTTATTTGAGCCGTTTTACGAATGGATGAAGGGAAAGAAAGTACCGGGACCGGCTGCATTAGTAATAGTACTGCTGTCAATACTTGTGATAGCTAACATATCGAGTGTTTTTATTTTCACGAGTATAACATCGTTCAATGCCGAGCTGCCAAAGTACATGCAAAAAGGAGAGGAGCTGGTAAATTCCACTGAGCAGTTACTTCACAGTTACAGGCTGATACCTGAGGGTGAAAGGGCTATTGATATTAAGAAATATCTTAATGCGGAGACACTCGGGGGGATATTGACGACTCTTATTTCGGGAGTTGCGGGACTGTTTACGAATTTTCTTCTAATACTGATTTACGTGCTTTTTTTACTGACGGAATTCGGAAGCATTAGGAAGAGAATCGGCAAGGCGTTTGACAGTTCAAAAGCAAAAAGCATTAACGATACACTTTCAGCTATACTGACAGACGTGAGAAAATATCTGATTGGAAAGACGCTTATAAATTTTTCGCACGGTGTTGCAACTCTGATAATATTCTGGATATTCGGGCTGGACTTTGCGCTTGTTTGGGCACTGATGACATTTTTGCTGGCATATATTCCAAACATAGGAGCTTTTATTGCAACGCTGCTTCCGTTTCTGACATCGCTGATACAGTATGACAACATATTCACTCCGATACTGCTTGTGATAATACTTGCTGTAGTGGGGTTTGTTTTCGGGAATGTTATTGAGCCAAAGGTCATGGGAGAGAAGCTGAATCTGAGTCCGATACTTTTGATATTCTCACTTATTTTCTGGGGGTATTTGTGGGGAGTTGTGGGGATGATACTTTCGGTGCCTGTGATGAGTATGATAAAAATTGTGCTGAGTAAGTTTGAGTCGACGAAGCCTATAGCGATAATGATGTCGAATGTTGTGGAGGAGAGGAAAAACCCGAATCAGACGAAGATGGAGTTTAAGGAGTAGGTGTATAGAACACGGATTATCGCGGTTTGGGCGGATGGACAAGGATTTTTATGACAAGAATAAAGTAAAAGGTATATTTTTAAATTATATATCTCTTTTTCAATAATTACTTAAATAAATAATATAAAAGAAAGGTACACAATGACCAACAACAAGAAACTCATAGCTTGGGTTGATGAAATGGCAAAACTTTGCAAACCCGATTCAATTCACTGGTGCGACGGCTCGCAGGAAGAGAACGATACACTTATAAAACAATGCGTTGATAACGGTTCTTTCAAGCCGATACCAAAGCGTCCGAATTCATACTGGGTAATATCAGACCCGAAGGACGTGGCACGCGTTGAAGATAGAACGTTTATCTGTTCGGAAAAGAAGGAAGATGCAGGTCCGACGAATCATTGGATGGCACCCGCTGAAATGAAGAAGATTATGACAGGACTTTACGACGGATGCATGAAAGGACGCACGATGTACGTGATTCCATTTTCGATGGGACCTCTGGGCTCAAAGATTGCACATATAGGAGTTGAACTTACTGATTCGATTTACGTAGTGGTTAATATGCGCATAATGACACGCATGGGAAAAGCAGTACTTGACGTGCTTGGCGATGACGGTCATTTTGTACCATGCCTGCATTCAGTCGGTATGCCGCTTATTGACGGAAAGAAAGACGTTGCGTGGCCTTGCAATGAAACAAAGTACATCTGCCACTTCCCTGAAGAAAGAGCAATCTGGTCGTTCGGGTCGGGATACGGCGGCAATGCACTTCTCGGGAAAAAATGTTTTGCGCTTCGTATAGCATCAGTCCTCGCACACGATGAAGGATGGCTTGCAGAGCACATGCTCATACTCGGGTTAACACCTCCAAACGGCGAAAAGAAATACGTAGCTGCGGCATTCCCGTCAGCATGCGGAAAGACAAACCTTGCAATGCTAACGCCATCGCTTCCCGGCTGGAAAGTAGAGACAGTAGGCGACGACATAGCTTGGATGAAATTCGGAGATGACGGCAGGCTTTACGCAATCAATCCCGAATACGGATTTTTCGGAGTTGCAC
>CAZVCC010000002.1:0-97781 GCA_964626015.1 uncultured Ignavibacteriaceae bacterium
TGACGAGGGGTTCAGGGTGCATATTCTCTGCAACCTGAATCTACTCTACTGAGTAGATCCCCGATAAGAACATTCGAGGATGACAAAATAAAAAATGAGATCCCCGCCAAGAACGAGCGGGGATGACAAAAATAAAAGCGAGAAGACTGAAATATATTACTTTAGGATTATCATGCGTTTTGAATCTCTGAAAACTTTTCCCGTGTTTATATCTTTTGTTTCAAGCGCATAGAAATAAACTCCGCTGCTGAGACCTTCACCGTTGAAAGGGGAGTAGAAAACGCCGGGATTCATGTTTTCGTTTATCAGGTTCGCAACGTTTCTGCCCTTTATGTCATAAACTCTCAAAGTCACGTATGATGCCTTCGGTATGCTGAATTTTATTCGCGTCACAGGATTAAACGGATTCGGAAAGTTTTGGTAAAGCGCGGGACTTACCGCTACTTCTTCACCTGTAGAACCTACGTTTGTAAGCAGCCAATTATTGTATAAAACCTGAAGCGAATCAATCGGGTCTTTGCTGCCCGTCGTATTTCCCACAACGAGCTCAAGATACTGCGTTCCTACAGTATCTCCCGGCTTTCTGATTCTTAAAAATGATGATATGGAAGATTTGTTAGAACCCGTGCATCTTGTATCGGCACCCACAACTTTTGCACCCTGCATTGCCGCCATCAGCTTATCCGCAAGCGTTCCCGTCTGACGAAGAAAACGCGCCTCCATTGAATCGAGTATATGCTGTCCGAGAAGAATATTTCCCTGTATTGAATATGTCGGACCCGTGATGTGATTCTTGTAATTTGTGCAGTTCACCCCCGTATAATTAGCAACCCTGCCACCGCCGATTAAATCAACAAAACCGTACTGTCTCACAGAAGGGTTTCCGTCCTGAAGAACGACTGAATCCTTTATCTGCTGAGGCGAATACTTCAAAAGCATGAGCCTTCTTGCGTTGTTGTAATTTGTCTGTGTCCAAGATGCCTGAACGTGAGCAACACCCCAGTTCGGCTGTATGTAGCTGAGTATGAGGCAGTTTGAAATGCATGATGCACCGGCGCTTCCGACCTGACCTGTGACGGGGTCAACGGCGCAAATGGAGAACGTGGAGTTTGCAACCTGAATGTTTGTTGCAAGAAAGATAATGATTAAAAAGAGTACAGAAAGTTTTTTCATAAGTATATATATAATTGTTAATAAATTTGCTGAATTAATTTTTAAAAGATTATCACCACTAAGTTCAATTAGAACAAAGAAAATACAAAAGTATTTAGAAAAAATATATCTATTGTAAAATCGCTAAAGAAAAAGATTTAAGAGATAAGATAAAAATTCACCACAGAGGAAAACTGAGGAGAGCAGAGAACACAGAGAAAAGAATTATTTATTTCTAAAATCAAGAGATTTTACCACAGAGGAAAACTGAGGAGAGCAGAGAACACAGAGGAAAGAATTATTTATTGATAAGAGAAAAGAATTTAACCGCAGAGACCCCAGAGGACGCAGAGGAGAGAATTATTTATTGATAAGAGAAATAACACAAAGAAGGACAAGAGATTTTACCACAGAGGAAAACTGAGGAGAGCAGAGAACACGGAGAAAAGAATTATTTATTGATAAGAGAAAAGCATGTAACCGCAGAGACCCCAGAGGACGCAGAGAAGAGTGTTATTTATTACTAAGAGAAAAGAATTATTTATTACTAAGAGAAAAAGATTTATCAACACTAAGACCATTTAGACCACTAAGATAATTCTATTTCTATATTACTAATCTTCGACTTGGTAATTCTTTTCTTAGTGTTCTGAGTGTACTTAGTGTTTCAATCTTTTCTTTAATTACTATCTTGTGCTTTTTGTGTATTCTGGTTAATACAAAATACATCAATAAAAGACTTTTTCGAGGAAGAGGCCCGATGGCGGTGCTGTGTATTTTGCGAGCTCATCGGTGTAATTTTGCATATATCGTTTGATATCATCTTCGTTCATATTGCCGCGACCGACTTCAACCAGAACTCCGACCAGACGCCTGACCATTTTCCAGAGAAAGTGCGAAGACTTAATCCTGATGTAAATCTTATCAGCATCTTCTGTTACGGTAACAAACTCAACATTAACCTTTGTTGATTTATCTTCGTCAGATTTCTCGCAAAAAGACCTGAAGTCATGCATGCCTATAAATAGTTTACATGCATCAGCCATCTTATTCACGTTCAGCTTATCCTTTACCCACCAGACATACCTTTTCTCGAATGCAGTGCGCCTTTTGGAAATGACATAAACATACTGCCTTGCCTCAGCCGAATGCCGCGCATGAAAACGGTTATGAGTCTTTTCAACTTCAAGAATGTTTATGTCTGAGGGAAGTATATCGTTAAGCTTCATTTTGATTATCTCGGGTCCAAGCATTGTTTCGCATTCAAGATGTGCTACCTGCTCGCGTGCATGAACGCCTCTGTCAGTCCTGCCCGAGCCCTGCAAATCAATAAAGCGGCTTTCGCCTTTAGACTTGCCGAATATGGCTTTGACGGCATCAATCAGTGTGCCTTGAACGGTCTTAGCGTTTTTTTGCTGCTGCCAGCCGGCGTAGTTTGTGCCGTTGTATTCGAGATAGATTTTAAACTTCATGTCTGTAATTTATTTGTAATAGAGGTTAAGAGCAAGAGAATAAGAGCCGTGATTCGTAACTCGTGATTCGTAAATTGTGATTAGAAATTTTATAGAACACAGATTCACGCAGATTAAACGGATGAACTCTGATAAAGACAAATAAATGCTTTTGTTTTGTGAATGCCGTTGGCATTGAATATTTGTAGGTTGTATGATGCAAATAGATAGAATGCCGTCAGGTATTCCATGTTGATATAAACAACGATGAATGGACATGCAATACCTACGGCATTGTTTGATTATGTGAATCTTCGATGCTACAAATATATAATCGCTACGCGATTAGTTATTATACACGGATAAGAGCCGTGATCTGAAAGTTTGAATAGGGAATGTTTGTTATAGATTTTTATTCGAAAATTAGGGAAATTGATGCAAAAATAATAAAACTATTGAATTAAACTTATGGAACTGACATATTCTTCATATCTGAAAATTGACGAGCTCATAAACCTTCAGAAAATGTATTCTGAAAACGAAGAGCACGATGAGATGCTTTTCATCATTATTCATCAGGCTTATGAACTCTGGTTTAAGCAGATTATTCATGAACTTGATTATCTTAATAAGAAACTCGGAGAAAATGACATAATCACTGCAATTAAAACGCTTAAAAGAGTAAACACGATTTTGAAGGTGATTGTGCATCAGATTGATATACTTGAAACAATGACACCGCTGGAGTTCCTTTCATTCAGGGATTATCTTCAGTCGGCAAGCGGGTTCCAGTCGTATCAGTTTCGTGAGCTGGAGTTCATGTTTGGGAAAAAGAATATTAAAGCTCTTGATAGATTTGAAAAAGGAAGCATTGCTTACACTAAAATCGGGAAGAGGTATAACGAAAAGACAGTGTGGGATTTTTTCATGAACTATCTGTACAAAAATAATTTTAGCATACCGGAGGATATTACAGACAGAGATATAACTTCTGAAATCCAGCCAAACAAAAAAGTACAGGAAGTGCTTCTCGATATTTATAAGAACTTTCCGATAATTGCACAGTTCTGTGAGTTGCTTGTTGACTTTGACGAGGGTTTGCAGGAATGGCGGTACAGACACGTTAAGATGGTGGAAAGGACTATCGGTGCTAAAACAGGCACGGGAGGCTCGGAGGGCGTAAGATACCTGCAAAGCACTTTGTTTAAACCGCTGTTCGAAGATTTGTGGCTAATCAGGTCGGAGTTTACGAATGATTAGTATCGATGACTTAAAGAAGGATGTAAATCCGCTTTCAAAGTATTACAAAGATTTCAGGGTTACCGAAAGAATACTTCTTACAGGACACTCTCATCAGGCTCAGCCCGATTGCTCAAAAGAGGGGATTTTACAATGCTGGAAGGATGCCTCAGAGCTCGCAGATGATAAATGGGAGAGGGTTTTTGCGGCAGCGGATAAATTCAGAACGCATATTGCAGAGCTTATTGATGATGATAAGGAAAACATCGTCCACGGACAGAATACGCATGACTTGCTTCTGCGGTTTCTTTCTGCGCTTGATTATAAAAACAGAAATAAAATAATTACGACTGACGGAGAGTTTCATACTATACGGCGTCAGCTTGACAGAATGAATCAGGGTTACCTCGAAGTAATTAAAGTGAAACGAGATCCTATAGTAACACTTTCGGAAAGATTAATCAATGAAATAGATGATTCAGTTTTAGCAGTGATGGTTTCAAAAGTAATGTTTCAGGATGCTTCTGTTGTATCGGGTCTTGCAGAAGTTGAAGAAACCTGCACGAAGTACAGCTCAAAACTACTTGTTGATATATACCACGTTTTGAATGCAGTGCCATTCTCAATTAAAGAAGAGAAACTTGAAAATTCATTTCTTGTAGGCGGGGGTTATAAATATTTACAGATCGGTGAAGGTAACTGTTTCATGAGAATTCCGCCTAATGAAGTCTTTAAACCTGTTGTAACAGGCTGGTTTGCTGAGTTTGCTTCACTCTCAGCTAAGAAAATACCCGGTGAAGTTCTTTACGGCGATAAGCGCTGGGCTTTTGAGGGTTCGACTTATGACCCTGTTTCACATTACCGTGCGATAAAAGTATTCGAATTCTTTAAAGAGCAGAACCTGACTCCTGCGATATTGAGGGAGATTAACAATCACCAGAAAGAAGTTCTTGAAAGTGAATTTAAAGGATATAATTTAGACCCGGCAAAAATAAAGGTTACTGATGTGAAAGACAGAGCAGGATTTATGACGTTCCTGACGTCTCATGCGGGTACTATTTCAAAGAAGCTCAGAGAACATAATATTCTGACAGACTACAGGGGTGATTTTCTGAGACTCGGACCTGCACCGTATTTGGCAGACACGCAGTTGAGAAAGGCAGTGGAATGTTTAAAAGATATTGTGAATAATCTTAGAGCTTAAAAGCAAAGAAAAGATTTTACCACAAGCACGGCGTAGCAAGAGCACAAACACAAGAAAAGATTTTACCACAGAGCGACACAGAGTTAGTCACAGAACCCACAGAGAGGAGAGTTTATTTATTGATAAGAGCTAATAATCACAGAGGGAGCAGAGCCCGCAGAAAAAAGAGTTAATTTATTGATAAGAGCTTATAATCACAGAGGGAACAGAGAACGATGAGAAGAGAATTTGTTTATTGATAAGAGCTTATAATCCCAGAGGGAGCAGAGCCCGCAGAGAAAAGAGTTTATTTATAAGAGCTTATAATTACAGAGGGAGCAGAGTCCACAGAGAAGAATTTATTTATTGCAAAGAGCTTTTAATCACAGAGGGAGCAGAGCCCACAGAGAAATATAAAACCAATAGAAATAATTAAGAATATTTCTTAAAAACAAAGTGCCGCAGGAAGCGGCACTTTATTTTAAAATAATTAATTCGATAAGAACTATCTTATCAATACCATCTTTTTACTTGCTGTAAATTCATTCGTTTCCATTTTATAGATATAGATTCCGCTTGAGAAATCTGATGCGTCGAAACTGATGATATAATTTCCCGGTGTTTTAACTTCATTAACCAATACAGATATTTCTCTTCCGAGCATATCATACACGCTTAGCCTTACAAAACCTTTATTCACTACAGAGTAGTTTATCTGAGTAACAGGATTAAACGGGTTCGGATAGTTCTGGCTAAGATTATATTTTATGGGTAATTCTGTGTTGTTATTTATCGAAACCAGTATATCGGATATTCTTGCACGGAATGTATTCCATTGTGATGCAGAAGTAGGTGTAAATGCTGATGTCTGCGCAGGTGCGGTTGCGAGTACGGAACCTGATTTATCAAAGATTGTAAACGGAAAAGTTGAACCGCCATTTGTTGATACATTGACCTGAAGCCTGTCAGTATAACCCGTACGCGGTGCATAAGCCCAGTCAAATTTAATGCTGTCGTTAACATCGATGTTGTTGTATGGTTTCGTAACGAGATAGTCAATTTGCCCTATATCAGTGTATGTATAGAATCTCATACGAACTGCATTGGTACCATTAAAAGACGGACCGTTTGGAGTGGCGACTTTCATGAAAGTAATTCCGTCGTCGGGATTAATCATTGTCCAACCGACGGGCGGGAATGTATATTCAAACCCTTCGTAGTTAAACACTGCATCCGGTTCTAAATGATTCCCTCCAATATTCACGCAAGCATCAAATTCATTGTTTAAATTTTGCGTGTTTGAGATTACATCGCTATCAGCATAGTAATTTCTGGACTTTGCGCAGTTCATAACTTCACGAGTTACTTCTTCCTGAACGAATGCCGCAGTGTACATCATTGAGTCAATCCAGTTAGATTCACGTTTATACTTGAATTCATACACGTAATTTCCCGGAGTTAAGGGAATTGATGAACCATAAGTAGATGGATATGCTTTCCTGAATACATCATAAAAAATTGTCTCGCCGTTCGAGCCCGGAGGAGTGGCGTAAGTTATTTTTCTTTCGATTGCGGATATTTTCAATCTGTAATTTGCTGTAGGAGAAAGAGGGGCTACAATATTTAAAGTAACGGTTGATTTAATCGTATCTCCGGGCAATCTTACATCAGTAACACTCAATGACAGAGGAGCACCTTTTGACAATCTTGTGTTGTAAGGATTAAGAAGATTTGATAAGGTTGTGTATCCGCTTATTTGCTGATGAACACCGTCAATCTGCAGACACGGAACAGAAGTAATGCTGTAAGTAAAAACGCGAGCACTGTTTTGATTTATATTTGCCATATACATCGGGTCGCCGGGTGATGGCCACCATACGTGGTATTTTATAGCAACTACAGTATCAAACCTTGCCTGAACGAAAGCATCAAGAGAAGGATTCTGAGATGCGCATGGAGCACAGGTTGTACTCGTAAATGCTTCGAACAAAACTTTCCTGTTTACACCTGTATGAAACACACAATTCCTGAAAAGTGAATCGTTTGTTTTATTCTCATCCGAAGCCCAGTTTATGTAGAGTTTCAGGTCTTTAGCGGTATTAACGTTGAATTCCAAAGAATCGAATGCAACGGATGCTGAATATCCCATAGATAATGTCGGAATGGTCTGTGTAACATTATAAGACGTGCCGACAACCATTAAAGTTATTGTTGCGCCTGAAGCTGAATTCTTTCCTACGTTAGTAACTAAAGCGACAGGAAGAACTTTCGCGGTCGTTTGACCGGGTAAGAGATAATTCTTATCACTTACATTAAGACTGCTTACAGACAGGTCGTTACCGTTCTGACCGCCGACGGATACATTATCTATAAACAGATTGTTTCCGTATCCGTTAGTTGTTACAAACTGAACAACAAGGTTGTTTAACATCTGTGTTTGCGCTACATCTCCCGGGAAAGTGAATGACATAAGGCAAACAGACAGTGCGATGGCTAATGTAAATACAATTCTTTTCATAATATTAAAGTTGTTTAATTATGTGAAAATTATTTAAAATTTGAGTAAAAGATATCCTGAGCTGAATTAAAACTAATTTTGTCGAAAGGGGAATACAATATTTATAAAAATATTTCATATTGATTGCATTTAAAAATAGACAAGTAAAATGAATAATAAAAGTTATATTTTAGAACACAGGCTTGAAACGAAGAAACAATTGAATTCAAAATAGCCAAAAATATGAGTATTTTGCATTATGAATAAAATATTACTAAACATAATACTCTGGATTTCCTTGACAGTAATTATCTCTTCCTGCGGAACAGGATGGAAAGAATTAAAGCCTGTTTCGAATGAGAAGGGACTTCGAATTGACCTTGAGATTTCAAAAGAGAAATCTGACTCAGAAGACCAAGGGGCATTTGCGTTAAGAATTACGAACAATTCCGACAGCGATTTCATAAGATGTTCGCTTAGGTTTGATGATAAGCATGAGCATACATTCGAAGGGCTAAAGGATAAAACGGGAGATGTTGCTATTCCATTAACAAGGTCAATTCTTAAATCGCGTGATACATTTATATTTATTTTCAGCAGTGAGGTAGAAAATTATCAGAGGTTTGGGATAAAAGATGAAAAGAAGAATTATATTCCTACGAAGATTGAATTGATAACGCATGAGGGGAATCTTGTTTGGAATGTGCCTGAGGATTTGTGAATAAAAACGCACACTGAAAGGGATGATTCGTTATGATAACCACTGATAAATGTTTTAATAGAACGCAGATTTTCACGGATTGAGCGGATGGACGCGGATAGAGGTTATGCTTTTGTTCATACGGAAGGTTGATAATGGATATTTATTTTAAGAAATGACAAACCCTGTCAGTGACAGGGTTTGCTTATACTTAAAAATTTGAATTCTGCTACACGCTTATTGCAATCTAATCTCTTAACAGTTCTCTTGCAATAACAATCTTTTGGATTTCGCTCGTGCCTTCGTATATTTCGGTAATTTTGGCATCACGGAGATATCTTTCGACAAGGTATTCCCTGACGTATCCGTATCCGCCATGTATTTGAATTGCTTCGAGCGCATTTTGTACTGCAACCTTGCTTGCCTGCAGTTTGCCCTGTGCAGCTTCTTTAACAAACTTTTCTTTGTTGTCTTTCTTTAATGCCGACTGAAAAACCAATAGTCGTGCTGTTTCAAGATTCACTGCCATATCAGCAAGCTTGAATTGAATTGCCTGAAGGTTGGAAATCGGCTCGTCGAATGCTTTTCTTTCCTTCGCATATTTGACAGATGCTTCAAGTGATGCTGCGGCTATTCCGAGTGCCTGAGCTGCAATACCGATTCTTCCTCCGTTTAAAGTTTCCATCGCTATTTTGAAACCAAGCCCTTCTTCTCCGAGTATGTTTTCTTTTGGAACTCTGCAGTTGTTTAAACCAATAGTGCATGTATCAGAACTTCTGATGCCGAGTTTATCTTCTTTCTTTCCGACTTCAAGACCAGGGAATGACTGTTCAACGATAAAAGTAGTAATTCCTTTATATCCTTTTGCCTTATCGGTCTGAGCCTGAATTAAATAATAGTCAGCTTTAGTACCGTTCGTTATCCAGTTCTTCATTCCGTTTAGGACATAGAAATCACCGTCTTTTACTGCTTCTGTTTTCTGGTTTGTAGCATCGCTTCCTGCTTCAGGTTCTGATAGACAAAATGCTCCGAGCTTTTGACCCGTTGCGAGAGGTCTTAAATACTTTTCCTTTTGTTCAGTCGTGCCCCACTTTTCTATACCGAAGCATACGAGTGAATTATTGACCGACATTATAACACCGACAGATGCGTCAACTTTTGATATTTCTTCCATAGCAAGTACATAACTTACAGTATCTAAACCTGCTCCACCCCATTCAGGTGCAACCATCATACCCATAAAGCCCATTTCACCAAGCTGCTTAATTATTTCGGTTGGAAATTCAGCAGTAATATCCCGTTCTATTGAAGACGGTGCAATTTCATTTACAGCAAAATCTCTTGCAGCATCCCTTATCTGAGTTTGTTCTTCTGTTAAATTAAAATTCATAATTATATATTTTAAAGTTTACTTATTGTACTCGTAAAATCCTTTACCGCTTTTTCTTCCTAGATATCCAGCTGCTACCATTTTTTTGAGCAGGGGACAAGGTCTGTATTTTGTATCTCCAAGCCCATTGTGAAGAACCTCCATAATAAACAAACAAACGTCGAGACCAATAAAATCAGCCAAAGTCAACGGACCCATAGGATGATTCATTCCAAGCTTCATGACGGAATCAATTGCCTCGGGTTCTGCAACACCTTCCATAACACAGTAAATTGCTTCGTTAATCATCGGCATCAATATTCTGTTCGAAACAAAACCAGGATAGTCCTGAACTTCTACGGGTACTTTTTCAATTTTCTCTGTAAGAGATTTTATGTTGTTGTATACATCCTGCGAAGTTGCAAGCCCCCTGATTATTTCCACGAGTTTCATCATAGGTACCGGATTCATAAAATGCATACCAATTACTTTATCTGCTCTTTTTGTCACAGCACCAATTTCAGTAATTGAGATTGATGATGTATTTGTAGCAAGAATAGCATCTGGTTTGCATACTCCATCAAGAGCAATGAATATCTTTTTCTTTGTATCCGGATTTTCTGTAGCTGCTTCAACCACAAGTTCAGAATTTTTAGCTTCTGATAGACTGATTGACTTTGTAATATTTGATAGAGTGTGATTCTTTACTTCTTCTGTAATAGTACCCTTTTTTAACTGCCTATCAAGATTTCCGGAAATTGTTTTTATTGCTTTATCTAGAAGTTCTTCTTTTAAGTCAATCAGATTAACTTTAAATCCGTACTGAGCAAAAACGTGAGCTATACCATTACCCATCGTTCCGGCTCCAATGACTGAAATATTCTTTATATCCATCATTTTAATGATTATTTATTAGATTCTTTCAATAATTAAAGCGCTTGCTTCACCTCCCCCGATACATAAGGTAGCCAAGCCATACTTTTTGTTCTGTTGTTGAAGTACATTAATAAGTGTAGTAAGTATTCTCGCACCGCTTGCACCTATTGGATGTCCGAGTGCAACAGCTCCACCGTTGAGATTAACTCTTGATGCGTCAAGTTTTGCAGTTTTAATAACTGATAGAGCTTGAACCGCGAAAGCTTCGTTAATTTCAAATACGTCAATATCCTCTATATTCATGTTAGCTTTTTTTACTATATTTTGAATGGCATAGGCAGGAGCAGTAGTAAACCATTCGGGTTCCTGAGCAAATGATGTCTGAGCAATTATCTTTGCTATAGGTTTGATACCCATAGCATCAGCTTTATCTTTCGACATAACAACTAAAGCAGAAGCTCCGTCATTAATCTTTGAAGCATTAAAAGCAGTTATAGTACCATCTTTCTGAAAAGCAGGTTTCAGTGCGAGACCCTTTTCAAAATTTGTTTTCTTTGGTTCTTCATCTTCAGCCACCGTTATTACACCTTTTCTGTCTTTAATTTCAACAGGAACTATTTCATTTTTGAATAGTCCTTTTTCAATAGCATTCAGTGCACGTTTGTAACTTTCAACGGAAAAGTCGTCCTGCTCTTTTCGCGGAATATCAAGTTCTTTGGAGCATAACTCACCAGCATTTCCCATATGGAAGTTATTATAACAATCCCATAATCCATCATTCACCATACCGTCAATAATTGTACCGTTTCCCATTCTGTATCCGGTTCTTGCTTTAGGAAGATAATAGGGGACATTGCTCATTGATTCCATACCTCCTGCGACTACAATATCAGCATCACCGGCAATAATTGCCTGAGCAGCAAGCATAACAGATTTCAGACCTGAACCGCAAACTTTGTTAATTGTCATACAAGGTACTGATTTTGGGATACCCGCGTAAATTGATGCCTGTCTTGCCGGAGCCTGACCAACACCTGCTGTAAGAACATTGCCCATGATTACTTCTGAAACATTCTCGGGTTTAATACCCGCCCGCATAACAGCTTCTTTAATGACAATTGCACCGAGTTGAGGTGCAGTAAGAGATGCAAGAGCCCCCTGAAAACTTCCTATGGGTGTTCTTACAGCAGAAACAATAACAACTTCTTTCATTCAAATAATATATTTAATTTTTCAAAATTCTTTTGCAAAGGAATAAATTTAAAACAAAATATTCAATAAAAATATTCCATTAATACAATAAAATCAATTTTTCTATTGAATACCGGCTTCGATAATTCTAAGAAAACTTTCAGATTTTAAAGCAGCTCCGCCAATAAGACCTCCGTCAATGTTAAGTTTTGAGAGAAGTTCTGATGCGTTTTTATCATTCATACTTCCGCCATATAGAATTCGCATGGTACCCGCAATTGTAGCATTATAAAGATTCTCGAGCGAATTACGGATTTCTTTGTGCATATCATCAGCTTGTTCTGGTGATGCCGTTTTTCCAGTACCTATTGCCCAGACCGGTTCGTAAGCAATAACAACGTTAGCCATTTGAGAAGCATTAACATCTTTAAGGCACATTGTTACCTGTTCGTCAACAACCTTAACTTCGAGACCCTGTTCTCTTTGTTCAAGGGTTTCGCCAACGCACAAGATTGGAGTTAATCCATTTTCAAGTGCTTTAATAACTTTAAAATTTATAATGTGATTTGTTTCATGAAAATATTGACGGCGCTCGCTATGCCCAAGTATAACATACTTACAGCCAATTTCCTTGAGCATCGAAGCTGATACTTCACCTGTGAAAGCACCTTCATCTTTATAATGAATGTTTTGTCCGCCAAAGTTTATGCCTGTACCTTTGAATATTTCTGATGCTGCCGGAATTGAAATAAACGGGGGACATATAACAACGTCAACCAAATCTGTAATTACTTTTGTGACAGCTGATTTTATCTCATTCATAAGAATTCTTGCGTCGGAATTACACTTATTCATTTTCCAGTTGCCTGCTATTAATTTTTTTCTCATAAATTGTTAGTAATTTTATTTATTTTTTATTTCGGATACTTTCTTAAATTGCGAAATTGCAAATTCCTTTGCAGAATGATGATCAATTAATGGTTTAGGGTATTCAGATGCTCCATATTGAATAGCTAGCTCTTCAGACATGTCGTCAGGTTTATGAATATACTTGTCTGGTACATTTCTCAATTCTTCAACATATTTTCTTATGTATTCTCCTTTTGCGTCAAATTTGGCGCTTTGCAGATAAGGATTAAAGATACGGAAATACGGTTGAGCATCGCAACCTGTAGAAGCACTCCATTGCCAGCCTCCATTGTTTGAGGCGAAATCAAGGTCCACCAGTTTTTGTGCAAAATACTTCTCGCCCCATTTCCAGTTAATGAACAAATCCTTCGTGAGAAACATAGCGACTATCATTCTGACTCTGTTATGAACCCAGCCGTCTTTGCTTAATTGCCGCATGCCTGCATCGACTATAGGGAATCCTGTCATGCCGTTACACCATTTTTCAAATAATGTTTTATCATAATTCCATTCAAGTTTATCGTAAAGCGGTTTAAATGCGCCATCAATAACGTAAGGAAAATGAAATGTTATGTGATAGTAAAACTCTCTCCACAATAGTTCGTTCATCCATGATCTGATTTCGGATGACTCACCTTTTTCCTTTAACTTCTTTAAAGCCGACCGCCAGCATTCGCGAATACTTATTGTACCAAAATGTAAATGAGCTGACAAAAAGCTTGTACCTTTAATTGCCGGGAAGTCTCTCTGCGATTTATATTTATTTAATCCTGAATTATAAAAATCTCTCAAATATTTAAGTCCTTCTTTCCTTCCTCCTTTAAGGATTTGAGAAGGTGTATGAGAGTCAAGTTCTGCAGATTCAAGGCTTATACAGTTATTCGGATTTAGTTTATCAATAAAGGTTTTCGAATCCTTAAAATGGTTCTCGTTAAGTAAAGAATAACATTTTTTACTGAATGGTGTGAAAACACTGTACGGATTTCCATCATCCTTAACGATTTCATTTGGTTCAAAGAGTGTAGTGTCATTAAAAAGTAATAACTCACTTCCTGATTCCTTAAGAATATCAGATATTTTATTGTCTCTGGAAATGGTATATGGTTCAATTTGTTTATTTGAATAGACAGATATTAGTTTGTATTTATTCAGGAGCGTATTAAATACTTCAACACTGTTACCCTTTAGGACAGATAGTGACAAATTTTTTTCCTTAAGAGAAACTGAAAGCTCTTCCAGACATTTCTTAAGAAATGCTAAACGCTTATCTCCATAGAACTTAAGAATGTCTTTATTCTTGATGTATATGAATAAATATTTTTCAACAGAATCCAAGTTGTTAATAAAATAGGTTAACGCCTTGTTATCGAAGATTCTGAGGTCTTTTCTAAACCAGAAGATCTTGATAATACTTCTATTATCAGGCATTATCAACCTGCGGTTTTCTTTCAAGGAAAGAGTGAGAAGTAAGTTTTACAAAAGTTGCTTTCTTCTGGTATTCATTAATATCTTTCGAATTGAGGTAACTCATTGATGATTGGAGACCCTCACGGTATTCTTTTATCAATTTCGTAACACTTCCTTTATAAGGAACGAGAGATTCTTCTCCTTCAATGTAATTCTTGTTATCCTGTTTGACAGCAAAAGAAGCAGAGCCGCAGTATTTTTTCCATCTTTGATTGCTGTATTTAAGTACTTCACCCGGAGCTTCGTCAGTTCCAGCAAGAACGCGTCCAAACATAACGGCATCACAGCCAAGAGCTATGGCTTTACACATGGCACCGGGTGTGCTAATACCGCCATCAGCGATTATTTTAACATTACTTCTTAATTCGTCTTTTGCGCTTAATGCTCTTACAATTGCGTCAACCTGTCCAATACCAATACCTGATTTTATGGATGTTGAGCACATAGCACCATTACCTATACCAACTCTTATAGCATCAACATCTAAGTTTATAAGAAATTTTGTGGTCTCTGAACTTGCCACATTACCGGCTATAATTTTAAGTTTATATTCTTTTACCGTAGAATTTATAGCAGAAAGATATTTCTCTATCATTCTTGAACCGCCGTTAGCAATGTCAACACAAAATATTCTAACTCCATGGTCAGCAAGTTTCTTTAACCTGTCAATTTCAGTGTTCGCATTAATACCAACGGCAGCAGACTTGAAATCTGAGCCGTTAAGATGGCTTTCTTTGAACTCGGAGATTTGTTCGTCGACAGAATTGAATCTATGAATAATCCCAAGAGCACCGAGATCGGCTAAAGCTTTTGCCATTCTTCCTCCACAGACAGTATTCATGGGAGATGCTATAATAGGAACCTTAAGCGTTAGTCCACAAAATTCTATTGAAGTATCGCAGTCTGCTCTGTGTTCAATAGCAGAAATCTGGTTAGGAAGTAAAGATACATCGTCATAAGTCAATGAATCTTCAAATAATATATTTTTGTATGACATAGTTGTTATAGATTTACTTGTTGAAATTTAAAAAGGAAAGCAAAGAAGGAATCTTATGCTTTCCTAAATAATCATTTTTTATTGCAAAAAATTAACTCACTGAAGCTAATGCCTGAGTAACTTTATCAGCTGCATCCTGCAAAGTATCCGCAGGTATAAGATTTAATCCAGATTCGTTAAGAATACGTCTTGCTTCTTCTGCGTTTGTGCCTTGCAGTCTTACCACAACAGGAATGCTAAGATTCAGATTTCTTGAAGCCTGAATAACACCGTTAGCGACTCTATCGCATCGAACAATACCTCCGAATATGTTAATAAGAATTGCTTTCACGTTAGGGTCAGTAAGAATAATCTTGAAACCATTTTCAACTGTTTCTGCAGAAGCTGTTCCTCCGACATCGAGGAAGTTAGCTGGTTCACCTCCTGCTATTTTTATCAGGTCCATTGTACCCATAGCAAGTCCTGCACCGTTAACCATACACCCTACATTACCATCGAGTTTAATGTAGTTCAAGTTAGATTTTGAAGCTTCAATTTCGAGCGGGTCTTCTTCGTTCAAATCACGCAAAGCTTCATACTCTTTATGCCTATAAAGAGCATTGTCATCAAGATTAATCTTGGCATCAAGAGCAAGTATCCTGTCGTCATTTGTAATGATTAATGGATTTACCTCCAACATGGAAGCATCAAGATCGATGTAAGCTTTGTACAGTGACATAATGAACTTTGTAAAATCCTTAAAAGCACTACCTTCAAATCCTAATCCAAACGCAAGTTCTCTAGCTTGAAAGCTCTGAATACCAAGTCCGGGTTCAATCCAAACTTTGATGATTTTCTCCGGAGTTTCTGCGGCTACTTTCTCAATTTCAACACCACCTTCTGTAGAAGCCATAATTACATCTTTAGAATTAGTTCTGTCGAGAAGTATGCTTAAGTATAATTCTTTCTTGTAATCGAGTCCCTCTGCAATAAAAATAGTTTGAATTTCTTTGCCCTCAGCACCAGACTGATGAGTAACAAGTATATTACCGAGAATTTTAGAAGCGTATTCTCTCGCGGCATCAACATTACTGCCAAAGAACTTAACTCCGCCTTGAACGACCACTTCTTCACGGTTGTTTTTATTGTAAACCGTTCCTTTACCTCTTCCGCCTGCGTGTATTTGTGACTTAACGACGAACTGCTGAACTCCTCTTTCGCGAAGTGTGTTAATTGCGTTGTCGAATTCTTCCATCCATCTAATTGCAACGCCATCTTGAATGGCAACGCCGTATTTCTTCAGAAGCGCTTTAGCCTGATATTCGTGTATTTTCATCTTTAATATGGTTTATTTTTTATCTTTAAATTTATTTTCTATGTCCTTTGTTATAGAATCAACTTTTTCAAGAGACTTTGATAATGAATCTAAATATTTCTTGTTGAAAGCCGAATCTACCTTTTCCAGACCCTTATCAATCGTCTGGTCAATTTTTTCATTTACCTTTTGTTCGACTCTATCTGAAATCCTGTCACAGCTCAGGAAAACGACGAGAATGAACACAGCTGCAATAAATCTTATGAGATTCATGTTATTTAATAATTTTCTTGCTAGTTAATTTTGCTTGAGTAAAAAGTGATAAATAATCTCTGCCACCCGCTTTTGAATCTGTTCCGCTCATGTTGAATCCTCCAAAGGGATGAACGCCCACAAGAGCACCGGTGCATTTTCTATTAAGATAAAGATTACCAACAAAGAATTCGTTGTCGGCTTTTTGCAGATTCTTCTTATTACTTGAATATGCTGCTCCGGTCAGACCGAACATTGTGTTGTTCGCAATTTTCAGAGATTCATCGAAGTTCGATGATTTAATGACTGCAAGAACCGGTCCGAATATCTCCTCCTGAGCTATTGTATCCATAGGTTTTACGTCTTTTATTATAGTCGGTTCAATGAAATAACCACCTTCGAGTTCTTTACCGCCGTGAATAATCGTACCGCCTTCTTTTACAGCAGTATTAATGTAATCCATAATCTTATTCTTAGAACCTTCATTAATAACAGGACCCATGTTAGGATTATCTTTAGCCTGAGCTACTTTTAATGTTTTCGCTTTTGTAACGAGTGCGTCACAGAATTTATCGTAAATGCTTTCGTCAACAATCACACGAGAACATGCCGAACATTTTTGACCCTGGAATCCGAATGCAGATTGAATAGTACCCAGAACAGCATCATCAAAACTGTGTAGTTCTTTATCGACTATTATTGAATCTTTACCGCCCATTTCAGCTACGACTCTCTTTATCCATATTTGCTGCGGCTGTTTCTTAGCTGCGAATTCATTAATTCTTAAACCAACTTCCATTGAACCCGTGAATGAAATGTATCTAACCAGATGATGCTGAACAAGAACGTCACCTATTGAACCACCGCCTCCAGTGACGAAATTAAGAACACCTTTTGGTAGTTTAACTTCTTCCATAAGTTCCACAAACATTTGTGCAATAGCAGGGGAGTCGCTTGAAGGTTTAAGTACTACTGTATTACCAGAAACGATAGAAGCAGTAGTCATACCCACTAAAATTGCAAGAGGGAAATTCCAAGGCGGAATAACAAAACCAACACCAAGAGGTATGTATTCAAGTTTATTTTTTTCACCTTTTAATTTTGTAAGGGGCTGGTCTTTGCTATATCTAAGCATTTCCCTTGCATAGAATTCCATAAAGTCGATTGCCTCCGCTGTATCACCGTCAGCTTCAGCCCAATTCTTACCGACTTCAAATACCATCATTGCGGAGAAATAATGCTTTCTTTTTCTCATGAGTTTTGCTGCTTTAAACAGATATTCAGCACGTTTTTCAGGTGCAACACGTTTCCACTCTTCAAATTTTGCGTTCGCTGTTTCAACTGCTTGCAGTGCCTGCTCAACTGAAGCTTTCTGAAAAGTACCTACAATCTCTTCAGGATTAGAAGGATTGCGAGACACAATCTTTTCATCGGCGTAAAGTTTTTCACCTCCGATTATGAGAGGGTATTCCACACTAAATCTTTTTCTAACATCTTCAAGAGCTTTTTCAAAAGCTTTTCTGTTTTTCTTCTCCGTAAAATCAGTAAACGGTTCATTCTTAAATTTTGCGATTGCCATACGATATTATTATTTATTAGTTAATGTTTTTATAATTAAATTGTGCAAATCCGGTCTTATTTCTCTGATGCCGTCATTTCCTCTTGAGGGATAAACCCTATTAGTAAGAAATATAATTATAATTTTTCTGTCTTTATCACACCAAACGCTTGTACCTGTATATCCAGTATGTCCAAAACAGTTCTCAGAAATAACTTCACCGCATGCTGAGCGGTATTTACCGATTGGTTCCTGTTTTGTTTCCCAACCCAATGCGCGTGTATTACGGTAAACGTCTGTAATATATTTCGAAGTAAACAGGTTAACAGTTTCCGGTTTAAACAATGTTTCTTCTCTGAGACCTCTTGTGTATGGATTGTAGTACTTACCCTCGTTTAAAAGAGTACGGACTAATGTGTAAATATCCCTCGGATTCGAGAACAAACCTGCATTTCCTGATATACCTTCCATTAGTGATGCTGCCTCATCGTGTACTTCGCCTTTAAGAAGTCTTTTCCTCCATGACCCGTCGTATTCAGTAGGAGGGATGTGTTTTATATCAGACGGAGTAAATGTAGAATTCTTCATGTTAAGAGGCTCGAAGATTTCTGCGTTACAATAGTCGGATAAAGAAGTACCAGTAATTTTCTCAATTACCAGTCCGAGAGTTATAAAATTCAAGTCACTGTAAACATAATTTTTTCCTGTCTCATATTCAAGAGAGGTATTCATAATCGTTTCAACAACTTCGTTCCGTGAAGAACAAAACTGATTAAAAGGCATCCAAGCTTTTAATCCCGAATTATGAAGTAGAAGATTTCGTACGGTTACATTTTCCTTTCCGTTTGCGGCAAACTCAGGAAGGTATTCAGATACATTTGCATCGAGGTCAATAATACCTTTATCAAAAAGTTTCATAACTGCGGAAGTTGTAGCGATTACTTTAGTAAGTGATGCTAAATCATACATTGAAATTTCGGTAACACCTTCCTCATTTTCATCGTAAGTAAGCCCGCCGTAATATTTCTCATAAACTACATTATTCTCATTTCCGACCAATAAAGCCGCTCCCGGGAAATATTTATTAACTATTCCTTTTAGAATCAGATTATCAACTTCCGTGAAGTCATAAGCAATCCCGTTAGAATAAAATACCGCGAAAAGGAATATTAGGAAATATCTCTTCATATAGTGTAAATATATCTAAAATGGAGTCTTACTTCAATTTAAAAAGAAAGTCTTAAATATAAACAAAAAGGGCACAGTAGGTAAAAATATTGGGTAGCAATCAGAAATAACGAGGGTAATCAAATCATGAATAAAAACAAATAATGATAATGAAAAAGAAAGGGCTGAGAAAAATCAGCCCTTTCCGTAAAAAGACTTACTTTACTTTTTTCTTCTAAGATAAATGAATCCCATCCCAAGCAAGAATATTATCGGGAGTTCCATACCGAACAGTCCGCATTTCTTACCTGCTTTAACAGTAGCAGTCATTTCAACATCAGTTTTCAAATCGGCGACTGTCTTTTCCCATTTTACTTTCTGACCGTCTTTGACTCCATTTGTAGCAAGTACTTCACCGGGGAATTCAAACTCGTAAGTAAGTTTGTACTCTTCCATTCCCATGTTCTTTGCACTTGAAGTATCCTGAAGAAGGACATATTTGAAATCCTTTCCTTCTTTCCCGTCTACCCAGCTTGCTTTAATTTTCTTGAACGCAGAGGCATCGGAAAGTTTATTGATGTCTTTAAATTTGACATTCAGGGTAACGACTGACATTGAATCATTAGTAGCATTCTTTTCAATCTTTATATCACTTGGTTCAGTATTTGATGAAGTATAATTGGATTTAACTTTTGCTTCAGTAAAACCGAAACCTGAAAGCTCATCACCAGAGACATTTGATGACTTTGTCCAATATTTTACACTCATAGTTCCAGAACCATCAGAACTGAGTTTTGTCTTTTGATCGACATTAACGCATCCTGAAAGAAATAATGCAACTGCAAACAAAATAGAAACAGACAGTACAGATTTAAAGAGCATTTTCATTTGACTCTCCCTCGTTTAGTTTAGAAAGCTAAAATTAAACACTCTTACAACAAAAAGCAATATTTAAATTTTGAGACTGAAATTACAAATACTTATTTGTAAAGATGCGACAAAATAATTTCATTTAATAGTTTCCAGAAATTTTATACATTATTGAATAATCTAACTAAAAATTATGAAAAATTTATTTGTCTTACTTGTTATATTTGCCTCATTTCTTCAGGCAAATTCACAAACAATAACGGGCGCATATCCTTTCCCTTATGCAAATTCATACAACTATCTATGGGGAATAACTCAGCGCAACGATACTCTCTGGATAGGGTCCGATTTTAACGGAACGGGGTATCCTACATCAATGATGTACAAAGTCACGAAGCAGGGTGTTATGGTTGACAGTCTGGTAACACCATTTACATTCAACCACGGCCTTGCATGGGACGGGACAGGATTCTGGATAGCAGAAGATTACAGATCCTCAGGGGGAAGAATATACAAGATTAATTCACTCGGAGCTAAGATAGATAGTATTTACACGAACTCAACTCTTGCGGGTATAGGCGGCATAGCTCTGGACGGTAATCATTTGTGGGTAGCTATTTACTCGCCTGATTTCACGACTTATCCTAATGCATTTGCATACAAAATTAATCTTACGACTAAACTTGCAGTAGATACAATACCGTTAAGAGGAAGACAGGTTCAGGGAATTGCTGTAAAAGGCGATACGATATTTTATGTAAACGATAACTTCCATTCGGAGCCTGAGCGGATTTATGCATACAGCCAGACGACAGGAGATACATTGTTCTCATTTCCTTCGCCTGACACAGACGGAGACTGTGACCCAAAAGGTCTTTTCTATGACGGGACAAATTTATGGCTAATGGCATTCAGACCGGGAGGAACCTCATTCGCCTTCAGAACTCTGTACAAATATCAAATCGGTGGACAGGGGAATCCTCTGATAACTACATCGACTAACCTAATTGATTTCGGTAATGTACCGGTTGGGACGACATCAAACCAGACTCTAAACATTTCGAACAATGGAGTTGCAAAGCTTATAATATCGGGAAAGAACATTACAAATCCAAGGTTTGGGATAACACCGAGCGGAGTACCTGACACGATTAATCCGGGTCAGAATAAAGATTACACTGTTACATTCAATCCGCTTGCCTACGATTCATTATCAGCTCAGCTACAGATAGCAAGCAATGATTTAATAACACCGATAAAGGTAGTAAATTTAAAAGGTAAGGGTGTGTTTACCGGAGCGACTATTGCATTATCAGCAAACAGCTTTGATTATCAGCAAAGACGCGTAAACTCACTATGCGGTTATCTGTTTACGGTAACGAATCAGGGAAATGCAAACTTAAACATTTCCTCGATGCAGTTTAATTCAGCACGATACAGAATTGATACAGTGGGAATACAATTCCCATATACTATATTACCGGAAGCTTCAAAAGTATTCAGGGTGTGGTTTAATCCGAATTCAGGAGCAACATTTAACGATACATTGAAGATAAACTCAAATGCTACGAACTTACCAGTTGCTAAGATTTCATTAACAGGTACAGGAAATGCGAATCCAATAGTACTTGGAAATACTATGTGGTCAGCAAACACTCCGGACAATCCATATACATCTTCGGATGATCCTCAACCAACGAGCATGAAACAGATTAATGACGTGAACGGTGACGGTGTAAACGATATGATTGTTTGTTCAGGAAACTACTTAACAACTTGCTGGAATGGTAATGCTTCTGTAAACGGAGATATACTATGGTCTTTTAATACCGGTTACGATAATAACAACACGGGTTCGGTAGCATGGGAAGACGGAATGCAGATACGTGATGACGTTGACGGTGACGGAATACAAGACGTTGTTATTGGATGTGCCGGGGGTAATGAAATGGTATATACAATATCAGGCAGAACAGGCAGGCAAATCTGGGCATACGGTGATTCAATATCATATTCTGACGGGGATATTGAAGGTGTAAGAGCAGACAAAGATTTTAACGGTGACGGAGTTAAAGATGTATTAATTTCTGCAAGCGGAACGGGCAGTTCCGGAACTGGCGGAAGGCATGCGATAATATGTGTCAACGGACTTAACGGAAATGTTATATTTTACGTTACACAGAATTCAGAATTTACTGGTGATATAGTATCAACGCAGTACGGCGCAGCTATTGGCTGGGGAAGCAATGCCGGCTCGTATTCTGTTCACGGTACTGATAACCTTGGAAACGGTACATGGGCATTTTCAAACGTAAATGGAAAAACATGGAGCATGAGAGTTGTGCCAACGACTGATGCCGATACGTCGAAAGAGATTCTTGGATTTTACGGTTTTGCAGGAAAAGTATTTTCGGTTGAAGCAGAAACCGGTGCTGAAATGTGGACAGTTACACTTGGTTCTGCAAATGCTGGATTTATTAAGGTGCTGGATGACCTTGATTCAAACGGTTCGCCAGAATTTACTCTTTCAGGACCACAGACTGTTTTCAGAGTAGATACAAAAACTCAAAACATTTTATGGAGTTATTCTCCAGCTTCATCGTACATACGCGGCGTTGATATGTTGAGCGATGTAAACGGAGACGGAAAGAAAGACATAATAGTTGGAATGCAGACTCCGGGTAACGTTATAGTACTAAACGGAGCCACAGGAGGAGTAATATTCACTTACTCATTTGGTTCGACTGTAACCTACAGAGCAGATAGGGTGAGTGCATTAAATAGTATAGACGGAAATTCGACTACAGAATTCATGGCAGGCTGCAGAGACGGGAAGTTGATTTGTTTCAGCGGCGGACAGAACATACCAGTGGGTATAAGCGGAACAGCCGGAGAGATACCAACGAATTATGATATATCGCAGAACTATCCGAACCCGTTCAATCCGACAACGAACATTAAGTTCTCATTGCCGAAAGATGAATTGGTTTCTATAAAAGTGTATGATATACTCGGCAAAGAAGTAGCGACAATTATGAATGAAAACAAACCGGCAGGGAATTATGAAGTAAACTTCAATGCATCTGCATTAAGTTCAGGAGTTTATTTTTACAGGATGAATGCGGGCAGTTTCAACAGTATTAAACGTATGGTTGTTCTTAAATAAGTCATGCTAACTATCACCACTCAGACTTCGTGTCTGAGTGGTGATTTTCATTTCATTTATTCCTTTGTCAATTCAGCTTTCTGAATAACATAAACCGGATAAGATAAAACTTCATTCTCGCCTGAGCCGGTAGAACTTGATTTGCTTATTTGAGCTGAGGTGACTTCAGCGTAAATTTTACCTGCCTTTAGTTCATACCTTGAACTTAACAGAATGTTTTTAGTTTCAAAAAATGAGTTAAACTGGTTATCACCGAAGAAGAAATCTATTAATATAGTGTTGTCTTCATCGAGAATCCATTTGCCGTTGTCAACATCTTTGCCAACCATAAAGTAGTTTTTCTCCATTTTTGAAGCTCCTTCACCGTATGTAGTTTTCCAAGAATATTTATTTGGCGTATCTGTTTTTGAGATAGAAAGATACATGTTAACCTCGCTTGACTTGCCAGCGGTTATGATTAGGAGTTTTCCTGTCCAGTTACCGAGCCAATCGGATTCGTTGAAGTTATTCTTGTTTTGAGAAAAGGAAAGCGAAACAGTTAGAAACAGAAAAAGAAATAATGTATGTTTTTTCATTAGTTATTTATTTTATTGTATGTAAAATTCATTAATCGTATTTAATAAATGATTCTTTGTTAGTTTTTGGAGGCGGAGGAGGGGGCTTGTACAGAATTTCCGAGGGTAATTCGCCTTTTAGGTAAAAGCCGCCATTTTCTGCCCAAGTATAAACTTTTTTAGTTTCATTAATACTAACTATGACAGGGAAAACGATAACTGTGTTAAAATCATCGATGAATGAAAAAGCTCCTTTTTCAGATGAGAAATTGAAGCCTGATTTTTCAAGAGGAATTATTTCAATTCCGTTAAGTATTTCCGACAGAAGCATACTCACTGTTTTATTTTTAGACTTCGGGTTTACCGGGTCTTTAGCATAAATGAGGGAAACGAATGCGTAGGGAGGGTCAAAATCCTCATTCTGCTTTTTATATACTTCAGATCCATAAGCAATATGAAAACGAATTTGGAGACTATCACAATCGAGAATAATACCTTCATTTTCATAGGAAAAATTTGGAGGTAAGATATGACAGTCGGAATTAATCCCATAAGATTTTATGGAATTATAATTATGTTTAAAGATTTTGAGGTTTGAGTATGCACCGGGTTTATTTGAGAACAACCATACATTTTTAATTATATCAGATTGATTTAGAAAATTACTGAATTTTGTAACGCGTGCAAAGAGATTCTCATTCTTTTGCACAGCTTCAGAGTTTGATTTCCTGTAAGATTCTGCGAGTTTTGAGGCAACTGTCTTTTTATTCAAGTTTCTGAAGACAGTATCACCAACTTTGCCAGTAGGAGTACCGAGTACGCCATGTCTGATTCTTGCCATTCTGAATGTTAAATTTGTTTAAAAATGAACATAATATATAACTAAAAAACTTCGTTCGGGTTCAAAATGTACACTTACTTCATATAAGGTCTATATATCTGCCATACAAGGTATATATAAGGAATGTGTAATTCAAGTGTAAAGACAGTGTTAGCAGAGTGTGATTAAAGTGTAGAAGTGATTCATTTTTGAGGTTTTTGTTAAAGTAATGCATATTAAGCAAATTGTTTAATATATATTGCTTTACATTTAACAATATTAATATACTAAAAATAATTTAAAATGTCAAGAAAAAAGTGAAAACCTGGAAGAAATTCTTTATAAAGTAATAATTTAATAGTTCTTAAATTACGAGTGCACACGGAATACATTGATTTATTTTGATTATTACTGATTTAGAACTTAATGAATAGAAAACGGATGTAACGGATAAGAAGGTTAACAGGGATAAGAAGTTTAAAATATCATCAGCGGGACAGGAAAGGAAGGAATAGTTCAGAGTATCGGTAATCTTTATAATCATGGATTTTACAGTATAAATATGATATTTTGATGCCACAATAAACTGTAATAGTTTGTTACATAAATATATGAACAAGAAAAAATACATAGCGATTTCGATAATTTTAACGGCTTCCATATTTCTACTGATAAATGGCAAGGCTTATACTCAGTTTGCGGTTTCGTACAAGAATTTGAAGCATAGTTACAGTATTAACATACCCAAGAGTATGACGGTTGAGGAACTTCCTTCGCATGAGGATTGTGATACACTTATTGCTACGAATGATGATGGGGCGAGGCTGGAAGTGGTTGTGAATTCTGATAAGATTTACAAAGGAGTAACGAGCAGTCAGCTTTCTTACAGGTCGTTTATGCCGGACTTTAAGATAAGGTATAAGAACATTAAACTTGCAGAAAATGATTATACGGACATTTCGGGAAATCCTGCGATGTACATGAAAGTAGATTTTAACAATGAAAAGGAGGACGGGACAGTATCACAGTTTCTGCTTTTGAGAGGTGAAAAGATATACATAATAAGACAGGCTGCAACAAAGGATACGTATGATAAATTCATGTCTGAGATATCGGGATACATATACAGTTTTCAGTTCATTGAAAGTTCAAATACAGAATTTTACAAAAATGATGAGTACAATTTCATGCTAAATTTCCCAACGGCATGGGTGTTTGACAAGGGTTCTTTCCCTGTACAGGCTAATAATTCAAAGGGTTCGAGTGTATTTATTGAAGTGATAAAGAACTCAGATTTTAAGGATGTCACTGCTCAGGACCTTGATACAGAAGTACTGCTCGATGCGTTTAAGAAAAAGTTTACTGACATTACTATTATCAGCAAAAGAAATGAAGAGATTAACGGAACGCCTGCTTTAATGGTTAAGTACAGATGGCTTCAGAAAAACACGGATAAGACGAACGGATATTATGTAATACATTACTATTTAATCAGGAACAAGATGCTTTTTATAATTCAGGGGATAGTGAGCGATACAAATCCGGGTAATGATGAGAAGCAGATACAGAAATGTGCAGAAAGTTTTCAGTTTACGAAATAGTTGAAGATTAGCATCCTGAGTATTCCTAATTCTTTACCCCAAAGGAAGAAAAGAGATTGGCACACTGATTTGCATGGATAGAACTGATTTTCACTGATAAAGATAATATTGATGTTTTTCACAGAAAAGAGTGTAAAGAAGAGTTCAATTTAATGTTTAGACTCTTATTCCGTACTTAAGGTTTACAATTTAGCTTTAATTGTTTGATTAGTTTTGATAAATTAATTATTAACTTAAAATAATTATTACAATGGATACTAAAGAGATACTGCAAAAGTATAAGAGTATTGCCGTAGTAGGATTTTCAGATAATCCAGAAAGAGACAGCAACAAGATTGCTGTTTACATGAAGAACAACGGTTATAATGTAGTAGGAGTGAATCCAAAACTTGACGGCAGGGTTGTTGATGGTATCAAATGCTATGCATATTTAAGCGAGATAACAGAAAAGATTGACATCGTTGATATATTCAGACTTCCAATAGCAGTACCGGGAATAGTTGAAGAAACGATGAAACTTGAAAAAAGACCTGAGGTAATCTGGACACAGCTTGGAATTATACACGATGAGGCGAGGAAAAAAGCTGAAGAAAACGGGTTTATATATGTTGAAAACAAATGCCTTTATATAGAACATAAATTAAACAAGTAGAAGATTTGAAGACAAAACTGTATTTTTCAATTGCGTCCTTTTTCATTCCGTTTATTGTATACGTCACAACACTTGCTCCAGGTTTGTATTTTATTGATACAGGTGAACTTGCGGCAGTATGCGTAAAACTTGGAATTGCACATCCGACAGGATATCCATTATTCACAATACTGGGAAGTATATTTTCTAAACTGCCTTTAGGAGATTATATATACAGGCTAAATATAATGTGTGCATTACTATCATCGGTAACAGCACTTGTGTTCTACAACATGATGTATTTTATACTAACAGAACTTAATCTCAACAAAGAGCAGGAGAAAAGTACAAGATTTTTTACGGATGAAAAGAATCCACTTACGGCAATCATAATTTCTTTTTCCGGTGCGATGGTACTGGCATTTTCGAGTACATTCTGGAATACATCCAATTCACTTGAAGTATATTCCCTGCATGTTCTTTTAGTAGTAACAGTTATGTTTCTTTTCCTAAAAGCCGGGAATTCATACGTGAAAGGGGACAACGATCTCAAGCACTGGTTAATTTTTGCTTTTATTCTTGGTTTAAGTTTTACAAACCATCTTTCAACGATATTTCTCAGCGTAGGTTTTCTTTACCTATATTTTGCGGTTAACGGATTCAGTAAAATGTCGTTCAGGAAGATATTTTATATGATAGTACCGTTCGTATTAGCACTTTCGGTTTATGTGTATTTCTTTGTTCGCGGAGACAACACTGTAATTGCATGGGGAAATCCCGTCACTTGGGATAATTTTATGAGGCACGTATCGGGAAAGCAGTTCAGCGTTTGGATGTTTACTTCAACGGGGTCAGCATCGAAACAATTTTCGCATTTCGTAAATATTTACCCGAAAGAATTTTTCTACATTCCGGTAATAATTGCGATATTCGGAATTGTAGAGACATTTCTAAAACAGAAGAGATTCTTCTATTTCACATTACTGCTTTTTGTATTTAACATATTATATGCGATTAACTATGACATACACGATATAGATACTTATTTCCTGTTGGCATTTGTAGTAACATCAATTTGGTTTGCATTGGGACTAAAATTTTTGTTTGCAAAAATGAAAATCAGCGGATTAGCCGCAGTATCGTTATCGCTGATAATACCGGCATTTTCGATATATGGAAATTATGATGAGAACAATCTTAAGAACAGCCACTTCGTTAAAGAATACACGAATAATGTTTTTAGTTCAGCAAGAGAAAAATCTATAATAATGTCAACGCAATGGGATTTTTGGGTTTCAGCCTCATTTTACGAGCAATATGTACATAATATTAGGCCAGACGTTATTGTAATTGACAAAGAATTAATGAGAAAATCATGGTATTTAAAGCACTTGAGGGATCACTATCCTGAATTATATTTAAGAAGCAACACGGAATTTGAAGCTTACGCAAAAGAGTTATTTAAATTTGAGAAGTTTACGGAAAATTACACGAAACCAAAGAACGAAACCGACAAACAGAATTTAATGTTAATTCAAACGACATTTATGAATCTTCTGAACAGCATAATAACCAAGAATCCAGAATACGCATTCTACACCACTTCTGAAATAGAAGAAGATAAAAATGAAAGAATGATGAAAGATTATGCAAGAATACCTGAGGGTTTACTATTCAGGTATTCGCCAAAAATGGAATATGATTCTACTTATACAGAACCTGAGATAGTTTTCACTAAAACAAATGAAACCGATTACTATCACACCTTTTTGATGAACGCATACTATATGATGTTTTTGAACAGAGCAAGTTTTCTGATGAATTTTAATAAATTTGAAAAAGCTGAAACACTTATAAAACGAGCATTAGAAATTAGACCAAATGATAAAACTGCTTTGGGAATGCAGAAGAGATTAAATGAAATGCGCGGATTAAACCCATAAATTGAGAAAATACATATCTATAATATTATTCATATTAGTAACAGTAACTAATATATATTCATCCGAGTTAAATGATACCCTTAAAGTAGATTCGACATATATTAAGTTGATGCAGGAAATGATAGTTGAGCGCATTATTTTAATAGGTAATACGAAGACAAAGGATGAAGTTATACTTCGGGAAATGATGTTAAAAGAAGGAGGGAAGTTTAATCTCGAATATCTTGATAATGACGTAAAAAGACTTTACAATCTCGGACTTTTCAACCGAGTTGACGTCATCCCAGCACCTTTAAGTTCAACGAGAATAAATCTTGTATTCGAATTTGAGGAAGGCTTTTATTTTTTACCCATTCCTCAGGGCGGTTTCAAGGAAGGTTCGCTTAAAAAGATATGGGGCGGATTAAATTTCATGTGGAAGAATTTCAGGGGTATGAACGAAACAGTGAATTTAAGTTTTGGTGTCGGGTACGAACCGTTTATATCGGCTTCTTATCTGAATCCGTGGATATTTGGAAAGAGTCATTATTTTTTCAAGACAGGTGTCAGATATTCGAGGAATTATCCACGCAGTGTTGGTAATTCAGATTCTATTGGAGTTATATTCGATAAGAATGAAGTACCAACCTACACACAGGATGATTTCAGGGCAGATTTAAAAGTAGGAAAATATATAGGACAGAATACGTCAATTTCTGCAGACGTACAAGTAAACAAAATCTGGACGTCGCAATACGAGCCCGGAAGAACTGTTTCAAAAGACGGTAATGATTTTTTCCCGACAATGGGAATAGATTTCACGTATGACACAAGGGATTACAAAAAGTTTGCAACATACGGGAGCTTTTATTTTACAAGATTATCGAGAAGCGGAATGTTTACAGGGATAATAGATGTAAACAAATTTCAAGCTGACCTCAGACGTTTTATCCCTATAAAGATAACGAAAGACTACGCGCTAATACTTGCCGGAAGGTTTAACTCAGTACTTTCATTCGGAGGAGGAGAGATACCAGTTTATCTGCAGGAATCCATGGGGTATGACAATTTGATAAGAGGATGGGATAACTTTGTATTGCAGGGTGAGGACAAGTTATTCTCTTCTATAGAGCTCAGGATACCTCTTGTAAAACCATTTTACGTAAAGGGTTCAGACCATTTTATTATAAGTAAATTGCCAATAGCAAAAAGTTTTTCATACAGATACGGTGCATACGCCACTCTTTTCTTCGATTTAGGAGGTGTCTGGACGAGAAAGGAATCAATATATGACGTACAGTTTAAAAACGGATTCGGAGCAGGAATAAACTTTTTACTGCCGTTTGATTTTGTAGCAAGGCTTGACCTTGGATTCAGAAAAATACCTTATAAGACGGATTATAAGGGGCAACTAATAATTGCATTAGACGCATCTTTTTGATTATGGAATATTATTATACCGAACAAGAAAATATTGACATAGAAAACAAACTTCTTTTAATTAAGGATTACGAATACAGACACCTCGTTAAAGTATTGCGAAAGAAAAAGGATGATATAATAAACATAACAGACGGACTTAGGAACATTTACATAAGCAAAATAGTAAATATACAAAAGGAATCGATACATTGCGAAATAATTGAAACGAAGCATAACTTAAACGAGCCAAAAATTAAATTAAGACTTTTCGTAACACCATTACGAAACATGGACAGGTTTGAATTCCTTGTTGAGAAAGCGGTGGAACTGGGTGTGTATGAAATACAGCCTGTTATTTCGAAATACACTATACAGCAAACATCTTTTTCAAAAGCAAAAATGGAAAGACTTCATAAGATTATGATTAGTGCTATGGGTCAGTCGCAAAGATGTTATTTACCTGTTCTTCATAATACACTTACTTTAAAAGAGATGATAACAAGCTCCGAGACATACAAGTATAAATATGTTTATTACGAATATGCGGAGAACAAAGAGGGGATAATTACGAAATTGGATAATGAGGAAAATATTTGTATTTTTACAGGACCGGAGGGCGGATTCGACAAAAGCGAAATACAACAATTAATAAAAAACGACTGGCAGGTTAGAAGTCTCGGCGAAAGAAAGCTGAGAGCTGAGACCGCTGCAATTATAAGTGTGTTTGAAAATTTAAATAACATATAAAAAGGATTAATTATGAAAGCAAAAATTCTATTTGTAATTTTGTTAAGCGTAATGATAACGGGAACATCATTCGCTCAGTTTGATAAGCTTGTACTGCAATTTTCAATGGGATTAACGAATCCCGATATGGGACTAAGGGGAGGAAATAGTTACATAAGTTACTCAAACAGATACAGGTACGTAAGCCAACCACTTAACATAGATACGACGTTTATATTTCCGTGGGAAATTGCGAGCGTAGATCAAAGTTTAATAAGCCAGAACTACGGTGCGAAAACAGGGCTATTCTTCGCGGGCACAGCTAAAATTAACGTAGACAAGTATGAAACTGCACGACTTATAGGTTCATTAAACATAAGTACCTTCAATACATTTGAGGGTTCAAAGTCAGGATACATACCCGTTTTCACTCAGACATACATACAACAGACGCCAATTAGCTACGATTACAGTTTTACTAATTTTGGACTCGGACTAGGAATTGAAGTTGCTCCTCTTTCTTTTACAAAGTTAGTATCACCATTCGTGAACGGGCAGTTTAACTTTAACTTCATGTCTGCAAAGCTAAGCAAGACAACAGGACCGAGTGACTCGACAAAGGTAGAATTCTATGATTTCCGTATGGGAGTATCATTAGGAGCGGGTGTAGAGTTTAAGGTTACACCTCAATGGGGAATACTTGTGGGTGCAAAGTATGATTTTGCAAATCTTCTTCTGCAGAATACAGACAGGTCGGGAAGAATTGAATGGGGCAGAACGAATGCATCGATTAACGATGGTGAGGGAACATATTCAGCGACTATATACGATCCACCCGGAACACCTGTACGGGATAATATAAAATCACAGCAAAAGGCAATTAACTGGGCAACATTTTACATTGGTGTAAACTTTTATCCAAATATTACAGGAACGGGAACCACAAAAAAGTAAACTTAAATATTAAATACAGATGAGAAAAATATTATTCGTTGTACTAATATCGAGCATATTTATTTCTTCCTGCGGCAAGAAGGAAGAACAAAATACTACTGGTGAGAAGAAACAAGAATCAACAACTTCAGGTACTAATGACTTGTCATCAAAAGGTAAGGCATTGTTTTATGAAGCGTCAAATCTAACTGGATTAAAATGTGCAGACTGCCACAGCGACGGAACGAACGCAGACCAGCTTAACACGAAGTATTTTTCCGATGTAATTCAGGCAAGCAAAAGGCAATCTGTATTTGCCGGAACGATAGCAGGTGAAGATGTTAAGAAGAAGGGCGGTGGAGCGACGTTTTGCTGGGAAACATTTTTAAAGATGGGAAGACCGATTACTGAAGAAGAAATAAATTCCTTTAATGCATATTTTGAATCTCTAAAAGGTGAGGTAAAGGAAAGCAAATACACGACAATTGCGCTGCCAAAACCGGATAAAGCAAAGTTAAAAGCAGACCAGACGAAGATAGCGGGTCTTACGCCTGACATTCAGCATGGAGAGAAAGTATTTAAAGAAACGTGCGGATTCTGCCATGGCGGAAAAACAGTAAAGAGAGTACCCTCGCTGTTTGATGAAGACTTTGAGGGAAATCTTAAGAGCATAGTATATCATGTCAGGTTTGGGGCAAAGTTCATGCCTTTTTATTCTTATGAAAAACTAACCGATCAGGATGTTGCTGATATTACGGAATACATCATGAAGAATCAGAAAAAATAGAAGATTGATTTTGCTCTGTTTTGTTTAAACTGTAACTTGATACAGGAATTAGAAAAACCCGTTTGGAAAGACCAAACGGGTTTTATTTTTAAAATAAAATTTAAACGAACAGAAAATATAGTATTATAATTATAACACCTGCTACAGCAAATGTCCCATAATCCTGAATAACTCCTGTTTGCAATTTCTTCCAGTCGATACTCGTACGTGATGCGAAATTCGCCACACCATTAACAATACCATCAATAAATTTAACGTCGAAAATCTTCCAGAGAATTCTATCAGATGTTTTAAAGATAGGTTCTACGACCGTCTTATCGTAAACTTCATCAAGGTAGTACTTATTCTCCAGAACTTTACCGAAACCTTTTTCTTCTTCGAAAGATTCTTGTTTAGAATATTTTCTGAACGAAATAAAAATTGAAGCAGCTGCAACGACGACTGAAACTAAAATTAGTATTATTTCTGTTGAAACGGAATGAATTGAATCAGGTCGCCAGGTTTGAATGATTGAATATGAATTAGCAAAAACCGGTTCAAGCCAGTGTTCAAGAACGTTATATCCAAAAATATGCGGCAGACCGATAAACCCACCAAACACCGACAACACTGCTAGAATAATAAGCGGTATAGTCATCGTTGAAGGTGATTCGTGAGGATGAACATTCGAACCATAACGAGGTTTTCCGAAAAATGTAAGTCCTACCAGCCTGAACATATAGAAAGCTGTAAACGCAGCAGTAATAAGCACGAGGAGATAGGGGAGTATTCCTGCATTTATGAATGTTTTATAAAGGATTTCATCTTTACTGAAAAAGCCTGAGAACGGTGGAATTCCTGAAATTGCAATCGCTCCCAATAAAAATGTAACGTACGTAATTTTCATCTTGTTTTTCAGACCGCCCATTTTCCGTATGTCCTGTTCTTCATGCATTCCATGAATAACTGAACCGCTTCCGAGAAACATAAGTGCTTTGAAAAAAGCATGGGTTACAAGATGGAAAACAGCAGCAACATAAGACAGTGTGCCAAGAGCGATAAACATGAATCCAAGCTGTGATACAGTTGAATATGCAAGAATCTTTTTAATATCATTTTGTTTTAGAGCTATTGTAGCAGACATTATTGCTGTTGCTATTCCAATTATAAGAATAACATTGCTTGCAATTGGTGCGAGTGCATACAGCAAAGAAGTACGTGCAATAAGATAAATACCTGCAGTAACCATAGTTGCAGCATGGATAAGAGCTGAAACAGGGGTTGGACCTGCCATTGCGTCAGGAAGCCAGACAAACAAAGGAATCTGAGCAGATTTACCCGTTGCTCCGAGAAAGAAAAGCAAAGCTATGGCAACGAGCAGGGGACTATTGACAGAAAAACCTGCTATACTACCCGAGAATGTAGAAATATTCAGAGTACCAAAATTTGCAAAAATCAGAAACATAGCTACCATGAACCCAAAGTCACCGATTCTATTTACAACGAAAGCTTTTTTGGCAGCATCTCCAGTGAACTTCTTTTCGTACCAGAAGCCAATTAAAAGGTACGAGCATAGTCCGACACCTTCCCAGCCAAGAAAGACTAATAGAAAATTATCAGCAAGGACAAGGTGAAGCATAGCAAAAATAAAGAGATTAAGGTAAGCGAAGAAACTTGCATAACCTTTATCACCGTGCATATATCCTATTGAATAAACGTGGATTAGAAATCCGATACCGGTAACAACGAGAATCATGACGAGAGACAACGGGTCAACGACAAAAGAATAGTCGAGATTAAAACTACCTGCACTAATCCATGTGAAATATTTATATACAATAGTCCGTGATTCAGGAGGAAGTTTAAGTAGTTCAATTAAAGAATAGACTCCAATTAAGAATGGAATAAAGACCAGAATTGAAGAGAGCCAGCCTGATAATTTCTCGGAATTTAGTTTCTTACCAAGAAGTGAATTTACTAAGAAACCGATTAGAGGAAGAACAACGATTAAAATAAAGTAATTCTGCATCAACCTACCATTTTAAGATGTTAATTTTATTGATATCAAGAGTTTCTTTGTTTCTAAACAGAGATATTACAATAGCAAGACCGACAGCAGCTTCAGCAGCTGCTACAGTAAGAACAAAGAATACGAAGACCTGTCCGCTGTCATTACCAAGAAAACTTGAAAACGATACAAGCGAAAGGTTTATAGCGTTTAGCATTAACTCAATACACATAAAAATAACAATAGCATTTCTGCGTACAAGAACGCCAACAACGCCGATGCTGAAAAGCACAGCACTTAAGACCAGGAATAAGTTTAAATTTAATTCCAATTTAAATTAATTATTTATGCAAATTTACGCATTTATAAGATGAAAATAAATTTAAATCGGCAGTTTTACCAAATTACAGGATTAATTTTTAATAGTACAAAATTAAAATAATTGATGAGTGAAAATAAGTTGAATCATTAAAAAATTATATTTAGGCGATATTTTAGAGAATCTCAAGAACTGATTGATAGGCAGATTTCAATATATCAACTAAAGATAAGACCATTTGCCGATACTTTAAAATAAGTAAATGTTAATAATATTGTATTATAATATATATTATGTAAAGTCAGAATTATGTAATTTGTTAATAAACCTCAAATAGCTTTAAAATATATTGCCGTTTGACTTCCCTATTTCAATTCCAATCAAACATTTATTAAATTGTATGTTATAATATTAACGATTATTTTTGTTTTATTGATGAGACTTCTTGACAAATACATTTTACGTAGTTTCATACAGAATTTATTGTTTGGAATATTCTGTTTTGTAATTATTTTCATTTTGGTAGACTTATTTGAAAATCTTGATAGATTTATAGATAAGAACCTTTCTATTGGAATGCTTGCTTTGTATTACATGTATTTTATACCAGATATACTGAAGCTAATAACACCTATAGGTATGCTGTTAGCGTCTTTATTTACTATAAGCAGGTTTGTAAATTATTCTGAATTAACGGCAATGAAATCAGCCGGAATCTCGATATACAGATATTTACTACCGATTATGATATTTGGATTGGTTATAACGCTTTTCTTAATATATTTTAATGGCTGGATAGTTCCGGGTGCAAACCGTTTAAAATACGATTTCGAAAGAAAAATTCTTGGAAGAAATCTAATATCGGATGTAACGGAAAATATCTATATTCAGGATAATATAAACCGCATAATTATCATAAATTATTATAATAAAGCTGAGCAAACATGCGGTAATACTTTAATTAAAGTGTTCAATAAAGATACACTGTATATTACTGAAAAACGACTTGATATAGTGAGTATGAAATGGGATTCACAAAGAAAAGACTGGTTTATAAATGAGGGTTACATTCGTTCATTCAGTAAACCAGATAATGAGACACTTGAAATAATAAAGGATACATTACTTTCTACACTTAGCAGCTTTGGAAAAATAAATCTTGAGCCTGACCTGATTGAAAAACAAAGATTACGACCCGAAGAGCTTGACTTGACTGAATTCAAAGAATTTATTAATAATCTCGAAGCCAACGGTCAGGATGCAGCAAAAGAAAAAGTTGATTATTATTCAACAATCTCCTTCCCTTTTGCGAATCTAATAACAATAATATTCGGAGTATCCATTACTTCAAATAGACGAAAAGGTGGTGCTGCACTACATTTTGGAATAAGCCTAATAGTAAGTTTCTTATATCTTGGATTTGTAAAAATATCTCAAGTCTTTGGTTATAACGGAGATGTTAATCCAATATTAACAGCCTGGCTGGCAAATATTACATTTCTCGGTGTATCCCTATTCAATTTTTACAGACTAAACCGATACTAATTTACCTTTTCATTTGCGGGTTTAACAGGCAGTTGAAATCCAAATGCGTTTTCATTAGACATACCGACTAATTTGATTTCACCGTACTGGGCTTCGAATCTTTCAATATTGTCCCTCATAGCGTTTAAGAACATTTTACAATGCTGAGGTGTCATTATAATACGAGAGTGCACTTTTGCTTTTGGAACTCCCGGGAGAATTCTCGTAAAATCGATTATGAATTCAGCTCCGGAATGTGAAATAATTGCTAAATTTGAGTAATTTCCTTCTGCTTCCTTTTCTCCAAGTTCGATATTTATTTGGCCTTGCTGTTTTACTTCATCCATATAATATATTTTTGTAGGTTTAAACAATTTAACAATAAATAAATCAAAAATAAATTTATAATTTCATTTCGCTTTACGAAATTAAGAATTAATTTTGGACAAATTTATTAACATCAAAACTAACATAATGAGCTTACTTGTAATCGGATCTCTGGCATTAGATACAATAGAAACACCTTTTGGAAAAGCTGAATACACGCTCGGCGGTTCAGCGACGTTCATTTCGACAACGGCAAGTTACTTTGTTAAGGGCGTTAGACTTGTCGGAATAGTAGGAACTGACTTCCCTACTGAAGAGATTGAATTTCTAAAATCGAAAGGTATAAATACAACCGGACTTGAGATTTCAAAAACCAAGAAAACGTTTCACTGGCACGGAAGATACCATACTGACATGAATAACCGAGACTCGATTACGACAGAGCTAAACGCATTTGAAGATTTTAATCCGATAATTCCGGACAGTTTCAAAGACAGCGAGTTTGTATGTCTCGGAAATGTAAATCCTGAAATTCAGAAAAAAGTGATAAAGCAGTTAATAAACCCGAAATTTATTATGATAGATACGATGAACTTCTGGATTGAGGGTAAGCTTGAAGCATTAAAAGAAACTATGCAGCTCGTTGATATGATGGTTATAAACGATTCTGAAGCAAAGATGCTAGCTGAAGAGAATAATCTTTTGTTAGCCGCAAAGAAAATTTTCTCGATGGGTCCAAAGATGATGATCATTAAAAAAGGTGAACACGGTGCACTACTGATAACTAAGGATTTCTTATTCAGTGTTCCCGCTTTTCTTCTGGAACAAGTTTTTGATCCAACGGGTGCGGGCGACACGTTTGCAGGCGGTTTTATGGGATGGCTAACAAAGACAAAAGACATCTCCCCTGCCAATTTAAAGTTGGCTATAGTTTACGGCAGCGTTATGGCATCGCTTGCAGTAGAAAAGTTTTCACTTGATGGAATAAGACATCTCACAAAGGAGAGAATAATGAAGAGGTTTGAAGAATTCAGAGACCTGACTCATTTCGAAACCGTATCGCTTTAGCTGTAACAATTTGAACCGGGTATCCGTATGAGTAATATAAAAACTGAGGCAATAATTCTCAAAGGATTTAAATACGGAGACTCGAGTAAGATTATTACTCTTTTCTCCGCAGAGGCAGGTAAATTTTCAGCAATCGTGAAAGGTGTACGAAATTCTAAATCAAAATTGAGCGGAATATTTGAGACATTGAATCATGTAAGCGTGATTTTCAACAGGAAGGACAACAGAGACCTTCAGATGATATCGAACGCCGATTGTATTTCCGCATATCCAAATGTTAAAGAGAATTTCGAGAAACTAATGATAGCTTACAGAATTTCTGAGCTGACTTCAAGCATGATGTTTGAATATGACGTAAGCAAGGAAGTATTTACACTGCTTCGTGACGTTCTTGAAACACTCGAACTATCAGAAAAAAACTTTGCTCTGTTATTCGTTTTATATCAAGTTAAGTTTTCTTTCATACAAGGTATAAATCCGGGAAGAACCGAGGAAACAAGAAATTTTCTGGACAATAAATTTGTTTTAAGAGATAAGGATTCTGTTTCAAGAGAAAATTTATTCGACAGTAAGGAAATAAATGATGCTATAAATGAACTAAACAAGACGGAACCTTTTGAATACGAGAGAGTTAAAATTGACGAGAAATTATTGGACAGACTACAGAATGCGTACGATTTTCATTTTATGATTAATACAGGGAAATACGGTTTCAGCAGAAACCGGCAAGTAATAGAGGAATTATCAAAAAAACATTAAATATGTAAATAATTTACTTTTTATTTTAAATTAAAATTATAAAGTAAAGGAGAGAAAAAATCATGTCAAAAAAAGCAATATTTGTGAGCGCATTTTTATTTGTATTTGCACTCGCATTCGGCGCAGCGATGGTTGTTAATTTCAGCAACGTTAAATCACTTGTAGCAAATTCACAGATTGATTTTCAGACAGCTCCCCCAGTACAGACAAGCACTGACCTTAAGGGGCTTAACGATGCGTTCGTCGAAATTTCAAAAATTGTAACGCCTTCTGTTGTCTTTATTGATGTTACTGGAAAAGCAAAACAGAAAAACGAGGAGATGGATAAGAACTTCCAGTTCTTTTTCGGACCAGATATGCAAATGCCTGATAACATGCCCCAGCACGGTTCCGGTTCAGGTGTTATAATCAGCAAGGATGGTTACATAATAACGAATAACCATGTTGTTTCGAAAGCAGATGAGAATGGAATAAAAGTAATACTTAGCGACAAAAGAGAATTTACCGCTAAATTAGTAGGTACAGACCCGAATACTGACATTGCAGTTATTAAAATTGATGCAGACAATCTAACCGTAAGCTCAGTAGGCAATTCTGACAATGTTCAGGTAGGACAATGGGTTCTTGCCATTGGTAATCCTATGGGACTTAACAATACAGTTACAGCTGGTATTGTTTCCGCATTGGGAAGGAATATCAATATTGATGGTAACAGTTACGCAATAAATAATTTCATTCAAACAGATGCTGTAATTAATCCCGGAAACAGCGGAGGAGCACTTGTGGACATAAACGGATTAGTTGTTGGAATAAATGCAGCTATTAAGACTACTACAGGGTATTATCAGGGTTATGGGTTTGCAATTCCGATTAACATAGCAAAGAATGTAGCTTCCGAACTTATCAAGAACGGAAAAATTGAAAGAGGATACATTGGAGTATCGATAAAAGATGTTGATTCAAAAGAAGCAAAAGGATTAGGACTTGAAAAAGCAAGAGGTGTGCTTATACAGAATGTTATAAAAGGCGGAGCGGGCGACGATGCAGGTTTAAAAACAGGAGACATTGTATTTAGTGTTGACGGGAAAGACGTAAATGCAGCAAATGAACTTCAGACGATAATTGGTTCAAAGCGACCTGGAGAGACAGCATTACTCGTTGTATACAGAGACGGAAAGACAATGGATTTTTCAGTAAAATTAAAACCTCGAACTGAGGATTTGTCCGTGAGTAATAATCCTCAGAATGAAAACAAAGAAGAAACTGGAAGCACAATTAAGAAATTTGAAAATCTTGGATTAGTAGTAACTGACCTGACAGAAGCTGCGAAAAAATTGAATGAAGTTGAATACGGCGTCTTAGTAAAAGATGTTGCTCATTTTTCAGAAGCATTTAACAGAGGTTTACGTTCAGGTTATGTAATAGTAGAAGCAGACAAAAAGCCGGTTAGAAGTATATCTGATATTGAAGATGTACTCAGCGGTAAGAATAAGGGTGACGTGATAGTATTTAAGGTAGCAACGCAGATGAAGGATATCAGATTAATAGCTATTGAAATTCAATGATAAAAATAATGGAAAAAGGCTCAGAAATGAGCCTTTTTCTTAAAAAATATAAATTTTTTGAAACAATTCCGGATATACGGTGTAAAATTAATAACAGCAAAAAATAATTTATTAGTATATTGAATTTTAAGTTTGGAATTTATAAATTGCACAGAATGAAGAAAGGATTAAACATATTACTTTTGTTAGTGATCTTTCTTACCGGCACAAAAATTTATGCCGATAATAACGAACACTACAACTCTGATCCAACAAGTGCTGGAAAATACACTTCCATGCAGTCGGACGACTATAAACTTTATCAGAATTTTCCAAACCCGTTTAATCCTACGACCAAAATAAGTTACAAGATTAAGAAAGAAGGAACAGTTTCTCTCTCGGTCTTTAACCTGGTCGGACAGGAAGTCGCGATGCTTGTTTACGAAAAACAGTCACCTGGTAACTATGAAGTAGAATTTAACGCTGCTGATTTAACTTCAGGTGTTTATCTTTACAAGCTTCAAATTAACGGATTCACTTCCGTTAAGAGAATGACTGTCATTAAATAATTTTTATTAATTAAATAGGATTTTATAAATGAAGAAGATTTTTCTATTCTTAATTTCTTTTATTATATTCACTCCAGCTTTATATTCACAGGTTAAAACTTTTGATGATTTTTCTAAAAAAGACCTAAGTGCGTGGATATGGGGTGGAATTGAAATGAAGTATTCGCATGAAGAAGATAACAGAGAAAATGGATTTGTCGAAATATTTTCGACTCAAATAATGAAAGCGAGCTCATACGTCGGTAAGGTAACAAAATACTCTTCCATGCTTCTTTCAGCGGGTAATTATTTGAATTTTATGCTTCAGGGTGTAAACGATGAAGCAACGGTTACAGTGCAGATATTGTATGACATAGATAATAACGGAAAGTATAATGAGGATAAAGATATAATACTTCAATCAAAACCAGTCACTCTGAATTTCAGCGGCTGGAAAGAAGTGAAGATAAAACTTGATGAAGATAATTTTAGCATAGTTTCAAAGTTTAACGATGATTTTACTGTTACCGAAGAAGAAGCCATTGGTATTCAGTTTGAATATGAAACGGGAAAAAACTTTAAAGATTCGAAATTTGTAACCGGTATTGCTCTCATATCAGAAATCCAGAATAAAGACAGCTTTACCCAGAATGAAAAAGAATCAAACACTTCCATAAATGACAAAGAATCGTATTTTAATGCTAAAAACTATCCAAATCCTTTTAATCCTACAACAACGATAAGTTTTACACTTCAGGAAAGTTCTTACGTTAAACTCACAGTATATGACAGGTTAGGAAGAGAAGTAAAAACACTAATAGATGAGAATAGAAATGCAGGTACTCACACGACTGAATTTAATGCATCAGGACTTCCAAGCGGTATTTACTTTTACAGAATTAAGACAGACTCCAGGACTGAAGTCCGAAAAATGATTCTTGCTAAATAATTTTTGTTGAAATAAATATAAAAAGGCATCGGGTAGATGCCTTTTTTATTCCCTCATTACGTTACATTCAATTTCATATTGCTTAATTTCATCAACAAAAGTTTCAGGAAGCGGAATCGGGCGGTTTGAAACAAAGTCAACATTAACGAGAATTCCTTTACCGGTAGAAAGTAATATATTCTCCTTATGATTGACAATAACGTGTTCAAAGCAAAAGCTTGAGTTCTTTATCCAAGAAACCCTTGTAAATACATCAAGAACATCATCCAATTTAGCAACGGCATGATAGTCAACAGAATTGTGAACAACAAACACTTTTAGTCCGTCATTGAAAGTACCGTCCGGGTTGAGGTTATACCCGAAAGCTCTTCTATATTCAAGTCTCCCGATTTCCATATACCTAAGATAATAAGAATTGTGGACTATCCCCTGCCAATCCACTTCCCAAGTTCGGACACGTACCTGAACTTTATGTTTGAACAGTAAAATATCGTCTTTTTTCAAATTTGTATTATGTTTTCGTTTAAAAATTTGCATAAAGATACTACTAAATCACTTAAAAAATAAGAATAAAATTAGTATATTTAATATTCTATATCAAATATCTAAAAATTTTTCACAAACAAACTTAATTTTATGGACAAGATTAAAGTTCTTATTATGGGTGCCGCAGGCAGAGATTTTCACAATTTTAATACAGTTTATCGTGATAATCCGAGATATGAAGTTGTAGCTTTTACAGCAACTCAAATCCCCTACATTGACGACAGGAAATATCCTGCTGCTCTATGCGGAAAATTGTATCCTAAAGGAATACCGATCTATCCGGAATCAGAATTAGTAAGCCTCATCAAAAAGTATAAAGTTGATGAAGTGGTCTTTGCGTATTCTGATGTAACATTTAATTATGTTATGACAAAAGCAGCTATTGTAAACAGTGTTGGTGCTTCGTTTAAGATGCTGAGTTACGATGCTACATCCATTAAATCAAAAAAACCTGTTATAGCGGTTGTCGCAGCGAGAACCGGTGCAGGTAAAAGCCAGACATCGAGAAAAGTGATTGAAGTATTAATGGCAATGGGAAAGAAAGTTGTTGCTGTCAGACATCCAATGCCATACGGTGATCTTGTAAAACAAAAAGTGCAAAGATTTGCAACGATAGCAGATCTTAAAAAGCATAAATGCACAATTGAGGAAATGGAAGAATATGAACCACACGTTGCCAGGGGCAATGTAATTTATGCAGGAGTTGACTACGAAGCCATCTTAAGAGAGGCTGAAAAGGAAGCCGACGTAATTCTCTGGGACGGAGGCAACAATGATAATCCTTTCTACAAAGCCGACCTTGTTATAACTGTGGTTGATCCCCACAGACCCGGTCATGAACTAACTTATTTCCCGAGTGTTACTAATTTGTTGATATCAGATGTAGTGGTCATTAATAAGATTGATTCAGCAACACCAGAAAAAGTAAACGAAGTTAGAGACAATGTGTTAAAGATTAATCCAAAAGCTGTAATAATAGAAGCAGCTTCTCCAGTATCTCTTGAAAAAATTGATGAACTAAAAAATATTGACGGTAAAAAAGTTCTTGTAGTTGAAGACGGACCAACACTTACTCATGGTGAAATGAAGTTCGGAGCAGGTACAATTGCTGCACAGAAATTTGGTGCAAAATCACTGGTTGATCCCAGAAAGTACGCGGTTAAAAGTATATCCGATACTTACAAGAAATATCCTAATATAGGAGTATTACTTCCAGCGATGGGTTACGGCGATAAGCAGGTTAAAGATCTGGAAGCCACAATTAATAAAGTTCCTTGCGATTCAGTCATAATAGGAACACCAATAGATTTAAGAAGAATAGTAAAAATTAAGAAGCCATGTGCCAGGGTATCTTATGATTTACAGGAAATTGGGAAACCCGATCTTACTGATATTTTAAAGAAAATGTTTAAAAAGAAATAGAAAGAATTTAAGTTATTTTTTGAAGAAGGCTGATAATAATATATCAGCCTTTTTTATTTATCAGGATATATTTTTTAATTTCTCGAGTTTTTCTTCAGATTCTTTCAGCTTTATTTGTTCTTTTTCGATGATATCCGGTGCGGCTTTTTCGATAAAATTTTTGTTTCCAAGTTTCTTCTTGAGGCTGTTAATGTATGCTATAAGTGATTCCAGTTCTTTGCTTTTATTCTTTGAATTACCAGTGTCCTTTAATTGCGGTACTTCGTTTAGGAATTCAAATCTAACCGCAAAATAATTCCCGGAAATACCATTAAACTCTTTATCATCCTTAATTTCCACAACTTTATTTTTGTGTTTTACCAGAAGTTGTAATAATCCGATGATAGAAGGTAAAATACTATCTGAAGTTGAGTTTAATGGTTTAATATAAATGTCGTACGAATAATTATTTATTCCTGCATATAAAGACCTGACATTTCTAGATGTTGTAACTAAATCTTTCAAATACTCAAAAGAGATCTCTATTTCTTCGTTAATCTTTTCTTTCTCAAGCTGCGGGAAATTCTCAAATGAAATGGTTTTTCCGTTCCTATCTTCGTCCAGTATGTGCCATATTTCTTCAGTAACATAAGGAATAACCGGGTGCAGAAGCACCAGTACTTTTTCATACATCTCAAGAGCTTCATCCACAAGCAATCTACCGGATTCAGGATTCGAATTAACCTTGTTCTTAATAAGTTCTATATACCAATCGCAGAAATCATTCCAAACAAATCCGTACAAAGATTTTGTATAATCGTTAAGCCTGTACGCTTCAAGAAAATAATTAATTTCTTTTATTGTTGTATTAAACCTGCTTTCAATCCATTTTTCGGCAATATCATTTTCTAAAGGTTCTTTACCGTATTCATCAGAATCGTATACTTTGTCTCGCATCATCACAAGAAAACGGCCAGCATTCCACAATTTTGTAATGAAGTTTCTACCTATTTCGGTGTTCTTTTCATCAAACAACACATCGCTGCCAAGCGGAGCAAGATACACGATAGTAAACCTTAGTGCATCTGCTCCATAGTTATCGATTAGAACAAGAGGATCCGGTGAATTACCGAGTGATTTGGACATTTTCCTACCTTTACCGTCTCTGACAGTTGAATGGAAATATACATCTTTAAAAGGAATATCTTTCATGTACTCAAGTCCGGAAATTATCATTCTTGCCACCCATAAGAATATAATCTCAGGAGCCGTTGAAAGGAAATCAGTAGGATAATAATAATTTAATTCTTTATTATTCTTGTCATCGGAGTTATTTTTCCAATTAAATACACTAAATGGCCATAACCAGGACGAAAACCATGTATCCAGAACATCATTATCCTGAACCCAGTTATCAATATCTACTGGAGGAACAGATTCGCAATAAATTTCACCGGTTTGCTTATTGTACCAAATCGGAATCTGATGTCCCCACCATAGCTGCCGCGAAATGCACCAATCTTTCACGTTATCTAACCAATGAAAATAAGTCTTTGTCCATTTATCAGGGTGAAATCTAATTTTCCCTTCTTTTACTACCTGAATAGCAGGTTCAGAAAGCTTTTGCATAGACACAAACCATTGATCCGATAAGAATGGCTCAATTACCGCTCCAGAACGTTCAGAAACAGAAACATTATGAATATACTCTTCGTCTTTAACAAAATAACCATCTGTTTTAAGTTTTTTAAGTATGTTTTTACGAGCTTCATTAACGGATTGTTCTTTGAAATCATATCCATTTTCGTTGAGCTTACCGTCTTTTGAAAGAATATTTATAGTATCAAGGTTGTGTCTTTTACCCAGTTCAAAATCATTCATATCATGTGCCGGAGTTACTTTTAAAGCACCTGTACCGAATGACATATCGACATATTCATCGAAAATAATTGGTATAGATTTATTTAAAATCGGTAATATCACGCTCTTCCCTTTATACTTCAAATAACGCTTATCTTTCGGATTTACTGCAACTGCAGTATCCCCAAGCATAGTTTCAGGTCTTGTAGTTGCTATCACTAAGAAATCGTCGCTATTATGTACAAAATACTTTATGTAATACAGCTTATCCCTTCTTTCTTTATAACTTATCTCATCATCACTTAATGCAGTTTGTGTTATACTGTCCCAGTTTATAATTCTTTTTCCTTTGTATATATAACCCTTTTTATACAAATCTACAAAGACTTCCTTCACAGCTTTTGACAATCCCTCATCGAGTGTAAACCTTTCTTTTGACCAGTCGACTGAATAACCCAATTTCCGTACTTGCTGAAGAATTATTCCGCCGTACTTTTCCTTCCATTCCCATACTTTCTTTATGAACTCATCCCTACCCAAATCATATTTGCTGATATTTTCTTTCCTTAACTGTTCTTCTACTTTTATCTGAGTTGCAATCCCTGCATGATCCATTCCCGGAACCCAGCATACTTCAAAGCCAGACATCCTTTTCCAACGGCAATAAATGTCCTGTATAGTAAGGTTTAAAACATGACCAATATGCAACATACCTGTAACATTAGGCGGTGGTATAACAACAGAAAATTTTGGTTTTTCTGAGACTTCTGATTTATAAATCTCATTCTCTTCCCAATATCTTTGCCATTTTTCTTCAACATTTCTGGGATCGTATTTTGCAGGTAGTTCTTTCATTATTGGTCTTTGTTTATTAATTCCTGATTTTTTGTTATTAATTCATAAGATAAATTTATGTATGCTAATGAACCATCTGAGTTTATTCTGTACAAACAAAGAGGTTTACCATAAAAGGTAGCTTCATTCAGGAGATTTGTAACAGGAATTATTGTGTCGAGCATATATCCCGAATACTTTAATCGTAGTTCCCGTTCAGATATCTCAGTAACTTTTGAGTTTTTCTCATACATCGTCAATAATATACCTTCTATATCTAAAAAAGGATTTGAAACTTCCCTGACCCAGCTTATGTAATCAAAAAGCTTATCTACTGCATCGAGAGAAAAATGTCCGCATTTGACAGGGATTAAAACCGAATCAGAAGCTGTAAGAGCGTTCAAGGTTATACCCCTCAGAGTTGGGGGACAGTCTATAATAATGAAATCGTATCTGCTTTTTACGTCTTTAAGCGCGTTTTTCAAAATTACTCTGTTCTCTGTCATTTTAGCAAATCTTTCGTCATTCTGAATTGAATTAATATTTGCAGGAACAAAGTCCAAATACGGCAGGTCTGTTTTGTGAATAGTGTAGTCAATTGCTTTTGCAAAATTAAATATTTCTGAAATTCCTGCCTTTATACGGTCGGGTGTAAATCCCATAGCAACTGCAGAAGAACCATAGGGATCTATATCAATGAGCAATGTCGATTTTTCTGCTAATGCTAATGAAGCAGCTAAATTGACAGCCGTTGTTGTCTTTCCAACACCACCTTTAGCTATACAAACACTAATGATTTTAGCCATTGAATCTCACTTTCAGTTCTACATTATCACTTAAACTTGCGAGCAACTCATCACCATCCCTTAACTGACCAACACCATCAGGCGTCCCTGTAAAAATTAAATCTCCTTTAGCAAGCCCGAAAATAGTTGATAGATAGGATATTAACTTATATATATTTATAATCATTAAGCTTGTATTACTGAACTGTTTTATAGTATTATTAATTTTCAATGAAAAATCTATATTCATCGGATCAGGAATATTCAATTTGGGTACAATGTCACTAACAGGTGCAGAATTAAAGAAACCTTTTGAAGTCCCCCACGGAAGACCTGATTTTTTAGCCTCAGACTGCAAATCGCGCAGAGTAAGGTCAAGTCCAATACCATATCCGAATATAAACTCAGCAGCATCCGATTCATTCACATTTCTGCAATCATTTTCAATAGCAACAACTACTTCAGTTTCGTAATGTACATTATTCGATATTTTCTTACCATTAATTTCAGGAATATTAATAATTCCATTATTTTGTACTATAGAGGTATTTGGTTTAAAAAATATAACGGGAGATATAGGTGCTTTTTCATCACCAAACTCTCTTATATGGTCAAAATAATTTTTTCCAATGCAAAATATATTATTTACTTTGAACTTCTCATTGCATCCGGATATATTTAAAATGTTATTCAATTTATAATTCGGATTTTACAAATTTGCTGTTATTATAAATTCCATAAGGTTTACATATCACTTTGAATCCATTAAAAGGAGAATTATTACTTTTTGATTTAAACTTATTCGTGTCGATAACCCAATTCAAATTAGTATTAAGAATCGTCAGATTTGCTTTTTCCCCTACTCTCACAGAAATCCTTGGCAAATTCAGAAGTCGTCTTGGATTATCTGACATTTTCATTATCAGGCTTTCTAAAGATATCAAACCAGTACTAACTAAATATGTATAGCTCAATCCTATACAACTTTCAAGACCCACGATACCAAAGGGAGCTTTGGTTAGTCCAGCATGTTTTTCTTCAGCGGTATGGGGGGCATGGTCTGTACAAATTACCTGAATAGTATCATCCTTTATTCCAGCTAATATTCTTTCGACATCTTTGCTTTCCCTTAAAGGAGGATTCATTTTTGCATTACTTCCCTCTTGAATTACCATTTCATCAGTCAGTATGAAGTGATGAGGACAAGCCTCACAAGTAATGTTTTCATTAGCAATTCTTGCCTTTCTAATCAGATCAACAGTCTCCCCGCATGAAATATGCTGTACATGGTATTTTGTGCCTCTTATACTGTCCGCCAGCTCTATGTCATTCTTAACCGTCATCGTTTCGCTCTCATAGGGAATCCCTTCTACTTTTAACTCCTCTGAAACTTTACCTTTATGCACTACACCCTTACCGCTCAGTTTATAATTCTCAGCATGTTGTAAAAAAGGGATTGAATGTTCAGCTGAATATTTAAATGTCTCACTTAACACGTTTCTGTCAAGTAAAGGACTTCCGTCATCAGTAAAAGCTAATGCTCCAGCCTTATGTAATTCATTTAAATCAGATAATTCAATTCCTTCTCTATTCTTAGATGCACAAGCAGAAACATTTACATCGACAATCATACCGCGAGCTTTTTTAAGAATGTAGGTTATAATTTCTCTGCTGTCTATTGGAGGTTTTGTATTCGGCATACAAAGAACACCAGTAAACCCGCCGTTAGCCGCAGAATTGACTCCTGATTCAATATCTTCCTTCTCCGTCTGACCTGGGTCTCTAAAATGAACATGCATATCATAAAATCCCGGAACGACCGTTAATTTTTCCCCGTTTATTATCTCATCGTATTCAGTAACAGAATTATTTCCCGGTACTCCAAGGTTTTCAATAATACCATTTCTTATAGCTAAATCAAAGTTACCTTTTAAATTATCTGAAGGTGATATTACGCTGATATTTTTAAAAAGAATGTTCAATATATTTTATCTTAGGTGGGCAATACTGGATTCGAACCAGTGACCTCTTCCGTGTGAAGGAAGCGCGCTAACCAGCTGTGCCAATTGCCCTATAATCTTTTAATTTACAAACTATTATCCAATAAGAAAATTCCATAAAATGGCATCAAGTATGAGTATCATTGCAGCACAAATAACAAATGATTTAATCGTCGAAAGCCCAACACCTTCTGCACCACCTGATGTCTGAAAACCGACGTAACAACCAATGGATGATATTGCAAGACCAAATACTGTTCCTTTTATAAAAGCTGCATTCACATCGCCTATTTCAAACGATTTTCTGAATCCCGAAATAAATACTCCTCCTGGTACATCCAGAAAAGTTGTAGTAACAATGTATGAGCCAAGAATCGCAATTGCACTCGAGTAAATTATCAGAACTGGCAGCATTATAGTAGTAGCGACTATTCTTGGTGTTGCAAGATAACGTATCGGATTAATCGCCATAGCTTCCAGAGCATCTATTTGTTCAGTCACCTTCATCGTTCCAATCTCAGCACTTATTGATGCACCAACCCTGCCTGCGAGAACAATTGCCGACAAAACCGGTCCAAGTTCGATTATGATTGCTTTTGGAGTAGCAGACCCAAGTATGCTCAACGGAACCATTCCCCTCATCTGATACGCTGCCTGCCAGGCAGAAACTGCTCCCGTAAATAAACCTATTATGGATACAAGAACAAGAGAATTAACACCAATATGAACCATTTGGTCAAGAATTAATTTCCTGTCGATAAATACTCTTGGCAAATACTTTACAACCTGAGACTGAAGTGTAAAATAACCTTCAATGTCCTTGAAGAAAGTAAATACTTTTCTATAAATTAATTCAATCAATTATTATGTTTATTTATTTATCATTCTTTGTACTTTAACCTGAAGGAGTCTATTACCTGATTTCTTCATAATAGTAAAAACAAACTCTTTGTAATCCACTCTTTCATAAATTTCAGGAACATGACCGGTTACCTTCTGAAGAAATCCGCTGAGTGTATGATAATCATCGTTGTCGATAGGAATATCTGATTTAAATTTCTGATTAAATTCCTCAATACTGATTATCGGATTAACAAGAAATATACCGAGTTTATCTTTTTGTACATTACGCGTATCAATATCATATTCATCTTCTATCTCACCGACAATCTCCTCGATGATATCCTCAAGAGTAATCAATCCTTCAACGTTGCCGTGCTCATTCACCACGATTCCCAGATGAATTCTTTTCTTCTGAAAATCTTTAAGTATCTCCCCTATCTGTTTTGTTTCCGGTACAAAATATACCGGACGTATAATATCTGTCAATACAATCAGCTCTCTGAACTCTGCAGCACTGATAAGGTCTTTTGAATATATAATCCCAATTATATTATCAATTGAATCTTTATATACAGGTACTCTTGAATATCCTTCATCTATAACCCTTTGAATTATCGCATCCCTGGTATCATCTATATTTATTGCAACGATGTTATTCCTTGAAACCATAATATCACGAGCCAGTTTGTCGTTGAAATCAAATATCTTTTCAATCAGCTGGTGTTCCGTTGAATCTATGACACCTGTTTTCCTGCCCTCGGAAATAAGATACCTAATTTCTCTTTCCGAATGATGAATATCCTCTTTTGTTATTGGTTTCAGACCCATCAGCCTTATGAATCCGTTTGCAGAAATATTAAGAACAATTATCATAGGTTTAAAGATTGTGTAGATAATCTTCAAAGGGAATGATAACCACATTGATATCTGAAGCGGATATTGAATAGCAATCATTTTTGGAGCAAGCTCTCCGAAAGCAACTGTTATGAAAGTAATAAGTAAAATACCTGCGATTGAAGATACTGATGCCGGTATTATGCTTCCCAGACCAACCATACTGAATAGACTTCCGAATAATCTTCCAAAAGAATCCTCGCCAATCCATCCGAGTAAAACATTAACAAGAGTTATTCCTACTTGTGCAGCAGAAATGTATTTATCTAAATTATCCTTTACATTTCTTAGATATCTTTTACGAAGGGAATCCTTTTCATTGGAGTCTGTTTCAATCTCCGATTTTCTAACTTTTATAATCGCATATTCCAGTGCAACAAACAGTCCGTTTATCATCACAAGTAATGCAACCAGGAATATGTCGAACAATATTGATTTCAAACCTATTAGCTGTCCTATCTGTTTTCCTTCAGGAACTTCAGGCGTTTTTCAAGTTTTTCTCTCGGAATTAATAGTTTATCTTTACCGAAAATTGCCTCCTCCTGTGATTTGAAAACTAACTCATATTCATCGCTCATAATAATTGCTTCTTCCGGACAAACCTCCTCACAGAATCCGCAAAATATACAACGAACCATGTTTATCTCAAATTTTTCCGGATATCTTTCTTTTTCAAGGTCTGTTTCATTCGCCTGTACTTCGATTGCAAGAGCCGGGCAAACTCTTGAACACAGCCCGCAAGCAACGCATCTTTCAACTCCGTTTTTTTCGAGTACTAAAACCGGTCTTCCTCTGAAACTTGAAGGAGTATCCCATTTTTGTTCAGGATACTGTCTTGTGAATTTGGGTTTAAACATCTGCTTAAATGTCAAAGCCATGCCCTTCGCTATTTGCGGCAAATAAGTTTTATCTAAAAATGTTAAATCTTTATTCTTTATATACTTCATGTATTATATCAAATTTTATTCACAGTTATTTTAGGAACACCGGTTATTACGACATTTCAAATCTATTTTATCAAAAGCATTTTCTTCACAGAAGAAAACGATTCTGATTTCATCGAATAATAATATACTCCGGAAGAAAGGTTGTAATCCGAAGCATTAAAATCAAATGTATACTTTCCCGCTGCTATTGTTTCATTGTTTATCAGGTTTGCTACTTCATTACCTAAAATGTCATATACTTTGAGTGATACATTTTCCCTTTTCCCAAGAGAAAAATTAATCTTAGTTGTCGGATTAAACGGATTAGGATAATTCTGCTCCAATTTGTATCCATCTACAACACTCGAGATATGCCTTATCCCAACAGGACCTAAGTGAACCTTAAAGGTATCCGTCAAAAAATTGCTTGGATTATTATTCACCCATGTTTTTATAATAACTGTACCCATACCTATTGTGATACCGTTGAAATAGATATCTAAAGTGTCTTGCTGTCCGGGTAAAATTGTCAAAGGACTTGAACTAGGAGGGACTGAATCAAGAAAAGGTGCATAACAGAACCCTCTAAGGCACATACTGGTTGTCCAGTCGGGTGCGGGAAGGTCATTAAGTATTCTGAAAAAAGAAAAATTAAGAGTAATACTGCCTGTATTCTTGAAAACTGCTTTCGTCTTGGTAGCTACCATAAATGAAGTATCTCCGTATACGATTGCCGGTGTAAATCTCTGAAACGTAAATGATTGAGATTTTGTGAAACCTGTTATTACGAATAATAATAACAGAAGAAGTAATGATTTTTTCATCTTATTATTTAATTTGTTAGAGATAATAACCTGTAATAATTTTTTTCTGCGACTTTATAACCGGGATTTACAGCAAATGCTTTCTTGTATTTAGATAACGCTTCAAACCATAATCCAAGCCTTTCATAAACTACTCCAAGATTGTAATGAGCAAATTCTCTGTTTTCGTATTTTTCCGCTTTTGCAGCGAGCTCCAGCCATGCAATAGCCTCTTCATACCTCCCAAGTCTTATCAGATATGCCCCTATATCATTGTAAGGATTACCGAAATCCGGATCTAATTCTATAGCATTCTTACATTCTTCTATTGCACTTTCAAGGTCGCCCTTTGAACTTAAAGCCCAGCCTAAAAATGTATATGCTTCAGCTGTAGGATAGTAATCAAGAGATTTCCTGTAATGTTCAATTGCCTGCTCGGTATCCCCGGACATTTGAAGCTTATACGCTTTTTCAAAAAAATCCTTAGATAGTTCAATTAGATATTTTGCATCCATTTAATCAGTATTTATTTGTATATCTAACTCAACAAATATACCAAAAGTTTCGTTCTTTAGAAATTCAAAAACCTGTAATTTTTAGCTTTAATCAGCTATTTCAAAAGCAGATTTAAGTTCAAGTAATAAAAAAGGGTTGCCGTTTTCGGCAACCCTTCCATACAAATTGTAACAATTACTGTATATTCTAAATTATTTTAGTTTTTAAAGTTTTGTAACATTTGCTGCTTGAGGTCCCTTTGGTCCGTCTTCAATTTCGAATTCGACTGTGTCGCCTTCGTTAAGAGTTTTATAGCCTTCGCCTAAAATTGCATTAAAATGTACGAATACATCTTTTTTACCGGCAACGGTGATAAATCCAAAACCTTTTGAGGAGTTGAACCATTTTACAGTACCTTTTTCCATTGTGTTTCCTTTCAAGAAATTATTAATTTTTTACTTCCGGATAATCCGGATTTTACATTTTCATATAAATACTATGTGTGATTGTGTTTATTTCCATATATCTGAGGGATATCTTTGAAAGAGTAGGCCTGCAGAACTAAGAAGTTTTCTTCGTAGCGGTTAAACAAACTTATTACAAATAACTATTTATACTTGGCACAATATGTGTTTATTAAAAACAAATTGCAAGTTAAAAATAATTAAAAATAATTACCTGTTTTAAAAGGAATACAGAATTATCATTTTTCGCTTTAATTCTCTCATTTTCGTCGAAATAAAAATATATGAATTAACTTTCAAAAATAAAATATTTATATTTCTTAAATGTCAAAAATTGCTGTCATATTAGGTTCAGGTCTTGCGAAGTTTAAAAGCGAAATTTCGTCGGCAAATATAGTGTATTCCGAACTCGGCGGGATTCACGAAAAGCAGGTTATTGAGGGTAAGATTGGGGATAAAAATATTGTTTTATTTACGGGCAGAAATCATTTTTATGAGACTCATTCAAGAGAAAAAGTCTTCAGGAATATTTCAATTGCTAAAGATATGAATGTTGATTTCATAATTGTAACCAATGCTGCCGGCGGATTAAACCCGAATTTTCAAGTATCTGACCTCATGCTGATTAAATCTCATATTAACTTTTTCAATATCCCTCTTGTTGATAAGCAAAGCCTTCATTTTGATAATGAACTGTTTCACTGGGCTAAAGAAAAAGCCGAGTTGAACAAAATCCGCATTCATGAGGGTAATTACTATGCCTCATTCGGACCTGTTTATGAAACGCAGTCAGAGATAAATTTTATAAGAAAAGCCGGTGCAGATTGCGTAGGCATGTCAACAATTCCGGATATTTTAAAAGCAAATGAACTCGGGATAAAAACACTTGGTATTTCCTGCATAACGAACAAGCTGTTTTTCGGAGTTAATAATCAAATAACCCACGATGAGGTTGTTTCAGCAGGTAATAAAGCATACAAAGTTTTTTCAAATTACTTAAAAGTTCTTATTAATGATTATTGATACACATGCCCATTTGTATTACCCTGAATTGTCGGACAATATAAATGAAATAATCGATAACGCTCAAAGAGCCGGCGTCATGAAGATTATTGTTCCAGCAATTGATTTAGAAACCACGGATAAAATTCTGAACCTTTCGGCATCTCATGAAATTATCTATGCCGTTATCGGGTTCCATCCCTGCGATGTACAAAAACTATCTGAAAAAGATTTCCAGACTCTAGAAAATTATCTGACCGAGAAGAAGGTTGTCGGAATCGGTGAAACAGGTCTTGATTATTACTGGGACAAAACTTACAAGGATAAGCAAAAAGATTTCTTTAAACGCCATCTTGAGTTATCCGAAAAATACGATTTACCGATTGTAATTCACACACGCGATTCCATAAAAGATGCAATAAAGATTATTGAAGAATCGAAACACGAATGCAGCGGTCAGTTCCATTGTTTCCCGGGTGATAAAGAAGACCTTGAAAGTATTTTAAGCTTCAAAACTTATTTTGTATCTTTCTGCGGAAACATAACATACAAGAACTTTGATTCACTCGATGCAGTACAAAGTGCACCGATTGATAGACTTCTTGCGGAAACCGATTCTCCTTTTCTAACTCCTGTTCCTCACCGCGGCAAGAAAAATCAACCTGCTTTTGTTGTAAACACAATCAAAAAAATTGCTGAAATAAAAAATATTGAGTTAAATATTCTTGAAGAAAATCTTGAAGCAAACACGCGCAGATTGTTCAGGAAAGCATTTCAATAAAATATTACGCTCCGCATACTGATAGACCCCATATCAATCTTATCATTAAAGAACTCATATTTGTCTGACTTTTCTCTCAATCCCAACGTATAAAATAAAGGTAAGAAGTGGTCATTAGTCGGATGAGCTGCATACCCAATCTCTCCCAGTTTTTCGTATTCGGTTAAAGTTGAAGGATTGTCATTCTCAATACTTTTCTTTACAATTTCATCAAACTCCAGTGCCCAGTCGTAAGGCTGCGCCTCTCCTCTCCATTTTACCATTCTTAAATTGTGAACAACATTCCCGCTGCCAATCACAATTACTCCCCTGTTTCTGAGAAATGAAAGTTCTTTAGCAAGATTAAAATGATATTCCGCAGATTTTGTAATATCAATACTCATCTGATAAACAGGGATATCAGCATCGGGATACATATTCATTAAAACCGACCATGCACCGTGATCGAGACCGTATTCGGAATCTTTCAATATCTTAGTCGTCGTCACATTTGATATTGTTTCCTCCGCATAATTCCTCGCTCCCGAAACAGGATAATTTACTTTAAATAGTTCGTCAGGAAACCCATAAAAATCATGTATGGTTTGCGGTTTATCGGAAACAGTCACGTAAGTTCCATCAGTCAACCAATGTGCAGAAACGCAAAGCACCGCCGAAGGACGGACTAATCTACTTCCCAATTCATACCACACCTTTCTGTATTCATTGTCTGTAATGGCATTCATTGGATTACCGTGTCCAACAAAAACAACGGGCATCCTTACCGATAAATCAGAATTTCTTAAATCTTTAAATAGGTCTTTTGTATTCATAGGTTTATAAATATGTTAACAACCATATCTTCAAAATCATCTCTTAAAATATGGGCTAAATAATAAATCTTGATTAACTTAATAAAAACATATATATTTGTTGAACATTACTTAACTAAAATTATAGTATTATGGACAATAACTTACACTTTCAGGACAGCGGTTCTACGTTTACACCACCGCCTCCTCCTCCGCCCCCTCCTCCGCCCCCGCAGCCGACTATGGGTGGAAGCGGTAATTATTCAACGGGAAAAGCAAGCAGCAGTGCAATCTGGGCTCTAATACTTGGAATTTTATCATGGGTAGCTTGTGGTATTTTTGCAGCTATTCCTGCCTGGATTATTGGTAAGAAGGAAATATCAGCAATAAACGCGGGTCAGTCCGATTCTGCGGGTAAGACCATGGCACAAATCGGTATGTGGCTTGGAATTATTCAGGTTATAGTAGGTATTCTCGCCTTAATTGTAATACTAATCATATTGATGCTCGGCGGTTTCGCAGCATTAATGGAAAGTTAAAATATTTTTAAATATGGCTGTCAGTTAGAAAATTGACAGCCTTTTTTATTTATGAAAATTAAAATAGCTAAATTTAATAAAACGTCGGATTGTATTATTCCTAAATATGCTACCGCCGATTCAGCAGGGATGGACCTTACATCCTCTTCTTCAGAGACCATTGTCATAAAAGCCGGTAAATACTCGCTTATCCCTACAAATTTAATTATAGAAATCCCGCGGGGTTATGAAGGTCAGGTCAGACCAAGAAGCGGTCTCGCTTTAAAACACGGCATAACAGTCTTAAACTCTCCCGGCACAGTCGATGCAGACTACAGAGGAGAGGTTAAAGTCCTGCTTATAAACCATGGAGATAAAGATTTTGAGATTAACTATGGTGACAGAATTGCTCAGCTCGTCATATCAAAACATGAAAACGTTACACTCGAATTCGATGATAACATTTCCGATACAGAAAGAGGCACAGGCGGTTATGGCAGCACGGGCAAATAAAAAACCGAGGAAGAAAACATTCAGCGAAATACAGGTTTTCAATATAGAAAAAGATAAAGAGTTTACTTTAAAAAGTATAAAACCCGCGTCCTCAAAAGGAAGGCTCTCGCTCGTAACGACTCCCATAGGTGATTATCATGACATCACGTATCGTGCACTAAGAACAATCAAAGAATCTGAATTTCTTCTATGCGAAGACCTGAAGGAATCCTCCAAACTTTTAAGGTTCTTCGGAATTCGAAAAGAAATGCACCTATTAAACGAGCACAATGAAAAAGATTCCGTACAGGAATACATAAACATTCTACTCTCGGGTAAAAATGTTACATTAATCTCAGACTGCGGAACGCCCGCATTTGCCGACCCGGGACTCAGTCTCGTAAACTCATGTATTCAGAATAATATAGAAATAGATTTCATACACGGAGCCAATTCAGTAATTTCAGCAGTCACAATATCGGGCTTCGATATAAGCAGATTTTATTTCTACGGATTTCTATCTCCTAAAAATGAAATAAGGCTTAAAGAGCTCAAGAAAATATCCGCACTCCCCTATCCGGTTATTTTAATGGATACACCTTACCGGCTGTCAAATCTTATCAAAGACCTGACCGCTGTTTTACCCGACAGGAACATATTTCTTGCATTAAACCTTTCAAGCAAAGATGAAAAGCAAATGCGCGGAAAACCGGAGGAAATCCTGAAACAACTTTCGGACCATTTTGGCGAAAGCAAACCGAAAGCGGAATTTATTATCGTGTTGGATAAATTCCGGAAGTAATATTGCTGGATCCCAACTTTCGCTGGGATGACAGAGATGTGAAAACAGAAGTGGAAAAACAAGAATTGGAAAACTAATGCCGTATGCTCAATATTTGAATTGAAAAACGGCTTAAATATAGCTAAATTGTGGTATGACTTCTTACAAATCCTCAGGAGTAAATATTCATAAAGCAGAAAAATTTGTAGAACGGATAAAACCGCTCGTTAAGCAAACTTTTAGCAAAAATGTGTTATCAGGCATTGGTAATTTCGGAGCTTTTTACGAACTTAACCTGAAAAATTATTCTAAACCTGTTTTCGTTTCGAGTACTGACGGGGTCGGCACAAAGGTTAAGATTGCAGCTATGCTTAACAAATATGATACTGTCGGAGAGGATTTAATTAATCATTGCGTAAACGATATTGCCGTATGCGGTGCAGTCCCCCTTTACTTTCTGGATTACTATGCTATGGGAAGGCTGAACGTTACCAATTCAGTTGACGTTGTAAAAGGGCTTGTAAAAGGCTGCCTGCGGAATTCAATGTCCTTAATCGGGGGCGAGACTGCCGAAATGCCCGGTGTGTATTCCGAAAACGATTTTGACCTTGCAGGAACAATAGTCGGTGTTGTTGATAAAAAGAAGATTGTCAGTTCCGGTAACGTGAAGAAAGGCGATGTTCTTGTGGGTTTTGAATCGACAGGGCTGCACACTAACGGATATTCGCTCGTCAGAAAGATTTTCAGTACTAATGATTACAAGAAATATTTCCCTGAATTAAAAAATACGCTCGGGAAAGAACTACTAAAAGTACATAAATCTTATCTGGATATTATACAAACCTCTTTAAAGAAATTTAAAGTTAACTCATTTTCACATATTACAGGCGGAGGAATAGAAGGCAATACAAAAAGAGTAATTCCCAAAAACCTGAAACTGGAAGTAGATTGGTCTTCGTGGAAGCGTCCGCTAATATTTAATTTGATACAAAATAAAGGCAGCGTTTCTGAGACCGTAATGCGTGAAACATTCAATCTTGGTATAGGTCTTATAGCAATTCTTCCTTCAGGCATTGCCGATAAATACTGCGATTTCTGGAATAGCAAAAAAGAGAAATGCTTCATCATCGGAAGCATTCATTAAATAATAATAATTCATTCATATTTTAAATTAGGAGTAATATGCAAAAAGTTATTTCCATTCAGCCCGATAAAGTTCAGGATTCATTAAGAAAACACATGCTGGTCGACGGCTTTGACATGACGCTTGACCTGGATAAATCAAACCATGGTTATCTTTACGACTCAAAGAGTAATAAATATTTTCTAGATTTTTTCACGTTTGTTGCTTCAAATCCGCTTGGCATGAACCATCCGAAGCTTAACAATCAGGAGTTTATCAACAAAATCGGAAAGCTTGCACTCAATAAACCTTCTCTTTCGGATATTTATGCTCAGGAGCAGGCAGAGTTTGTTGAAACGTTTTTTAACACAGCCGTACCTTCATATTTTAAGTATTCTTTCTACATAGAAGGAGGCACTCTGGCGGTTGAGAATGCGATAAAAGCTGCGATAGACTGGAAGGTTCAGAAGAATTTCGCTAAGGGTTACAAAGAGGAAAAAGGACAGCAGATAATCCACTTCAAGGAAGCATTCCACGGCCGTTCAGGATACACGCTATCAATGACTAACACTGACCCTGTGAAAATAGCTTATTTCCCGAAATTCAAATGGCCAAGAATATCAAATCCTAAAGTATTGTTCCCTCTTAACGATGAGAATCTTACTAAAGTTATTGAAGCTGAAAAGCAATCAGTTGCTGAAATAAATAAAGCCATAGCAGAAAACAAGGACGATATCGCTGCGATAATATTAGAGCCGATTCAGGGCGAAGGCGGCGATAATCATTTCAGGAAAGAATTCTTCATGCAATTAAGACAGATATGCGATGAGAATGAAATCCTGCTTATATTTGATGAAGTCCAGACAGGAATAGCTCTTACAGGAAAATGGTGGGCACACCAGCATTACGTAAAGCCGGACTTGATTTCTTTCGGTAAGAAAACACAAGTTTGCGGCGTACTTGCAACGGACAGAATAGATGAAGTGGAGGAGAACGTATTCCGTAAATCAAGCAGAATAAACTCTACCTGGGGCGGGAATATTGTTGACATGTACAGGTTTAAGAGAATTCTTGAAGTTATAGATGAAGAAAATCTTGTTGAGAATTGCAGAGTTATGGGTGACTATCTTAAAACAAAGATGGATACGCTGATGAGCAAATATCCTGAAAAGGTTTTTGCTCCGCGCGGATTGGGACTTTTTGCCGCATTTGACGCAGCCAGTCCTGAAATGCGGAATAATATAACTAAGGAATCTGCAAAAAATGGGATGATGATTCTTGGATGCGGACCCCGCAGTATAAGGTTCAGACCGCCAGTGACGATTACAGAGGAGCATATTGACGAGGCGTTCGTTATACTTGACAAGGTAATAAATAAAATTTGATTCAACAATTAGAAAGAATCGAACGATTAAAGCATCCGGCAAACTTTGAATGACAGAATTAAAAATAGTTTCATAGAGTATTTAAGAAAGAACAATCACAGAATAACTAACGAGAGGTTTCTAATTCTTGATTCTGCTCTTTCCATGGAGAAACATTTTGATGCCGATGAATTGTACGGAAAAATGAAACAGGAATACATAAAAGTTTCGAGAGCTACTGTTTACAATACACTTGAACTAATGAGTAAATGCAAGATTCTGACTAAACATAATTTTAAAGGTGACAGAGCGAGGTACGAGAAAAAGTACGGCAGGAAGAATCATTACCATATAATATGCCTTAAATGCAATAAAATAATCGAATTTGAAAACAGCTCTATCGAAAAAACGCTTATAAAACTGTGCAATGACAGGAATATGGTGCTTTTTGACCACTCAATTCAGGTTTTTGCTTCCTGCAAGGATGATTCCGGCTGTAAAGGCTTGCAAAGAAACTGATTGAGTTTTTCAAACGGAATTCAGTATGAATATTACCTTGAATATACTAAAAAATAAGGCTATTTTACAGCTTTTGAATTTTTAATTAATACATTTAAATATAATGAAGAGAACGTATCAACCAAGCAACACAAAGAGAAAGAATAAACACGGTTTTCGTGAGAGAATGGCGACTAAAAACGGAAGAAAAGTACTCGCCAGCAGAAGAGCTAAAGGCAGAAAGAAACTTACTGTCAGCGACGAATACACAAGATAGTATTTTAGTTTTATTAGATGTCTTACGACAGAGAAATTGATCGTAGTTTAGGAAAAAATGAAATTATAAGAGGTTACGAATCGTTTAAGAAAGTCTTCGCGAGTTCAAAAGTTTTTGTAAACGGATATTTGAAATGCTATTTACAGTTAGATAATGATTTAACAAGCCCACAGTCTCTTAAAGTGGGCTTTACTGTTTCAAAAAGGAAAGTCAAGAAAGCATTCGTAAGGAATAGAATCAAAAGACTTTTAAAAGAAGCATACAGAAATGAAAAGCACAGATTGGTGATGAAACAAAATATAAAGATTATTTTTACGATAAGTGATGCCGGGAGTAATTCGATTAACCTGCTTTACAAATCCGGTTTTATTCTTTTCACGGAAAACATGAGAAGTTTGTTCGAGAGTATCAGCATAACCTACGCTTAATCATGAAATACATAATGATAGGAATAATAAAGCTTTATCAGTACGTAGTATCACCTTTGTTTCCGCCGTCCTGCAGATTTTATCCGTCCTGTTCCAATTATTACATAGAGGCTTTAAAGCTGCATGGATTTTTTAAAGGAAACTTTCTCGGAATAAAGAGGATATTAAAATGCAACCCTTTGTTTGAAGGAGGAATAGATAATGTCCCTGAAAAAGGCAGCAATATATTTAAATTTGAAAAATATAATAAGTAAAATAATTAATGGATAAAAAATCTATAATCGGTTTTGTTGTAATTGGTATCATTCTTATCGCATGGATGATGTGGACTTCGAAAAACCAAAAGCCACAGACTCCGCCAAATCAAAACGTTACGACTGTTCAGGATTCGGGCAAATCGAAAGTAAGCACTGATTCTATCAAAATCACAAAGAAGGATACAGCGGTAGTAAATGAATATTCAACTAATTTCGGAAACACATTCGCACGAAGCTCTGTACAATATGCAAAAGATTCTTTATCCGTATCGGAAAGAATATTTACGGTTGAAAATGATAAATACCGTTTTGAATTCTCAAACTTCGGAGGTGCACTTCTTAAAGCTTATCTGAAGAAGTTTGCAACCTGGGACGGCAAAGAAGTACAGTTGGTTGACTGGAAAAAAGAAAGAGAACTCAACCTGATGTTTACTTCTAAAGAGGGTGTGACTATAAACACGAGAGATTTATTGTTTAATCAGTCGGATTATCCGCATCACATTGTCAACCTCACGGAATCAAAAGATTTTACATTAAAATACACTCTGATTCTCAACAGCGATTCATCTCAGAAAATAGTAAAGACATATACATTTATTCCCGATAGTTACGAATTCATGGTAGATTATGAATTCAGTAATCCTTCCAAATTTATTGCCGACAATAAATATCAGGTTGTCTGGGGATCTTCGCTAAATCTGACTGAATTCAGAAGCGATGAGGAGGCAAGATTTTCTGCTGCTTATTCTTACATGGGCGGTGAACTTGAGGAAATGATGCCGTCAGACTTCAACAAGGAAGTGAAGTTTGATGCAAATGGAAATACAGATTACGTAGCAACAAGAAACAAATACTTCGGAGTTTTCATAATCCCCTTTTCCAGAAAAGGTGACGGTGCTTATCTAACCGGAAATAAGATGCATCTTCCTGATGAAGGGCAGAAGAATTTATTCTCGGCTGCTATTAAAATGGATATTAAGAATGATGCTTACGAGAAATCCACTTTTAAAATACTGCTTTCGCCTGTTGACTACAAGATTCTGAAGGCATACAACATGGAGCTCGAGAAAACGATGAGATTCTCGCTTGACTGGTTAGTCAGACCTATAGCTCAGTATGCAATTATTCCGTTCTTTAATTTCCTTCATTTATTTATTCCAAACTGGGGTGTTGTTATCATAGTTTTTGCTATAGTACTAAAGATTGTTTTAAATCCTCTGACAAAGAAGCAAATGACCTCAATGAGAAAGATGTCGACGCTTAATCCGAAAATGACAGAGATTCGCGAGAAGTACAAAGATGACCCGCAAAAGATGAATTCAATGATAATGAAACTGTACAAGGAAGAGGGTATAAATCCAATGGGAGGCTGTTTGCCTATGCTTTTGCAGCTTCCGATACTATATGCGCTTTTCGGGGTATTTCAATCTACAATCGAATTACGTCAAGCCTCTTTTATTTGGTGGATAACAGACCTTTCGGCTCCTGATGTTCTATTCCACTTGCCGTTTAAGATACCATTATTTGGAATAAATCAGGTATCCGGACTTGCAACATTGATGGGTATAACAATGTTCATACAGCAGAAAATGACCGTTACTGACCCGAAGCAGAAGAGCCTTGTGTATATAATGCCGATAATGATGACATTACTGTTCTTTGGTTTCCCTTCAGGATTGAACTTGTATTATTTTATGTTTAATCTGCTCTCAATAGGACAGCAGTATTACACGACTAAAATTCGTCCACCAAAAGAAGATGAAATAAAGAAACCTGTAAAGCCGGGTATGATGGCAAGATTTATGGAAAGGATGCAGCAGCAGCAAAAGGAAATGAACAAAAGACGGAAAAGATAAAGTAAATTTAGAATAAAAAAAGGGGGATGTGAATCCCCCTTTTTTAATATCCGAGTGGAAATGCCGGGAGTCGAACCCGGGTCCGAAAAGCAGACCATTGAAACATCTACAAACTTAGTTTGTTTTTAAATCTCGGGAATCGTGTCTAAACAAACAAACCACTCATCCCTATCCCGATTAATCTCGACACAAACTATCAGGCGTTATTTATGTCCATCCCGTCAGTCGGCATCATTCATTCCCGGACAGGAAGCGGGAAATGATGATGTTTAGCTGCAATTAAGCGGCTAAAGCGTAGTTATTTTCTGCGTTTATTTTTTTCCAGCCGTTTAAAGTGTCTGCCGGGAACACTGATTGCTGTTTCAACCATCTGTGCATTCCGTCGAAGCCGTTGCATTCCCTATTATTCTATTACTTCGTTTTTATATTTCTTGTTCCTTCAGCCGGCACTTTCAAGTCTTCAGTTTTTGAAGATTTATCCTTGAATAGAATACCGAAAGGAACTATTACAATATAACCTAACACCAGAAGAATCGGTGCGATTACAGTCGGCAGAAAACCATCAACTGAATTCTCTGCCATGAAAACATAACCTATAATAATCAGAAGTATTCCGGTTCCGATTATTGCATAGTTTCTGTTTGTCAGCGACAGATGGAATGTATCTGCGTGTTTTGCTTTTTTCGATTTTACAACTTTTGCCATATCAATTATATTTTTGAAAGTTCGTCATAATAATAAGCAACAGTGCTTATTCCTTTATAAAAATTGTTTAGGTCAAATTTCTCGTTTGGCGAATGTATATTATCATCCGGAAGCCCAAATCCAAGAAGAATAGCATCTGCTCCGAGTACTTCATTAAAAGAGTTTACAATCGGAATTGAACCTCCTTCTTTGAAGAAGACAGGGTCAACTCCAAAGGCATCTTTCAGGGCTTTTACGGCAGCTTTAATAGCAGGAGTGTCTATTGCGGTAACGGATGGTTTACCGCCATGCAGATAAGTAACCTTCACTTTTACAGATTTAGGAGCAATCTTTATAATATATTTTTCAAAGAGTTTCGCTACTTTTTCCGGATCTTGATTCGGGACAAGCCTCATTGAAACTTTTGCACCAGCAACCGAAGGCAAGACTGTTTTAGCACCCTGCCCCTGATAACCGCCCCAGATTCCGTTACAATCCAGTGTAGGTCTTGCAGAAACTCTTTCAATTGTAGAATATCCCTCTTCACCATTCAGTTCTTCAACTTCAAGGTCCAATTTGTATTGTTTCTCATCGAATGGCAGTCTTTTGAACTCATCTCTTTCTTTTTTCGAGAGAGCAACTACATCGTCATAAAATCCATCAATTAATATTCTATTCTTCTCATCTTTTAATTTAGTGATTATTTCAGCAAGTGCATTTATAGGATTATGAACACCGCCGCCGAACGTACCCGAATGAAGGTCTCTGTTGGGTCCCATTATATCAATCTGCATGAAGCAAAGTCCACGAAGCCCGTAACAAATTGAAGGCATATTATCCTTATACATAGAAGTATCAGAAATAACTACATAGTCAGCTTTAAGAAGGTCCTTTTGCTTATCAAGAAACTTGTAAAGGTTTGTACTTCCGATTTCTTCTTCACCTTCGAAAATTATTTTGAGGTTTACGGGCAACTTACCATTATTCTTCAGATGTGCTTCAATACTCTTTATATGTATTAAGATTTGTCCTTTATCGTCTGCTGAACCTCTTGCATAAATCTTATTTCCTTTGACGGATGGTTCGAAAGGATGATTTGTCCACAGGTCAAGCGGGTCAACGGGTTGTACGTCATAATGTCCATAGACAAGAACAGTAGGTTTGTCAATCCCTGCTTTCAAGCAATCGGCATAAACAATGGGATGTCCGTCAGTTTGATAAACAGTCACGTTATCGAGTCCGATACCCTTCAGATGGCTTTCAAGCCATGAACATGCCTTTTTGACGTCATCTTTATGCGATTCCTCATTGCTGATTGACGGTATACTTAAGAAATCTTTTAATTCCTCAAGATACCTGACTTTATTCGATTCAATGTATTTTATTATTTTTTCCATATACTAAAAATTATGCGGTTAATAAAGATACTAACCGCATAGTATAATTAAAAGTTTAACAAAAATAAATGTTATTGTTTGCCAAGTTTAGCTTTAAGAGCCTTAATCATTTCAAGTGCTTCTTTATTCTCGGGTTCTAATTGAAGAATCTTTTCATAAGTATCTATAGATTCCTGATCTTTATTTCCAAACCTGTATGCACGAGCGAGAAATTCGAGCGCCAGAACAAACTTAGGGTCTGAATCAATAACTTTCTGGAAATATGGTACGGCATCAAGGTATTGCTTTAAAGAGTAATAGCAGAATCCCTTATAGAGTGTTGAGAATGGATTTGGATTACCCAGGTCAATACTTTTCTGAAACTTTTCAATCGCTGCCTCATACTTTTCTTCTTTGTAGAGTGCTTTACCCCATTCATAATAAGTATCATAATCAACGCTGTCTTTTTGAAGAGCCATCTTAAAGTATTTCTCAGCTTCATCGTATTTCTGGAGGTTAGAATTTACCTTAGCGAGTACCTGCAGGTCTTCTTCCTCATAGTTTTTAATTTCAACTTTTGAGAAGTATTCAATAGCTTTATTCAGAAAATCCGTTTTATTCACTTCATCTATTTCAGCTTTTTCAGCATAAATGTAAGCAGTGTACAGATTACCTGTTGCAGATTTCGGGTCATTTTTCAAAACATCATCAAGAATCTTAAGTGCTTCGTTAAATTTTTCATTTGCAGGTTCGTTCTGATTTCTGTCGGAATAATAAACACCCTGTGCATAGAGTACTTTCGCGTAGTATGAATTACCTTCCTGAGAACCGGGCATTAATTCACTGTACTTTTTAAAAGCTTCGAGAGCATCGCCAAACTGTCCGCCAAAATAAAGGATTCTTCCTTTGCCAAAATAAGCCGGGGCATAATTGGGGTCAACGCTGATAGCATTATTAAATTCGACGATAGCATCATTGTACTTTCTTTGTCTTGCAAATGACTCACCGAGTCCTGTGTAAGCCTCAGGAATTTTCTTCAATGCAATAGCTTTCTTATAATAATCAGCAGCAAGCTTGAAAGAACCTCTTATTCTGTAAGCATCACCAAGACCTACATAGACTTTTGGATTCTCCTTGCTGATTGTAGTTGCAAGAGTTAATACCTTTATGGCATCATCAATTTTCTCCTGTGCGGAAAAATTATCAGACTGTGCAATCATAAGGTCTATATTATCCGGTTCTATTTTCAATCCCCTTTTAAATAAGCTGTTAGCTTCCGAATATTTCTTCTGGGAGCTGTAAAGATTTCCAAGAGTTATCATAGCACCGATACCCTCATCATCCTGACTCAATGCTTTTTTAAGGTTCTCTTCAGCTTTAACCAAAGAACCGGTTCTGTAGAGAGCGAGTCCATAGAGGTAATAAGCATCGTAATCTTTATCATTAACAACAACTTTGCTGAGAATATCAACGGCTTTAACGTAATCGCCTCTATTAATGGCATCTCTGCCTTTTTGTAAATCATTCTGTGCCTGTGCAGTTAATGCAAACAGGACTAATAAACAAATCGATAGAATTGAAACTTTAATCTTAATCATGTCTTTTATACTTTAATTTAATCTAATTGTATAACTTTAACCGGTTGTGAAACTGGAACCAGTCCTCTCTCTAAAAACACTTTTTGACCGTCTTTGTTCCTTAAAAACGTAATCCACCCTGTCGAAAGCTGAATATCAAGAACAGTAGTATAAGCCCAAATCTTTCGGGTGTAGGGATATTTTTTAGTGAAAACAAGACCCTGGTGCAATTGTGCGTAGTCATCCTGCCTACCGCCCGGGTAGATTCTTGATATCCTTAAAGCTTTAACAGAAGTATCAAGAGAATCCTGATTACCCATCGAAAGCCACGCAAGGTTTGAAATTCCAATACTATTCTTTGTACTTCTTATCATTTCAAGCATTTGAACACTGGTTGAGCATATAACCGCAGTCTTAATGTATTCCATACCTGCAAGGAGAGTATCTTTTACGTATGAATATATAGCTGAATTCGGTCTCTGAATAAAGACCTTTATTTTATTATCATTACCCTTTAAATCAGCTAAAACCTCTTTATTTTGTTCTTCATCTGGAGCTTTAATCTGAGACCATTGTTCATATTTTCCTGTAAAAATATTTTTAAGGTCATCTGATGTTACTCTAAGTACAGGATTACTCTGATTGACTATAAATGCGACCGCATCGGTTGCAATCTCCTGTTTTTGAAACTCCATTTTATTTTCTTTCAGAATTCTGAGTTCTTCATCATTAAGTTCAGAAGCTACCATAATAAGTTTAGTTTCTTTGTTAATCAGGTCGGCAATAGCAACCTTAGTAGGTTTTGAACTATAAGTAATTTTAGCTTCGGGGTTCAGGCGTTCGAATTCGCTCTTAAGGTAAGGTACAACAGGTTCAATATTTTCATCAACTTCAATGGAAAGCTCTCCGATAGTAGCTTTAGATTTAATCTCTTTGAAATCGCAACTGCTAAAACCTAATGCAAATAAGAACAGTAAAACTGTTAAATATTTTAAGGAATTGAGTTTCATAATCTGATGTATAAAATACAGGCGACATAAAGCCGCCTGTTTTGTATTAATCTTTGTGTTGACTCTTAATTAATTCTTCCTGTGCTCTTTTTATTCTTTCAATCTCTCTTTCCCTTTTCATCTGATTCCGTTTGCTTTGAACATAAACATAACGATAAATTCCATAACCCATAAAAATTGCACCAAATATCATTCTTTTAGTAATGTCCATATTCTCGAATAATAATCCGCTAAACAAGAGAATACCCATGACTACACCAACGACAGCAGTAAAGATGTTTATGTACATCGCACTATTCATCGCAGGCAGAATTAATTTTCTTCTTTTTCTTCTTTCTTTTCTTCTTTCTTATCTTCTTTCTTTTCGTCGTCGCCAGAATCTTTCTTGAACTTACCGGTCAGAGTGAAACTGAACGGAACGCTAACCCAGCATCTTACAGGAGCACCCTGCTGAAGTGCGGGTGTAAACTGCAGGTTCATGACTTTTGATGTAACTTCATCCCTGAATACATCCGGTCCGCTGAAACCTCCAACAGAAACAACAGAGCCGTCAGGTCCGACAAGAACTTTAACTGTTACCTTACCTTCGATACCGCTGGAACGCGCTATTTCAGGATATCTCATCGAGCTTTTCACCTGCCCTAAATTAACAGCTACAGGCGGTTTATCAACTTCAAACTGCTGGTATGTTTTATTCTTTTCTTTCTTTTCTTCTTTCTTTTCAACTTCCTCAGTCTTCTTTATATCGACCTGAATCTTACCGGTCTCTCTATTCGGGTCAACATTTTCACTACCTTCTGAAGAAACGAATGCTTTAATCTTTTCAGTTTCTTCAACTTTTTTGATAGTTTCAATATCAGCTTTTTCCTTTGCGACAGGTTCAGGTGTTAAAGCAGCAAGGTCTTTAAGAGCTTCCGGCTGCTGAACCTGAACATCAGGCGGAGGAGGAGCGTCTTCTTCCTGAGTTTCTGTTTCCTGTGTTTGAATATCTTTCAATTCAATATCTCTCTTAATCTGCAGCTGTCTTTCTTCCTGAATCTTTTCTATGTAAATCGTAACGATGTAAGTACTAATCAGGAAAACGTGAATAATAATAGCAAAAATCAATCCTCTTGAAGCATACTTAGCTGCAAATTTCTTTAACTCCGGTGCACCATATTGCATCCTTTGTTCGATGGGTTCCTTGTAATCCCCTAGTGTTTTATTTTCTTCTGACATTTTGATAACCTCCGCTGTTTAAAGGTTTTATTATAATTTAATTTTCTAATTTTTGAACTTATAGTATTTAAATATGTTCCCTAAATGCAAATATAATCATTTTACTGTATAAAGAACATTCATTTTATAAAAAATTAATAAGTTTATTTTAGTTCTCCGGAGGGAAATAAGGCAGGATTCCAATTGGGTTATGAAAATACTTCTTTATCAATTCAGCTGAAGAAAGGTCCTGATTTGTCTTTCTATCATTGGTAACGAAATCGTTAAAATTCATGCCAGCGAGATATTCAGCAGATTTAGCACTATCGAGAATATCACCCGAACTGATTGTCATTAACCAGTCATCCTGATTTTTGAAATAATATACACTCTTCAATGTTTTTTGTTTATCAGGAAGTTTTGCGTCATACCCAATGTAAACGCCTGAGACGGGAATAGTCTTGGGATTGACTACGAAGAATTTCCTGTCGGAAATGAAGTATTTTCCTTCGAGAATGTTTTGAAGGTTTTCAGCAAGGAGGAGTTTTTCTTCATCCTTAGTTAATGAATCAACGGCAGCGAATTCTTTTGGTGCGAATCCGACGGTACGTGCAGTCTTACCGTTATGTGCAAGGACAAGAGTGCCGAGCGGAGAATCTTTAAATACTTTGCGGACGTCTTCATGCCTCATTCTGATACAACCGTGTGAAGAAGGTCTGACCCCGAGGTTTCCGTAATAGCCAGTACCGTTAAGAGAATGAAATCCTATACCCTGATTGAACGGCATAAAGAAATACATTTCTGCACCGTTGTACTGAGATGACTCATGCTTTTCTGTTTTGTGAAATATTGCGAACAGCCCGGGACGTGACTCTACGCTTCTGCTTAAATACTTGTTACCTGAAGAAATAGGATACTTTAAAACGCGTCCGTCCCTATAATGCTGATACAGCATTTGCTGGTCGATACGAAGTTCGAGCCAGCTGTCTTTATCAGTGTAAACGGTATCTTTGAGCCCGACTGAGACGTCGTTTTCGGAAAGAATATTAATTTTCTTAGCGGCATCGTTTCTCTTTGTTGCATGCGGAAAGTATTCCGTAAAACCATCGTTTATAAATGCGGCTTTAAAAGTATTCTGTCCTGCAAGTAAAACGTATGATGCGAGTAAAAAACACACAAATACAAACGGAATAAAGATTATGTACTGACTTTTATCGCGTTTACCCCCCGTATTTTGTATAGTATTTTCCATGTAAATATAACATTCAATTTATGAAAAATATCTCACAAATTCCATGTTTTTGGTATTTATCAACCGAACCTTCCGGTAATGTAGTCTTCAGTAAGTTTTTCTTTAGGTGATGTAAATATAGTACGTGTTTTCCCGAGTTCAATAAGTTTGCCAAGAAAGAAGTAAGCAGTAAAATCACTGACTCTCGCTGCCTGCTGCATATTATGGGTAACGATAACGATTGTATATTCCTTCTTCAATTTAGTCAGTGTTTCTTCGATAGCAGAAGTTGATATAGGGTCTAAAGCAGAGGTCGGTTCATCAAAAAGAATTATTTCGGGGTCAACGGCAAGAGTTCTTGCGATACACAGTCTTTGCTGCTGACCGCCAGACAGAGCCATAGCAGATACTTTAAGCCTGTCTTTTGTTTCTTCCCATAAACCTGCATGGATGAGAGATTTCTCTACGATTTCATTTAAACGGGACTTTTTATATCTTTTGTTCATAATTAAACCAGCAACGACGTTGTCGTAGATTGACATAGTAGGAAAAGGATTTGCTTTCTGAAACACCATACCAACTTTTCTTCTGACCTCGGTCATATCGTATTCATTTATATCCTTGTTGTGAATTTTAATAGTTCCAGTAACCTTAGCACCCGGAGTAAGGTCGTGCATAAAATTAAGAGACCTCAGAAATGTAGATTTACCGCAGCCAGAAGGACCGATGATAGCAGTAACAGCATTACTTTTAATTTTTATGTTAACGTCAGAAATAGCTTCCCTGCCGTTAAATGCAACTGTCAGAGATTCTGTCTCAATCGAATGTTTTATTTTTTCATCAATAAATAAATCCTCTTTCTGGAATTCCTCTGTTACGGTATCTTTTACGATTTCTTCAGTATCCATATCAACTTTGTGAATATTTATTTCGAGTAGCGAGCCTAACAATAAGGCTGACGATAAATACGAGGCTAATCAGAACGAACGCACCAGCCCATGCTTTACGGTGCCATTCTTCATAAGGGGAAATAGCGTAATTAAAAATCTGAACTGGAATTGAAGCCATAGGTCCGTCGAGATTAGATGCCCAGAAACTATTGCCGAATGAAGTAAAGAGTAAAGGAGCTGTCTCCCCCGCTGCTCTTGCAATAGCAAGAAGAATTCCGGTAATAATTCCGCCGGAAGCTGTTCTGAGAACAATTCGAATTGTTGTTTTCCATCTTGGAATTCCGAGGGCAAGAGCTGCTTCACGGAGTGAATGCGGAACAAGTTTCAACATCTCCTCGGTTGTTCTTGTTATAGTAGGAATCATCAAAATACCAAGAGCAAATCCACCGGCTAAAGCCGAGAATCTCTGCATAGGAATAACAAGAACGCCGTAAGCAAAGATACCTATAATAATTGAGGGAATACCGCTAAGAACGTCGGTAACAAACTTAACTAAGTTAGCAAGAATACTTTTAGAATATTCATTCACATAAATTCCTGCCATTAGACCGACGGGAATTCCGATAACAGAGCCGAGTCCGACGAGTATGAAAGTACCGACGATTGCATTAGCCATACCTCCGCCAGTTTCTCCGACAGGTTTTGGCAGTTCGGTAAAGAAAGCAAGATTGAGTGAAGATGCTCCCTGCATTGTTGTGTAGAAGAATATATACAACAAAGGAAGAATTGCTATGAACGCTGCAATCATGCAGGACATGAGCATAATTGTGCTTTTAAGTTTTCTTCTTGATGCATGAGATTTGCTTACTTTTGCATAATAATCAATCATTATTTTACCTCTGCCTTTCTTGTGTAACTGTAAATAAGAAGTCTCGCGAATGAATTGATTATAAACGTAACTCCGAATAGTATTAATCCGACTTCAATAAGAGAAGAAAGATGCAAGGAGCCCGATGCTTCAGCAAACTCATTTGCTATGACGGAAGCCATTGAATATGCAGGTTCGAACAATGAAGAACTAATTTGAGCTTTATTACCGATAACCATTGTAACTGCCATAGTTTCGCCGACAGCTCTACCGAGACCGAGAACTGTTGCGCCGAGTATTCCGCTTTTTGCGTTAAGCAATGCCATTTTAATTGCTTCCCATCTGGTTGCTCCGAGAGCGTAGGCAGCTTCACGCTGAGAGATTGGAATTGCTTTAAGAACATCGCGTGTGATAGCGGTAATAATCGGAGTAATCATGATTGCGAGAACGATACCAGCTGTCAGCAATCCGAATCCGATTGGATTACCTTTAAAGATGGGTAAGAATCCAAGAGTACTCTGCAGGAACGGCTGAACAGTATTTCTCATGAAGGGGGCGAGAACGAAAATGCCCCAGAAACCATAGATGATACTTGGAATAGCTGCGAGAATTTCTACGAGAAAACTAATTGTATTCTTAATAATTTGAGGTGCCAGTTCAGTAAGAAAGACTGCAACTCCAATACTGACGGGCAGTGAGATTGCTAATGCAATAACTGAAGAAACGAGAGTTCCGTAAATAAACGTTAGAGCACCATAATTATCTTTAACAGAATCCCAGTTTTCTGAGAAAACAAAACCGAAACCGAAGGCATCACGTGAGGCTTTTGAATCAATGAACATTATGTAAATAATGTATCCAACGAGTATAATAATCATGAATGCGAAAACGAGCGTTATATTCTCGAAGAATACATCCGAAATCTTTTTCCCGGCTTTTATTTCTTTACTAATCAGAACTTTATTGACCGAGTTAGTTGATTCTGCATTTATACCATTATTCATATTCATACAAATATATGGAAATTCTACATTATTCAATGTAAAGAAATTGTAAAGTTTTTTGGAGCCATGAATTAAATCAATAAAAAAAGGCACCTTTGAAAGGTGCCTTTAAACTTAGGAAGAAATTATTCTTTACTTTGCTACGGTAATCGTTCCCCTGCCCTTGAAATTTGTCGGGACGAGTTCAATTTTGGTTGAGGGTCCAGGGAAAGAAGGTCTTAAAGAATCGACTGCAGTACTCATCGGAAAAGAAAATCTACGCGTGGTATCGCTGTAAGAATTGAAAGTCATTGTTCCGCCGTTATAGTAAGTCATATTATGTCTTATTTTCAGAATAGACTTATTAAGGTTAACAGTCCAGCTAACGGGCTGCGAAGATGTTGCTCCGCCGATTGCATAGGTGATTGTAATTACGGAATCGTTCAGATTTGAGAAACTGTACGAAAGAGTATCCGAGGTGTTCGTTGTAACGGTTTCGTCAGAAGAACAAGAATACAAACTAATAGCAAAGAATGCTGCCAGCAATAAAGGAATTATATTTTTCATTTAATAAATTAATTTAATAACGATGGTGTGAAATTAATTTATTTCTTCAAAGTATTCAACTCAATAATATCATTTTTTATATGGAGAAATCTTTATAAATTGTATTATCTAACAACAAAACCTCATTTACTATTATGAAAGAACTAAAAGGAACAAACACGGAAAAGAACCTGCAGGCGGCATTTGCGGGTGAATCTCAGGCACGAAACAAATACACATATTTTGCAGAAGCTGCCAGAAAAGAAGGCTACGAACAAATAGCAGCGTTTTTTGAAGAGAGCGCAAATAACGAGAGGGAGCACGCTAAAATGTGGTTTAAGCAGCTTGAGGGAATCGGGACTACAAAAGAGAATCTCACTCAGGCGGCAAACGGCGAGAATTACGAGCGTACGACGATGTATCCTGAATTTGCAAGAACAGCCCGTGAAGAAGGGTTCGATTCAATTGCAAGACTTTTTGAGCGTGTCGGCGAGATAGAAAAGAGACACGAAGAAAGGTACAAAAAACTTCTGGCGAACCTTGAGAACGATTTAGTATTTAAACGCGGTAAGGAAACGGTATGGATTTGCAGGAACTGCGGGCACATACACGTTGGAACGGAAGCACCGAAGGCATGTCCGACATGCTGGTATGACAAGTCATACTTCGAAGTGTTTTGCGAGGATATTTAAAGACAGAATTTAGATAAAGAACATAAGGCTGCTTTGGAAAAGGCAGCCTTTATTTTATCTTTTTGTGATTCGTCTGAATTTTGGTTGAGGTTTTAATGAATCAGCTCTTTCCTGTCTTAATCTGATTTTCATTTCTTCGTAGAAAGTATCATCAATTTCATGACCTTTGTACAAGAAACTGCTTGATAAAGTCCAATTAGATTTTCCGTTAACATCATTGAAGAAAACAGACAAATAAACCCTTACGCGTTTATAATTATCAATATCGGAGAACTTATTTTCATAATTCTCAAATTTCACGGAAACGCTATTAAGACCGTTGATTCCAAGAGATTCAAAATGCTCTTCAACCATAATAAATGCGTTATGGGGAAAGGTTTTTCTTCCTTTCCTTTTTTCGATGGGGTCGTTTAAATAGATAATAGCAACGGCAGAAAACGGGTCTTTGTAAAGTTTAACTAAATCATCATAAGGCTGGAGAGTAAACTCAACATTGCTGCTGTCATGTTTGAAACCTTTAATTTCACATCTCGTACCTTCGGGTAATATTTTTGCATAATGACCAATGAAATCAGAATAACTGTCTCTGCTTATAAAGGAATGAATTTTATCGTAAGCCCGTTTGCCTTTAATATTCCTGAAGTCTGACCATGTTCTTTTCAATAAGACAGAATCATGAATTGCGTTAGTAAAAGCAAGAACGACGGAAAAACGGGTTTTATTGTCTTTATCTGCCTTAGAATCAGAAGATTTACGAATACGTTTGTTTTTATACACAATACCGCCTGATTTAGTGGTTTTAAAGATTAAATCACCAATCTTGCCGCTGACATTACCGAGAAGCTGACCTTTTACGCGTGCCATATATCAAAAATGTTTAAATTTGACAATAAAATAAGGTTTTCCTATTAAATATGAGAGCCGGACGGCTAAAATACGGGTATTCATCGGGTTTACATCGGCTAAACAACGGCTATACATGGTATGGTCATGGGATGCTAATGGGATGTTCATGGGATGTTTATGGGATAATAAAATAACTAATATATTATAAAGGCGGTTAGGGTGTGCTTCTTTTTTATAAATCCAAAGAAGTCTTTAAATCTAATATGACTATAAAAAGTAATCATAGTAATTCATTATACAAAAAATAGATGATAAAGTCAAGGAAAAACACAAGTAAATAATTGATTTATTATAAAAGATAACGGATACCTATCAGCTCCAAGCAACTGCTGTTCAAATATTTAAAAAATAATTAAATATTTATTCAGGGAAATACTTAGAAATTAATTTTAGCAGTTCTTTTTTGATAATAGGTTTTGCTATATAATCGGTGCAGCCTGCTTCTTTTGCTTTTTTCCTATCTCCAGAGAGACCGTAGGCAGTTTGAGCAATGATTACAACATTCTTATTGAATTCTCTGATTTGCCGTACGGCTTTATACCCGCTCAACTCGGGCAGGCGTATATCCATGAGAATCAGGTCAATATCGGGATTTGCACGTACGATATTTACGGCATCAACTCCAGTTTTTGCCTTTAAAATTTCTTTACTAATTTTATTAATTGCTTTTTCCAATAAGATTACTGAAATCATATCGTCCTCAACAACCAGCGTTTTTAATTTTCTTATATTATTCTTCGTATCAGCATTTGAGAGACTCTGTGCAACGTTATCGATCTTTTTCGTATTATCATACGGGAGTGTGAAGAAGAAAGTTGAACCTTTACCCTCTTCGCTTTCAACCCAAATCTTTCCGCCGAGCATTTCCAAAAAAGCTTTTGAGATTGACAATCCGAGTCCAGCTCCCTGAAGCGCCATACTGTCTTCGATATCAGCCTGAATGAAACGTTCGAAGATGGCGTGCTGTCGGTCTTTCGGGATTCCAATGCCTGTATCCTTAACGTAAAATTCTATGAACCCACCTTTTTTAGCACAGCCAATTTCTATTTCGCCTTTTTTTGTGAATTTGATTGCATTTTTCACAAGGTTAGTGAGTATTGCGTACAACTTTTCCCTATCAGTATTGATATTCGCTTGATTACGAGGAAGAGAATTATTTACTGATAGGTTAAGTCCTTTTGCTGCAGCTTCGGGTTTGAAGAATGTATGAATATAATCGATTTGATCAGCAACATTCGATTGAGCAAGATTCAATTTCATCAAACCTGCTTCTATTCTTGAAATATCGATAATATCATTTATAATACTGAGCATCCTATTACCGCTTTTATTAATCAATTCGATGTATTCCTGCTGTTCCTTACCTGAGAGATTTTGCTCTTTAAGCAGTTCGGTAAAACCGAGAATGCCGTTCATAGGAGTACGTATTTCGTGACTCATATTGGCAAGGAAAGCCGATTTCAGTCTGTCACTTTCTTCAGCTTTTTCTTTTGCTGCAATCAGGTCATTTTCTGTTTTTCGGTACGCAGTCAAATCCATACCAAAAGCCCAATTTTCATCTCCTGTAGAAATAAAGCCCCACATAATATTTTTCAAAGAGCCGTCTTTGCAAGTGACAACAACTTCCATCGGTTTGATGTCAGTCTTATTTTTGATTGCGTTTTCTACTCTTTTGTTCCATTCATCGCTAACCTGCTTTTGATAATCATAATCGGGGTAAGCAAGAGGCCACCATAATGCAGCTTCCGCAACCTCTTCGGATGAGTAACCGAACAATTTGTAGAATGCCGGATTTATGTATTCCATGACCTGTCTGATTCCTTTTGAGATATAAATAGCGAGAGGTGAAGTGTCAGCAATAGCTTTAAATTTTTTCTGGCTTTCTTCAGCTTTTTCTTTTGCTTTTAAAAGTTCGACTTCAGCAGTTTTCTTTTCTGTAATATCCTGATTAACACCAAAGGTTTTTTTTGTATTCCCGAACTCATCTTTAACGATAAAAATCTTAACACTAATGTAACCAATTCCACCATCGGCATAAATAATACGATGTTCGATATATTTTGTAAAATTGGGGTCTGCACTTTCTATAGCAAGCTTAGTTTCATCTGCGACCAAGGAGGCATCATCAGGATAAACAAAACGCTTTGCATAATCATCTGTAGTCATTTGATAACCGCCCATTTCTTCTGCAGTAGTATGGAACATTTTGTAGAAACTATCAGTGAAAGTAAAAATGCCTGTTTTTATGTCAAGTTCCCAGCTTCCCATCTTAGCAATTTCCTGAGCAGCTTCAAGTTTTCTTTCATTCTCTTCGGCTATTTCTTTTGCTTTAAACAATTCAATTTCGATATTTTTCCTATCGGTAATATCCTGACAGGTTCCGTATGCTTTGATAGGTTTTCCTTCATTATCTTTTACAACCCTCCACCGTTCCTCTATGAATTTTATATTTCCAAGTGCGGTAATTAATTTATGTTCAACTTTATTGAAGCGGTCTGTGCTGAATGAGTCTTTAAATGCTTCATCTACTCTTTCCCTGTCGTCGGGATGGACGTACTCAAGAAATGTATTATGGTGAGGCGAGAATGTATCGGAGTCAAGTTCGAATATTTTAAAAGTTTCTTCAGACCAAAAAACATTTAGGTTACTTAAATCAGTTTCCCAACTACCAACTTTAGTAATAGCCTGAGCTTCAATTAATCTAATCTCATTATTCTCAGCTTTTTCTTTAGCACGAATGAGTTCCAGTTCGATATTTTTGTTTTCTGTTATATCGATAGTGTAACCGGCTAAAAGATTTCGTCCACCAATTGAAACCGGAAACTTTATAGTTGTATAAATACGGTCATTAAGATTTTCTTCGAGTTTAATAACATCACCTTTCTGAACAACGTCCCAATCATCTTTAGCTATTTTTCTTGCAAACTCCGGCGGGAATAATTCTTCCATTTTTTTCCCAGCTATTTGTGAGCCCGGAATACCTACCATATCGAAGAAATTTTCGCTTGCAAAAAGAACACGGCTTTCATTCGGAGTGACCTCTTTTATATAAGCATAAATAGGTGAATTATTTATGAATAATGAAAGCATCTTATAACTCTCCTGCAATGCTTCCTCAGCTTTTTTGCTTGCGGATATATCCCGAACGACTGAAAGTATTTTTTGCTGTCCGTTTATGCTAACAATCTTCAGAGAAACCTCTACCCAGAAAATTTCTCCATTCTTCTTACGTGATTTCCATTCGAAAGTTTGCGCACCTTCTGTTAAGACTTTATGAAGCCACTGCTTTGCTTCCTCAATTGAATACGGGCTTACGCCCAGACTGAAATCTTCGAGTGTTAACCGCAATACCTCATCATGAGTATATCCATATAGAAGCAGCCCGGATTCGTTAGCATCAAGGATTGCGCCAGTCTCCGAATCGTAAACAAAAATTGCTTCTGTTGTAGAATTAAATATTTCTCTGTAGTTTTGCTCGCTTTTCTGCAATGCAATCTCAGCCTTTTTTTGCTCCGTAATGTCTTTGACGATTGCTAACAGCACATTTTCGTTACCATAACTAACTTTGCCAGTTGATACCTCAACAGGATAGACAGTACCGTCTTTTTTCCGATGCTCACTTTGAAGAACGAAACGCTGTCCCGGCTTCCACTTGCTCCAGGCATTTATAACATCGTCTCTTTTCATGTTAGTAGTTGAGTCCGATTGACCGTCAAACACGGTTTGACCAAGCCACTCCTCTCTTGAATAGCCAGACTGTGAGCAAGCGATATCATTAACGTCCAGAACACGTCCTTCAAAATCGTGAATATAGATACCTTCCATAGACTGATGGAATAAAGTGCGGTATTTTTCTTCGCTTTTTCTTAATTCCTCCCCGGCTAGTTTACGATAAGTATAGTTCTGAGTAAGAATAGCAATATCTTCACCAATTGGAACAATCACGAGACGCAGCCATGTTGGCACGGAGACTATCTCCCCCACATAGACATCTTCGATTATTTGAGTTTTACCTGTATTAGCAGCGATTAAATATGATTCAAAAACAGATGTTCCTTTATGGTTTGGAAAAAGTTCAAGCAGCCGCTTTCCGATTATTTCGACGGGATTAGTATTATTAATACGAGCTACAGCCGAATTTTCGTAGACCCAAGTGAAGTCGAATATTTCACCTTTTTTGTTTCTAAGAGGATGGAGAATTGTAAAACCATCGGGCGACAATTCCTGTGCAACTCGAAAACGTTCTTCGCTTTTACTAAGCTTTTCACTTATATCCCGGTTAAGCTTCAATTCCTCCTGTAATTCTTTTGTTTTTTCGGCAAGCATTTTTTCGAGACGATGTTTTTCCGATTTATTTAAATCAATCGCCTCTTTAATTCTAATCATGGCTTTTAATTGTGCAAGGAGCTCGGATTTATCAACAGGTTTTGATAGAAAACCTTCTGCCCCAGCTTCGAGGGCACGTACTTTGTTCTCATGATTTTCATTAAGAGAAGTGATAAAAACTACGGGAATGCTGCATAGGTCTTTATCTTTTTTAAGGGTTTTGCAAACATCATAGCCATCCAAATCCGGCATCAGAATATCGAGCAATATAACGTCGGGACGGTGGATTTTTGCGAGTTCAATGCCTTCCATTCCACTGGCAGCGGTGTATACAACAAACCCGCCGAACAAGTCAGCAATTAGTGCTTTCATTGACAACAGGCTGCCTTTATTATCGTCTATAACTAAGATTTTTTTCGGTTTTCGAGCCATGTTATTATATTATCAATTTTAAAACAAAAAGTAAATTTTATTGAACAGTAACTCACAGTTATGGGTTTCGAAAAATATCCTATGAACTCTAAATAGAGCTTCCTAAGAAACGACTTTTTTGTTTGATTATTTTGTAACATACATACTGAATTAATATAATACAATTCCTTTTTTAAGATACAGAATAGTAAGAACACTTTTCGAATACATTCAGTAATCCAGATGTGAACTAATTTAGTTTTCAGGACAAAATTTTAACACAGTAACACAAAGACAAAACTCATGAAACCCGGATATTTTATAAAAATATACCACAAAGAACCTTATCTCACTAATTTCACAAATGGTATGGATGTAACTATTGACGTATAGAATTGAGAATTGAAAGAATGTACACAAATCACAAAAGCACGAAAGAAGGGGTTTTATTTTATGCAAAGTATTTTGTTACAGATGACCCGGAGTAAGAAAGCAGCAAGGAAAGAGAAGAAAATAAGTAATTATTTTAATGCTCAGGAAAATCAAATATTTTATAAACATATACCACAAATATATTTTCCCACAAATTTCACAAATGGAATGGATGTAACTATTGACGTATAGAATTGAGAATTGAAAGAATGTACACAAATCACAAAAGCACGAAAGAAGGGGTTTTATTTTATGCAAAGTATTTTGTTACAGATGACCCGGAGTAAGAAAGCAGCAAGGAAAGAGAAGAAAATAAGTAATTATTTTAATGCTCAGGAAAATCAAATATTTTATAAACATATACCACAAATATATTTTCCCACAAATTTCACAAATGGTATGGATGTAACTATTGACGTATAGAATAGAGAATTGAGAGCATGTACACAAATCACAAAAGCACGAAAGAAGGGGTTTTATTTTATGCAAAGTATTTTGTTACAGATGACCCGGAGTAAGAGAGCAGCAAGGAAAGAGAAGAAAGATGTAAATTATAATAAATAAAAAACCCGCAGGAAGACCGCGGGTTTTGAAAGTTATTGTATAACTTTTACAGGATTGAAATGTTTTACTTCACTAAAGACATCACTTTAGTATCAACAAAATCGTTAGTAATAATTCTATAAAGATAAACACCGCTTGACAGTTTAGAGCCGTCGAATGTAAACTCGAAATTACCTGCAGACATAGTCGAATTAACGAGCACGGATACTTCTTTTCCGGTAATATCAAAAACACTTAATCTTACGGGACCAGCTTTTGCAAGGGAGAAACTAATCTTTGTAGAAGGATTGAACGGGTTCGGGTAATTCTGATTCAGTGCGAATTTATCGGGAACATTTGTATTAATTGGATTTACACCAACCAACCCATTCATTACCGAATTGTACATCATGCCTGTATTACCTGCCCCTGTACCAATTTCACCTACAACAGTACCTCTATGAATACCGTTTAGGCATACACCGTAGAAGTGACGTGTTTCACCGACAGGAGTTTGATTTGACCAAACATTACCCCAGTCAGTTGAAGTAAATATCGTACCATTATCACCGCAAACAGTCATTGTTCTTTTATTGTTTGTCGGCGGGTCGGATATAATAATATCCAAAGAGCGTAAATGCTGAGATGTAAATGAAGGTTTAACTTCCCAATCAATACCATAATTAGTTGACCACATATATCTGCCGTTATTACCAATAATGTATGCAATATTCTTTGAAGCAAATGATACATCATTAAGGTAATCGTATATACCTGCATTTCTTGGATTATAATTTGTAGTCCAGTTAACTCCATGATTTGTCGTGTACCATAAATAACCGTCAGTTCCCGCAATAATACCACGAAGTTCATTAGTTGAAGCTACATAGGCAAAATCAATAGAGTGCATTGTCCAAGGAGTGACGTCGGTTCTTTTTGTAAATGTTGCACCCGCATCATGAGTTTCAAAAAAAGTGCCGGCATAACCGACAAAAGTTACGAAGTTATAGTCATAAGCCTGACTAACAGCAATACCCCTGATAGTATTATAGGGTGTATCATAAGGCCGAATGACAGACCACGTAAGACCGGCATCGACAGATTTGATAATTACCCCGCCCATACCTGCGGCATAAACGACCTGCTCAGTAGCAAACTTTACGTCGTTCAACCAAATATTTATATTTTGATAAACAAGAGTCCAGTGGTCTCCCGCATCGCTGGTTCTGAGAACAGTACCTCCCTGCCCAACGGCGACACCAACAAGTTCATTTAAACCCGGGGTGAGGTCATTTTTGTAGAAATCCACTGCAAAGAGTGAATACGGAACGCCAGTATTATAGGCATTCCAGCCCTGAGCTTTTACTAAAGAAGCGATAATAAGTAAAAGACACATGAAGAAAATTAATTTTTTCATATTAATATATAAATAAGGTTTATGTACATTTTTTTATTCCCGATATAACGTATGATGAATTATATTGAATGTCAAGTCATTATTTTATTAAATTATTATTGTTTTTCACAGCTGTCCAAAATAAATATGGAACTCAAATAAAAGTTCATTTAAAGTCTATTTTGAATGGATTCTGTGCTTATTTTTCAATTTTATTAATTAACCCCCTCGGTTTAGATATTTTAAGTGTTTTTGTAGTCCAAAACAAATCTAATACTATTCGGAGGTGAAATGCTATTAAATACTAGCATTGAATTGTGTTTTAAAAGGTTAATAAAATCAAATAGATTTATAATATTACATTCTGCAGTCCAAAATATTTTCTCTAATATGTTATTTTGGACAGATGTTATTGTTTTTTCATTGTAAATATTATAAAGTTATCAAGAAGTCTTTAGCTAAATGATTATCGAATATGAATATTCCCATTATGATATATTCAAGTCGTTTATAATTGAATAAATATAAGATATTAAGATTCTTAGGCATGGTTTTTGAACTTTGGTTCTTTAAAAAAGATATTGACTTTGCAGAAATATTTTACGACCTTACAGCAGGGAGAAATAGCCATCATAGTAAAGGTATAATACCTTTGAGTTGGTAATTAGAATCTGAGGAATACTTATTATTAAGTTTCTTTAATCAATAATTTTCTAACTCAAAACCCAAGTACAATGAGAACCAACTTTTTACTTCGTGCAATCCTGCCGCTTCTTATTTTATTGTTGTACCAAATTAAACTTTTTAGCTACACAACTGTTTCAGGCAGTGTTTCAGGTACATGGACAGCAGGAACTTATTATGTTTCAAATCACATAACAATACAGGATAACACTACATTAACAATTGAACCGGGATGCGTAATAAAATTTGCTACTAAAGAATTGATAATTTACGGAACTCTTAATGCAATAGGTACTTCAGGAAGTAATATAGTGTTCACATCTATGAATGATAATTCCGTTGGAGATATAATAGCAGGGTCCACCGGTGCACCATTAAAGGGCGACTGGTTTGGGATTCAATTATATGGAAGCGCTGACTATGATGGAGTTGGTTATTTTGATTACTGCAGAATAAGTTACGGCGGTAATTATGGTTCGGCATACGATGCAAACATATATTTTCATGAAACTGATGCCGGATACTTTAAAAACAGCTTGTCAGAATACAGCGATGAAGACGGAGTAAAATTACTTTCAAGTAACCCGATTATTAATAATTCAACGATTTCATACAATGACAGACACGGAATATTCGGAGAAGCTGGTTATATGGATGCTAATACTGCAACGATAACAAATAATACATTTACCAATAACGGACAATATGCTGTCAACATATCTAACGTCAGAATACAATCCTATTCGGGTAACGCGGGCAGCGGAAACGGTACAAATGGATTTGGAATAAAGGGCGAAGTTAAAGACAATGTAACCTGGACTTGCGGCTCGAGCACTTTTCCATTTGTTTTAATTGGTTTAGTGACAGTTATCGATGGTGTTACACTTACAATATCACCTGGTACAATAATAAAAGGATTGCCGAGCGGAAACGGTGAATTATACGTTATTGGAACGTTAGACGTTAACGGGATAGAAGGTTCCAATGTAGTATTTACATCAATAAAGGACGATACATACGGAGGGGATACAAATAATGACGGAAGTGCTACATCACCGACTCCGGGGGACTGGTATGGGATTCATTTATACGGAAATGCAACGAATGATGGAATTGGATATTTTGATTTTTGCAGAGTAAGATATGGAGGCAATTATGGTTCTTCTTATGATGCAAATATTTATTTTGACCTAACAGATGCCGGACATTTTCAAAACAGCATATCAGAATACAGCTATGAGGACGGAATGGAATTATATTCTGCTAATCCAATAATTAATAATTCAACAATCTCAAACAATAACAGACACGGAATATTCGGAGAAACCGGTTATATGGATGCTAATACCGCTACAATTACTAATAACACGTTTAATAATAACGGGCAGTATGCTGTAAACATATCCAATGTCAGGATACAAACATATTCGGGTAACACCGGCAGCGGAAACGGTACAAATGGATTTGGAATAAAGGGTGAAGTTAAAGACAATGCAACATGGACTTGCGGCTCGAACACTTTTCCATTTGTTTTAATTGGATTAGTAACCGTTACCGATGGCGTAACGCTGACAATATCTCCAGGTACAATAATAAAAGGAGTGCCAAGCGGAAATGGGGAATTATACGTTATTGGAACGTTAGACATTAACGGAACAGAAGGTTCCAATGTAGTTTTTACATCAATAAAGGACGATACATACGGAGGAGATACAAATAATGACGGAACTGCAACCTCACCTACGCCGGGAGACTGGTACGGAATACATTTATACGGAAACGAAACAAATGATGGAATTGGATATTTTGATTATTGCAGAGTAAGATATGGAGGCAATTATGGTTCTTCATACGATGCAAATATTTATTTTGACCTAACAGATGCCGGACATTTTCAAAACAGCATATCAGAATACAGCTATGAGGACGGAATGGAATTATATTCTGCTAATCCAATAATTAATAATTCAACAATCTCAAACAATAACAGACACGGAATATTCGGAGAAACCGGTTATATGGATGCTAATACCGCTACAATTACTAATAACACGTTTAATAATAACGGGCAGTATGCTGTAAACATATCCAATGTCAGGATACAAACATATTCGGGTAACACCGGCAGCGGAAACGGTACAAATGGATTTGGAATAAAGGGTGAAGTTAAAGACAATGCAACATGGACTTGCGGCTCGAGCACTTTTCCATTTGTTTTGATTGGACAAGTAATTGTTAATGATAACATGAAATTAACTCTATCACAAGGAACGATAGTAAAAGGGGTGAGTAACGGTGAATTATATGTAAAAGGAACTCTTGACGTAAATGGTATCGATGGTTCGAATGTTGTATTTACATCAATTAAGGATGATTCTTACGGCGGAGATTCGAACAATGACGGCAGTCTCACACAACCAGCACCGGGAGACTGGTACGGAATAAATGTTGAGGGTTCATCATCAGGAAATGACGGATTAGGTAACTTTGATTACTGCAGAATAAGGTATGGAGGCAGTGTTTACACAAATTATGATGCAAATATATTTTTTAGTGAAGGAGGTTGGAATGGATGTACATTTGCGAACAGTATTTGCGAATACAGTAAGTCAGACGGTATTAAAATCTATAATTGCTGTCCGCAAATAACGAACAGTACAATTTCAAACAACTTAAGACACGGTGTATATGCTTACATCGGATACAGACCTGCAACGGCGCCATACATAAATTGCTGCACATTTAACAACAATGGAGAATATGGAGCGTACCTTGCAGATGTAAGACCGACCTCTTATACAGGAAATTCAGGCAGCGGAAACGGAACGAATGAACTTGGTGTTTACGGTGTTATTGAAGATACACCAATAAACTGGTCGAGCGGTTCGACTACCTTTCCAATATCTTTAATAAATAACCTTACTATTAACAGTGAAAAGGTACTTACTATTACTGGTGGTACGTTTAAATGTAAAACCTATTATACCACAAGCTCAGGTAGTTTTTATTTAAATGATGATGCAACGATTGAAATAGGTTCTCCCGACGGTATAGCATCCTCAGGTTCAACGGGTAATATACGCAATAGCGGAACGAGAAGTTTTTCATCAAATGCAAATTATGTATATAACGGAACTGCGGCTCAGGTAACAGGAACAGGACTTCCTTCAACTGTAAAAAGCATCAAGGTTAATAATTCGGCTGGAGTATCGCTGACAAGTAATTTATTGGTAAATGGAACACTATACTTAGCTAACGGACAGCTGAACAATACTTCAAAAGGCACTGTAACAATAGCAAACAACGGGATAGTAATTAAAGAAACGGGAACACTTGCCAACCCGGTAACATATTCAGGAACGGTTAACCTTGAATATAAAGGTACAACAGCTGTAACGACGGGCAGTGAGCTGCCGAGTACCGATATTATAAATAATTTTTCAGTTGAAAACACAGGGGGTGTAACACTTAATAGAGATGTTATAGTCAACGGCACACTTAATTTAGTATCGGGAACTGTAACAACTGGAGGGAATGTATTAACGCTTGGTTCCGGAACAGGAAATTTAGGAACACTGACAAGAACATCGGGAAAAATAATCGGTAATTTTAAAAGATGGTTTGCAGCTGAAACGGTTAGCAACGTAATTTTTCCTTTAGGAACGGCTGATTACTATATACCTGCAAATATAACTTTCCCTACTACTGCACCATCGACAGGCGGAACGATAACAGCTTACTTTACAGCATCAAACCCGGGAATAGCCGGTCTGCCGCTTACAGATAGCGGAGCAAATATCACTAAGACTTCTCCTGACGGTTTCTGGACTCTGACGACAGCAGACGGACTTACAGGTGGAACATACAATATTGATTTAAATGCGGAAGGATTTACCGGGATAACAAGCTTCTCATATCTTCACATGTTAAAACGAACGGACGAAGGCAGCAACTGGTTTATATCGGGAACACACTCGCCTTGCACAGGATCAAATTCATGTCCGGTAGTACACAGAACAGGACTTGAAACATTTTCACAGTTCGGAATCGGTTCAACGGATGACAATCCCCTGCCCGTCGAATTACTCTCATTCACTGCCAGGGCTGAACGGAATAGTATTACGCTTAACTGGACAACGGGAACAGAGATTAACAACCATGGATTTGATGTGGAAAGAAGCTCGGCTGAAAAGGAAAAGAAATGGGTAAAGACAGGATTTGTAAATGGAAAAGGGAATTCAAATACAGAAACAAGATATACTTTTGTTGATAAGGGAGTCAATCCTGGATTGTACAGTTTTAGATTAAAGCAGATAGATTACAACGGAAACTTCAGATATTTCGAATTAGGAAATGACGTTAATTCAGCTATACCGGATGAATACGAGCTCGGCCAGAATTATCCTAATCCGTTTAATCCAACGACAAAGATAAATTACTCGCTTCCAACAGACGGATTTGTAACAATAAAAATGTTTGATGTTACTGGCAGAGAAATACAAACAATTGTAAATGAGATAAAGCAAGCAGGATATTATACGGCTGAATTTAATTCATTCGGAATCGCCAGCGGAACTTATTTTTACTGCCTGAAAACAAAAGATTTTTATCAAGTAAAGAAGATGGTTGTTTTGAGATAAGGAATTAGTTTTATGGAACCAACTAAAAACATCAATAAATACAAATTTCACAATAAGTCTGTAAAATTTGGACGTATCAGTTGAAATGGCAAGAGCTATTTTGATTTACCGTTAAGGAACTCGAGTGGAGCGTTAGATCCCAGCCTAGAACTTGACGGTATGACAATAAGGAGGAAAAAGAAATAGGCTGTAATTGCTTACAGCCTAATTTTTAGAGGTATTTAAGAATAAAAGAATATTGTTAATAACCGAAGATCTGTTCGAGAGTAAGTTCTTCGACTTTGGCATATTTTTCGAGGATACTGAAATCGAGTTTTGTTTTATCTCCAATTACGAGATAAACATATTTATTACCTTTGACGAATTTTTCGTTGAATGCTTTAACGTCGTTAATGTTATATTTACTAACGTTATCGTAAACATCTTTTCTTATATCATAATCTATCCCCTGTCTTTTAGCAGAAAGATAAGAACGCAGAACATCGCTTCTGAGTATTCTTTCTGTTTGGATGCTTTTCAGGACACCATCTTTTGCAGTGCTGAAACTGATATCGCTCATAGGCATATCGTTAAGCAGAGCGTCATAGCCAGACATTGCCTCACCGAGTTTATCAGACTGAGTACCGATGTAAGAGGACATCAAAAAATGTTTCTCCTTTGAATCGGGTATTCCGTACCTTGAGGAAACAGAATACGCAAGAGCTTTTGCTTCTCTCAAATCCTGAAAAACGATTGAGCTCATACCGCCGCCAAAATACTCATTGTAGAGAGTAATAATAGGAATGCTTTTAGCGTCAAACATTTCACCTCTATGAAGGAAAAGAATTTCGACCTGTTTCATTTTATAGTCAACAAAATAGACTTTATTTTCATTTGTCGGAAGCTCTTCAAAGGCTCTATTTACGGGCGGAGATGCGGGCAGTTCTTTTGTTCTGTAGTAAAAACCAGCAGTTTTCTGAAACTCATCTTTATCGAGAGGTCCGTAATAAGTAATGCTGTGTTTCAATCTGCCGAGAGATTTCAGCAAGTCCGTCAATTCGGAAGGATTCAAGCTTTTAAGTTCACTATCAGTAATCTGAGTAGTTTGCGGATTAACCGGACCGAACATACCCCAGTTCATCATTGCACCGCGCAGAATAACATTTTTGGAGAGTTTTCCGTTTGTTCTGCTTTTAAGAATATCATCAACAAGATTTTTGTAAGCAGCATCATCCGGCACGGCATTTGCGAGCAGGTCCATTAACAGGTCTAAGGCAGATTTAAAATTCTCGCTCAGACCGCTGAGGGAAATCTGCATTCTGTCACCAAACTGATTTGCGCTGAAACTGCAGCCGAGTCTATAAAACTCCTGACTGATTTCGGACGCTGATTTATCTTTTGTACCAACGAGCTTTAAATAGCTTAGAGCTGCTGATAGCTTTTTATCAGCATTGTTTCCGAATTCATAGATGAAAGCCATTTCAAAAAGATTATTCTCCTTATTCTTCATCGTATAAACATCCACGCCGGGTTTTAAGCTGAGAACGGATATATCGGAATTATAATCCACGAACTGAGGTGAGATATCGGAAACAGGTTCGTTAACCATCTTCGTAAGGAAGGATGACTCCGATTCCCTATTAACCTGAACGGGTGTAATTTCAGGTTTAACTATTTTCTGAACGCTTTTATCTTCTCCTGTTTTCTTAAAGACTACAACATAGTTATTTCCGAGATATTTGTTTGCAAGGTCGACCACATCCTGCTTAGTAACATTTGCGATTCTATCGTGAGATTTGTAGTATCTATCCCATGGAATGTTTGTCGTGAAAGCGCTGACATAAGCCTGAGCCCTGTAATCGTTACTCTGGAATCCCCTTACTCTTCCGAGTTTATAGTTATTGATTGTAGCTTCAATCATCCAATCGGGGAAATCACCTTTTCTTACTTTATCGACTTCAGCAAGAATTAATGATTTTAAATCTTCAAGAGACTGACCTTCACGCGGTGCAGCAGAAAAGATCAGGGTACTGTAATCCATCATGTCGTCAAGGAATGCTGCGGCATTAAGAGCCTTTTGCTGTTTCACTATGTTAAGGTCGATGAGTCCTGCGCTTCCGTTATAAAGAATACTGCTCAACATGGACAAAACGTCGAATTCATCAGTACCCGCACCCGGAAGTCTGAAGCCGAGAAGAATACTTTCGGATTCGGGTGAATATACGGTCTTCTCAATAGGGCTTTTGATTGGTTCTTCGACAGCAGGGATAAACTCAGGAACAACCTTTGAGGACATGCTTCCGAATTTTTCATCAATAAGTTTTATAGCATCATCCGGGTTGAAATCACCAGCGAGAATAATAGCCATATTGTTTGGAACGTAGTAAGTATTGAAATAATTTATTACTTTTTTCAGTGAAGGATTTTTCAGATGCTCAACAGTACCGATAGTAGTTTGGGTACCATAAGTGTGTTTTTGAAAAAGTCCTGCATAAAGATTTTCGAATGCTTTTGATGAGCCGTTATCCATAGAGCGGTTCTTTTCTTCGTACACAACTTCAAGTTCTGTATGGAAAAGCCTCATAATCGGTTCTCTGAACCTTTCAGCTTCAATCGTAAGCCATTTTGTCAGCTGATTTGAAGGAATTTCATTCGTATAAACTGTCTGTTCGCTTGAGGTGTAAGCATTGGTTCCAGTGGCACCGATAGAAGCGAGCATTTTATCGTATTCATTCGGGATAGCATAACCCGATGCAAGATAAGAAACTGAATCTATTTTTCTGTAAATCATTTTCCGCTGTAGTTCATCCGATGTAGCTCTGTGCTGCTCGTATAAGTCAATGATTTCATTGATAAGTTTTCCTTCCTGAGAAAAATCTTTGCTTCCAAAATTGCTTGTACCTTTAAACAGCATGTGTTCGAGATAATGAGCGAGTCCTGTTGCGTCGGACGGGTCATTCTTACTTCCCGCTTTTACGGCAATTCGTGTAGTGATACGGGGCTCGGCTTTATTGACCGACATGAAAACAGTCAAACCGTTGTCGAGTTTATAGATTCTCGTCCCCATCGGGTCGCCGTCGAATGATACAAAAGAATACTTTTTCTGCGCAAAAGCACTTGTCACAGCAAAAGAAAGTAACAAGATAAATAATAATTTTTTCATGATTCTAATTTATAATTATTTAACGAATATAACATAACCTTTAAGATATTTGGTTTCGGACATTTGAGGCAAAACCGGATGGTCGTACGAGCAGTTCACAAAATCGATAATATGTATTTTCCTCCCTGCTTCTGCAGCTGACTTTACGAGAATCTCTTCGAAGTGAGACCCGGAGATATGATGCGAACAACTGTAAGTCATGAGAATAGAATTCTTATGGAGAAGTCTCATGGCTTTATAGTTCAACTCAATGTAACCTTTCAAAGCAGAAGGTACATTCTTCTTAGATTTTGTAAACGAAGGCGGATCGAGAACTATAAGATTGAATTTTGATTTCGACTGGAACAAAATATCAAAGTACTTATTTACATCTTCGCAAATAAAGTTTAAGCTGTCAAATCCATTAAGTTTTGCGTTTCTGACAGCCTGCCCGATAGCGTGCCCTGATGAATCCACAGCAGTAATTTTCCTACATCCTGCATAAGCTGCATTGAGTGCAAAACCACCTTCGCTGCAGAAAAGGTCGAGTATTTCAGAATTCTGAGTAACATACTGTCTTATCTTCAATCTATTGAAAGCCTGATCGAGATAAAAACCAGTTTTTTGACCTTTTAAGATATTAATTGAATATTTTATCCCGTCTATTTCTATGATAAAATCTTCGATATTGGAAGCACTGTCAGCGAAAAGCACTCCTTCATGTTTTTCGAGACCTTCAAGAGTTCTCAAATCATTAACATTTTTCTCAAAGACGGCAATTGCGTTAAAATCATTCTTCAGAATAGAAACCACGGACTCTTTAAACTTTTCCATCCCCTTGGAGAATATTTGAATTGAATAAACATCCTCAAATTTGTCAATAATCAGTCCGGGAAGAAAATCAGATTCACTATTGCAAAGCCTGAATGTTTTTCTATCCGGATATATTTTAAGCCTGTGCTGTTCAGCGGTTTTAATTCTTTTTCGAAGAAAGTTTTCATCAATCTCTTCATCGGAATCTGACAGATGTCTGTAAGCAATGAGAGAATGCTTGTTATAAAATCCTCTGCCTAAAAACGTTCCCCTATCGGAGTATATCTCAGCAACGGAGCCGTCGGAAATTTCACCTTCAAACTTTTCTATCTCGTTAGAAAATATCCACTGGTGGCCGATTCTCAGCCGTCTTTCTTCATTCTTCTTTAAATATATTTTCATTTTGCAAATTTTATTAATCTATCTTTCAATAAATCATCATTCAACAAAATCATGCATTTGAAATGATTTTTCGGACATTTACTTCTGCCAATGTGAGAACAAGGTCTGCATTTAAGTCCGAGTACTTCAAAGACTTCTGTTGTTTCAAGCTGAGGGAAAAAACCAAACTCTCTAACAGTACTGCCGAATGTAACAAAAATCTTCTTCCCGAGAGCTTCTGCAAGATGGAGAATTCCGCTGTCGTTGCATACGACAAATTGTGCTTTATCAATGATACCTGCAAGTTCTGAGTAGCTGAGCTTACTGCAAAGGTTAATTGAATTTCGTAAATTCTGAGCAATGAACCCGCAAATTTCTTTATCAATATTATTATTATCACCAGTTAAAACGAAGTTTATTCCTGAATCTTTTAAGATATCAACATAAAATTCTTTAGGCAATCTTTTTGTGAAATGCTTTGAAGACGGAGAAAGGACGGCATACTTCCCCGAGACATAATCGACGTCCGCAAGTTTCAGCGAGGATTTTGTAAATTCTGGTTTGGTGCTGCTGTTAAATTCTTTAAGAGCATTAAGATATTTTCTGTAAACAGGAATCGGCTCTTTAAGCAGGTTTATTTTTGTATAAACGAGTAAATGCTTTTTCCATGTTTCTTTATTAACTTTAAAAACTTTACTGTTTGAAGGAAGGATACGGCTGCTTTTAAAGTTAGCCTGAAGGTCAAAAACAACATCGTAGTTGTTCTTATTAAGATTATTCTTCAAGTTATCGCTGAAAGAGATAATATTATCAACGAATTTATGCAATCGAACGAGTTCCGAATACTGTTCTTTAACAAGAAAATCAATTTGTGTATCCGGGTACAATCTTCTGAGTTCATTTAGAAAAGGAAAAGTCAGGATGATATCTCCGAAGGAAGAAAGACGGATAACGAGTATTTTTTTAATGCCAATCAAAACAGTCTTGGCTGGTCTGTTTTAGTTTTGTTTTCTATTGATATGACCTGATGCGAAAATTTATTAATCTCGACAGTATTGAATATTTCATTAATAAAATCAAAGCCATACTTATTAAGAAAATAAGAAATATTAATGCTTCTTTCCTGGGGTTTACCGTTAGGATATACGCTGTTGATTACGGCTGTCAGTTTAGAACCAGTAGAATCATTTTGTTTAATCTGAGATTCTTCAAACTTCTTTTTACTCACAGCAAGATTTTCTAAAAATTTATCGTATTTATTTTTCAGGTTTATTGTTAAGTTTTTATCGATGTTATTCAGCTTAAGGCTGTATGTGTACATAATAGCATTGAGGTCATCTTCAAAATTACCGAAAAGTTCCTGAATATTGACTTCACTAAATTTCCCGAGTAATTTTTTAGTGACTTTTTCCTCATCAAAAAGTTCTTCTAATCCTAAATCGAACTTTTCGAGAAAAGTTTCTACTCTTTTTTCCAGAATAGTAATTGAAGTACGAGGATAAATAACCGGTACCTCCATATCGAAAAAGTTATATACACCGCTAAACTGAGCAAAGTATGCAACTTCAGAAGGTCCGCCTACATAAGCAACGGTCGGAAGGAGATAATCCTGACAAACGGGTCTAAGTATTACATTCGGACTGAAGTTTTCAGGGCAGGTATAAAGCAGATGAAAGAATTCATCTTTACCGTATTTTTGACGTGTATGCCTCAAAGAAAACATACCTTCTTTTATTTCGACAAGATGCCTGCTATTATTATGCGTATAAAATATATTTATTGACCTAGGTTTAACCTGAGGTTCATAGTCTTTGCTTTCAAGCCTTGCGGAAGCATCAACAATCCTTTCGCATGTTTGGGGATAAGTATTGAGCTCTTTCTCAAATACCGGAATCATCATCTTTTTAATGTCTTTATCCGTTGGATTACAGAAAATAATGCCCTTATCGCCTGCAATGTAATTAAAGAACCTTGCAAATGCGGTAATGAGGTCAATACCTACTTTGTAAGACCGGTTTATAAAATCAAACAGGTTCTCAGTAAATTCAGTCTGTAAAAGGGAATCCCTGAGGATTTGTTTAAATTCTTCAATATGTGTATCAAGTTCTATTCTCCCAACCGGAGTAAGGTATCTTTCTTTTTCGAGACCTTTTTCAAAATAGCTGATATTTTTGACAGAGTTTGAAGAGTCGAAAACATTAATGTTGTTAATTTCAAGAAAGTCATGGTCGTCAGCCTCAAGCCAGAACACGGGTACAAATTTATAATCCGTATATTTAGCTGAAAGTGAGCGTGATAACTGCACTGCATTTAAAGCTTTTATGATAGTGTATAAATTACCGGTAAGCAAGCCTATCTGCTGCCCTGTAACGACGGCAAAAGTATTTTCTTCTTTCAGGAATTCTATATTCAGGAAGGTTGATTCACCAGAATTAAAGAATTTATTCTGAGTTTTAAGAATTTCAGCAAGTTCAATTCTGCTGATTCTTTCATTGCTATAGCTTTCTTTTCTGGAATTTATGGAATTAATGAAACCCTGACCGTCGGGTGAAAAGGGAAAAAACTGCGAAACCTTATCGAATTTATTCAAATAATCGATGAACAAGTCGTTAAAACCGTTCAGACTTGTGTAAGGAATATTCATTTTGATTTGCATTACACTTAGTATATTTAATTGTTAACTTACGAGATTAAAGTTAATCATAATAAGATTAATTTGTTATGATTTAATTTGGAACTTATAGCCCATAAAATAGTATAAATATAATAAACAAAAACAAATCATGAGAAGAAAAATCTTTTTTGCAGTAATAATTCCGCTATTGATTTCATCGATGTCATTTGCTCAATATATTACCCCCGGTACGGGAAAAGTATGGACGCTGGACAGTCTCGTAACAAATTCTGCGGGAGCAGTTACATTCAGCGGGGGTTCTTATTTATTTAATAACAACATAACAATAGCAAATTCAGATACACTTAAGATACTGAACAATGCAACGGTAAAAGTTGCAGGAACGATGCTATTTACAATATACGGAACAATTATTATTAATCCGCCTGATTCTGTTAAATTCACTGCTATAGACACTACGAGCAAGTATATGGGATTCAGGCTTGACTCACTTTCAGATGCATCGGTTATGAAGCGTCTAATATTTGAACATGCGAATTCAATTTACTTTTTTAACAGTGATGCACTCCTTGACAGTTCAATAATAAGATACAATACTTATTCGGGTTCGGGAGCACGCAGCGGAGCAATTTATCTATACCGTGCTAATCCAGTAATTTCTAACTGTACAATATTCGGCAGTTACCGTTCTGCAATAGGGTCAGGTTCAAATATAGCTTCATCACCAACGATAATAAATAATTTAATTTACGGTAATAATGTAACAAATGGAAACTATCCACAAATAAATTTAGGAGCAGGAGGTACACAACCTGTTATAATTAAAAACAATCAGATATTAAGGGCATCCACAAATTCGGGGGCAATGGGATTTCTTCCCATCGGCGGAATACCTTCTTTGATTATTGAGAATAATATTATTAAGAACAACAGATTCGGTATTGGAATACTTGCGGGAGGAATTAATGCGTACATCAACAACAACATTATTGACAGCTGCAACACACAGGGTAACCCTGCACTTGGCGGCAGCGGCATTAACTTTGCGGGCGGATGGACGACGTCGAGCGTGATAGTAACAAGAAATACTGTACGCTGGAATTTATGGGGTGTAACGATTCAGAACACGGCAAAACCGAATTTAGGAAATCTAACATCTCCTGATACATCTGACGTGGGTTTGAACAATATTTACGGAAACGGTAACACGGGTAAAATTTACGATTTATACAATAACACTCCTGATACAATAAAAGCGGAAAATAATTACTGGGGAACAGATAATTTAGACACAGTAGAGGCGCATATATTTCATAAAGCGGACAGTTCAACATTAGGTTATGTTGATTTTCTTCCGATTAAGACATTAACAGGAATAGTAAGTAATCCGGTAAAAGTTGATTCATACGAATTTATGAATATTTATCCGAATCCATTTAATCCTGAAGTGCTAATAAAATTCAGGATTAAGACAGATGGTTTCACGAGAATCAGAGTTTATGACCTTCTCGGAAGAGAGGTTTATGTGATTGCGAATGAATATCTAAAAGCCGGAGAATATGAACGGAATTGGCTTTCGAAGGGATTACCGAGCAGTGTTTACGTAGTAAGACTTGAAACACAGACGGGTAACATTGCGAAACGTGTTGCGATAGTGAAATAAATAAAGATTATAATTGTGGTACAAAAAAGCCGTTCGGATTGAACGGCTTTTTTGTTTAGGAAATTAAAAGTGGTGTTTATAGTTTAATGAATTATCAAAACGGCATTGGTTTCCAAACGAATGGTTTCAAATAAACAAAGAGCTTGCTGAACATATAATAAATTAGATGTATGTGTATAAAATGAGGCTCCCCGCTGCAAGCAGCGGGGTATCTTTTTAATAAATATATCGTCTTTACTTAAAGGCGAACCTTCAGCAGGTTAGCCTACAGGACTGATATTTCGTCCCGATGGGACTTAATAAACTTGAAAACATAACAAGATTTCGTTGCAAGCAGAGGGGTATTAAACCCAAAGTGAATAAAGTTTAATGCGTTGGAAACAACTTATAAATATCTTTACGGTGTGCTACTCTTTCAAAAACAATCTCATTTGATTTTCTGTTAATCGTAATTCCAATCCGATAATCACCATATCTGATTTTGAATTTATCTTTGTACCCCTTAAGTTTCTCACATTTATTAAGAACTAAATTGTCATCTACATCAAAAACATCGGTTTCCATTCTTACACGTGAACTTTTTGGAATACAGGCAAGTTCTTTCAAGAACACCTTTTTAAATTTCTTAATCACAATAACTCAGGGATTATTCTTAGGCAACGATTCGTAATAAATCTTTGCGTCCTTTACCCCTAAAATCTCATCATTCTTTGCATCGTCAATTAGTTTTGCCAAACCGTAGTTTTCAATTACTTCTTCAAGTTTTAAGAAATCTGATATAGGTATCTGAACTGCTATAGTTTTATTGTTTTCGTCAACAATATAACTTTTGTTGATATTCATATTCGTTAATTAGATTTATATAAAATTACTTTTATACATAAAATATATCAAGAGATAAATCCAATTCAATGCTTCTGTTTTAATTTAAATAATTTATTCAGAACCAGCTTCTTTTGTGACCCACACTTTTGCATCTTCTTTGTAATTTCTAACAT
>CAZVCC010000002.1:97881-124623 GCA_964626015.1 uncultured Ignavibacteriaceae bacterium
GAACCAGCTTCTTTTGTGACCCACACTTTTGCATCTTCTTTGTAATTTCTAACATACATAAGATAATTTTCAGCACTCTTTTTAATCTTTTCAATTTCTTCGGGTCTGAGGTCTCTGATAATTTTTCCCGGAACACCTGCTACTAATACTCCTTCGGGCACCTGAAAATGTTCTTTCACGAGTGTTCCTGCAGCAATAAAAGAGTTCCCCCCTATCACGCAATCGTCGAGCAGTTTTGCACCGAGACCTATCAGTACGTGGTCTTTCACAGTACATCCATGTACAATAGCACCGTGTCCGATAGTTACGTCATTACCGATTAAAAGGGGATATTTCTGGTAAGTATTATGCAATATCGCCCCATCCTGAATGTTTGTGCGTTCACCTACACGAATGTAATTAACGTCACCTCTAACGACAGTATTGTACCAGACGCTTACATCTTTTTCAAGGACTACATCACCGACAATTACAGCACCTTCACAGATATAAACCGATTCATGAATTTTGGGATGAATCCCCATATAAGGCAGTATCATAACATTAAAAATTTTTATTTATTAAAAATCTCCGAGGAGCAATTCCTGTTTCATATTGTTTCAGGAAAGACCCATTAGCAGAATAAATTTTCATATTCCCATTGACAACAAAGTTAACAGCGTCGGCAACGTAATGTTTGCCGCCAACATAATCGAAAACATATCCGTAAATAAAAGCGTTCGTCGGTTTTCCGATGAATGATGAAAATGTTTTAGCAGCAAAATCCAGTTTTATAATATCTCCATCATTACCCACAAAATACACATCACCTGTATTTCTATCAACGCTGAAATCTTTTGAGAAACCAAACGGAGAATACATCGAATCTACAAGAGTGTATGTAACGGTTTCGAAGACATAAATTTTACCGACTGCGCTCCATGATGATACGAGAAGTTTATTGTTATTAGTTATACAAAGTGAAGTTGGGTCCTTGTCAACCCTAAGTGTACTAACAACAGCATCCGTTGCAGCATCTATGACTGAAATAGTGGAATCAGCGGCACCACCAAAGGCGCTTGTGTTGCAAACAAAAACTTTGTTATTGTAGGAAAGTATTTCCTGAGGATACACACCCACGCTGATTTCTTTGATAGTCGTTAAATTAGAAGGGTCAACAACAGAAACCTTTGAAGACGGTCCGCTGGTAATATAAAGCTTGTTATTTGCCGAGGTAATTGAATACGGATTTGTACCGACTGACTGCTGTGATATTAGGGTACCGTTCATATCTGTTTTATAAATTTTTCCTGCAGAACCATAGTTACCCTGTTCGGTGATATACAAATTATTGTTATATTTAACGATCCCGTCTGCATACAATCCAAGGTTCGAAGGGTTAAAAACACTGATATAGAAAGAGTCTTTTGAACTATTGTAATATGCCAGCTTTGAAGAGTTAGCAGAGAAAGAACCCTCGCTAAGCAGAAAAACACCTTCAGAAGTTGTCACCACAGGATTAACGATATTGTTATCACTACAGGACGATACAGAAACAAAAAGTAAAGCAATAAACAGATAGATAAGTTTTTTCATTCTTTATTATTAAAAATTTTAAAATTCAATTCCAAGCCGAGCCGGTATTCCATTATCAAAATAATGCTTAACTTTTCTCATTTCGGTAATAAGGTCTGCTTTTTCTTCAAGACCTTCCCAAAGTTTATGCCCTGTCATTATCAATTCAAACCTTTTATTCTTTTTAAACAGGTCTATAAGTTCATCAATATTTTCCTTATCAAGCAGATTATAAGCAACAGTCGCAATAGCTTCATCAAGAATCAGAACATCCTGTTTTCCGTTGACAATCAGGTCTTTTGCGATGGCAAGACCTTTTTTGGCTTCTTCAAAATCTTTCTCCTCATTCTTAAACCTAAATGTACCGTCGGTGTTCATTCTCTCGCATCCCGTAGGATAAATATCAATATCGTAACCGATTTCTTTAAGCTTACGAAATACGTTACGTTCTGCATAATGTTCATTCTCACCATCATATCCTTTATCGAACTGAACCAAAGCAACTTTCTTACCCGCTCCGAGTGCTCTAATGGCAAGCCCGATTGTACTTGTAGTTTTACCTTTTCCGTAACCGTAGTAAATGTGCAAACAATTCTTATCCTCTTCAGAAAGTTTCTTGTAACCTTCTATAGTATTAAGCATTTTTTCCTTTAATTTTTTCCCTCCGGAATCCGTTTCCATATTTAATATTTTAATTTTATTAGAAATCTGAAATTTCTCAGGGGCATCGGATAGCCCGAAATTACCTGATAATTTTCGTTTGTAATATTATTGACCTCAAATTTCAGTAATGCGCTTATTTTTACGATGTTCAGATTATAATAAATATTTCCATCCAGAACAAAGTCCGGATTCATCGAATTTCTGTTTTCAAAGTCTGAGTACCTATCTCCAATGAAAACACTACCCGCTCCGAATCCAAAATTATCAATACTGAAGTTTAAGTTTAACTTAATCATATTATACGGTATATAAATAAGCTGCTTACCATAAGTTATATCACCTTGATAATCCATATTGTTTTTTATCGAGGAATTATACGTGTAATTTAAATTAAACAAAACCGATAAAGATTTTGAAATATAATAATCTGAATTAAGAGTCATACTGATGATATTAGACAATGAATTACCAACATTTTCAGGTGTCCAGTAAACAGAGTTTCCCGGCTTCCAGAGAATTTTATCCATTGCATCAATATGTGTATAAGTTAATTCAACAGTATTATTTGAGAACAATTTGAACGCCGTTAGGAATCCGGCTTCAAAGCTTACTGATTTTTCAGGTAACAGATTAATATTCCCTCCTGTTCGCCAGTAAAGTTCATTAAACGATGGAGACCTGAATGAATTTCCAGCAGATGCTTTAAGAATCAGAATATCATTCTTGAATGGTTTGTAATTCAAACCAATTTTTGCAGTAAGAACCTGTTTTTCAATATCGGATATGTTTTCAAATCTTGCTGAAGGAAATAGGATAAAATTTTCTGAAACCCTTGTCTCATTTGAAATAAATAGAGCTGATGTATTTCTTTGCTTGTTACCAACGAGCTGATCACTTTCAATAGAAGCGGCTGAGAATTCGCCTCCGAGTAAAATCTTAAATATCGAGTTGTGTATAAGATAATTTGCAGAAGCGGAATAAAATAAATTTTTATAATAGTTCGCATTATTCGGGTAAGGACTGAAATTTGTAAGATTGTTTTGAAAATTAAATGAAGCACTTAAAACATTCTTATCTTTCTTTTCGAAGTTAATAATAGTATTCCAGTTCTTATCTCTTTGATTAGCATTAGACGGGTCGGAGCCTGTTTCAATACCGGGAAGAAATCTGTCAGCAGTATTGTAATAGGAAACAATCGATAATTTTGAGCTTCGGTTATCGTACGTATAGTCAAGAAACAAATTGTTTCTGGAATATGAATTATTATCTCTTGTTTTAAGCTCGTTTTCTTTGCCATTAAAGTAATAATATTCAAAATCATCTTTTGAACTTTCGCCTGAGTAAAGTATCTTAAAACTTGATTTTTCTAATTGTCCGGACAAACTTAAGTTGTATTTTGCATATCCATAAGAACCATACTCAGCGCCTATTTCAGTGTCAAATGAATTTTTATCTGATATTCTTCCGGAAGAAATAGTCTTAATATTAATAACACCGCTTAATGCGTCGCTACCGTAAGAGGCACTACTCCCAGACGGGATTATTTCAATGCTTTCAATAGATTCTTTTGGAAGAAGGGATATGTCGAACTGAGCGTTCTGAGTCGAGTTCAGCCTTACACCGTTTAATAGAATCAAAGTATGCTCTGCGCTTAATCCGTTAACCGATACCGTTTTCAGAGATGAGTTTCCGCCGTATGATTTAACGTACACATTGTTTGCATGCATTAATACGTCTGAAAGCTGAGAGCCATTAGTCTTTTCGATTGACTCTCTGTCAATTAACTGTACGCTGAAAGGAGAGTTTTCTTTTAAAATTGATATCCGGCTGGCACTGACGTTAATTGGAGGTGTTATGAAAAATGATGAATCAAAATCGGTTTGAGCATTCACGCCGGTAACTAACAACAGAAGTAACAATATTTTAAGCAATGTTTTATTCATTTAACTCTTGAATTTTTGGGTAAGAAAGTAAGCAGGTATGAAATAACTCCGTGAGTTAAATGATATCCGAATTCTTTCCACCGCAGAATTTGAACTTAAGATTATATCGGCAGGTCTCCTGACTTCAAAGCAATTTCTGTTTACCTTCCCATCCTAAAGCAGAACAGTGGTTAAGCAAAACAGTCTTCTTTGTAACAGTTGCGTGGACAGTTCCGGTATCACACCGAATTCCCTATTATTGCATCAGCAACCGAATAACCTATAATAAAGAACTATTAATGTATTATATTAAAATCTAAAATAATCTTTTTGTTCTTAACAATCAATTGTCTTTCTTTTACACCAGATAGTTTAAACATCTTTCTTGAAGCTTTTACCGAATCAGAATCTTTATATTTATCCGACAAGAAAACAACTTCTTTGATTCCTGACTGAATAATAAGTTTTGCACATTCATTGCATGGAAAGAGGTCAACATAAATTCTAGCTCCGTGAAGGTCTTTTGTTGAATTAAGTATTGCATTTGCTTCGGCATGAACAACGTACGGATATTTTGTTTGATTCTGATTTTCGGCTTGTCTTTCCCACGGAAGATTATCGTCGGAACAACCAATAGGAAAACCATTATAACCAATACCGACTACTTTATTATCTCCATCAACGATACATGCTCCAACCTGAGTACTGGGGTCTTTGCTGCGTTTCGCCGAAAGCATAGCAATTCCCATGAAGTACTCGTCCCAACTTATGTAGTCATCTCTTTTCATAAGTAATTTGAAAGATTTTGGTTTAATTCATCTAAGGTTGAATTATTAAATACGGTAAAGTCTGCAAAAGCAATCGGACCGCCTTTATCCAGATTTTCTATCTCGCCGAAATCCCTCGAAATTGCCTCTTCGTACGTAAGCGGTCTGAAGGGTCTTTCTTTCAGTCTTTCGTAACGCAATGATTTAGTAGTGAAAATATTAAGGAGTTTGAATGCATCTCCAAATTCACAGCTGAGAATTTTAAACTCTTCCCATGAATAAAGACTTTCGACAACAACATTTGATTCATTAAGGATAGATTTAATTTTATCGATACTCTTTAATGCCATTACTCCCATTCCGAATTCTTTTCTAAGGTCTTCCCTAACAATACGTTCATTCATTTCATTTATATCGAGTCCTCTTCTTTTCAACTCTTCAATGACAACTTCTCCGAAATATACCTTTTTATATCCGTTTTTCTCGAAATACTTTACTGCTTCACTTTTTCCAGAGCCGCACATACCTATAACTGCAACTATCTTTTTCATTCTATTTCAAAAATTGTTTGGAAGTTGTTAAACCCGTTTCAGTTATATCAAAAGTTATCGAATCTTCTTTTGGATTGTAATATTTTTGAATAAGTAAATACTTCTCGGAGGTACCTTCGTAGTATTTAAGCAGATAGAGAGAGGAGGATATTTTATCAATAGTTACTTTAGACGCAGAAGATATTTTTGGATACACTGTCTCGCTCAAGAATGACTCAAGTTCAACTTCGGATTCATCGTTTAATATACTCTGAGTTAGAACAGCACCGAACGATTCAGCGGGTGTAAGCGATGCGGTATCGCTCTCTTCCATTTCCTGCTGCAAAACTTTTTCATTCTTTTCTTTTATTTCCTTTTCCTTCCCGCAACCCATAACAATTACAGATAAAATAAGAAAAGAAATAACCGAAAGCTTTATCATTTAATTACTCCCATTTCCCTGCCAATCTGTCCGAAGACCTCAAGAATCCTGTTCAAATGCTTATCTTCATGAGTAGCCATGTAAGAAGTTCTAAGCATAGAAAGGTTTTGCGGAACTCCGGGAGGAACGAAAGCATTCACAAACACACCTGCATCATAAAGTTTTCTCCAGAATTGGAAAGTCAGCAAATCATTTCCAAGAATTACAGGTACGATAGGAGTGACACCTTCGAGGACGTGGAATCCTAATCCTCTCAAGCCTTCCCTCATCTTCTTTGCGTTAGCCCTTAGTTTATCAACTCTTTGAGGTTCTTCTATAAGTATCTCAAGAGCAGCAATAGCAGCAGCCACCGATGATGGTGTTGGTGAAGCTGAGAAAATAAGTGCAGTGGAATGATGTTTAAGAAAATTGATAACCCTTTCTTCACCAGCAACAAACCCGCCGAGGGATGCGAGGGTTTTTGAGAATGTACCCATTATAAGGTCGACCTCATCATCAAGTCCAAATTCAGAAGCAGTACCTCTTCCTCCTTTGCCGATTACACCTAAAGAATGAGCGTCATCAACCATTAATCTTGCATTGTATTTTCTGCAAAGTGCAACAATTTCAGGCAGTTCAACAACAGTACCAGAAGTAGAAAAAACGCCATCCGTTGCTATCAACTTTCCTGCTTCTATCGGAACAGATTTTAATACTCTTTCGAGGTCGTTTAAGTCACCATGTTTGTATCGTACAAGGTCAGCAAGAAGTCCTTTTGCCATTAATGTACCAGCTACAATGCTCGCATGATTGTCTTTATCAGAAATAATATACTCGCCTTTATTCACTAGTGTAGGAATTATTCCCTGAGCTGTTTGGTATCCTGTTGAGTATAGCAGACATGCTTCCTTATTCAGAAACTTTGCCAGCTTTTCTTCTAGTTCTATGTGGAGGTCAAGAGTACCCGTAAGATATCTTGAACCAGAACAGCCGGTTCCATATTTTATGAGTGCTTCCTGAGCAGCTTTAACAACTCTGGGATGTGTAGTAAGTCCGTGATAGTTATTCGAACCAGCCATAATAGTTTCGCGTCCTTCGAGTTTCACTACGGGACCCTCATTTTGCTCAATTGGTCTGAAGTACGGATAAAAACCTGCAGCTTTAACCTCATCAGCTCTCGTAAATGTATAGCATTTTGTGAATAAATTGTTCATTTATCTATATATTAATTGTTAATACTTGCAGAAAATTTTTAACATAGAAAATACATATTAATATTAATAACTTCTATGATAAAATTAAATATTTAAAATACTGATGAAAGCATTCGTAACGGGAGCAACGGGATTTGTCGGAAGTCATTTAGTTGATTTATTGTTAGAAAAAGGCTTTGAAGTTGCATGTTTAAGGAGAAAGACCTCCTCGGTTAAATGGCTTGAGGGCAAAAATGTAAATTTTATAGATGGTGACCTGTATGCAAATGAAGCCCTCGAAAAAGCTGTAAAAGATGTTGATTATGTGTTTCATGTAGCGGGAGTTGTCAAAGCAAAAAACAAAGAAGGATTTGAAAGAGGAAATAATCTCGCAACAAAAAATCTGGTAGAAATTACTGCAAGAGTAAATCCTAGACTTAAAAAATTTATACACGTTAGTTCTCTGGCAGTCTGCGGACCTAATCTCAGCACAGAACCTTTAACTGAAGATCTTATTCCAAAACCTATTACAACCTACGGAAGGACAAAAAGGGAGGCAGAAAAAGAGGTGCTAAAATTCCGAGATAAAATACCCGTTGTGATAGTAAGACCACCGGCAATTTACGGTCCACGTGATACGGAAATACTTGTTTATTTCAAGACGTTTGCAGGAGGACTGAACAGCATTATCGGATTCAATGATAAATATTTAAGTCTGTTACACGTAAAAGATGTTGTAATGGGAATTTATCTTGCAGGAATTAAAGAGACAAAGAGTGGTGATGTTTTCTTCATATCATCAGACATTGAATATAATTGGGACGATATCGGAAAAGCTGCATCGAAAGTTATGAATAAAAAAGCGATAAAGCTTCGAATACCACATTTCCTGGTTTTTACAGTGGGAGCGATTACAGAATTCTTTTATAAGTTTTCAAAATCAGCGCCTACACTGAACCTTGAGAAGTGCCTTGATATAACCCGAGAAGGATGGTTTTCTTCAAACGCAAAAGCAAAGCGAATACTCGGATTCAAGGAATCTTTCACACTTGAGGAAGGATTTAAAGATACGTATGAATGGTATAAACAGCAGGGATGGCTTTAGTAATACAATTTTATTTAAATAAACATAGAAAGATAAAATTTGAAAGAAATAATAAAGAATATCGTCGCAAAAGTATTGAAGGAATTAAATTATTCTATACCAGACTTCAGCGTTGACTATCCGAGGAATAAAAATTTTGGAGACTTCTCAGCAAATGCTGCATTGGTACTTTCAAAAGAATTGAAAAAAAGTCCGAGAGATATAGCGATTGAGTTACTCCCTTTGCTTGAGAAGGAGACAGTCTTTTCAAAAGTAGAAATAGCAGGTGCCGGTTTCATAAACTTTTTCGTGTCAGAAAACTTTTATACAAGACTTGTAAGAAAAGTTATGAATGAAAAGGGATCATTTGGCAGGATTTCGATAAATGAGGGCAAAACAGCAAACCTTGAATGGGTAAGTGCCAATCCAACAGGTCCGCTACATGCTGGTCATGGAAGGCAGGTTTGTCTGGGCAAAGCCATCGCAAACCTTCTTGAATGGACGGGTTATAAAGTCACGAGAGAATATTATTATAACGATGCAGGAAATCAGATGAACAACCTTGCGAAGTCAGTTTATGCACGATATATGCAGATATTTCAGCCCGACTTTCCTTTTCCCGAGGACGGATATGCGGGTGGTTACATAAAATATATTGCTGAGACGATTTATAAAGAGAAATCAAACACATTAAAGGATTCTGATGACCTTAATTATTTCAAGAGTATAGCAGAAGAAGCAAATTTCGCAAAGATTAAAAATACACTTTCGAAGTTTGATATAAAACATGATATATTCTTCAGCGAAACAGACCTTTATAAAAACAGAGATATAGAAAAACTGCTAGTACTTTTTAAAGAAAAGGGAGCCAGCCGGGAAGAACAGGGTGCAACATGGCTGATTATGGATAAGGATAAATTCCAAAAGGACAAAGTAATAGTAAAAGCTACTGGAGAGCCGACCTACAGACTTCCAGACATTGCATATCACATAAATAAAATCAATAGAGGATTTGATTTAATTGTAGATATATTCGGCTCAGATCACGGCGATACGTATAAAGAAGTGCTTTACGGAATTCAGGTAGCGGGTTTTAAAGCTGATAATATAAAGGTCATAATACATCAGATGGTAACATTTAAAATGGGCGATGAGTCAGTGAAAATGAGCAAACGCAGCGATAGAGTATATTATCTTGACGACCTAATAGAAGACGTTGGTATAGACGCAACTCAGCTATTCTTTGTTATGCGTTCTGCGAATACACATCTGGACTTTGATATAGAGCTTGCTAAAGAAAAGTCAGACAAGAATCCGGTTTATTATCTACAGTATGCTCATGCACGAATTTGCGGAATATTCCGAAATGCGGAGGAAAACATATCAGGATTTAGATATGACGAACTTGAAAAAAATTATCAGCATACCGAACCAGAAGCACTTGAATTGATAAAAGCACTTTCGAAGTTTCCCGAGGAAATACATAGTGCTTATGAAGGACTGGAACCACATAAGTTAATTTACTACCTTAATACTGTCGCAGAATTATTTCACAAATTTTATCACAATAACCGAATCGTTAATCCTGATTGTATACAGACAACGTACTCACGTCTTCAAATTTGTTTTGTAACAAAACAAGTGCTGCAAAACGGATTCAATATAATCGGGATATCTGCACCGGAAAGGATGTAGAATTTACAATTAGTATTAAACAAAAAAGGCAGTATCTTTGGGATACTGCCTTTGATTATGCTTAAAGAAAGCTTATTTCTTCTTTTCTTCTTTTTTAGGTTCTTCTTTTTTTACTTCTTTCTTAGGTTCTTCTTTCTTTACTTCTTTCTTAGGTTCTTCTTTCTTTACTTCTTCTGTACCTTCAGTCTTAGGCTTTCTTACTTTTTTCTTCCAAGTCATTTTATTGAACTTGTCTTTCATAGCATTCCACTGTGTAAGCTGGTCTTTTGTTAAGACTGAGTTCATATCCTTATCGACACCAGCTTGAAGTTTTGCAACCTCGTCTGCATAAGCTTTTTTATCGAGCTTCTTTGCCTTAAGGTCTTCAACTTTCATTTCATAGTTTAAATAAACCGGATAAACCTTGTTGTACTGCTCAACGGTTAATTTTAGCTTCTTGTACAGATAATCTGATTTCATTCCGGCTCTGTCACCGGGAAAGCTAACTGCTAAAGCTGAACCGAAGAATCCAACTAAAATTGCAATTACTAATAGCGCTTTAATTCTTGACATAAAGTTTTTTTAATTTTTAATGTTTTAAAATAATTAATAACGGTGCAAATATGAATATTTCATTATTAAAAGTAAATATCATTTTTTAGACACTACTGTCTATTATTTCAGACGGTTTTTTTGGTTTCCTTTTTGTTATTTCTTCAATACATCAAAATAGTTATTTTCTATCAACAAAATTTTCCTAATGCTTGATACTTTAATATCTGAACCATTCCTTGGATTTAGCAGAAAAGCCTTAAACTTTTTTTCTAAACTGAAGAATAAGAAATGCAATAATAAGAAATGGTTCGACGCAAACAGAGATGTATTTGAAGTTGAGATTAAATTACCGATGCGTTCGCTGCTCGATACACTTACTCCCGAATTGAAAAAATTTGACGAAAGGATTGTAATTTCATATAAATCAATTTTCAGGATTAACCGAGACATAAGGTTTAAGATAGATAAGACACCTTACAAAAGCCATTACGGTGCTTCTTTAACCTATGATAAAATTAAGACGCCTGAAGTACCACAATTCTATTTTCACATATCCTCAGATGAGTTTCTTTTTGCGTCAGGACAATACAGTTCAGATACTGCTATGATTAAAAAAATGCGAAAGAGAATCTTTCAGGATAAAGAATTATTTCTTTCGATTATTAATGAAAAGAGCTTTGTCAATAATTTCGGACAGATTAAGGGTACTAAACTAAAAAATTTACCCTTCGAATATAGAAGAATGAATACCGAAGGAATTACAGAATTCCTGAAAATGAAACAGTTCTACGTATTCAAGACTTACAGCCCCGAGACAGCTCTTTCCGGGGGTCTAACAGACATAATTTTAGAAAATATAAAAATCACGGGAGAATTCAACAAATTCCTGTATGATTCAATATAAAATAATTTAGAAAGGAATAAATCATGGAACAACCAAAAGTATTTCAGAAATCACCAATTGTTAAAGATGAAAAACCCGGTACTTATTACTGGTGTGCGTGCGGTCAGTCAAAGAATCAACCCTACTGTGACGGCACACACAAAGGAACGCCATTTTCTCCTATGAAGGTTGAAGTTGCTGAGGACAAAAAAGTTGCATGGTGCGCATGCAAGAACACAAAAAACGGTGCGTTCTGCGACGGTACGCATAAAAGTTTATAGCATGAAAAATTTGAAAATAAACGGACTCTGGGTTAAAGATTCGGACAACGGGAAAATTCCTTTAGTATTTGTTCATGCATTTCCTCTCAGTTCCGAGATGTGGGAAAATCAGGTTACAACATTCAGATCTGATTACCGGGTTATAGCTTATGACGTTAGAGGTCTCGGCAACAGTTCACAGAATAACAACCAATTCATGATGGAATCCTATGTAGATGATTTGATTGATCTAATAAACTATCTTAAACTCGAAAAAGTAAACGCTGCAGGACTTTCGATGGGGGGATACATAATTCAACGAGCTTTATTAAAGAATCCCGATTTATTTAAAACCATCATTCTAGCCGATACTCGTTTGGAAAGGGATTCAAATGAAGGGTTATCTTCACGTGCTACTGCAATACAGAAAATCAAAACAGGTAAAAGACAAGAATTCCTTAATATATTTATAAAAAACCTTGTTTCAAACGAAAACTTCAAGAATAAAGAGTTAATTTCGAAAATTAATTCTATTATTGAAGAAAATACTGATGAAGGAATCTGCGGAGCTCTTCTTGCACTCGCAACTCGTCCTGATAATTCAGGAGCGTTTAAAAACTGCACTTTACCCTCTCTTATATTAGTTGGTGAGCATGATGTCCTTACACCGATAGAAGCAGGTACAAAAATTAAAGAGGAATTCAGAAATTCAGAAATGCATGTGATAAAAGATTCAGGTCATTTGAGCAACATGGAAAACCCTTTGGAATTTAATAGAGCTTTAAAAGGTTTTCTTGAAAAACACAATGATTAACACAACAGATTGAAAAGTATAAACGTACTTGGCGTGAATGTGAATGACTACGGAGGAAAAGGGGCACCACTCATTTTCGTCCACAGTTTTCCTTTATCGAGCAAGATGTGGGATGAACAGGTCGCTTATTTCAATGAAAAATACAGGGTAATCACTTACGACACGAGAGGACTCGGGAAGAGCAGCTCGGATGACAATGTTTATTCAATGGAAAAGCTTGTTAATGACTTTTTCCATATTATTAACAGACTGAAACTTTCGAAGGTCAATGCCGTAGGGCTTTCTATGGGCGGTTATATGCTTCTCAGGGCAGTTATAAAAGACGCAGAGAGATTTAATTCAATAACTCTAGTAAATACGAAAGCAGAAAAAGATGAAGACGAGGAAATATTAAGAAGGTCATCGCAGGTTATTAAGATTAAATCCGGCGGAAGGGATGCATATCTGAATAAACTTTTACTAAAACTGATTCCAGAAAGAAATACTGTATTATCGGAAAAGGTAAAGGGAATAATTAATAATAATACTGACGAGGGTATTTGCGGCAACCTTCTTGCACTCTCAACGAGAATTAACACTCTCAATCTTGTCAATCAAATTGATGTATCCGTGCTTATGATTTCCGGAACGGAAGACAGAATAAATTCACCGGATAAAATGGATGCACTTTTCTCTAAATTCTGCGAAAACAGGGATAAAAGTACATTTACAACACTGCTGAAGATGACAAACTGCGGGCATTTGTGCAATATAGAGAATCCTCTGGAATTCAACAAAATTCTCGAATGGTTCCTTAATGGGATTGAAATTAATTCTTAAATAGGATATATTTTTACACATACGGCGGGTATAGCTCAGTTGGTAGAGCGTCAGATTGTGGCTCTGAATGTCACGGGTTCGAGCCCCGTTATTCGCCCTCATCACACCTTAATTATCTTGTATAAATTATGGGAACTTTTTTATTTTCCCAAAGCAACATGATTTATTCTTTATTTAATTATTCGGGAACTTTTATTTTTTAGATTTTCACTTGATTATGTAAACCGAAATAATTAGTTTATGTATCTATGGCGAGAAAGAAAGAAAATAGTAAGATTAAAAAAGCAACTGTACTTCCGCCAAAAGATGAACGATTAGCAGATTACGACGAAGAGAATGAAAATGAAAGTCAGGAAGAGGAGGAGTCAGGAATTGAGGGATATCTTAGCGAGGAAGAAGTAGAAGAGCTTAAACGGGAATTTGAGAAAGAGGCATTACCTCACATCGGTATATTATATAACTATGCTTTTAAAATGACCGGAAGCCAGGATGATGCCAACGACCTATTGCAGGAAACATACCTGAGAGCATACCGTTTTTTCCATAAATTCGAAAAAGGAACCAATTGTAAGGCATGGTTGTTTCGTATTATGAAAAATTTGTTCATTAACAATTACAGGAAGATTCAGAAAACTCCCGGTCAGGTTGATTACGACGAAATTGAGAATTTCTTTGAGACCATAAAATCAGACAGGTTAGATTCAGCAGACCTTCAGGAAAAAGTATTTAACAACCTGCTGGATGATGAGGTCACGAGAGCGCTAAACACATTACAGGATGACTTTAAAACGGTTATAATATTATGTGACCTTGAAGGGCTCAGCTATGAAGAAATAGCCGACTTTGTCCAGTGCCCTATTGGAACAGTACGAAGCCGTCTTCACAGAGCAAGAAAACTACTTGCTCAAAAACTTTACAACTATGCGAAAACCAGAGGTTATGACGTAGAAAACGCCGTAGTCTGATTCTTCCTTCTTCAAATTATTTAATGATTACACAAAACGGAGAAAATAACGTTGATTATGCTCTGATAACTGCGTTCATAGATAATGAATGCAGCATTGATGAGAAGGAATTTGTAACCAGGCATATAGAGTCTGATTCAAATTTCCGTATGCTTTATGAGTTTGAAAAAGGATTCACTACAAACTTTAGAAAACATTTCAGGAAATCACAGCCCTCGGAAGAAATAATCAGGAAAATTAAGAATAGCATCGATTCGGAAACTTTAAGACGCAAAGAAAAAGTCAAGAAAAACAATGTCCGTAAATTTACCTCTTACTTTTATCTTTACCCTATCGCAGCAGTTCTTGTTCTTTTTCTCGGTTATTATATCTATAAATCACTTTATCGGAGTGATTCAGACTTTGTTCATCTTTCTCATGATTTATTTTCGAAATATGAAAATAATGAAATTCAGCCACAGTATGTCAATTCAAACGCTTCAGAACTCCAGAAAATACTGAGCGGATCAGCCGGATTCAGTGTATTCGTACCCGAATTAAAGGATGCTGAATTGATAGGAGGAACTGTGAATGAACTTAATGATGAGAAATTTGTTCATTTTATTCATCGTAAAAATGACAAACTGATTTATACGTTGCAGATGAACAGAAAGGATTTAATGGACGATGACAAACTTGTTCTCCACAAGAACCACAGACAAGAAATTGCAGACGGTCATAACTGGATAGAATGCGAGAAAAACAACAACGATTGCACTGTTATTTGGTTTAGAAATGGCGTAATTTGCTCTAGTGTTTCAAAACTCGATGCAAAAGAAATAGCATTTGTATTAACTAATTATAAATAAATTAATGAAAATCTTAAATCTTATTATTGCAATTGCAATTCTGTTTATGATTTCTTCATGCGGTAAAAAAGAAGAAACACCAAAAACCGAACAAAAGAAGACAGAAACAACTCAACAGCAGAATACATCAACAAATACTTCTGCTTCATCCTCTCAGATATTCAAGATATCCGCAGTTGAGGAATCAAAATCTGAGAAAATACTTCCGAACGTAACATGGGAAGAAAACGGCAAAAAAGTAACACTCGCAGACCAGAAAGGTAAAGTACTCCTTATAAATTTCTGGGCAACTTGGTGTGCTCCTTGCAAGAAAGAAATGCCTGATTTATCTTTAATAAACTCAGAATTAAAGGATAAGGACTTTAAGATGTACGGTATAAACGTATTCTTTAAAGGTTCACCAACAATCGAGACCGTACTGCAGCAGATACCTGTATCTTACCCGATTCTCGACGGAAACGACGAGGTTGTTGCAGCATTTGAAAAAGCAATGGGTTCAAAAATGGAAGGCGTGCCAACGACATTAATAATTGACAAAAACGGTAAGATAGTTGATACAATGGTAGGCATGAGAGATAAAGATACCTTCATGTCATCAATTAAAAAGTATTTATAAATACAAATATAGTTTTCCGCAAAACCCTCTTAACCAGAGGGTTTTTTATTAGATATTAACGATTTAATTTGCTATTTTTAGTAATAATTCTATAAATGAAATATAAGGTAGGTATACTCGGTTCGACCGGGTCGATAGGCCAAAATTCCCTGGAAGTAATAAAGAATCTGCGAAAAGAAGGAATTGATTGTGAGGTTGTTTTCATAAGCGGAAACAACAGTATATCACTTCTTAAAAAGCAAGCTGATGAATTCAAGCCGAAAACAGTTTTTATTAATAACGAAACTTCTTTTAAGGAAGCGAAAATATCGGGTGTTTTTAAGAATACAGAACTTCTTAATGGTGAAAAAGCACTTATCGAACTCGTAGGCAGGGAGAATTATGATATACTTATAAATTCATTTGTCGGATTTGCTGGTACTTTGCCTACTATAGCTGCAATTAAAGCCAGGAAGAAAATAGCTCTTGCCAACAAAGAATCTATGGTAGTTGCTGGCAGGCTTATTAATGAACTATGCACATTATACAACTCTGAAATAATTCCGATTGACAGCGAGCATTCAGCAATTCTCCAATGTCTGATAGGTGAGAAAATGGAAAACGTGAAAAAAATAATTCTTACTGCTTCGGGAGGACCGTTCAGAGGTTATAGAATAAACCAACTTAGAGAAGTGACAGTTTCACAGGCGTTAAAACATCCGAACTGGAATATGGGGAATAAAATCACAATTGACTCTGCAACTATGATGAATAAAGGGCTTGAGCTGATTGAAGCAAAGTGGCTTTTCAAAGTCAGTCCTGAGATCCTTGAAGTTGTAGTTCACCCTCAGTCAATTATTCACTCATTAGTTGAATTTCATGATACATCAATAAAATCCCAGCTAGGTATTCCGGATATGAAAGTACCTATTCAGTTTGCACTAACGTATCCTGAAAGAGTTAAAACTGTGTATCCTTCACTTGATTTAACAAAAGTTAAACGGATGGACTTTGAAAGAATTGATTTAGAGAGTTTTAAATGCTTAAAGCTTGCTTATGACGTTATGAAACTTGAAGGAACTTATCCTTCAGTGCTGAATGCCGCGAATGAAATCGCCGTTGATCTTTTTCTGAAGGAGAGGATAAAGTTTACGCAAATTGCTGATATAATAGAGGATTCTCTATCAGAACATCATTCGATTGATACTATGAATATTGAAGAAATTATCGAAGCAGATATACACACAAGAAAGAGTTTAAAGGCTAAATATTATTAAATTTTTATCAACTTTTAGTTGTTAATTACGTATAGAAACTAAATTAACTATGGAAATACTAAGCACAATATTTTATTTTTTAATTGTAATCGGGGTACTTGTTTTCGTTCACGAGTTCGGACATTTTTTCGCAGCCCGAGCGACAGGTATGAGGGCTGAAGTTTTTGCTTTCGGTATGGGATACAGGCTTTTCGGATGGAACAGACTGGACGGATTTACTTTTGGAAAGCTGAAGAAGGAAACTGAAGATGCTCTTGGAAATCATACAGATTACAGAATTTGCGCCTTCCCAATCGGGGGTTACGTGAAAATTCCGGGCATGATTGATGAAAGCATGGACAAGGAATTTATTAACAAACCACCTCAGCCTTGGGAATACAGGGCAAAACCCGTCTGGAAAAGAATGATAGTAATTACAGCGGGAGTAATAATGAATATATTACTTGCATTCTTAATTTTTTATTCACTTTCAATTTTTAAGGGAAAAAGCCTAATTGACACTACTACGATAGGTTACGTTGCAAAAGGTTCGACAGCGGCGGAATTCGGTATTCAGAAATACGATAAGATATTATCCATTAACAACCAGCCTATTTCATACTGGGATGACGTACAGAGCGCTTTATACATCGATAATCTCGGTGAATCAATTACAATTGACCTATTAAGAAATTCACAAAATATAACTGTAAAAATTCCAAAAGAAAAAGTAGGAATACTCAGCGACAAAGCGTTTGGGCTGTACCCAGAAAAAATGTATCCAGTTCTTAACGGGACTGTTTCAGGAAAACCTGCTGAATATGTAGGCCTGGCAAAAGGAGATATAATCAGTTATGTTGCGGGCCAGAAAATTGATAACACACAGGAACTAATTGATAATATAAAGCTGAATGCCAATAAAGACATTGAGATAAAATGGATGCGCAGCGGAACAGAGATGTCTTCACTAATATCTGTAGGAGCAGATTCTACAATCGGAATTGATATTGCGACAAAATATGAAGGTACTGTAAAGGAAGTAAAGTACAATGTCATCACAGCAATTCCCCGCGCATTTTCTGATATGTATTATTTTGGGATTGAAGTGTTTTTCAAATCAATTGGTAAAGTGATAATAGGTGACATTCCATTCAAGAAAGCGATAGGCGGACCGATTAAAATTGCACAGGCATCAGCACAGTCTGCAGAAAGCGGATTTGCTGCATTCATAGGTTTCGTTGCATTGCTGTCTATGTCTTTGGCAGTCATTAACATACTTCCCTTCCCTGCACTTGACGGAGGGCATTTTGTTATACTTATTTGGGAAGCTGTGTTTAGGAGGCCTGTACCGCATAAAGTTCAGATTGCATTACAGAATGTAGGATTTATACTTTTAATAGCTTTAATGCTATTCGTTATCTATAACGATATAATTTCTATAAAATAATCAGGAATTTAACTTAAAAGAAAAAGGCGGGTAATTTCTTACCCGCCTTTTCTTATTGCATTCTAAGCAATTTTGCCCAATTGCCTTCAAATTCTTTTTGCCGGAAAACAGTATCCGGTTTTCGGGTCTCATCTTTTGCTTTACCCGAAATACTAATCATACTGCTTTCATAAAGTTTACTGAGTTCTTCCTCAATTTTGTTAAATACTTCGCTGATTTCAGTTGTTTTTTTATCAAAACGACTATTTAATTTTTGATTCATTTTTGCTCCTTTTTATGCAAAATTTACTACAACTATCATGCCAGAAATTATGCTTAATATGATTAATTTTTCGCACTATTAGAGATTTTTTCAAGAAAAAGATAGTAAATCAACTAATTTTACAGTAGACAAACTATCTTTTAAGTTTAGTGATTAGAATTTAGCATTAATACCGAATGTTGGCAGAATAGGAAACATTCCGGTTGTTCTTTGTGTAATTTGTAAATTACTATTCAGGTTATAATCATAGTTAAGGACATTTTTTCTGTTATACACATTTATTACATCAAGATAGAAAGTCCAGTCAGCGTTCCAAAATCTTGCGAACGCAGAAAACCTCAAATCGAGCCTATGGTAAGCTGGTTTTCTCGAGGATAATCTGTTTTCATCTGTTCCATAGTCAAGATTAAAAAGCACCTGATTTGTAAGCGGATTAACTACAAGAGAATCGTTTAGGATTCTAGGAGAAATACCAACGGGTTCGGTAAAGGGAAAATTGCTTGCGTAATTCCACCTTGCACCGATTTCGAACCAGCTGTTCACCCTGTAGTTTAAGACTATGTTAATATTGTGAGTCTGGTCAAACCTGAATGGAGCCTCCGACCCGTATCTCTCACGTGTTGCTTTTGAGTACGAATAGTTTATCCATCCGAATAATTTTGTTTTGGGACCGGTGTATTTTCTTTCGAGACTTATCTCAAACCCGTATGCATCTCCAGAACTGGCATTAACCGGTATAGAAGTAACGGAATCCACCGCAAACCTTTCAGCCGAGCGCACCCAGTTCAAAGGATTTTTAAGATAATTCGGGTCATTATTAGCCGGGTCTAAAGGTGTAAATTTATACTTATAAGTTGTCAACCTCTGTGATGTAATCAAATCGTCAAATTTTTTATAATAACCCTCTAGTTTAAGCAGCCATGAATTGTCAATCCATCTATCGATTCCGAGGACAAAATGAATTGCTCTTTCGGCTTTGAGGTCGGTTACCTGAGGATTTTCGAGGTCATAAAAGTTCTGACCATCAACTAACTTTTCGTAGCCGGGTGATTGAAAATAAAGTCCGACAGATGTACGCAAAGTTGTCAGAGGGTCAAATGCAAACCCGAGGTTAATCCTCGGAGATAAATATATTTTGCTCAGCAAGGAATAATAATCTGCTCTAAGAGAAGGTTGTACAAAATACTGCTTTCCTATCTCAAATCTTGCCTGACCATAAGCACTGCCTCTATAATTATCTTTACCTTCAATCGTAAAATCTTCAAGTAAAGACCTTGCGTTTGTGAATGAATTAATAAAATTCCTGAAGGCGTCGTCAAGGTTAAGAGTGTATATTAAATCATTCCTTATAACATCCACGCCGCCGCCGAATTCGTACTTAATCCTTCCAGAAACTAATACAGACCTGTTGCCGAGCGAAATTTTCCGGAATGCATATTGCGAGCTGAATCCGAAACCCAGAAGCGCTCCTATAGCTTTAAGACTGTCACGTTGACCTGGCGAGAGTCCCTCCCTATCAATAAGCGGGTCAAGTATATCACCCTCAAACTGATTATCACCGCTGTTTCTGTACCATGAAAGAGTTGTTTTAGAAATGAACCTTGGATTCGGATTGTAATGCCAACCTATTGAAAGCACGTTGTTTGTTGTTACGTCATTCACTGCAACTGAGTCAGGGTTTGACCTCTCAGTACCCGGGACAATATCCACCCCGTCTCTTGAGAATATTCCGTTAATCAAAAACCTATGCTTTTCAAAGGGACCGAATGCAAATTTAAATTGAACGTCCTGAAATGCAGGAAATGACGAATTGTCAGTAATTAGTCCTGCATTCCTCGCAAAAGGACCGAGAATCAAGTCGTAATAAGTTCTTCTTGCGGATACAATCCACGAACCCGGTATTTTCAGGGGATTCCTTCCCTGCATCACGACATTTGCATTAGCAATATTTACATTTGCGAATAAACTAAATGGTTTATCAACAATCCCCTCTTTATTCGTTACATCAAGTACAGCTGAAAGCCTATCGCCATACTTTGCAGGAAACCCGCCTGTTATTAGGTTTATATCGCTAAGCGTTTCGGGGTTGAACATACTTACGAGTCCGTACAGCCTGTACGGATTGAAGATTTCAACTTCATCCATGATAATAAGGTTCTGGTCGGGTCCCGAACCTCGAACGACGAGCTGAGAGGTGAAATCATTCGGAGCTGTTACACCCGGTAATGATTTAAGAGATCGCATCACATCTTCAAGACCACCGGGTAAAACTTTTATGTTTGAGGGTGAAACGTTGAACCAGCTCGTTCTCAGATCGCTCTGGCTTTGCTTCTGACCAAATACTTCTATTTCTTCGGTGCTGAACAGTTTTTCTGTAAGAGTTATATTTATTGTTATATCAGATTTTCCTGCGAGTTCAACATCATCCTGCTCAAAGATACCGTAACCCTCAAGGTTTGCATTGAGTTTATAATTTCCTTTAGGTGCGGCAATGGAATATTCTCCCGATGTGTTTGATTTTCCCCTGAAAATATCGAATGTATTCTTGTTTAAAATTGAGATTGTAACGCCTGAAAGTTTTTTATCTTTTGCGTTTGTAACAACCCCTTTCAAAGTGCTACTGCCGGTGTCGGATTGAGCGAAAACGTTACCAGTAAACACGATACTCAGTATAATAGCAAATATTATCTTATAAATTTTATTCAAAAATGATTCAATTTAATGTATATACATACAAACGAATATTCACTCACTTAAGTTTCAGATGACAGGAGATTAAATGTCCCCTTTCCGAATATTCGTCAGGATACAAGGAACTGCATACATCTATCGCTTCCCTGCACCGTGTAACGTAATAACAGCCTTTTGGTTTTTCGGCTCCAGAGGGCAGTTCGCCTATCACTGCTGCACTGATTTTCTTCTTACCAACATCAGGTATAGCATCCATAAGCGCTTTTGTATAGGGATGAAAATAATTACTGAATAATTCTTCGGTTTGAGCCTGTTCTACAATTCTGCCTAAATACATAACGGCAACTGAATCGGATATATGTCTTACGACGGAAAGATTGTGAGAAATGAATAAATAAGTGAGATTGAATTCCTTCTGCAAATCTTTCAGTAGGTTTATAATCTGTGATTGAATTGAAACATCAAGAGCAGATACGGGTTCATCGCAAACAATAAACTCGGGCTCTACAGCGAGCGCTCTTGCGATTGCGATACGTTGTCTTTGTCCTCCCGAAAATTCATGCGGATATTTATTTACTGCTCTTGAACTCAGCCCTGCTTTATCAAGCAGTTTACTGACGTAAACAGATACATCCCTCCCCTTTCTTATTTTGTAAAACTTAACGACTTCATTTAAAATACTTCCAACCGTCATACGCGGGTTTAGAGTCGAATAAGGATCCTGAAAAACTATCTGCATCTTTTTTCTGAACTGTGTAAAATCCTTCTCGGAAATGCTAAGGATATCTTTTCCGTCAAAAAGAATGCTCCCCTCATCGCTGTCAACCAACCGCAGTATGCATCGGCCAATGGTAGATTTTCCGCATCCGGATTCACCTACGAGTCCTAGTGTTTTTCCTTTAGGAATAGAAAGCGACACATCATCAACCGCAGTCAGCACATTCTTTGGTTTTTCGAAAAGCTTTCGTTCAGCATACCGCTTTGTTAAATTTCTTATTTCGATAAGATAGTTTTGCATCTAAGAAATTAGTAATTATAACCATGTCAAACAATTATATAAACATTTAAATTACGGATAATGGAACGCAGATTGTCACGAATACGACGTATTTACAGGGATTAGTAAATGAGGAAAACAAAGAAAAGATTTTACCATTGAGAAGACCGGAGAAAAGACGTATTTATTGTGGTTGGAATGAGACAGAAATAGCTGTTGACTAAAGCGCACACCTGCCTAAAGTCTGGCAGACTGAAGGAACTGAATGAATTATGAAATGTCTTTGGCAGCCGGATTCACACTGATTTGAATATAATGGAACGATGATTCACGCACATTTAACAGATTATTACGAATTGAAGATATTCAGTAATTGACTGCGATAAAGAAGCAGAAAGAGATGTTTTTCATGAGCGGACATGATTAGATATGAAAGATTGAGGATTTGATTAAACAGAATGAATTGATGACGAGTTTGGACATATTTCGACCACTTTTCGATCAAGAATATCTTTATTTCATTATTCACTAAAAAATCTTATATTTATGTTTTATCATAATCCATCTAAATCGATGAAACATAGATTTACAACCATATTTCTGGTAAGTAATGATAATGCCGAAACGAAATTCTACACAGTAAAAACAAAGCATGTTGAGAAACTAAAATCTTACGTAAAAACGACTGCAATAGCGCTTTCTGTGCTGCTGCTATCGCTTGTGCTGCTTGTAGTACTTCTGAAAGTTGCTAACAATGAAATATCACAACTTAACGACAATGTGCTTTCGCTGAAGAACGACCTGAAGATGCTCGATTCACTCGAGATTAAGAAGAAGGTTAACGACATTGACCAGAATATAAACGGCATTAACAAATACCTGATTGAGCGCGGAATATTCAGCAGTAATAATTCAGGGGGTCCCGCGGATGAAGAAAATCCGGATATAAGAATTTATGAGTTTTATCTTGACAAGACAACCACTATTTTAAACACAATAAAGAATGTACCAATCGGTTTGCCTCTAATTGGGGAGCACAAATCATTTTTTGGTTACCGTTCAAACCCGTTCAGCGGCAGGGGTTCGGAGTTTCATAAAGGACTTGATATTAAGGGTGAAATCGGGGACCCCGTGAAATGCACTGCGGGAGGTAAGGTTGTTCTGTCTGATTATGACGGTGGCTACGGTAAGAGCGTGGTTATTGACCATGGAAACGGGCTTACGTCAAGGTTCGGTCATCTATCGGATTACAATGTAAAATCAGGTGATGTAGTGAATGCAGGAGACGTTATAGGTTTTGTCGGCTCGACAGGAAGGTCAACAGGACCACATCTCCATTATGAGATACGCTACAAAGAAGATTATATAAATCCTGAAGAATTTTTAAACATTAAACAATAATATTATGTTCGGGAAAAAAGAAGCAGAGAAACCGGTTGAAACCTATACATCACCGGCTAGAGTACAGAGTGCACAAATCCGCACGCTTATCAGCGAAGGCTGTAAATTCGATGGAAATTTATTCTCACCGGGCACTACTAAAATTGACGGAATAGTAAGAGGTAATCTAACGGGTGAAAGCGGGCTTATCATCGGGGAAAAGGGTTCTATCGAGGGTGATATTATGTCTATTGACGTAACTGTTTACGGTCACGTTAAAGGAAATGTTAAAGCTGATAAACTTGAAGTTAAAAAAGGCGGCAAGGTTTACGGCGATGTTAAGATTAATCAACTTGTAATGGAACCGGGCGGGGTGTTTACAGGACATTGCAATATGAGCGAGGAAAAACCGCAAGTAAAGAATGAAGCTTTCAATATACCTAAAGAGATAAAACCCGAAATGAAAAAAGAGGGTAAAATAGACGATAACGTTCAGATTAAGAAGTTCGGATAAGAAATAGAATAGAACACAGATTAACACATATAATACTGATACTCGCAGATTGAAAGTTTAATTTATTTCTAAGAGCAGGTACCACCAAACACTAAAACACGAAAAGAGAAAGAGAAATAATACAGCAAGGGACTTCCGCCAAGTAAAGGCGAATCTGCGACTTTAAGACATAGGAAGCCAAGAGCGCACACCTGCCGAAAGTTTAGCCAGCGGCAGGTCTATTTAGCAGTAGACAGGCAGACTGACAGAGATGATTGAATTATGAACTGTCTTTGACAGTCAAGTTTACATTGATTCGAGAACTTTCGAACATTGATTTACACTGATGAGCCGATGCTCGCTGATTAATACATTTCCATATTTCACTTCAAGCAGCGGTGAATTAAACACTTCGTGATTAAATATTCACCTGATTTCAATTCGATTTTATTATGCAATGTTTACGAATAAATTCATACATTGTATATATGATTGATAATATTTATGTTCAATTAAGAAATTTCATTTTACCCCGTAAATAATGTAAAAGAAAATGAAATTTAACATTGTACTCATAAATATTTTAAAAACTAATAAACTATCATGAAAAATTTAAGACTTTTTCTTGCAGCAGCTATTGTCATTATTTTTGTATCGGGTGTATATTCACAAACACCGATAAAGCTTAATTTAACGGGCGGAGCAGGTTTACCTGTTGCAGCATTCAGCGACATGTATAAAACGGGATTTTCAATCGAAGGCGGAGTGTTTTATTCAATTCCAATGGTTCCTGTAGATTTAACTTTGACGGCAGGATACAATCAATTCACTTACAAGAACGAATATTTCACAAACCTTGTAACAACAAAACTAGCAGTTGGAGTAACGGGTTTCAACCCTTCATGGAATGCAACAGACATACCGCTGATGGTAGGAGCCAAATACAACATCCCGGCAAAAGGAGTTTCGCCCTATGTTTGGGGTGAAATAGGAGTTCATTTCTTAAGTTTCAAGGAAAGGTTAACCGGCCGTGTAATCGGCAACTCATCCAATCCGACAGAATTCAGTTTAAACGGTGCGACTGAATCTGGCAGCGAAACAGCATTTGGATACTCAATCGGAGCGGGACTAACGATTCCTTTAGCACCAAAAATAGGAATAGATATTAATGTAAAATTCAACGGCAACACGGGAATATACGCAAAAACGTTTGAAGTGTTCAGGAACTCTAATTCAAAATTTACAAATCCTGAAATGAAGAATATAGGGTATATGACAACGAGAGCCGGTATTTTAATTACTTTATAAGATTTTTTAATAAACAGACCGCTTGCGAATCTGCATCCGGTTTTTAAGAATTTAATAAAACATAACCATGAAACAATTATTAACGGCATTACTTATATTTTCTGTACTATTAGGTTCAGCGATGGCGCAGAGCGATGACAGCGACAATAAAGAAAAGAAAAGTACTAAAAACAAGAAGGACAAGATTACGATTAAAATTGACAAGAATGATATACCGGCTAGAGTTAATCCGGGTGAAAGCTTCAGTGTAAACTTTTCGATAAAGAATAATTCGAAAAAGGAAGACTGGGATTTCAGCGGTTTCACTGTTGAAGTTGAGCAGCCATTTACGGGCAGCATGGGAACAACTGAAGCACGCACAACAATCCCTGCAGGAGAAGAAATGACATTCAGCTTAGCCATAACTGCTCCGACTAATAGCGGTAAGGAAAAGCTTGAAATACATTTCTTTAATGACGGCAAGAAGAAAAAGCAGTTAGTAAAAACCATCAGAATCGGTGATACTGATAGTAATAACGGAAAGACTGATGACGATGATGGAAATAAAAAAGACGACAAGGATAAGAATAAGAAAAATGGAAGTAAGGATGATAAAAAGTCGAATAAAGAGAATAGTAAAAAGAACAAAGATTAACGGAATAGTTTTATAAAAACGTAATCTGTAACAAAGCCCTGATATTTAGAATTTTCAGGGCTTTTTGTTTTTAGACGAACAAGAGCGCACACCTGCATAAAGTCAGGTTTGCCTTGATAAACATAGAACACTGATTGACGCAGATTGAGCGGATGTTCACGGATTAGAAAATATAAAAAACAGAGAAAAGATTTATTACAGAGATTTAACAACGAGATATAAACAGAGAAAAGATTTAACACAGAGATTTAACAGAGAGATATAAACAGAGAAAAGATTTAATACAGAGATTTAACAAAGAGATATAAACAGAGAAAAGATTTACCACCGAGACCACAGAGGAATTCACAGAGACCACAGAGGTGAAAATGGATTTATTGCCCGCGGGAAAGAAACGGAAAGAGATGGAATAGTAAAGTATAAAACAGAGAAAAGAGTTAACACAGAGATTTAACAACGAGATATATACAGAGAAAAGATTTAATACAGAGATTTAACAAAGAGATAAAAACGGAGAAAAGATTTAACACAGAGACCACAGAGGAATTCACAGAGACCACAGAGGTAAAGATAAATTTATTGCCCGCGGGAAAGAAACGGAAAGAGATGGAATAGTAAAGTATAAAACAGAGAAAAGATTTACCACGGAGACCACAGAGGAATTCACAGAGATCACGGCGTAGCCAATGGCTACAAACAAAATAAAGACAAACATTAACAAAGAATT
>CAZVCC010000003.1:0-111886 GCA_964626015.1 uncultured Ignavibacteriaceae bacterium
CGCAGAACTCGCTGCCGTCGCTGTAACTGCCTGAAGGGAAAGTGTACATCCAGCCGGGTGTACCGTTTGTGACAGGTTTCATTACGGCATCGGGAGCATAAGGGCTTGAAGTATTCCTGGCGTTGTAACCGGGCATAGGCCATATCGGACTTGTATCCGGTATCGGGTCTAATGGGTTTGTAGATTCAGTGCAGCTGTACAAGATTACAGATAAGAGTATTATTAATAAAATATTCTTCATACTAATTGGAATAAATAACAGAATTTAAGAATAGTCGTTCATAGAAAAAATAGCAAACTAAATCCCTGCCTGCAGCAAGCAGGGATTTTTTCTCTTGCTCTAAACATCAAAACCTGCTACCTCGGTGAACTTTGTACTGTTAAAATCTTTTCTTTATCTTTAAAACAATGATTCGTGTTTTTCTCGGTAACCTCGGTGTACTTCTTTTCTCTTTCTCTAAACAATAAATATTGCTTTTCTCAGTGACCTTGGCGCTACTTCCGAAAAAACGTTGTAATAAAAACAAACTTCTACAAAAGAAAACTGCACTTATCTAATTACTATTACCTTGGATTTAATCATTTTCTGAGTTCTCTTTGCGAACATTGTTCTTCTTTGCGAACACTGCGTTTAAAATCTTTCGCTTTGATTTTCTTTCTTTGTTTGTAGCTCTTGCTACGCCGTACTACTCTGTTTTAAAACTGTGTAATAAAAACAAACTTTTAAAAGAAAAAGGCTTAACAGTTCTCTTTGTCTTAGATTCGTCGTGTAGAACGTCCTTTGCCTTCGAGTCGGAGATCCGTCGTGGCGGACGACCCTTGCTTTAAATAATTATTAAAACAATTATATAGATTCTTTTCTCTGCGTACTCTGCGACCCTTGCGGTAAAATTATTTCGCTTTTATTTCTATTATTTGTTTGTAGCTCTTGCTACGCCGTGTACTCAGTGGTAAAACCTTTTCTTTTGCTATTAGATTTATCTACGCCTCTACCTTTGCGATAAAAACTTTATTCTCTATAAAACAACTTTGAATTATTCCAGTGACTCAAGGTAACGCTCTGCATCTATAGCAGCCATACAGCCCGTACCCGCTGCTGTTACCGCCTGCCTGTATACACTGTCCTGAGCATCGCCGCACGCAAACACACCCTTAATATTAGTCTTTGTTGATGATTTTTCCGTAATAAGATAACCGACTTCATCCATATTAAGTATTCCGTTGAATATCTTAGTGTTCGGCTGGTGCCCTATAGCCATGAACACACCCTCCAATTCGTGAAGTTTTATCTCTCCTGTTTTTACATTCTTTAGTTTAATTCCTGTAACTGCTTTCTTGCTTCCGTCTTCGGTACCTACAATCTCATCAATAACAGAATTTAAAGCAAACTTAATTTTCGGATTTTTCTGAGCACGTTCAAGCATTATCCTGGAAGCTCTGAATCCTTCTCTCCTGTGAATAACGAGTACTTCAGAGGCATGTCTCGTTAAATAATTAGCTTCCTCCATCGCAGTATCACCTCCGCCGACTACAGCGACCCTCTGATTTCTGAAGAAGAAACCGTCGCATGTTGCGCAAGCAGATACACCGAATCCCATAAACTTTTTTTCGGATTCAAGACCAATGTACTTAGCAGAAGCACCCGTAGCAATGATTACAGTATCTCCAGTGTATTCAGTACCGTCGTCAGCCCATACTTTAAGAGGTTTTGAATTAAAATCAACTTTAGTTATAGTTTTGAAAAACGAAACAGCACCAAATCTCTGAGCCTGCTTTCTCATAACGTCCATAAGAACAGGACCTGCTATTCCATGTTCATAACCTGGGTAATTTTCTATATCGGTAGTAATCATAAGCTGTCCGCCCGGCTGTGAACCCTCGAATATCACTGGTGCAAGATTTGCACGCGCGGAATAAATTGCGGCAGTTAATCCGGCGGGACCTGTTCCAATTATAATTACTTTGTGTTGTCCTTTGTTATCAGACATTTTTTCAATCCTTTCTTTAAAATATTATTATTGAACCTATTCGTTATTCTGTATCTTCTTTTTTATTTCTTCGTTTTCTGGACTCAGTTCAAAAGCTTTCTTCCAGAAGTAAACTGCTTTCTGTTTATCATTTAAAGCAAAATGAACATCACCGAGATGGTCGAGCAGCACAGCGTTAGATGCGTTTATTGATACTGCACGTTCGATGTATTCAAGTGCTGACTTGTAATCTTTCATCATGTAAAGAATCCAGCCGTAAGTATCAAGATACGACGGATTGCCGGGCTCTTTGTTCACTGCTCTTCTTGACATATCCTCTGCCTTTTTCAGATTCTCACCGCGGGTTGAAAGGTTGTATGCATAATTATTAAGCAGCAGCGCGTTATCAGGGTCTATTTGTAACGCTTTTTCATAAGTGTCGTTTGATTCTTTGTATTGCTTGTTTGAATTGTATGCGAGTGCAAGAGATGATACAATACTCAGGTCGTTTGGATTAAGCTGCATAGCTTTTTCATAGTAACTTATCGACTCGGAAAGTAAATTCAAACGCTGAAGCGTAAGAGCGTATGAAAAATTCATTCTGTAATCATCGGGTGCAAGTTCCAGTCCTTTGCTCAGAGCTGCTTTTGACTGTTCATACTTTTCAAGTGTGAAAAGTGCGTAGCCAAACTGCAGATATGCTTGCTTGGACGTGTCGGCAAACATCAGCCCTCTCGAGAATTTATCAAATGCTTCATTATTTCTTTTGTTGATTACATCCAGTTCACCGAGATAATAATACGGTGCCCAGTTTTCAGGGTATTTATTATTCAAATAAACAAAAACATATTCAACTATATCTGAAGTCTTAGAGTCCTGACTCATCATACCAAAATACATTTCTCCAAGCTGTATTTTTTCCTGAAATGTCAGAGAATCTTTACCTATAATTTTTGCAAACTCAATAAAACCTTTATCAATTTCATTCCTCCGAAAATAAAGTTTGACAATCTCTGCCTGTATCTGTTTATCCTCGGGATTAAGAGCAGAAAGCCTTTCGTAGATTGACTTTGCACCTTCCTCGTTATTTAACTTTGTGTACAATGAAGCAAGTTCAAGCAGCAGACTCTTGTTGTACGGGTCAAGTTTGAGGGAATATGAAAGAACTTCGGCGGACTTTTCATAATTTTTCTTTGTACCGTAAATATCATACATCCTCTTAAGTACATCAGGTTCAAAACCGTAAACATCCGTGATGCGTTCATAAACAGCGACAGCATTATCCGGCTGACTCAGCTCCTGATAAGCTCTTGCAAGTGAATACAATACATAAACGTTTTCTGAATCCCGTGCGAGAACCGACTCGTATATCTTAACCGCCTTATCTACCTTGCCGGTACCGTAATAAATGTTAGCTTTTAGGATGAGATAATCAAGATTGTTTTCGTTGAACTTCAGCGCATCATTAATATTGATGAGAGCATCCTGATACTTTCCTGTTTGCACTAATATATTTGCTATTGCAAAATAGATTCCTCCCGCCTTTTGTTCCTGAAGAGCGGTTTTATACAGTTCCAGAGCACCTTTATAATCATTCCTGAGTTCAGCAGACTTTCCTGAAATAAAATACTTAAGTGCATTTGTGTTCAGACTGTCATCCTGCTGAGAAAAAACCGGAACAGCTGAAAAGCAAATTAAAAAAAATATTATCCTTATTTTAAACATTTGATTAAAATATGCTTAATTCAGAAAATTCTAAAGTCAAAAAGGCTTAAGAACAGTAAGAAGGTAAGAAAGTAAGAAGGTGAGAAGGTAAGAAAGTTGATGGAACAAAGATAAAATTTGCACACTGAATTAAAATGAAAAAATATGATTCGCACCTATAAAGTAGTTTTCTAATCTTTTCTTACTTCATTGTGCTGCTAAGACCCTTGCAGTAAAACATAACTTATCAGATATAATCATAAACAAATCAGGTATATCTGTGTGATAAATTTTTATTCTTGATGTGGTAGGTAAGAATTTCTTTTAAAAGAGGATTTCAAGACCGAGATTGAAACGGTTGTTAAGGTCACCCTGTATCATATCGTTGCCCGTTCCAATTGATTTCACCCCGTCGTAGTAAGTAGCAGAATATTTAGCAGCAAGCTCCGCAAATGCAAAAGGTTTATACTTTAGAAGTATGTACCAGCGGGTACCATTACCGTAAAGCCCGATATTTGTCATCACTCCGCGGAGGTCTTCTTCAAACTCATAAACGCGTGAATCATAATCATCAGTCTGGAACACAATAAACCTCGTTGAAACCGAAAGATTCTTTAGAACAAAAGCTTTAAGGTCAGTGAAGAAAAGAAATCCTTTGTTGTTTCCGCTGAAGCTATCATACTTCACCATTACGTATTCATACCTTGATCGAATCCTTAAGACACCTGAAATGTCATAATCAAACCCAACGCGAACGTTAGTCTGGCTGCGGTTATCAATCTTCTGTACCTCACGGTTGTACTCATCTGTAACCGCTCTTGACTCTTCTTTGTTTTTATTCCTGTATTTCATATAAATAAGAAATCCCTTGCTCGCTTTGTATTCAGCGTTCAGAAGAAAGTCATTGCCCGAAGTCGGTACCGGGTTATAATATGTTCTGTAAGGAAACTTGAACTGGTCGAAATACGTCTCTACCGAAAAATCATTGAAGGGCTTAAGGCTCAACCCTGCATAAAAACCGTTTTCATTATATGTGTTACCATTATTCTCTCCAAAACCAAAAGAATGAACGGGTACAAAATCTTCAGGATAATTACGGTAGAGGAAAATGACATCTGCAAACTTCGTTAATGATACCTGCAATGCTGATAGCGAAGCTATACTGCTTGATTGTGAACGTGCAAACTCCCCAAAGAGATTTAAGTTCTTATATATGATATCATAATCAACGCTAATCATATTAGCTTTATCACCCGCAAAGCTGAACAGCTGTTTTGAACTGTCTTGAGAGAACGATTTTGAAAACTTTGATGTCCAGTAAGTTGCACCAAGACGGAGGAAACCGTAATCCGCAAATATCCTCCCTCCGAGTAGCTGCTCCTTTGAAGTACCCTTTCTGTTTTGTTCGCTTATCGTTCTGTGGTTTCCGTCAAAGTAGATACTGGAAAGTTCGTTAAAAGTCGTATCAACAGAGGCATCAAAATAATTATCCGAATAAAAGATGAAGAAGTTATAGTTTTTAAAAACTACATTTGCAGCACCTCCGCGAAAGAACTGTACCTCGTTGGTCGAACGGTAAGCATCAATCTCATAGTTATTCTTTTTTACAATGTTAACAGCCTCAGCACCTTTTGAAAATGAAAGCGAAGTCCAGAGACCAAGTCCCTGTCCGAAATTAAGAGTGTAATCACCGGCAATTGCTTTGTTAACAAACTTCCAGTTGTTTAGCTCAAGATATCCCGAATAATAATCTGCATAGTTTGTTTCTCCCGGGTCTTTTTCCACAGTGAGGTTGGCACCAAGAGAAAAGTCTCTTCCTTTATACAATCCCGTAAACCTGTTATAAATCTTAAGCTTTGAACCGGGGTAGTAACCGTTTATAAATCCTGCCCTGTCTTGCAGGTCCTGCTGAACACGGCTTCTTATGTTTACGTCAGTATTCTTTAGTATTCCATTCGTATAATATTGTTTCTGCGGAAGAACTTTTCCCGTTTCGTCCTTTACAACGTCCGACCTTGAACTCTTTGCAATTAGAAATATTTTCACTTTTTCGTAGATATCCTGAGTTACACCATCAACTTTCAGAAGCTCCCTTTTTGAACTGAAGTAACCATTTGAGTTTCGGTACTCGATAATTTTCTTTGCCGTAATTGAATTCATGTACGGAACTTCTTCAAGCTGCCGGAGAGTAATGGCATTAAGGTCGAGAGGATTTGCTTTAAGGTATTCCATTTTATCAAGAAGCTTGGAATCTTCAGAATCTTCAAGAACTGATTCAAGAAGTTTTTCCTGGTACCTGAAAATGTTCAGGTCTGTGGTATCGGGAATTATCCGCAGCGTATCGGTCTGCGCTGACAGCCGTGAAGAACTTATAATACTGCCCTGTAGAATAATCATGAAAACAAAGAATATATATTTAAGTACATTCTTATTCACGGAGCAGTATTATTTTAAAAAATCAGAACTTGATTCTTTCTACGCCATAGACTGTTTTCCCGGAAGTACTCTGCACAAAAACTACTATGTGAGAGTTGTTGTAATTTATCGCTGTATTAAGGCTGTAATTTTTAGTTACGTTAAAAAGTGTTCCCGTTTGTAAAGTTACATTATCGCCCGCATTATCAGTTAGAAAATTTCTGAAAGTGTTCTGATGATATTTTTCACCGTTCGTCCCCTGATAAAACAATTCACTTTCTGTGATTGCAATAAAAAGTTTTAGGTCGGAAACGGAGCTTGTTGATGTCTGAAGAAGCGATACATTCACAGTGCCGTTTCTTGACGACGTATCGTAAGTGTTAGAGATTCCCACTTCGATTGAGTTCCTGTTCTCGAGTTGTGTATTAATCGTATTCAGCCATGCATTCTGATCGTAGTTCGGCATACCCTTTCCCATTAAGCTTGCAGCGGGATTCCAGAAATACTGGTAGTACCCGTGCCTCGCAGCGCTTGCTGTTGGATTGTATAAATAGTACGGGTCGTATCCGTTAAAGTTGGAATGATACCTTACAATTATTACGTTTGTGTCGTTAATGGTAATGCCTTTCAAGCTGTCAACATTGTCAAGAAAATATCCTGGTGGAGGACAGTTAGGACAATTGACCGCAGTGAAGAATTCAACCAGCACTTTGCTGTTTGCCGTTGAATTGTTAGTCTGGATAACAGGATTGTCGTTGGATTCGCAGGAGGATAAAAGCAAACCCGAAAGAAGCAATCCGATAACCGATAATATTATGTTTTTAATTTTCATATTATAATATCTTTTAAAGAGTAACAACTCTTAACCTTTTAAAATTTTGAATTAACTGTTAAGCGAAAGCCCTCGAAAGGTCTAACATACCTGCAAATACCGTTCGTACACTTTACACCGCCTCTTTCGGTACCATAAGAAACAGTAACTGAATTAGTCGGATTAATTTTGTAAGAAACTTCACCGAGCAGCCAGTTCTTCTTTCCCGTCGGCTCCTGATCGCTTGTAGTCCATTCGTAGCTGATAGTAGCTGATACATCTGGCGAACGTGAAACACTAAGCGAAACAAGCTGATTTATAAAATTCGGGTCGTTCGGGTGCTGTGAGCTGTAAACAAACTGCTGTTCAAAATTCAGCTTGGCAGTATAGTCTTTAATAAACGTGTACCTGAACTCTGTGGGTATTGTATGTATTTTCATTTTTTCAGATGCAGAAGGATTCAGGTTATCATAAATGACCGAATTCTGATAATCATAGGCAACCTTGCCGTAGAACTTATCCGAAAAATATCTTTCTCCCTCAAGGAAAAACTCATACCAGGGAGAGAACTCATCTCCGAAATCTGGCATCCAGCTGCTGCTTCTGTCAACTCTCTGATAAACAGTAAGTCCGCCCGGGCTGATATCGACATAATTATAGTGCCTTGATGCAGCTGCAAGATTTACGTTAAAAGTTGTTTTATCGTCCGGTGCGTACACGACATCAAACTGTGCACCAACCTCATCGTTAAAATCAACTATATGAGGATACCTTGAAAGCAAAGTTGTAGAATGTTCTTTAACCGCAGTCGGCGGGTTCTGGAACGGCAGCATACGCGTTGGTCTGTCAAGACTCCTGTAATCGGGAGCCGTTAAATCAAACCTGTAGTTTTTATAGTCCAGAGTAAATCCTATTTTTGGAAGTGAGTAAGAAACAGACGAATAGAAACCGTCGCCATTTGCATGGAACGGAATCGGATATGTCGTATTCTGCATTGTGTTAGTGTGCTTATGAGCATAAGACGCAAAAACCTGAAGATTGCCAATGTTCAGCGATGCATATCCTTCAGGAATGTAACTTTGCAGTGCAGTTGTGTCAAACGCAGCAGGAACAGAACCCTGTGCGTAAACATAGTTCGTTCCAAAAGTTAAGTGCTTAATAGGTGATATCTCAAAATTACCCGCTCTTATATCATAAGTTTCAACTCTTTCGGGTTTAAGATTATCGTTGAAAACTATCCTGCCCAGCATAAGCAATCCTTTTGTCTTAACAGGTTTCTTCTCTCCGAAAGTTTTCTTGTATGAAACCTTAACTCCGTCAACTCCCGTATCGTAGAAAAGTGCCCTGTCTTCGAAAGTATTGAACGAAAGACCTTTTGCAACAATCTCCCAGTAATCTCCCGCACGAAGGTTCAAGCCTGCATCAGTATTGTTGTACTCAACAAACCTCTTCTTAATGCCTCTGAAATTCACACCGTATTCAATAGGCTGGTCTATTTCATACCTCATGCCAAAAATAATATCGTTCACCGAAAGGCGTGCATCGGTAACGTTTTCAAAATATTCCTTTGCATACGAATTACCGAGGAAAGTCTCTGTACCGCTTCCGTACCTGAGAAGATTGTTTAAAGCCGCCTTAACATTAAGGTTAATCTGTGCACCGGCAGAAGCAGCAATACCGAGAAATATTACAGCTAATAGTAATTTTTTCATAATGAAGTGGGGGAAAATTTATTTTAAATTATTTAATATTCAGACCCTCTTTTATTTCCTTTTCAATAGTAACCTCATCTCCCGTCTTAAATCCTACATGTACGGCAATGATTTCCTTCTTTTTATTCAGCATAACAGAATAAGGCATCTCATCCTTACCGCTGTACCCTTCAAAAACACGTTTATCAGTATCAAGCAAAACAGGGAAAGAATATTCCTGCGCAGTGATAAAAGCTTTTACTTTAGCCACTGACTTTTGATTGTCAACACTAATAGCAACATACTCGAAACCCTGTGATTTATACTTATCGTACAGCTCTGCCATTTTCTTCATCTCTTCCTTGCATGGCGTACACCAGGTTGCCCAGAAACTAAGCATCACAATTTCTGATTTATCGAGAATTTTTTGCATGCTTACGTCGTTGCCGTCAAGGTCGGGAAGCGTGAATTCATAATACATCTGAGCCTTTGCAAATGTTACGAAAACAAATGTTAAAACTAAAAAATAAATTACTTTTTTCATTTTAGTATATTATAAATAAAGTTTATAAAATGTTAATACAAGAGCCGTTATCACCAGATTAGCAATAGCAAGCGGAAGCATAACCTTCCATCCGAGATTCATAAGCTGATCGTACCTGAACCTTGGGATAGTCCATCTTACCCAGATAAACACGAAGACCATAAACACAACCTTCAGCACAAATGCAAGCACCTGAAGAATACTGACCAGCATAGCGGGCAGCCCCAATGTCTGCAAATAAGGCACCTGCCAGCCTCCGAGATAGAGCGTTGCGATTACGGCAGAAGAGACAACAACAGCCGCATATTCAGCAAGGAAAAACAGAGCAAACTTCATGCTTGAATATTCAGTATGATAACCGCCCACGAGCTCTTGCTCAGCCTCGGGAAGGTCGAAGGGAGTTCTGTTTGTTTCAGCAAAGGATGCAATTAAGAAAATAATAAAACCAAGCGGCTGTAGTATAATATTCCATTTCCACCCGTACTGATTTTCAACTATTGTATCAAGCTGGAACGAGCCGTTTATTAATATAACACCAAGCACCGCAAGACCCATCGAAAGCTCATAGCTAATCATCTGAGCAGATGCGCGGAGACCGCCGAGAAGCGAATACTTATTATTCGAAGACCAGCCGCTGAGTGTGATACCGTAAACGCCGAGAGAAAGCAGAGCAAGAATGTAGAGAATGCCGATATTAACATCTGCAATCTGTAGTTTTATTTCTCTGCCTGCAATAAGAATCTTGTCACCGAATGGAATTACAGCAAAAGTCGAAAGCGCCACAAACATTGAAATTGCGGGTGCAAGCGAATGCACAAACTTATTTGCTTTTGCTGGGACTATATCCTCTTTAAGTATCAGTTTCAGAGCGTCTGCAAGAGGCTGCAAAAGACCTTTATAACCGACCCTGTTCGGACCGATACGGTTTTGAGTAAACGCAGAAACTTTTCTTTCCGCATATACAGTGTAGGCAACCGCAGTAAGCAAAGTAATCTCAACAACTAAAATCTTGACTATAGTAATTATTATATCAATCAACCATTCGGGCATAGTAAAGTTTGTAAGCTAATTAAAATTAATTTAAAATTTAGTAAAAATAAGTTTAATATTTAAGTTAATAAGTGAGAAAAAGAGGATATACTCATACAGCTTCCTTGTGGCAGAAAATAAATGTATAGAAAAAAAGGAGGTGTTTCTTTATATTTAAAAATCGAATAATTATGTTTAGAAACCTCGCATCATATAAAAGACAGATTGAAATTTTAACAATGTTCTATCCGAATCATTTGTTTAAAAATTGCAGTATAGATGACCTTGCGGATAAATACAATGTATCAATTCCTACTATTAACAGAGATTTGCAGGATTTAAGAAGCATGGGCGTTCCGATTTATTCCCAATACGGAAAAGGAGTAAAAATCGAAGGTAAGGTTGATTTAAACGCGGTATCGAGTCTGATCATAAAGTATATTGCTTTATATTATTCCGATGTATCTTTGCAAAATGCATTATTCAAAGCTGTTGAAAGAAATAATCTTTCATATATATATATTTTCAGAACGTTGAGCGAGGCTGTTGATAAACATCAAAAAGTTTTCGTTGAATACAACAAAAACAGATTTTCAAAGATTGCAGAAAAATTCTTGCCTTATAAAATAATGTTTAACAACAACGAACTTGAGTTTATTGGAATTTATAATAATAATCCTGAAATTATTAAATTTTCAAAGATAATTTCCATTAAATCAATTGACGAATTCGATAACACTGAATACGCAAAGATTGCAGAAAACTTTATTAGCAGAAGAACAGAAAAAAGTTCAGTAAATATTGAGATGCAACTTGAAATAAAAGGGTATATGAACATATCAAAATACGAAATATCTCGATTTGAAATAATTTCTGTCAATAAAAATAAAGTGAAACCTGAGAGAAGTATAAACAGCCTTGATGACCTTGCTGAATGGGCTATTATGCATCATGATAATGTTAAAGTTCTTGAACCTAAAAAACAGCGGGATGAAGTTCTCGAAATTGCTGAAAAAACTATCGAAAATTACCATATTCAATTAAAATTAGAACAAGATAGTCCTTTATTCAAAAGTGAAGATTCAATTCAATTCTGCCGAAAAGAAATTGACACTGTCAACGAAGAAGAAGTTACGTATAACACTTATAATGATTTAGATAATGATCAGGAAAATAAGAGTATTCAGACAAAATATGACAAATCAGAAAGTACAAAATTGAAAAATAAAGAAATGGAAAAGTCAGAAGAAATTTGGGATAAGTTAAATAATTCTGGCGTAAAATACATGCGGGCTGATAGGTATTTAACCCGGCATATTAAGTTTGATTTAAACTTTGAATCTTTGTCCTTTAAAGATAAAAGCAAGTCTTTCTTTAAAAAGCTATATAATAGAATCAGCCATTAATAATACCTTCGTAGATAACATCACCTTTATTCTTAAAAACTGTAATTACCTTTAAGTAACAATCTAATAAGTTTCTTTCAAAAATATCATGCTATGATACAATCATTTTGTATTTATTTATTAGCTTGTATCAAACAAATCAAGGAGATATCAAATAATGAAACTTGCAGAAGCTCTGATAAAAAGAGGAAACCTTCAGAAAAGAATTGAAGGTTTAAAAGAAAAATTAATTCGGTATTCAAGAGTTCAGGAAGGTGAAAACCCGCCGGAAAATCCTGATGATATTTATAAGGAAATTAAGTTTAACTTAGATGAATTAATCAGTTATATTCAAAGAATTAGTAAAACAAATTCTCATACCATGTTTGATGAAAAATACTCAGTTGCCGATGTTCTTTCTTACAGGGATATTCTTTTGCAAAAATACAAAATTTTATATAAAGTTATTGAGTCTGCAACAGATATTGGAGATAGATATTCTAAGAAAGAAATTAAGATTATAAGCTCAATTGATGTTGTGGGATATCAGAAAGAAGCTGATATAATCGGAAAAGATTATAGAGAGCTGGATATTAAAATTCAGGAAAAGAACTGGCAAATAGAACTTATTTAAAAACCGTTAGCAAATTTTCGGAAGGCGAATATCCAAAACTGTGACACCGGTATCGTAAACTGATGAGTCTGAGCAGACAATAAATTACATTTTAGCTCAAGTATTGTTACAGGAGTAATCAGTACAAATTAATTTAACTACCCGGATGTTGATTCCGAAACTGCTGACGGTTTTCATTAAGTGATTTAATGTGAAATCATTTAACAGTCTAGTCTGACATGAGACGTGTCGACATCTTAATCTTTATCTGTCATTTCATCATGTTTGTAGAGAGAATCCAGGAATGGAATCAATCAGTTAATCAATCTTGATTTTATCTCTTAATATTGATGAACCAACAACTAACAATCATCATCTGATAACAAGCTTCCTGTACGTATCAATATACTTATTCAGTCTCTCAACATCTCTTTCCGCAATCTTCTCCAGTCTCAGTAAATTTAAATTGTCTTCCAGATCATACATTTTCACATTCGTAGCAATCTTGTTCGCCGTTACTTTTTCCAAATAACTCTTATTGCTCTCACCCTTAATCTTCGTCAATGCCATAACAGCAGCAATAATCTCTTCGCTGAATCCTTCCTTACGAAGACAATTCTCATCAATACTTGTATCTTCAACCACATCATGCAGAACGCCTGTAATTTTCTCCTCCATTGTTTTACCCTTCAGCATCACCCTGAAACAATGCAATACATAAGGCGCACCTGCTTTGTCAACCTGTTTCTTATGCTTTTCTACAGCAATTTCAATCGCTCTTAATAACATCTCATTTTTGTTTTCCATATAGTATTAATTTTAAATTCTATTACTTCCATCTCTCAAATGGACATAAAGACAGATATGAATTATTATACTTTATATCCCCTGTTACCTCTTTTTCAATCCAGCTAGGAATATCAAACATTTCTTCTTCACTTTTTAATTCAATCTCAGCAAGAATTAATCCGTAATTATCTCCATCAAATACATCTACTTCCCAAAGCTTCCCGCCGCAATATATCTTATACCTCTTCTTTACCACCTCCGAACCGCAAAGTTTGTCAAGCATCTCCTTCGCATCATTTAATGGAATTTCATATTCATACTCATCTCTTGAAATCCCCTCTGCAGCGCCCTTAATAGTCAGAAATCCCGCATTGCCGGACACTCTTACCCGAACTGTTTTTCCCGGCTCTGCAAGAATGTATCCCTGCCTGTAATAAGTGCCCTCTGGTTTCACCGCTCTTTCCCATATCTTCGGATTTACTAAAAACTTCCTTTCAATTTCTTTTCCCATTTTTCACATCCTTTTTATGTAAATATACAACATTTTGATACATAAAAATTATCATTAAATGATAATTTTTATATTATTATTTATACTATATTTATATTAAAGAACAATATAAAGGATAATATTATGGAAACAAATTTCTTAAAAAGAATCTCTTACGAAGAATTTACTAATATTGCAATTAATGCAAATGATGAACTCATCGTCTCAATGCCAAATCTCCACGAGGAGTTTTGTGAAACCATCATGTCTTGCCATGATAAACAGGTTAACATCACCGTTATCATAGATAACCGTGAAGACAACTACCGAAATGGCTACGGTGAAATTAAAAGCATCTCCCGAATGAAAGAAAAAGGTATCCGAATATTCAACCTTAAAGACAATTTCGTCTCTTTCATCATCTCCGATAAAAACGGATACTACATTTTCCCTCAAAGCAGAATTTTCACGGCAGATGATACTGTGGGGCTCAACGCCGTTGCCATAAATCCTTTGGATATACTTCTCCTCAAAAAATGTTTTCTTGGAAACCTGAATAAAGAAGATTCCTTTGAGACAGATCTTCTCAAAAGTATTACTAAATCCAAAGAATTCGTTTATGAAATAATTGAAAATATTGAGTCGTCCGAACCGATTCAACTTAACGAACTCAAAAAAGAAGAAATATCAGATGTGAGAGAAAAGCTAAATGTTAATCCCCCTTTACAACCCGATTTGAAAAGAAAACTCACAGTTTACACCGCTAAGGTGCAGTATGTTGAATTTAGTTTCGAAGGTGCACATCTTAACTCATCAAAAATTAATATTCCCCCAAATGCTTTGCCCTTTAAAGATGCAAATCTCAAAAAGAAATTAGAAACTAAAATGATGCTTTTTGGAGACGGAAACGACTTAAATAAATTCGGAGATTTAAAGTCTTATAACGCTTCAATAGATAAATTACGAAAAGACTATCTTACTCCTTTATCTTCAAGAAAAGGTAAAAGTATTATCAAAGTTGAAAGAAAAAACGACTTTATAATTGAATTTAAAATGTTAGAAAAGAAATTAATTTCTTTAACTAAAAAACTTAAATCTTTTTTGCAGAATGAAATACTCAATTCAGAAGAGCAGATTAAACTTCAGCTCCTGGAATTTTTCAAAGAAAATATCCCCGATAATTTAAAAGACTATAGCGGTATTTTGCTCGAGAAATCAATACATAGAGAAGTGATTAAAATAATCAGCAAAATTACATTTCCTGTTCCCGATAATATTCTTAATAATATGAAGTTAATCGTTCGATTCTACGATTTAACTTATGAGGATTTTAAGGATGTCAAACTCTTGATAGAATTTGAAGAGAAAGAAATAATGGAGAAAAAAGATATTAAAGATATTGTCGAGTTCAGTCGTGCAATAGCAGTAAAGAAAAATATTTAACTATGGCGTAAAAGAAGTGCTGGAATATACAACTATGAAAAATACTCATAACTCCAAATTATCGGTTAATGTTTTATTTAAACTCAAAGCTGGCAAAATCTTAAATCAATGTTTTTCGTTGAAAACAGAAGTTGATCATAACAGGTTTTATTAGTTTTACAGCAAATATTTATAATTGTATTATTTTTATTAACATTATTTTTTATATTGTAGAGTTATTTGCTTCACCTCAAATTAGTTTATTATGAAGAATTTTATCACAAACAGCGGACAGGATAATCTTAAGAAAAGGCTTATCGAGCTTATCAAAAATTCAGACGAACTAAAATTTCTTGTGGGCTTTTTTTACTTTTCCGGCGTTAGGGAATTCTATAAAACACTCAAAGAAAACCCCGATTGCGAACTGAAAATTCTCGTCGGTTTGAATGTAGATAAAATTAACAGCCGCATTATTGAATCCGCCTATAATGAAACTGAAATTTCCGATAAAGAACGCTCATTTAACTTTATCGAATCTGTTAAACATACCATCAACAGCGATGATTTCGATACTAAGGAGTTTAATGAACAGGTAATATTTTTCATCGAATTAATCAGAAACAATAAACTTATTATCCGTAAAACTGATAATCCCAATCATTCCAAACTGTATATCTTTAAACTCAAACAATTGCAGATTGCACGCGATAAGCTTTTCATAACAGGAAGCAGTAACCTCACCCGCGCTGGTCTATCTACCCAGGAAGAGTTCAACGTTGAAATCAGCGACTACGGAGTTGAATCAGCAGAAGAGTATTTCGATGCCTTGTGGGATAAAGCAGTTAAAATTACAGAAGACGATGAAACAAAAAGAAAGCTCGTTGATGTTATCGAAAAGGAAACTCATATAAAAGAAGTTACTCCCTTTGAGGCTTTCCTTCTCGTTCTTAAAACCTACCTCGATTCTTTCTCCCAGAAAAATATCAGCGAAACTCTTCGTGAATTATTATCTGAAAATGGTTATACCCCATACGAATACCAGATTGACGCAGTAAAACAGGCTTTGTCAATCATCGAACAGAACAACGGCGTTATAATCGCAGACGTCGTCGGTCTCGGTAAAACTATCATTGCTTGCGCTGTCGGCAGAGAGCTTCGCAAAAGAGGAATAGTAATCTGTCCCCCCGGTCTTGTTGGCGATAAAAGCAAAACATCCGGATGGAGAAAATACACGGAAGAGTTCCGCCTCCACGACTGGGAAGTTTTTTCACTCGGTGACTTTGAAAAAATTAATGACTTCCTGAAAGTTGCCAGAGATATCGAAGTCGTCGTTATTGATGAAGCCCATCGTTTTAGGAATCAGGATACTGAAGACTATGAATCACTTCGCAATATATGCAGGAATAAAAATGTTATCCTGCTTACAGCAACTCCTTTTAACAACAAACCAAACGACATTTTATCTTTGCTCAAACTTTTCATCATTCCCAAGAAATCAAACATTACACTCGAAAATGACATCGTGGTAATGTTCCGTCACTTCAAAGGTGTTTTTGATAAGCTTGCGTACATAAGCAAAAACTATAATTCCGACTCTGAAAAAAATAGAAAAAAGGCAATAACTTATTATAAGTCCCTGTTTGAAAGCGAAAACATAGATTTAAAGAAAGTTAAAGAGCGTGCTAAATATCTTTCAAAACAAATTCGGGATGTTATTGAATCCGTCACAATACGCCGCAATCGTCTCGACTTGCAAAACAATCCATACTATAAAGATGAAGTTAAAGACTTGTCTAAAATTGCAAATCCTGAAGAATGGTTCTACGAATTGACAAAAGAACAGTCTGAATTTTACGATAAAATTATTAAAGTATATTTTGGCGACCCCGAAAAAGACGGTATGTTCAAGGGGGCAATCTATCAGCCGTTTGCCTATGAAATTAATCCCGTTGATGAAGATGGGAACAAACTCAATGACAAGCAGAACTTTGAACTATTGCAGCAAATAAACTTGTATAACTTCATGCGGCGTATGCTTGTAAAAAGATTCGAAAGCTCTTTCGGTTCATTCGAACAAAGTATTAAAAATTTCTTAAAAATAACAACCGTCGTTCAAAATTTTGTAAATAAAACAAATAAATATATTCTTGACAGAAAACTTATTAATGAAATTTATGAATATGACCCTGATGATATAGAACTTGAACTGGAAAAGTATGCTGAAGAATTATTGCAGGGCAATTATCCCAAAAGCCATAAAATATACGAAGTCAATAAATTTGAAAACGAAGCAAAATTTAAGCACGATATAGAATCAGATATTAAGCTGTATATTAAAATTATTGATGAACTTAAAAAACTTAAACTTGTTAAAAATGACCCGAAGAGCAAATGCGTAATTGAACACCTGAGAAAAGAAATGTCCAAACCCCCGCTTAAGGGCGAACCCAAAAGAAAGTATATTATATTTTCTGAATATGTTGACACTATTAAACATCTTACCTCTATCTTTGAAAAAGAATTTAAAGATAAGTGTTTAATCATTCCGGGAAACCTTTCATCAGCAAAAATCAAGGATATTATCTCAAACTTTGACGCATCCGATAAGAGCCAGAAAGATGATTACGACATACTCCTGACATCAGACGTAATCTCTGAAGGTTACAATCTCAACCGCGCAGGCATGGTTATTAATTATGATATCCCCTGGAACCCCGTCCGTGTTATTCAGCGCGTCGGTCGTATTAATCGTATAAGTAAAAAGGTTTTTGAAAAATTATACATCGTAAATTTCTTCCCCACCGAGCAAGGATCTGACCTCGTTAAAAGCCGTGAAATTGCACAGAATAAAATGTTCCTTATTCATAACACTCTCGGCGAGGATTCTAAAATATTCGATGCAGATGAAGAACCAACAGCAGCTAACCTCTACAAAAGAGTTCAGCAGAATCCTGACGATATGGAATCCGAAAGTTTCTATACTAAAATATTAAAAGAATTTCTCGGATATAAAAGCATTCATCCTGAATTAGTAGATAATCTCACTTTATTTCCCGCTCGTATTAAAGTTGCTAAATGTTTTTCTGAAAATGAATTACTCGTTTTCTTTAAAAAAGGAAGATTGTACATAAACGGAAGAATGTTAAACAACAATCTCGCATCTGATATTGTCTATTACACTATTGAAGAGGTTTACGATAAGATTAAATGTAATGTTGATGAGATGCCAATTCCGCTAAGTCCTGATTTCTGGTTAAATTATCATGAAATTAAAAATTACAATAAATCCTATTCATCCCCCGCTCCCGAAAAAAGTCTTGAAGCTCAGGCTTTAATAGTTCTAAAGTCAATATTGCAAAATCCGTTTGATGATATTATGCCTTATCTCAATTTTATTCGGAATTTATGCAGTGATATTACAGATTACGGAACATTGTCAGATTTCACGCACCGCCGTATTTCAAACTTAAAGATAACAACCGATAAAGAGAAATCTTTCACTGTAAATGAAATAAAGAAAATGCAGTTTGAACTCGGCTCTGATTATCTCGAAAAAGAACTTGAAAATCAAAAACAACTCAACAAAGAGGTGATTATTGCAATCGAAAATCAACTGATACAATAGATATGCCATTACCCGTAAATATTGACGAATTAATAAATGGTAAATCCGTTGAATGGGAAAGAATTGAATTTAAAGAAGGATGGAACCCTGAAGCTGCTTTAAAAACAATTTGTGCTTTCGCTAATGATTTCAATAACTGGGGCGGCGGATACATAATATTAGGTATTAAAGAAGAAAATGGAATCCCTGTACTGCCTCCTGTAGGTTTGAATATTATATCCGTTGATAAAATTCAACAGGAACTTAATAATGTTTGCAGAAGAATTCTTCCAAACTATTTTCCCATTGTTGAACCCGTTGATTTTCATGGCAAGAAAATACTAATACTATGGTGTCCCGGCGGAAATGCAAGACCTTATAAATCTCCTTCCTCGCTCGGTAAAAATGCTCAATATCTTTATTACATTCGCAGATTTTCTTTGACAGTTATGCCGACCCGTGACGAGGAGAAAGAACTCTTCTCAATGAACAATCAAATTCCGTTTGACGATCGCACAAACAGTAAATCAAATGTTTCTGATTTTGACCTTACATCCATCAGAACCTTCCTTAATGACATTAAAAGCGACCTCGAATCTCAGATTCCAAATCTCTCAATCAGCAACCTTGCCAAAAGAATGAACATTGCTGAAGGTCCTGATGAACAAATTATTCCCAAAAACGTTGGTTTGCTTTTCTTCGCTAAAGACGTTAATAAGTATTTCTCAAATGCTAAAATTGAATTTATAATTTTTAAAGACGAGTCTGGAACTGAATACACTGAAAAAATCTTTGACGGTCAAATACATATTCAGCTTATTAATGCATTAAGCTATTTCAAAAATAATATCTGCAAAGAGAAAGTTATTAAAAGAAGCAGCAAACCCGAAGCAGACAGATTCTTCAATTACCCTTATGATGCTTTTGAAGAAGCCCTTTGCAATGCAGTTTATCATCGCGGGTATGATAATGACGCTACTATAGAAGTTCGTGTATTTCCGGCTCGAATAGATATTATTAGTTTCCCGGGCCCGCTTTTACCTTTAAACAAGGAAAAATTGAAAAACCTGCATATTGACGTGCGGAAATATCGTAATCGCAGAATCGGTGATTTTCTGAAAGAATTGCATCTCACCGAAGGAAGAGGTACAGGTATCCCTTCAATTTTGAAATCTCTTGAAAATAATGGCTCGCCTTATCCTGTTTTTGAAACAGATGATGAACGCTCTTATTTCAAAACTACTCTTGCTATTCATCCTTCTTTTTTATCTTTTGATAGCTATTTTGAGCAAGTTAGTGTGCAAGCTGGTGCACAAGCTAACCTGCTGATAATACATAATTTAGATGAAATAATTGACCTTTACGTGCAACTAAAGGAACAAGCTATTGAGCAAGCTATTGAGCAAGCTATTGAGCAGGTTAATCTTCAAATTGATAATACTGTAAAACTTGAAAAAAAGCAAAATTTAATTAAAATTTTAAAATTTGCTGTGACCGAAAAGAACAAGAAAGATATACTTTTACACTTAAATCTTACTAATAGTTATAATAACTATAAAAATTATGTTTTTTCATTAATTAAACTGGGTTTAGTAGAACTTAAAATCAAAGATAAGCCCAATAGCCCGAATCAAAAATATAAAACCTCCGCAAAAGGTCTTACTTTATTGGAAATTTTAAAATAATCTCATGAGCAAAGAACTACTCAACGACATAATCCATGATTTCGACCCTGCAAAGTTCACTGATTTCTTCCGTGAAAAAAACCGTGACTTTGTTAGAAAAACCGAAAGACTCAGTGAATATGATACAGAGAGATTTTCCGCCTGCACTAAAATCGGTGAGATAAAATTTGATACAGATAATTTAATCGTCGTCCACGCAAAATCTGATTCCGACCTCACAGAAAGAACAGGCAAAAAACTCCAGTATGAAATTGCTAAGAAAATTCTCAAAACCGAAATGTACGATGCTGGTATTTTCATTTTCTACGATTCCAACGGCTCCTTCCGCTTTAGTCTTGTTTATACCAACTATCTTGGAAATAAAAGAGAATGGAATAATTTCCGCAGATTTACATACTATGTAAAAAAGGATTTGACAAATAAAACCTTCCTGAAACAAATCGGCGATGGAAACTTCAATTCTCTTTCCCAAATCAAAGATGTCTTTTCAATTACAGCAGTTACAAAGATTTTTTACGATGAATTTTTGAAAATATACGAGAATATTGTTTCTGAGGTATTAAAATATAATATTAAAATATCTCCTGAAAAAACCCGTGATTTTGTCTTGTTGTTTGCAATAAGAATTATATTTATCGGCTTTATTCAGAAAAAAAAGCTGGATAGGTAATGACGAAAATTTTTTAATGTCTTTCCTTGAAGAATATAAAAAGCTGAACAAAAATGATAATTCGTTCTATAAAAGATGGCTCGAACCATTATTCTTCGAAGCTCTTAATTCTTTCGGGAAAAAAGTAGCTTATAAGAATAATAATTTTTCAAAAGAGCTCGAAGATGTTCTTTTAATGGCTCCATACCTGAACGGTGGCTTATTCAGGATTAAACCGGGTTTTGATGATTTGGGATATTTCATCCCGGATAAAGAAGCTGAAACCTTTTTTGAGTTTCTGTTCTCTCATAGTTTCACTATAGAAGAAAATAGATTTGAAGATGAAGACCTCCAGCTTAATCCGGAATTTCTCGGAATCATTTTTGAAAGAATTGTAAACAAAGCAGACGGTGCAGTTTATACTCCAAGAACCGAAGTTGACTTTATGTGCCGTCTTAGTCTCGTGAAGTGGCTCGAAAAGAACACCTCTACCTCAATTCAAAAACAAAATCTTTATGAGCTATTCTTCAGAGAAGCTGGTAAAGGTGACGATTACGAAGACCGTCAGAAAGACGGTAGCTTTTCCAAATCTGAAATTGAAGAGATACTAAACTTACTCGAAAATATTACAGTCTGCGACCCTGCCGTCGGCTCGGGTGCTTTTATTGTCGGAATGCTTCAGGTTCTTGATGAAATAATAGTAAATTTATCTAATAGGCTAAAATTAAATACTAACGACATATTCGAAAGAAAGAAAAGAATCATAAGCAATTCATTGTACGGTGTTGAGGTAAAAGAATGGGCTGTTTGGATTTGCCAGTTACGTCTTTGGATTTCTATTTTTATCGATGCTCCCGATGAGTTAAAATACTCTCCCATTGCCATTCTGCCAAGTCTCGAGTTTAAAATTCGTCAGGGTGATTCTCTTATTCAGCGAATCGGTAACAAAATGTTTCCTGTTATGGGTCACGCCGATGTAAAAGGCAGACTAAAATCTAAAATTAATGAATTAAAGAAAATAAAATCAGATTATTTTTACAACAAATCATCACTTTCGGAAACAATAATAAAGGAAAAAGAAATATCACTCTATCAGTCAATTATTGATGAAGAAATTGAAGAACTAACAGAATCATTAAGACGCAAAGGCAGCATTGAAAAAGTAACCAAAACCGGTTTGTTTAGTGACCCAAATGATATAAGCAGTCAGGAAGTATTAGTGTATGATCAAAAAGAGTTAACAGAATTAAGATCTAAGATAACAGAACTTCTTGAACAAAGAAGTAAATTAAGAATTGATAAGCCGTTAATCTGGAATATTGAGTTTGCTGAAATCTTTGTTGAAAAAGATGGTTTCGATTTGGTTATTGGTAATCCGCCATATGTTAGAAGTGGAGAAATATCTGATCCTACTGGAAAAATTAAAGATAAAGGTGAGTATAAGAAATTACTTGAAAAAATGGTAAAGCTTGATTTTCCGAAGTATTTTATGTCAATGATGAAAATTGATGCAAACTCTGATTTGTTTACATACTTCTATGTCCGTTCTTTGAGATTATTAAATAACAAAGGTTATCATAATTTTATATGTTCAAGTTCTTGGCTTGATGTTGGTTATGGATCATGGTTGCAGAAATTTTTACTTGATAACTGTAAAATTGATTTTATTATTGACAATCACTTTCAGAGAAGTTTTAGCTCAGCAGGAATAAATACCATTATTAGTAATATTAATGCCCCTCTTTTTCAAATTGATCATAACAATATAGTTAAGTTTATAGCATTTAAAAAATCATTTGAAGAATCTGTATTTACTGAAAATTTATTACAAATAGAAAACTCGGATGATATAATACTGAATAATGATTTTAGACTTTATCCGATCTCAAATGAAGATCTTAATATCGCAGGATCAGAGACGGCAGAAGATAATCAAACAAACATTGACAACATTTCAATTAAAAAAATTAAGAGTAAATATATTGGCAATAAATGGGGTGGAAGATATTTACGGGCTCCAGAGATTTTTTATATTGTTACATATAAAGGTAAGTCATTTTTTAGAAAATTAAAAGATATAGCAACAATAAGAAGGGGATTCTCAACAGGCGTTAATAGTTTCTTTTATATTACAAAACAAGATTTAGTAAAATGGAAAATTGAAGATAAATTTATTAGAAAAGTTTTAAAAAGTCCAAAAGATTATCATCGAGTTAATATTGACGTAAATGATCTGAATAATTTTGTGATAATGTGTAATCTTTCAAAAAATGATCTTCAAAACACTAGAATATTAAAATATATTATCTGGGGAGAAAACCAAAGAAATGAGAACAAAATTCACTGGTGCGATTTACCGAGTGTTAAAAACAGAAATAATTGGTATGAACTGTTTGAAAACAGTAATGACAAGTTTATTATTCCTCGTACATTTAACACTAGTTACATTTGCTATAATGGTGGAGTAAATTATAGTGATAGATTTTATGGTATAGAAACAGAATATGATCAATTAATTATGTTTCTGAATTCTACTTTATTTGCTCTGTTCTCAGAATCACTTGCGAAACAAGGTCTTGGGTTAGGTGCATTAGATCTTAATATTCGTGAACTAAAAGAGATACCTGTCCTTTATGAGTTTAATACTTTTTTTGAAATACAAAGAGAAATCAAATCAGTTTTCGTTGAATGCGGAATTAATCCAGACTCTGAGATCCCAATTGAGGAGCAAAAACCCAATCCATTGCCGGACAGAGCTGAGCTCGACAAAATAATCTTTGATGCACTCGGTCTTACTCTGGAAGAACGCAAACAAGTTTACAGAGCCGTATGTCGTCTCGTATGGAACAGAATCAACAAAGCTAAAAGCGTATAGATATTCAACAAAATATAAATGAGTAAAGCAATAAAGCCATATTATGAACCTCTTATATTTGAGATAAGAGGTTTTAAAGTAATGATTGATATTGACCTTGCATCATTGTATGAAACTGAAACCAAAAAATTAAAACAGCAGGTAAAAAGGAATCTAAAAAGATTTCCTTCTGATTTTATGTTTGAATTAACCTTAGATGAAAAAAATGAACTGGTCACAAATTGTGACCGGTTAAAAAAACTAAAACATTCCGGTGTAACTCCTTACGTATTTACTGAACAGGGCGTTGCTATGCTTTCTTCTGTTCTCAATTCCGAAAAAGCTATATTAACTTAATATTGAAATAATGAGAGCCTTTGCAGTTTACAGAAATATGATTAAAGAAAACGAAGAACTTAAGAAGGTCGTTGCCAATCTTGATAATAAATTAAATCAGGCTTTTCAATATTTGTTGAAAAAAATTGATGCCTTAAGTGGAAAAGGGAAAAATCTCCATAAGAGAAAACTTGGCTTTGAAATTCCTGTAAAAACAAAATCTTAATGAATTTGTAGATTTATATAATATGAAAGTAAATGATGTTATCTTTTTTAAAGCGAACAAAAATATTACTGTAAATTGATCAGGAATATACATTCTCTATGGCTTTTTGATACCGAAGATGAACTTTACCTAAAATATGCAAATAACAATTGGGTTCTGATAAATAACATATAAAAATTGGGTTCTGATAAATAACATATAATTATGAAAATATTTGTTTTTAACAAAGACCACCTTAGAATTGATTTTTGTGAATCTCCTCTTACTTTAGAGGATAACTGTGAAAATGATTTGGGCGCTTTTATTAATAATAAGGTCGTAGTTAATTGGAATATCAGAATGTAAAACAAATACAGGGTAAAATATAAAATAATTTTTTAAAATGTATCAGAAAAATGATTTAATAGCAAATGACATATGTGCAATTAATAATTGCATTAATATTATAGATGACTTGATGCTTAAAAAAAATTATTATAACATATCATCTTTGAACGTGGTTTCATTGGCGAAAGCATCGCATATATTAAAAAATTATCCTAAAATCACTTCAAATGGGTATATATCTATAACCGCATCTATAAATTACAGAGATTCTTGTTATTACTATGAATTTATAGTTGCACATGATTATTTGAAACTGCACCAAGGTGGTACAAGTGAATCTTCAGAAATTATATACAATTCAGAAGGAGAATATTTTGAAGATATATTTGATGAATTGGATTCTTGGATAAGAGGTTTTTATAGACTTCTTGCCGAGCATGGTGAGGGTCTCGAGATTATTGATGATCTCGAATTGAAAATATTATAATCCGTTCTCTTTTAAAAATTATCATGAAATGATAATATTTGTATTCTTATAATTGCTATTTTTGAATAAAATTAATTAAATATTATGAGCATCATAGATTATTTCATAAATGACAAAGAAGTACTGAAGCGAATCAAAAAGCCCATAAGAGTCCTTGGTATTGACCTCGGTACCACAAACTCTGCTGTAGCTCAGATTATCTTCGACCCCAAAAATCCGGAAAGTTTAAAAGCTGAATGTCTTCGTATTGTTCAAAAAACCGAATCCGGCGATATAACTCTAAAAACAGTTCCTTCAGTTGTGGCAATTAAAGATGAAAAAGTCTTCGTTGGTGAGGGTGCTAAAAGAATGATTCCTAAAATTGCTGAAAAGGCGTTTACAAAGGGTGTAGATATTTTTTATGAATCTAAAAATGAAATCGGTACGCGAAGATCTTATCATAAAGCCCCTAAAGGCTACCAATCCCCCGCTGAAATCAGTGGTAAAATTCTGGAATTTATATTTAATGCTGTCAAAGATTATGACGAGAATGAAATATCTAAAACCGTTGTAACCGTTCCCGCTTCTTTTCATCCTGCTCAGAGAATGGATACTGTTACTGCTGCTGGCTATGGCGGCATTTTCAGCATTAATAAAGGTGACCTTCTTGATGAGCCTCTTGCATCATTCATTTCATACATTATGAACGAAGGTTTAGATGTTGTTTCTTCATTAAGAAGTAAAAAGAATTTCTTGATTTTCGATTTTGGCGGAGGTACATGCGATGTTTCTATAGTTGAAATTGGCAAGTATGTTAAAGGTGAATGCTTGAAAATACTTTATAAATCAGTATCTCGGTATCACAGACTCGGTGGCTCTGATATTGACCGTGCAATAATTTATGATTTTCTGATTCCGGAATTTCTTAAACAGAATAACATTCCAAAAAACGAACTCAGTTACGTTGATAAGAAGCTCTATCTTGAACCTGCTCTAACCGGCGTTGCAGAGTTTTTAAAGATTGGAATATCCAATGAAATATCAAGATTAAAAAAGTTTGAACAGTATGATTCCGCAGATAAAAATAGTATCAAGAAAATTTATAACACTGAACTTAAAATAAATATTCGCGGGAATTATTATTCCCTCAAATCTCCGGAAATAAATGCCGCTGATTTTGAGAATATGATGTCTGATTTTGTTAATAAAGATTTCCTTTACGCTCGGGAAACAGAATACAAACTCATTAATTCAATATTTGCTCCTATAGAGGATTCTCTGAGAAGATGCAATATGGATTCCGAAGATATAAATTATGTCTTGTTAACAGGCGGAAGCAGTTATTTATCGATAATTCAGAAAGAAGTCAAAGTCTATTTTAAAAATGCTGAATTGCTTAGTTTTGACAACGAGGACGCATATCAGACCTCTATTGCTGCTGGGGCAGCTTATCAAAGTTTGTTTAAAATAATTAACGGAAAAGGAATTGTTGAACAGGTAAATCATTATAGTATTTCTATAAATACGCAAAACGGTCCCGAAGAACTTATTCCCGCAGGCGCTCCTCTTCCATATCCCTCTGGTGATGACTTTGAAGAGAATACTAGTTTAAAAATTCCTGAAACCCCTGAAAAATATCCGTATGAACTGCAGATTGAAATAGTTGATACCGATAACCAGTTTATTCTTTTTAAAGAAGTCTGGGAAATTAATAGCGAGGTTTATGAAGGACAAAAAATTGTCGTGGAATACAGAATGAACGAAAATAGTATTGTGGAAATGAAACTGAAGATAAAGGAAAATATGGATGATGATTTCAAATGCGAGATTCAAAACCCGTTGCTTAATACTGTTAAACCTGATACAAAAAGAATGGAAATTGAGGAGATTGAACATATTTTAAAAACTGAAAGACTCCGAAAAGACGAAAAATATAAGTTCTCAAATAGACTAGCTAATTTGTATGATGATATAAATTATAACGAAAAAGCCATTGAGCTATACAATATGATTTTGAACAGCTCGCAAGGTGATGATATGGATTTGTTCAATAAACTTGCAGACTTATATTTCCGTATAAACAATTACGAAAAAATGGAGGCCTTCTATAAGGAGGGTTTCAGAAAACATGGCTGGGGTGGTTATATGTTTAATCTTGCTATAAAGTTGAAACAAAAGAATGAATTAGAAAGAGCTCTTGAGAATATCAACATTGCAGTAGAAGCAGAAGATTCTGCCCCTTATCTTGTTTTAAAAGCTCAGATTCTGTTATCTCTTAACAGAAAAGATGAAGCAGAATCCGAGCTCGAAAAAGCTTACAATCTGTTTGATCCGATTGAAGACTTGGACAATTGGGGTCTCGGTTGGTATATTACTATGTGCACTCTTAGAAATGATAATGAAAACAAAAAACTCGCGTTTGAGGAAAGAAGAAAAAGATATGGAATAATTCCCGATAAAAGTGATAACTCTAATAAACCTTTACCTAAAAAATAATTTAATATTATATGTCAACTTGGCTTGTTCATAATTCGTGTCTTACTCCCGTTCAGGAGGAAATTATTCGTGAAAAAACAAATAAAAACCTTCTTCTTACTGGTGCCCCCGGCTCTGGTAAAACCTTGGTGCTTTCATACAGACTTCATCATTTTCTTTTTGAAAGAAAATTTAAAAAAGACAAGATTAGATTTTTTGTCTTCACAAAATCACTTAAAAATTACATAAGAGATGGAATTAAGATTCTCAAGATTCCGGATGATTGCATCAATACTTTTGATAGCTGGTGTTATGATTTTTATTTAAAAAATATTGGTGCTCCGCCAAGAATCAATAACGACGGTCATTACGAACCGGACTACCATGGAATAAGATGCGGAATTCTTGAAAATATTAAAAAATCAAAGAATTGTTGCATGTTTGATTGTGTTTTGGTCGATGAAGGACAGGATATGGCGGAAGAGGTTTATAAGATTCTTAAAATAATCTCAAAACATGTTACTGTTTGCATGGATGATAAACAGCAGATTTATGATACTGGAATTAATAAAGCAAAAGTTGAAAAAATTCTCGGGATTAGAAAGGATGAAATAAGAAATATTAACGAAGCGTGGAGATGCTCTCCTTATATCGTTAAGCTATCTTCTGTCTTTATTTCAAATAAAGAGGAAAGAGAGTATTTTCTTAGACAAAATAGAAAACCTCTTGAAGAAAAACAGGTTCCTTTCGTTGCTTTCGCGGATAGTTATAAACTTACAAACGCAAAAATGGCTGAATTGATTAAGGAAAGAATGACTTTAAATGAAAGTATTGCAATTCTTGCACCTAAGAATAAAATCGTTCATGGCATTGGTAAATCATTGAAAAATTTGGGAATAGATGTAGAATGCGATGAAAAAGAAATCGATTTTTCTACAGATAAACCAAAAGTTATGACCTATCATAAGGCTAAAGGTCTGACATTTGATTCTGTTTTTCTTCCTTCTTTAATAAATACAAACTTCAGCAGATTTAATAATAGTGGTGTTTCGAGAAGGATGCTTTTCGTGGGAATTTCCAGAGCTGTAAAATGGGTTTATATGGATTTTACGAAAGGCTCCGGTCTCATACAAATTGACGAACTTTTTAAATTGCAAAATACCGGTGATATTCATATAGAAGAATTAGTGTCTCCCGATACTCCTAATTTGTTTGTAGAAATAAGCAAAACAAAAGGCAAGAAAAAAATTCAAACAAACAATATCGAAGATATAATATAAGGCGGTTTAATTACAATGTTTATTTTTAATGCTTATATGAGATATATTCTATGATCTGCAAATACTCTATCGTTTGGCAGCAATTTGGTCCTTTTTCAGATATTGCCAATAGGTTTAACGTAAGCGGGAAAGAGGGGGCTTTACCCTTCTTGGTTTATGGCGAAAACCTGAAACTCCTCGAAAGCGGTAAATGGTTTCCGCATGATGAAGGTATGCTTCTCAAGGGTATTTTGCTGGGCTTTTCTGATAGTGGTTTGTTCGTTAATACAAACGAAAACAAAGATTTATTGCTCTCTTTGCTGCCTATCTTGCCGATGGTTTTAATTGTTTGTCAGTTGAAAAAATGATTCTTGATTGTTCTTGCAATTTTAGAGAGGATTTCTCAATTTATTCTGCTTATACTTGTCTTAAAAACGGTTTATTAATCGAGCCTGATAGCTCAAAAATTAAAAGCGATTTTATTTCGTCTGTTTTCGGTATCTGGGAAGATGACCCGGAAAATGGTTACGATTATATGGACGATGTTATCGTTAACTTTTACAAAATTGATTTGTCTGACATATTGCCTCATGCTGTTGAGTTGGTAGTCTATTCTGCTTTTGTTTCTGTTTATTTCAAATCTCCCGATAATATTTTCAAATTTCTCGAAAACTATTGTTACAAGTATATTAATCACAGAACATTAAAAGATAAAATTAAATATTTGCTTGATAATAAAGACTCTTTGTTAAAAGACGCTTTGTTCTAAGTCTTTTTAAGGATTATATTTTTATAATTTTCAAAAGTAAATTATGTAATATTATTCTATAATACTTTCCTATTCATCCCAAACATACGTCAATACTCCGTTGTATGCCCTCATCTCTATATTCTGCTCGTATAAATACTTCCCCTTTTTGTAATTCTTGTCCTTTGAAAACCATGCATCCGCTAATATGTCATTAACGTCTGAATTAATTTCTTTACCCGAATAAAATTCGTATGCCTTTGAATATTGATTAACTTTTTGCCCGTTCTCTATCCATCGAAACGGAAAATCTTTGTTTATGCAAGACCACTTCACCCTCATATCCTGACTAAATATTACTGCAATCGGAAATCTTCCGTGCTCTGCATACCTTATTGCCATGGAACTTATCGAAGTGTTGAATATTTTCGCCGCAGTTTTTATGGTTTCTCCCGCATCATTTTTCCATTTGGCATGTTCTTTAACCCACTCTTCAGGCATTAGTAATTCTGCCGCAAATATATTTGCCTCTTTTTCTGGATCTTGTGTACTTAAAAAATAGTAAAAGTCTGATTTCTTGCAAATAAATTCTCTTGCCTTTTGTAAATAGTAATGTCCGACTTCATGCGCAATCGTAAAATTTTTCCGCCCTTCTTCTCTTATCTTGCTATCTATCGTTATTAATCCGCCCTCATTATCTATAAATATCCTGCCTGCATGTCCTTTTGTGTTCTCTTCTTCTTTTATAAGGTTTTCTGCATTTGCTATCTCCCTGACGTTTAAATCCGACGGCTCTTTTATGCAGTATTCATCTATCAGTTCCCTCGCTCTTGCCTTTGCTCTGGCACTCATTCCTTCTCACCCCCCTTGTCCATTTCTCTGAATTTCGCAAGCTTCTTCCTGTCACTTTCTTCTATCTCTTTCTTTTCCTCCTCGCTTAACTGCCCTTCCCTGAACTGAAGTTGAAGCTTTGCGCTGCCAGTAAGTTTATCTGTAATCTTATCTAATTTTCCGTTTATGAAATTTTTATTATACAATTCCTGCTTCTTTCTTCCGTCTTCTTTTCTCTTTCTGGCAGACTCTTCCTTTATTTCATTCCCCTTAAGCATTAATAATTCCGAAAATTTCTTTCTTGCTTCTTCAATGTCTATCCCTGCTTCTTTTAAAAATTCTCTAGTCTCTTTTAAATCTTCATCATCGTATTCTAAATATGCTTTCCAGAAATTATTTACTTCCGTTTTCATAATAATGCTCTTTAATTTTTTTATTATTTATTTTGGCAACTGCCTTATCTAATCTTAATTTGTACCTCTTTTTTGCGGCTCTTATTTCTGTAATATCCCTATTTAGCTTTTTTGCTATTATCTTGTCATCCTTTAAATTAAAATCGTTTGATATGATTCCTATGTATATTTCTTGGCAAACCTCGTCTCCTTCCATCTCCTTCTCAACTATTTCGAGTATCTCTTTGTTTTCATATTCCTTATCGACTTCCTCCTTTGTTAAACTGTATATTTCGCTTAACACTATTCCGTTGCTTGAGTCATCGTCTCCTTCCTCGCCATTCTCCACCTTTCTCATTTCTTTTTGATGTAAATTGTAAATATCCCCTCGGATGTCCATATACATTATCTGGTCAAGATTTGGCTCGATTAAATCCCAATTTTCCATCCTCTCTCCATCTATTATTTTGAGCGCCAGATTATTTACAATATCAACCTCTAATCCTTCAGTGTTTATTGTCCAGTAATATCCTTTTATTGTTCTTTTCGCCTTGGCTATCCACTTGTCGTAGCTTCCGTTTTTACTCGCTTCCTCGAATAATTTAATTCTAGCAGCCTTTTCTTCCGGTTTTATTGTGTTTCCCATATAGTTTCTATTTTAGTGGTTCTTTATGTCTTGCTACTTATAAATGCAATCGAAAACTAAAATTTTGCCTAAAAAAGTGGACACTTTTTCTTTCTGGCAAATATTCCTCTTTTTATTGCATTTTCTTTTTAAGATGATCACAAATGCTAATAACCAGAATATTTTTAAATTATTTTTTTGGGATTATAATGTTCTTTGTATATATATATGCAATCATCTTTTGAATTTTTGCCATCATTTTAAAAAATTTTATTTTCGCAAAATTTTGATCCTTCCTTGCATTCTAATTTAAAGGACAACAAAAATGAAAAATAATTACAAAATAATAACGAACTCTACTAACCTCCACTCGAAAAAAGCAATTTTTAAAAAGCTTTCTCGCTCTTTCTCGTATACCCCTCGCTTGCTTCGGGTATGTTTCGGCTCTGAGATGCGTCTCAGTTGCGCTTCCGTTGGCTTCGTTCGTCATTCTTTTATGTTTGTGCCTTCTCTTAAATATACAAATGATAATTTTAAGTTGTTGCGTAATTTTATTCTCATAATTCTAACTATTAACTATCATCAATTAACTATCAACTATCAACGATCAACTAAACAAGTGTGCACATCCTCTGCGGCTGGAGGATTCTAAACAAGCCGGGGGAATTCAATTTTCTCCTGATTCTATCAATTAACTCTTTTCATAAATCAAACTCATTTAAATCATGGGTGTTCTGAAAAAATCTGTACTTGGAAAACCAAGCGGTGTAGTCGGCGACATTCTGTTCCGCTACAAAGACGGTAAGACCATCATCGGTACCAGACCCGTCTCTTACATGCCCGGCATGGACGTTAATTCAGTTAACCGTAGAAATCGTTTCGGTATTACTGCTAAGTTCTCAAGGGCTGTTAATTCTCTGCCTTCCTTTAAGAACCTATGGGATAGTGTTACTCCTAATAACATCTCTCCCTACAACGGTATCTTTAAGGCAAGCTATCCTTTCGTAACTCCAACCGACGTCACGAACATGGCTAATATCGTTCCGCAGTTGTTTGGATTCGATGTTACTACAACCGATGTTTCTATTGATGAAACAGAGGTAAGCGTTTCCATCGACCCTATCGGAACTAATGCAAATATTGATACGAATGTCGAGAAGTTTATTCAGCTCGGCACCGTTATCAAATGTAGCGATGGTACAGTGGATACTCTTCCTAAATTAGTATTCATTCCATTAAAGTCTTCAAACGTGGTTTTGAACCTTGCGAATCCGCTTAGCTTCACTATCACTATTTGCGACCAGGACAGCGATTTGTATTCTTATTTCGATACGCATTTGTCATTCCTTGCTTTTGTTACGCTCGATGAATACGGCAAAGCAATTCATTATTCAAAAGGCTTTAATGCTTAATGAATGATGAAAACCGGAGGTAAAATATTGAATAAAGCTGAGGTTTGTTTGCTTCCTCTTACGCTTATGTCATCTTCTTCGTCATCAGCGTTTTCCGTGCAATCTCATTCCTCTTCCTGCTCTTGTTTTACCTCATCCATCTCTGGGGGTGCTCTGCACCCCCGGTTTATTATTCCTATTTTTCTCTTTATCAATAGTTTCATAAATAAATCAGATTTTTCAGTGTGCGTTTTCAAATATTATGTCTTCTTAGTGTTTTGGTGTTTTGGTGTTTTGGTGTTTTGGTGGTAATAAGCTCTTTAAAATAATTACTCGCTCTTAATCAGTGTGCATCATAAACAATCATATTAATCAGTGTGCGTTCTTTAAGTGGTAAATTGCTCTTTGAAATAAAAATATCTTTTATCTCTGTGTTTCTCTGTGATTCTTCTCGGTGTTCTCTGTGGTAAAAGTTCTGTGGTAAAAGTTCTTTGCAATAATTATTCGCTCTTAATCAGTGAAAATCATAAATAAATCTGCTGTTTCAGTGTGCGTTCTTGCTCTTTCGATAAACAAATTTTTCAAACTAAATATAAAGGATTACAAAAATGGCTAAACTCGTAGCTCCAATGCCAATCGGCAGACTTTCAGGTAAACTCGGTGAACTGGTTTTTAGAAACTTTCCCGATAAAACAGTCGTAAGCAAACGTCCGGCTTCATTCAAACCGGCCTCTGACCCGGCATCAGTAAATCGCAGACAGCGATTTAAGCTTACTTCATTTTTTGCTAAATCAGTTAAATCATTTCCCATAGCTTATGAACTTTGGGCAAAGAAGACCCGCAACAAAATGTCTGCCTATAATTGTGTGTTCAAGCATAATTATGACGCCGTTGAATATAATAACGTATCTCAATACGTTAAAATATTCCCCGATTCTCATTTCCACGTTCATCCCGATTCTTTCACTCTTACCAAAGACTATCTTCATTTTTCTTTGAATCCGGCTGACTTAAATATACAGGAATGCTATCGTGTTAAATACTTGCAGGCTGCAGTAATAATTTTTTGCAAAGAGTCACTTGTTGATTTTCGTGATGATTTCAGATTCTTAACTCATCTGTCCGCTCCTGTTAATATTTCCGTCAACGAGAAAATATCTTTCAATCTCGCTCTCAGTAACAACGAAATACTAAACCCGGATATTCCGTCTTTGAACGATTCTCAAAAGTCAGTATTTGCATCATTCAACAGCCACTCTGTTTTTATATCATTCATGGCTCTCGATAGTTTTAAAAATTATGTTCAGAATTCTCAAACCATTTGTCTCCTAAATCAATAATACCCTCCTCTCCTCCTTCCCGTGTTATGCTTATGCATAGCACGGGAAGGTCCTTCTTCACATCATGCGAGAAGGTACTTCTTCACATCATGCAGGAAGATCATTCCTAACATCTGTAATTAATCGCGTAGCGATTATATGTTGGTAGCAACTCATGTTCTCAAAAACAAACAATGCCGTAGGTATTGCATATCTGTTCATTGTTGTTTATTTAAATATCTTATATTCAGAAATTATCTGCGTTAATCCGTTCCATCAGTGTAAATCAGCGTTCTATTTTTTCACTTAATAATAATAATTATATCAAACACTTGTTCCCTCTTCATTGGCTTGAAATTTTGAAATTATTGAGGCATTTTAAATTGTAGTATTTTTTATAAACTTAAATTATAATAAATATGAAGATAAAATTACTTATTGTGTTCGTTATACTGGCGGTATCGGGAATGGGTATTGCACAGGATGTTAAAGATATTGGTATTAAAGAAAGCGCATCTATTCAGAGTACTGCAAAACAGTTTTCTGATAACCTATTCTTTGGCGGTGATTTCAGCGCAAGTTTCGGTACATATTCTCAAATCACTATAGCTCCGTCTATCGGATACAGGTTAAGCAGTATGTTCGCCACAATCCTAAAAGTAGGTTACTCACACGGCTGGACGAGCGATTACAAAGACCAAAGCGGCAGCACTCTTGGCTACGATAATTTTGGTACGAGCCTTACAATAAGATTTTCTCCGGTCAGACAGTTTTATGCGATGCTTGAACCCGCTTATTACAGCTATGAAACACCGATTGCTTATTCTTCCGGAACTACTCTCCTATACTATGGAAAAGAAAGAAGGTCTGTACCATTTGTATTTCTTGGCGCAGGAGTGTATCAGGCAATACCAAATTCAAGGTTTGGATTAACAGCCGAGGTAAAAGTTGATTTACTTAACGATAAAAACTCACCATATAAAGAATGGACTCCTATGTATTCAATCGGTGTGACTTTCGGATTTTAACTATTTGAGGAACTGCTTGAAACTATAAAAGTAGTACTAGGATGCAAGTGACATGAGATATGAAACAGAAGGTAGGTGCGAGAAGTTTTGACTTCATAAAAAAGGCTGATAATTTTATCAGCCTTTTGATTTGTACGAAATTAATTTGTTATTTAAGTAATATTTTGTTGTTCACGAGCTGCTCAACAGTTGCTTTTACGAACGACTTCGTGAAGTCTGTTATTGAAGAAGGATTTACTGTTTCCGAGACCATTGAATAATCAACCTCACCGTTATCATTATCATAGATGCTTGTTTCAATGTAAACTTCCGTGTCGGTTACGTAGTAGCCCGGCGAATACAACGTGTTATAACTCATGAAGTAATAGCTGTAATAAGGTGCATAGTAGTATGAGGGCATGTATGTCGGTGTTCCGGGAACATACTTCTGTTCAGACTTTGTATCTTTAACCTTCATAATCATTATGCCGTCGATGTTGTTTTCCTTCATTTTGTCGACAATCATTTTTTCGGCAACGGTCTTATCGTCAACTTTACCATCTTTATCTTTATCGAATGCATCGTATGCAAGTATATCGTAAGTAGTTATGGCGTTTATGCCTGAAGCTTTAAGTTCTCTCGACATTGCATCTTCAATCGTTCTTCTTGCAACGATGTTATCTTTTGTTACAGCAAGTATAGCTAGCTTGCTGAATTTTTTCCCTGTAAATCCTTTTGACTTCCATGTATCAGTGATGTAGGTCATTGAGCCGCATGAATAAAGGATTGATGAGAGTAATAATGCGGTAACAAATAGTGATAATTTTTTCATAATATTAAAAAGTTAAATTTTAAAATTATTCATTCAAACTTTTTCTTCGCAAGAACTACTGCGCCTACAACCGCGGCAAGCAGCAGCATTCCTGCTGCAAGAACGTGAAATGAATATGTTGTGAATAAAACTTTACCAAGACTTTCTGCGGTACCGATTTGTTCCGCAGTTTCACTCATCTGCTTTCCCTGAAATCCGAAATAAAACGATACTCCGAGAACGCTTAAAAGCAGTATTGAAATAAGTATTGACGTAATCTTTTTAATTGAAAGCGGTTCTGTAACCTTTGACTCTTTGCCCACGTTTAAAAGCATGATAACGAAAAGGAACAAAACCATTATGGCTCCCATATACACAAGCACCTGAATGATAGCAATGAACTGAGCTTTAAGCAGCAGGTATATCACCGCAACCGTGAAAAAATTCAGGATTAAAAATATCGCGCTGATGATGGGATTTTTTCGCGTAACCATAAACAGTGCGGAAACAACAGCCGCTGTACCAAACACCAGAAATATAATCGTTTCTAAACTCATTAATGTAATTTACTAAATATAAGATTAATTATACAAAATTATAACTCAATTTTTTATCAAAACTCTTCACGCTCCACCATGAGAATCTGGCTTTGCGGAACTATGAAATATTTTTCATCCCTGTAAACGACTTCAATAGAGCTTTTCTGAAGAAAGATTGCGAGGTCGCCTTCTTTAACCTGCAGCGGAATGTATTTAACCTTCTCATCGTTCTGCTTCCATGATTCATCGAGGTCGTCTGCGGGCTGTGCGAGCGGGTATCCGGGACCTACTTTCATAATATAACCTGTCTGTACGATTTCCTTTTCCTGAACTCCAGGCGGCAAATATAAACCGGTTTTAGTTTTGTCTGATAAAGATTTAAGTTTTATTAAAACCCTGTCCCCTACTATTATTAAATTTTTTAGTTTATTTTCAGCGAGTTCCATTTTTGCAAATTTGTGTAAATTTACAAATAGATTTTTGAACAATAAATGTATTTAAATAGTAAAAAAATCTAATGTTTTGTATATTAAGGATTGAAGACGGCGATAAGACCAAAAAATTATACCGTTGCCGCGGCGAAAAAAGTGCGCAAAAGGAAATAATAATATTTTTAATACAAACTACCCGTATAACAAAATGCATAGATGAGTTTAACAACTGAAAATATATTACTTGTAGGTTCAATACTGCTGATGGTTTCTGTTCTCGCAGGAAAGACTTCATACAAGTTCGGTGTACCCGTTCTGATATTCTTCCTTGCAATAGGAATGCTTGCAGGGTCGGAAGGAATAGGAGGCATTTATTTTGATAATCCTAAGACGGCACAGTTTGTGGGTATAATTGCTTTAAACTTTATTTTGTTTTCGGGAGGGTTTGAAACCGACTTGAAAGCTATTAAACCTGTTTTATGGAAAGGGGTAGTGCTTTCGACTCTGGGTGTTTTGATTACTGCTTTTGCTGTGGGACTTTTCGTCTGGTATTTTCTCGGGTTCACGATATACGAAGGATTGCTTCTTGGTTCAATAATATCTTCGACAGACTCAGCCGCAGTCTTTTCAATCCTGCGTTCGAAGAGTCTTGCTTTGAAGCATAACCTCCGTCCCCTGCTGGAGCTCGAAAGCGGAAGCAACGACCCGATGGCTTATGTGCTCACTATAGTTTTTACGGGTCTTGTAATGCATCCTGAAACTACATTGTTAAGTTCGATACCCATGTTCATTCAGCAGCTTGTACTTGGCGCTGCAATGGGTCTGGGGCTTGGATATTTGAGCAAACAGGGAATAAATAAAATCAAGCTCGACTATGAGGGGCTTTATACGGTTCTTGCAATTGCACTTATGTTTTTTATTTTTGCTGCAACGGATTATATAGGAGGCAACGGATTCCTTGCTGTTTATCTATCGGCAGTATATCTCGGTAATCAGGAGCTTATCCATAAGAAGAAAATTCTGAAAACATTCGACGGCTTTGCATGGCTGATGCAGATTGTTCTCTTCGTAACACTGGGACTTCTTGTCTATCCAAGCCAGGTAGTTCCCGTGATTGGAATAGGGCTGATTGTTTCTGCAATTCTGATTGTATTCGCCAGACCTTTAAGCGTGTTTATTACATTATTGCCGTTCCGTGTAAGTACAGGAATGAAGCTGTATATTTCATGGGTAGGGCTGAGGGGAGCCGTTCCGATTGTGTTTGCAACATACCCTCTTATTGCGGGGTTTGATAAAGCAGGTTTGTTTTTCAACATAGTGTTTTTTATTTCAGTATCCTCAGTACTTATTCAGGGAACAACTCTTCACGTTGTCGGAAAATGGCTGCACCTTATACTGCCTGAATCCGTGAAACCGAGAACCATAGTCGATATGGAAAGGTTTGATAGTATTAAATCATATCTGCACGAAATAATAATCCCGGCAAATTCATCTATTGTAGGTAAAGAAATTGTAGAAATAGGATTTCCGAAGACAGCACTGATTTCATTCATTAGAAGAAACAGCAAGTTTTTTTCACCGGGCGGCTCCACTGTCATTGAAGCCGGGGATAAACTTTTTGTCCTCGCTGAAAGTAATGAAAGTATTAAAGAAGTGTATGAGTGCCTTGACGTAGAAGAGACTTAGAACAAGAGAATGGCAAAATTATAAATCATTCCCTCTGACTTATTATTTTCTATTTCTAATACACGATATTTCTGTTCCGTCTTTAAAGACCAGAAGGAAGTCAACGTCTCTGTAGTAGGAATTAACCAAATCGTACTCATAATATTTTGCTGATGAGTTTGCGGGAATAGTTACCTCGACGGAGTCGAGAATGTCTTCGTCAGGTTTCATTATCAATAACGATGCCTTTTGTTCTGATTGTTTATCGGAAACAATGTAAAGATTTAGCTTTCCATTTTCTTCGCGGGGAATAAGTATTGTTTCAGCATAAAGCTCTTTCACAGTGTTGAACGAAAGCTTCGGAGTGCCGTAGTAGTCAATAACCGACCATGATACAACGGGATTGCAGTCATTGAACTGCCATAGAAGCGTTCCCATACAGTAAGGTTTTGCCTTGCGCTGTGATTCAATTGCTGTGATTAAACATAGTTCCTGAAGCTCCTGTGCGTTTCTTATATACTGTTGATAATCGTCAGTACTGATATCATACATCTTCATGTATTTTGAAAGAATTTCGTAACCCATCGAATGTTTCTGATGAGTTTTTAATACATCCGAGAATAAATATCTGTCTTTTGGTTCCGTAAATTTATTTATGGTTGACGTATCAGGAAAGCTCTGGAAACCGTATTCGCTCATAAACCGTGGTACTTTCTTTTCGAGTGTATCGAATTTAGACATACCCCACCAGATGCCCCAGTAGTGGGAATCGCCGTGAGTCATGCTTTCTTTCCTGCCCCAGCCGTACTGAGGAGACGTGGTCACATAAGATATTCCGTTAGAATGGATTTTAACAAGTGAAGGCAGGAGTTCGTGAAATATTTTCTTATAGCCATTCCAAATTTTGTTTCTCTGTTCATCGTTGTAAGAGTTCTGCCAGCCCCAGTTCTGCCAGCCCTCGTCGTTTTCGTTATTGCCGCACCATAACGCAAGCGAGGGGTGATTACTGAGCCTCATTATATTATACGCGGCTTCGGCTTCAACTTTTCCGAGGAAATTATTATCCCACGGATACATAGCACATGCAAACATGAAATCCTGCCATACGAGTATCCCGTTTTCATCGCATTGATTGTAAAACTCATCATCTTCATAAATTCCCCCGCCCCAGACACGGAGCATATTCATGTTTGATTCTTTTGCGAGTTTAATCAACTGCCTGTACTTTTCTTTGGTAACTCTTGGCAGGAAGTTATCAGCGGGAATGTAGTTTGCCCCCTTCATGAATACAGGCACACTGTTGAGTTTAAAATAAAAAGATTTACCTAAAGAATCATCTTCCTGTACAAGTTCAATTTTTCTTATGCCTGTTTTGATTGTTTTAGAATCGAGTAATTCATCTTCATACTTTAACTTTATTTCAAAGTTATAAAGGTATTGTTCGCCAAGACCATTGCTCCACCATAAATTAGGTTTTTTAATTGTTATAAGTTTATCATCACCGGATAGAAAGTTATAAACAGTATTGTTGCTCTTATTGATAATTTCTACATTGTATATATTATCTGTTTCGGAATATATGTCAGTTTTGAAATCAAGCGTTACACTGTTAAGGTCATCGCTTAAAGATTGCTTTATTAACACATTATTTATGCGTGCCTTTTTGTAAACTTCCATATATACTTCACGCCAGATACCGCATGTAATAAGTCGCGGCGACCAGTCCCATCCGTAGTGGTAAGCTGCTTTGCGTGTGAAAACCCTTTCGCTGACGGGGAGATTAGGGATACCGGCATTTTCAAAGAATACTTTTGCAAGGCTATCTTCAATCGCAAGCGGAGAACGGAATACAACTTCAAGTGTGTTATTACCTGTTACAAGATACTGATGAAAATTGCTAACTCTGTATTCAGTAAACATATTATCCGTGCTCAGGATGTTGTTTCCGTTTATTAGTATCTGTGAGTAAGTATCAAGCCCTTTGAAAACAAGGTCTATGCGGGTTTCATCTTTTATACCATCAAATGAGAATTCTGTTCTGTAAACCCAATCCTCCCTTTCTACCCACTGCACTTTCTTTTCATTGTCGCGGTAGAATGGGTCTTCGATTACGCCGTTTGCGAGAAGGTCTGTATGCACTGTCCCCGGAACACCGGCTGGCATATACTGCATGTCCTTTGCGTTCCTGAATGTCCAGTCAGTTAAAGGAATTCTTTTTAATTGCGAATATGAATTCATACTGCTCATAATAATAACAACAAGTATAGAAGTAAAAAGTCTTATCAATTTTAATTCTGTTTAATATACTCGAGCAATTTCAATAAATTATCTGCATAGGGAATTTCAAGCTCGGCAACGGGAGCCTTTATTCTTAAGAGCTCTTCCTTGTAATAATTATACTTTTCTTCGCTCAGACCTAAATCTTTTCGAATGGAAAACAATTCTTTAAGGATTCTTATTGATATATTAATATTTTCGAATAACGGTAGAATTTCAGAGAGCTTTGGATAGGATTTCATTAGCTCAATTTCCTGTGCGGAGAAATCTGTACCTAAATACTGCAAATCCGGAAGAACAATTTCATCACCTCTGAGTTTTCTTCCGATAGCATTATTAATAAATACTCCTAACGGGGCATCAGGTTTCAGAACATCAACAAACCTGTTAAGCGGTGTGAACTGGCTGTATTTAGTGTACTTATGACGGTTGTAATACTTCACGGGTTCGGGAATGCTCAAATAAACTATTACTTTAGCCGTTAACTCTATTGGTACAGAAGCAGTCATCATTCCGGAAAGCTTTTCGTTCAGGTTTATATTTACACGCCATAGCAATGATTCATTAAATCTTTCAAACATAACTTCGTTATTATAAATGGAATCCATTCCGAATGTTTTTCTTCCCGACCAGAAAACTTCTGCTATCGCTGCTGCGCGGGGCCAGATTCGTGTAAATACATTCGTTGAATCCACAAGCTCCGCCCACATAGTAGCCTCGCCTCCGAGTATGTATTTCTTTTCATCATCCGTCAATCCGATGTCAGAAGGAAGCGGGTCGTTGTAATAATGGTCAACCATGCTCTGGCAGAGGTCTATGTAGTAACCGTTTGAAAGGATTGAATAATATCCGTTCTTTGCTGCCGTTATCATGCCCTGCTTCCCCTGCCACGACTGTATCAGAATGCTTCCAGGAAGCTCTGTGCTGAGAATTTCATCCCAGCCAATCATTTTTTTACCGTGCTTTTCAATAATCTTTTGGATACGTCTATTGAAGTACGCCTGAAGCTCGTGATTATTATTTATGTTGTTAGCTTTCTTAAACTCCTGAATGGCTTTGCTTGAATCCCACTGTCTGCCGTTGTTCTCATCGCCGCCTATATGAATGTATTCATCGTTAAACAGTTGTGACATTTCAGCAAAAAATTTATCGAAGAATTCATAAGTTTCTTCGCGAGTAGGGTCGAAGGTCGGGTCAAACACACCATAGTGCCTTTCTATTTCATACTTGCCGGGAAGACTTGCATATTCAGGGTAACCTACGAACCATGCAGAAGAATGCCCGGGAATATCAAACTCGGGAATAACTCTGATACCGCGGTCGTTAGCGTATTTAATGATTTCCTTAACGTCTTTGTGAGTGAAGTACTGTCCGTCAGAGCCCATTTCATGCAGCTTTGGAAACGTCTTGCATTCAATGCGGAAACCCTGATCTTCCGAAAGATGCCAGTGCAAAACGTTCATCTTGAACATTGCCATTGCATCAAGGTTTTTAAGAATAACTGACTTTGGAATAAAATGCCTGCAGACATCCATCATAAGCCCTCGCCACTGAAATCTGGGAAAGTCCGCAATCTTGAGGCATGGAATGAATACATTATTCCCGCTTGTTTGAATTAGCTGGAGCAATGTTTCAACGCCGCGCATTGCTCCGATATCCGTTATTGCTAATATTACGATTCTTTCACTTTTAACTTCCAGTGTATAGCTTTCATCAGTATCCAAATCAGGGACAGCTTCCGAAGAACATTTTATTTCTATTACAGGTTTACCGCCGCGGTTATCTTTCTGGGTCCAAGCCAGCAGTAAGCTTTTAATATCATCATCTTTTCTTTGAACATATTCAAGAAGCTTTCGAGATTTTACTCCGGTATATTCTATAGTGTATCCATTACTTAATATAAAATCGCCTTTGCTTTCAAGCGATAACGACTGTGGATACGGAACAAGGTAGTCAGTCGGATTTAAATCCGTTTTTATTAGCTGCGCGTATGAAATGTTTAAAAAAACAAACGCGGTAAAAAGAGATAAAAGTATAAGCCGTAAATGCTTTCTCATTTTATTCAGGTAAAATATTTATCGGGATTTGAAAGTATTTCAGAGAGCTTGAAATAGTATTTTGATACGTGAATTCCGTCCATTAGGCAGTGATTCACCTGAACAGAAAAGGGCATCATGATTTTTCCATTCTGCTTAAATTGCTTACCGAAAATAATACGGGGAATGGAATCCCTGTATCCTGTGCGCATCGGGTTTGTAATACTTGTGAATGAAGTCCAGGGAATTGAGGAAATAAAAATCAGGTCGTCTTTTCCTTCCTGGTCTTCTCCGACAATTATATTTCCCTTTGCTTCTTCTGAAGCTTTATTGTATTCATTGATGAAGTCGGAAAATTTATGTTTATACGGTATAATGAAGTTCGTGTAAACATCACCGTCCGATATCATCGCCACACCCGGATTCACTTTACCGTGTATAACTATTGCATCATCTTCTCTTATCCTGTACCTGAACTCCTCCAAAGCGTTGCAGCAATGCATTACAGCATAGAGTACTACGCGATAAAGCGAGAGTTTGTTATTTTTTGAATAGCGGAAAGTGTTCGTTATATCAAGATTCGTGCACATATTAAAGAATGGTATTTCAAATTCCTTAAAGAATTCAAAATGCTTCTTTCGTTTCCAGTTTTCTTTATCTAAGTATCTCATTTTTTATCACTGTTAGCAGTGATAAAACCAATATGTTTTATCACTATACGCAAGGAAAAAGATTTTACTTAATGTACCGGAAGTCCATTCCTGCTTTGAGCTGCAGCAGGAATTCGTACATCAGCTTAATAGTGTTTTCTATATCATTCTTATGAACCATTTCTACGGTCGTATGCATATACTTCAGCGGAATTGATATCAACGCCGATGCTACTCCCATGCCCGAATATGCGAATGCGTCAGTATCCGTTCCTGTCGACCGTGAGACAGTATCGCGCTGGAACTTTATCTTTTTCTTCGTCGCAACATCAATAAGCATGTTTAAAACGTTGTTATGAACGGCAGGTCCGTATGTAAGAACAGGACCGCCGTCTGATTTTGTATCGCCCTGCAACTTTTTATCGTACATCGGTGCATGGGTATCGTGAGTTACGTCAGTGATGATTGCAACGTTAGGATTGATTCTTCTTGAAATCATTTCTGCACCGCGCAGACCTATTTCTTCCTGAACTGAGTTTACGACATAAAGACCGAAAGGAAGCTTCTTCTTGTTTTGCTTTATAGTACGTGCAACTTCAGCAATAACAAATCCTCCCATTTTGTTATCAAGAGCACGTCCGACAAAATATCTATCGTTAAGCATCATTAATTCATCCTCGAATGTAGCAACGCAGCCTACATGAACGCCGAGCTTCTCAACTTCTTTCTTTGATGTGCATCCGCAATCGAGAAAAATATTCTTGATCGATGGAGTTTCTTCCTTCTGATGGTCTCTGACATGAATAGCAGGCCAGCCGAATACAGCTTTTACTACACCTTTCTTGGTATGGATGTTAACACGTTTCGAAGGAGCAATCATGTGGTCGGAGCCGCCGTTGCGTTTCAGGTATATGTAACCATCGTCCGTTATGTAACTGACGAACCATGAAATCTCGTCTGCATGTGCCTCAATTACAACTTTGTATTCAGCTTTGGGATTGATAACACCTGCTATCGTTCCGTAAGTATCGCTGATATAATCGTCTATGTATGGCTTCATATAATCAAGCCAAACCTGCTGACCGGGATATTCAAACCCCGTAGGTGATGCTATGTTTAAATACTTTTCGAGAAAGTTTCTGCTTTCAGGTCTCATTTTTAATCACAAATAAATTTAACAAAATCTTTTAATTCAATATTTCCGAAATAATATTTAAGGTCTGTATTTTTCAATGCAGATTCAACTTCGCTATCTTTGAAGAGAACGCCTTTAAGTTTATTTTCTATATCTTCAGAATCACCGTAACCGAGGAAATCTCCGTAGAATTTTATTTCCTGAATCTCTCCGTCCTTTACGAAAATACGGACATCAATCTGTCCGAATTCGAATCTATTAACTTTCTGTAAATTAAATTCCGGAGAGCGTCCGAAATTCCATTCCCAGGTTCTATACTTTTGTTCAGAAAGCTTGTGGACTTTTTCCCATTCGGAATCGGTTAAAATGTATAAAGGAAGAGATTCATATTCTTTGAATATTGAGTTTGTTATACGTTCTTTAAAGTCATGAATCGTGATGCTTTCGGAAAGAAGCTCCGAAATATTCGCAACGCGGCTTCGAACTGATTTTATCCCTTTGCTTTCAATCTTATCCATCTTAACATTTAATGCCTGAACTACATCATCAAGATTAGAATTAAACAGGAGTGTACCATGCGAAAACATAGATTTTAAGTTAGTAAACTGGGCATTTCCTGAAATCTTTCTGCCGCCGACAACTATGTCATTGCGTCCGCCAAGCTCAGCTTCTACGCCCATTTCGCGGAGAGTTTCAACAAGGGGTTTTGTGAACTTTTCAAAATTATGAAAGAATTCCGGAGAATACTTTGTAATGAAACTAAAGTTCAGGTTGCCGAAATCATGATAAACAGCTCCGCCGCCCGAGATTCTTCTGACAACCTGTATACCGTTTTTATCAACGAACTGTTTGTTTATTTCTTCGATTGTATTCTGATGCTTACCTATTATAACAGAGGGTTTGTTTATGTAGAAAAGCAGATACATTTCATTTTCTACATCAAGATTTCTGACACAATACTCTTCGAGAGCCAGATTGACGGCCGGGTCGTTATTTGAATTAAGAATTAGCTTCATTAGTTTCAAAATAGAAAAATAAGAAATAAGAATTAATCCCAAAGCATATTAACAAAAGGATTCACGCAAAAGAATGAAAAATTAAGAGATTGCTTTTTAAAACTATTGTTATTAAAATTATGCAACTAATCCTTTAGTTATGAAGAAGAAAATTTTAGCGGCAATAATTGCTGCGATAATTCTGCTAATAGTTCCTTTCGGCAACAATGCCAGCGGTGCCATAATACTTCAAAGAGCATATTTTACGGGCAATAATATATTCAACTATTTCATGAATAACGGTGTATTTAACCAGAACAATACGAATGGAAGCACTGCGGGATTATACTGGGCGGCCGACTCGATGAAGAGTTACTGCTTCACTGCAGGGTTCAATATTTCGGGAATAGTTAACGGACAGCTTGCACAGTTTATGGCATCATACAGCGGTGAGTATGCACCCGGATATTATGAAAACGGTGTTTACAAAACAAACGTTGATATGAAGATTTACATGGTGAAAAGAACGGATAATTCATGGACAAATCCCGACTATGCTAACTGGTATAAAATGATTCGATTCGGGGCGCCTTATGAAGACCTGAATAACAATTGTATGTATGATGACGGAATAGACAAGCCCGGTGTGCCTGCGGCATCTCAAACTCTTTTTATCGCATTTGCAGACGGTGATATAAGTCAAAGAATTCCGGGTAATGGATTTGGCGGAGGAATAACAAATCCGATATTCGGGGCAGAAGCAAAGCTGACAGTATGGGCTTACAATGTTTATCTGCCCGACGTGCAATATATGCGGTATCAGATAATAAACAAAAGTGAAAATATCTGGGACAGCACGTACTTCGGGATATTTGCAGACCCTGATTCGCCGTTACCTGCAGATCTTCTAAAGGATTTACCCGGATGTGATACGCTGCTTGATTTAGGGTACAACTGGAATAATGATACTGCGTTTGTATGCGGGTCTTACGGAGTTCAGGTATTGCAGGGACCCTATAATGAAGTCACAGGAGATACACTTGAAATGACAGCATTTACATTCATTCGTTTTAATCATCCATGTCAATGGGAAGTAACAGGTATGCCACGAGGAGCTCATAATTATTTGAAGGGATACAAGACTGACGGAACACCATTTCTTGACCCGACTTACACTCCGTACAAAAAGACTAAGTTCGCATTTTCAGGTGACCCTGAAACAAATGCAGGATGGACACCAAGCAAGGGGTTTATACTAAATTGTAACGGCGCGGATACGGGAGCTTTTGTGATAATACAGGGATATGATGGAAAATTCGCTGTTAGTACCGGAGCCGATAATCTAAAGATAATGCCGGGAGATACGCAAAATGTTTACTTTGCACAAATGTTAGCGAAGGGAGTAACGAACAAAAACTCTGTTACAAAGCTGAAATCACTTGCACATTCATCAAGAGTCTTTTTTAAATCGGGTTTGACAGAAGACATTGAAAGGAACTGCAGTGTAACTCCAGTTCCGGAAGATTTTGGGATAATGCAGAACTTTCCAAATCCTTTTAACGGCAGTACTGTAATAAGATACAGTTTACCGAGAAGCGCATATGTTAAGATAACGGTTTATGATATGCTCGGGAAAGATATCGCCGTTCTCGTTAACGGACAGATATCACCCGGCTATTATGAAACGAACATTTCTGCAAAGAACCTTTCATCGGGAATTTATTTTTACAGAATGGAAGTGATAGATAACACCATAAACAATGCACATAAGCTCGGAAGAGTTTATAAGATGGCAGTGATTAAGTAAAACAATTTAAAGATAATCATAAAGAGAAAATATCATTAATTAATAACTATACTAAACATACTAATTGCATTTCTATAGGGTTTGTTGTCAGCTAAATCACTCGTGCTGGGTGGCATAGTAGCAGCACGCTTTGATTTAAGGAAGCGTAAACTAGGTATAATAATGGCATTCGGAGCGGGTACGCTAATATCAGCAATCTCTTACGAAATGATATTAGTTATCGCTTTGATTTGTTCTGCTTCGTCAGTTGCCGGATACTCACTATTTAAGAATACTTCATGCGAATGGCTGGCATTCATACAGGCTTTTGCAGGAGGGGCTATTCTATTAATGCTTGCAAATTCAATGATACCGGAGTCTTATGAGCACGACGTAGCCGATGGCTAAAAACAAAATAAAGACATACAATAACAAAGAATTTAACCGCAGAGTACCCAGAGAGCGCAGAGAACAAATACTAAAACAAGAAAGATGATTTTTACCGCAAGGGTCGCAAAGGAAGCAAAGGACGCAAAGAAAACACTTGAGATTTTTTCTTTTATAAAAGTTTGTTTTTATTACACGGTTTTTTAAACATAGTAGCACGGCGGCAAGCGGGCGGGAATTTTTACGGTGCTCGGATTCTTTGTTTCAGTAATCATGGTTATACTGGAACACACTGTTTAGAGTATTTAAATTTCAGGAATAACATACATTCCATATTATTTGCAAAAGAATATTTCTTGAATTCAAATGAAATTTGTTCAGTTTTTGTGAACTTTTAAAACATCATTCTGTTTTAAAACATTAAAAGGAGAACAATATGAAAAACAACAAATTTACAAAGTCCTTAATTGCCGGGACGATGGCAATATTATTCGTTGCTCTTGTTTCTGTTTTAGCTTATGCTTATTCAACAGGGATAACAGGCAGAACGCACAAGGGTCCCGAGCCGGGATGTATATGCCACAATGCAGATCCTTCATCAAGCGTGTCTGTTCAAATCACGGGTCCTTCGGTTTTAGCACCAGGTACTACCGCTGTTTACAAAGTAAAAATTTCAGGCGGTCCTTTAGTCAGAGGCGGAACGAACATTGCAGTTAACCAAGGAACAATAAATCCGGGCTCTGGGTCGGGTCTTCAAAAAATTGGTGATGAGCTTACACACACCAGCCCTAAATCACCCGTCAGCGATACAGTAAGCTTTGAATTCCAGTACACGGCACCAATGTCACCTACAACAGATACACTGTTTGCAAACGGCAACAGCGTTAACTTTGACAACACAAATTCCGGGGATATGTGGAATTTTGCTCCAAATAAACCTGTGTTGATCTCAACCGCAAGCGGAATTAGCAATAACAACACGGTTTCAGAATACCATCTTTACCAAAACTATCCAAACCCGTTCAATCCATCAACAAGCATAAAATTTAATATAGTAAAGAGCGGTTACGTTAGTTTGAAGGTGTTTGACCTTAGCGGTAAGGAAGTAAAAACTCTTGTCGGCGGAAACATGCAGAGCGGAAGCCATGAAGTTAATCTAAATGCTGCTGGACTATCGAGTGGAATTTATTTTTGCAGGCTTGAGACATCTGATTACTCATCAATGATAAAAATGACATTACTGAAATAGTAACACTGATAGAATAATTCATTAGTACAAAGCGGGATGATGTCCCGCTTTGTATTTACAAACTTTTAATCAGGTTGTTCTTTAAGTTTTTATCATTTCACAAGCAGAATTCTTTTTACATCTATAAAATCATTTATTTTCATACGGCAGAAATAAGTTCCACTTGGGTGTTGGGATGCGTTCCAGTCAATGATATAATTTCCCGCCAACCGGTGTTCATTTACGAGTGCTTCTATTTCTCTTCCTATTGCATCGTAAATAATTATTCTAACAAATCCGCTTTCAGGAATCTCATAACTAATACTTGTTTTCGGATTAAACGGGTTTGGATAGTTTTGATAAAGTTTGTATTCACTGACTGTAGATTCATTGCTAATGTTAGTCGGGGTGCCAAAGAGAATCTGGTAATTCTGAGCATACTCGTAGGGCGACGGATTGCAAGTTGTTACTTTATCCCAGTTTATAGACCAAGTCATCATACCTGCAATATTCGCATAACCACCCGTCTGGAATAACGTATAAGAGCCGGGTTTCGGACCCGTGCCTTTCAAATACTTTACGGCTGATTGCACTACAGCTGTGGAGATAAATCCTCCTCCCGCTGCACTCGGGCACGCAGGCAAACCAACAACAACTTTATCAGCAGGTAATCCCTGAAAATAACCACCGTTAGTATTGAATCCGTGTATTACAGCTTCAGACATTGCAAGGATGAAATCAGCTGTACCCTGAGAATAAATATTTCCATCTATGCCGTACATGCTGCCGCTGTTGTACAATTGCACATGTATATAGTTCAAGTCGTTTCTGAATGCATGTATGAGCGGCAGATACCCTCCCCAGATTCCTCCGTATGCTGACATACCGCCCTGCACGTAAGCAGTTTCTGGTGCAAAAGTAAGCATCATTTGCCTGTTATTAGCTATAAAATAATTTGTTTTAATCTGATTTATGGCATAGATTAAATTTATGCAATCAACTGATGTTGGGTTTGTGATTGTACCACTTGCAAGAATGGAGTTGCCATGTTCAATGTCTATATCTATACCGTCAAATTGGAAAGTATTTAAGATTGAAGTCATGCTGTTAATAAAGGCATCTCTGTTTGCGTTATTATTTAACGATATCGAAGCGTTCGCACCGCCGATGCTTATCAGGACTTTTTTCCCCTGACTTTGAAGCGACTGAACCTGTGCTATAAATGTCGTCTGAGAAACAACATCAGGCGTAAAATGCATAGTCATATCAGAAGGGGAAACAGGTTCTGCAAATGCAACACAAACAACATTGTATCTTGAATCTACCTGGTCGAGCAATATATATGGCGCGTTGGAATCATTCCAATTGTGCCAATACCCTATTAAAACAGAACCTTGAGATTTTGTTGAAATGCTTAAGAACAGTAACAAAACAGACAAACAAAATTTAATTTTAGATTTCACTGATTTTTTACTATTGAATTAAGATTGTAATATTTATCAATAGGATAATATATATTTTAATTCAAAAATTAAAGGAATGATGATTTTACATAATCAATTGCAAAGGGCATGTTGAAAGTCTGCTGTGGTGGAAGTTGAATCCCGATCAATCAAGACTTATCAAGCTTATCTATAACCCACCCCTATTAATCAAACTTAATACGTAATTACTATTCTTGAGAGATTTAAGTTTCTTCTCAAAAACCATTGCCTCGCTTCTTGTATTGAACTCTTTTGAGAAAAGTAAACTCCACGGTCCCTTGTTTTTTGTGTAAATGTTTTTGTCTGAATTATGTTTATTAAGACGTGCCTGTATATTGTTGGTTTGACCAATGTAGAGTTTTCCAGTAGAATCTGACTGTATAATATAGGTATAGTACACTTTAAATATACAAAGTGGACAGGGCCGGAATCGAACCGGCGACACACGGCTTTTCAGGTTTTTTACCTACCCCAAAAACAGTTCAAAATTGAAGTTTTTGAACTGTTTTTGGGAAACTACCCATTAAATTACCCACTCAAGCATTAAAAAATCGGATATTTTCAGGAAATTTCATCCTGTTTGGAGCAAGAAAATGTTTTTAAGCAAATCTCCGAAAAGCGGAAAATATTATTTATACTATTTTGATGAGGATGGTAAAAGGCGTTCTGTCTCTACAAAAACAAAACTGAAAGCAGAAGCGAAAGAATTTGAAAAGAAGTTTATAGAAAACTTGAATAATAGTAGAAATGAAGTTATCCCACAGAAAATTTATTATCTGGAAGACATTAAAATAGAAGTATTAAACTACACTATTAATAATTTAAGCATTCAAACTCATAAGATTTATGAAAGGGTTTTCTTAAATATGATTTCTATATTGGGAAATATTCCAGCAAAACTAATTTCTGTTAAAGACATTGAACGATATAAGGAAGAACGGATAAAAACAATAAAGAAAATTACTTGCAACATTGAACTAAAAGTGATGAAAGCAATTTTCAATATTTCTGTGCGACTTGGCATTTCGCCTGATAACCCGATTAAAGACGTTAAAAAATTTCTTATCCCCGAAAAAGAAAAATTAGCATTCAGTAATGATGAAATAAGAATGCTGCTGGAAGTCATACCCGAATGCAATTTCAGGAATATTGTATTATTCGGATTATATACCGGTTGCAGATTAAATGAAATACTTACATTGCAATGGCAAGATATAGACTTTGCAGAAAAGATGGTTATAATAAGAAATAAGCCGAACTTTCAAACTAAAACAGGTAAAATGCGTCATATTCCAATGTCAATTAAATTGTATGAATTATTAAATTCACTTCAAGAAAATAAAGAACCCAATATAATTGACTTCAGAACACCTGAAAAATTGGTATTCGGAAATCCTGAAGGGAAATCATATTCAAAAAGTTATATTTCCAGAAGTTTTACAAAATATTTAAAGAAAGCACATCTTCCGAATAAATATCACTTCCATTGTCTTCGTCATACTTTTATTACATCACTGATTAAGAGTAACGTAAATATAAATTACGTAAAAGAATTGGTTGGGCACAGCAACATTCAGACTACTATGGCTTACATCCATATTTCTTCGGAAGATTTAAGGAGTGTTATCAATAGAATTGATGCTTTATAGCGACTTTATTTCTTCAAAACGATATCTTTTCCAAAACCAACCCATTTTCCCTCAAATCCCTACCCCTGTTTTTCTGGTTTATTTAATAGATATTTATTTTTTAATAACTACACAATCAAATAAATGCACAACACCAAATGTATAAGTCCCACCACAAAAACCTTCAATTATTACGTTTTGTCCCTTTTTAAGATTTGATAATTCCGACATATCTTTTTCTTTAAAATGGCAATCTACTTCTTCCGAAAGATTATCCCCAAGTTCTACTTTAATGATACGGTCACCAGTTAAATTTTTACTGTCAGAGATTTTGTTAATTTTTCCAACTACTTGAATAATTTTTTCTTTATATTTATTATTTGCGCTGATTTCATTATCATTAAATTCATTCATGAGTTTTTCATTTGATATTTTTATTTTCGGGCTCTTGCTTTCATTTTTTATTTCCGATTCAATTTTTGTTGTATTGGGTTGCGAATTTTGTTTAGAGAATTGTTTATCTTGCCATTCATCTGAATCTTTTACAAAGTTGGTTCTTAAAAGACCAAATGCAAGATATACATCATTACTATTCATATTTTTAATATATAACTCTGCCACTCCGCTACCACTATTTCCTATTAATAAAGAACCGATTAATTGACCCCTTTGAAATACCGATACCTTTGTTGCGTTTGCATTATCAAGACCAAACCTACCTAAATTATCTGGGTTTTCCGAAACCTTGCTTTCAAGATTATAATTTTTTAAATCTGAAAGAATATTTGAAATATATTGAGGGTAAGCAGGGCGGTCAATTGGTAAAGTGACCCTCCATTCTAAACCAACCTTTGACAAAGTAATACTTTTTCCAACATGTTCAATATCAATTTTATCTATTCCAGATGAATCAATTTCAAATAATTGTTTTCCGATTTTATAAGTTGCAACCTTATTCGTTTTTTCGCACCCGAACAGAAAAAAAACGAATAATACACAAAATGAAATATATAAAGGTTTCATGATTAATAAATTTATTTTACAAAATAACGAATTCTCTTTAAAGGTATTTTTTTCATATTAAATTATTTTAATTTACAAATGGCTATTGGTTTTTCTTTTTTCTTGAAAACTTGTTTTTAATATTTGACCATGTTAATTCCATCGGGGGATGTTCATATTGATATTTTTCATAATATTCATCCCACTCTTTCTGTGAAAATTTTCTTCCTGCTTCTTTTTCTGCTTTATGCCGCCTGTATTCTTCTGGTAATCCAACAAATGGGTCATTATATCCTTCTTCTCTCAATACATCTTTTGGGTTCACTTCATATTCATTGTTACTAATAAAAGGATTATAACCCATTTTTATCTTTTGTAACCAAACAGAAATTACTGAACCCAAGAACGGAAGTGAATAAGCAATTCCTTCGGGCATTAATTCATAAAGACCATATAAAGATAAAACAACGATTACAATTTGTAAAAGTGAAATTAAATAACGAACCGGTTTAGGAAGGGGTATCGCTTTTCTTTTTGGTTTTTTGTCATTTGATGCTGATTGCAAATTATTAGTATCAATTTTATTGACTGTCAAACAGGACTGACAAGTATAAGTTCCTCTTTTAAAATCGGCTTTGCTTAATTCTGTTTGTTCATTACAAACCGGACACTTATTTATTAAATTATTTGCCATTAAATAAATTTGCAATTATTTATTTTTGTTCTACACTGTCGTTTTATTTGAAATACTCTTTTACCATTTCTTGTGTATAATTTTTATTATCTTTTGATTCAAGCAATACACGAAGAATTTGTTCTTGCCTTCGGATAATAACGTCTTCCCTTTCAATAATAGATTTATACATATTTATTGCTTTTACTACAAATTCTAATGCCTTAAAAATAAAGTAGACAACAAAAATATTGAATGCTATGAAAGCCAGCACTAATATTATCCACACACCCTCTGCTTCCTTACTGCATCCGGATATAATAACTGTAAACATCCCAAGAAGGAATAAATTGATAAACAACAAATAATTTGTTTTAATTTTCATAGTGTTTAGTAATTAAGTTTTAAAATGTTTTTTTATTATAACTACTTACTGCGATAGCCGACCAGATTACGCATATCAACCAAGATAAAATATAATACTTCCATCCTTCTCCCCATGTTAAAAACCCGGACACAAAAATTATCAGATTCGTTACCAACATAATTATAGCACCTGAAATAGTAGAATAAAACATTCCAAACGGACCAAATGCCATAGATAAAATTACTGCCAATGTGATACTTTTTTTCATATTTTATTTACAAGTTCACTTACCAATCGTGATTTTTTCTATCTCGTGTTTCTTTTTTTATTATCGCTTTCTTTTTTTGGATATATTTAATAATGAATACAATTATAAAGATTATTACTATTACCCAAAAGAAAAAGGAAAGCAATAAACCAATTTCAAAGCCACTGCTTGTTTTAACATCGCTACAGGAAAAAAACAAACAGGAAAATAGAAAATAAGTGCAAGATATTAATAAATGCTTGTATGATTTCATATAAATAATTAATTAAGTTACCAATTATTATCTTTATTTTTCAAATCGTGTATTTTTTGTTCCTTTTTTTTATTTTTAATAACTATTATTAATACCACAGCAAATATGACAACAAATAAAACTAATAATAGTAATATTTCAGGTGTGCCTAATCCAAACATTTCAACTCCTTTCTAAATTACGAATTAATTTTATAAATTTGTAATTTTTATTTTAAATTTAAATACTCATTCTAAATAAAAAGGACTCAACTTCATTCACATAAAAATTATGCTATAATAGTTCTGCTTACCAATCATGATTATTTTCCTTATTCTCTTCCTTCTTTATTACAATCTTCTTTTGTTTATAATATTTATAGATTTTTACTAATATTATTACGAAAATAATAAATATTACAATGGGGAGAACATTAACAAGTAAATACTCAAACAATTTGACTCCTTTCTTAATTATGAATAAATCTTATTATATTTGTAATTTTTTTAAAATCTAAAAACTCATTTAAAATAAAAAGGACGCAACTTAAAGTTACATCCTTCCGTGAAGGTATCGCCTACCTGTCAAGAGAGATAAACCAAAGTGCGTCCATTTCAGGACGCAGCATTGAGCATTACTTCTCTTGACTAAAAAATTGGCGATTTTTCACGAAAGAGTGCAGCAGAACACTGCGAAAATCTTATATTTTATACCGTAACTTTATATTTCTATATTTTCTCTGAATTAGATTTTAATTTTTAATTTTCGTAATAATATACTTTAATATTGTTGTTTTTTAAATTCAAATAAATTCCTCTTTGATGATATATCTTTTGTCTAAATAATCTATCCACTGTATGTAATCATTATCAGGGCAGTGCTTTTGTAAATTTGAAATATAGTTTTCAAATGTTACAGGACAAAACTTATTATCATTCTTCTTTAAAAGATAAACATATTCTTTACTTACTTCTGAAAAATGAGTATTACCGCTTGGGAAAAAGGTTAAAGAAGTAAAATGTTTAAACTCTTTGCTTTCTTTTATTAGTATGCTTTCCCCGAGTAATTGATTTCTCCATACTTGCCTGAATTTATCTGTTTTTAAGAGATTAAATGCATCAACGTTGTAAATGCCAGATATTTCAGAAATTTTATAATAAGGCGATTCTTCATCCATTATAAATCTTTCTTCTTTTGAACCTTTTTTCAATGGGTATTCATGTTCAGTATATTTTACTTCAATTCCCAGAATTCCTTTCGTATTATCAATATGGGTGTATTCAATATAAGCATCAAAAGAAGTGTTATCATTTAAATAGTTCTCTTTTGGTGGAGGAGCATATTCAATTTCAATTTTATTGATAGAATTGATAGTGTTATTTAAAAATTCATTAAACACCTCTTTGCAGAAAATTAAGTTTTGTTTTAGTGGAATAAATAAATTAAAAGGAATATGTTCGCTACGAAGCATATCGCAATAAAGTGGTTTTTTAAAAATAGGATATCGCTTCTTTACTTCATCAAATACTGAAAATCCATCAAAGAAATTTAATCCTCTTTTTCCATCTTCTTCAGTTAATCTGTTCCCATACATATCATAACCAACTTTTAATATTTCTGCTCTGTATTTAGATTGATGTAACCGGGCTCTGCTTCTGAAACCAGTTTTATCAAATATGTCGTCTTTTAAATACAGTTTTCCGATATCACTCATTATTTGTAATCCAATTTATTATAGGTTTAATAAAATCTGGAATAGTAATATCAGTATCTAAAGCAAATAATCTTCCCTTTACTGCTTTACTTACTTTCTCATATTTTTGACAATAAGTTTGGTAATTACTATCACCCCAAAATGTTTTAAGTTCTTGCTCATAATTTTTGTCAAAACTCCAGACTTTAACACCTTTTTTAGAATAACTGTTTAATACTTTATTGTATTCTTTTTCTTCGTCTCTTTTATTCTGAAAATCAGAACTATCAACATCAAATACGATTCCAACCGGGATATTAAATGATACAGCAAGTTCAACAAAATCAATAATATTCCTTTTTCCCCCAACTTCAACTATACTTGAACCAACATTATCTATATTAAGATTCATTCTTTTTGCATATTCCGGAAAAGCAAGTTTCTCTGTATCTCCTTCTACAATTAATATTTTTTGTGCAAAGAATAATTCGTTTCTTTCTGGGTCAAGTTCTTTTCTGAATTTATCTTTCAATCGTTGCTCTGGCTTCAATGTTGACTGAGTGATTTTTGTTCCGTTTTCATCTTTCCGAACTATTCTGATTTCTTCAAATTCTGGGATTGTGATGAAATTAGGAGAATGCGTAACATAAATAACTTGATTCGTTTCACCAATTTTTCTAATGGTATTATATAAAGACCGCTGCATTTGTGGATGTAAAAACATTTCGGGTTCTTCAATCAGAAAAATCGCACCGTTTTTCTTGCGTTCTTCAAATGCTTTCAGAATAGAAATTACAATGGCATTTTGGAATCCCGCACCAAGTTCTGTAGCATTTATTTCAAATCCGTGTTCATTTACCCATATTTCAAGAGATTTGTAAAATTCTAAAGAATCAAAAGGATTAAAGTATATATCTAATTTGTCTGTGTCTGTATCTGGATTAAATCCGAGTTGCTTAAGTGCATTTTCTTTTAAACTTTTTTCAAGTGCAATAAATTCTTCTGTTCTTAATGTCTTAATTGCTTCTTTTATACAATCATTAAATCTGTTTTTTCTAATTTCTGTAGATGAAGTTCCATCTGGATTTTGAACTTCAATAGTGTTTTTATCATCAAGAAAATCGTAATTAATATCATTCAATAAAGAGCCGAGTAAAGAATTCCTTGCACCCGGTAGTTGATTTTTAAGATTTCGGTCTGTTCCAATATAAATCAACGGGATATTTTCTTGCATTTCTTGAGGAATGGTTGTTAATGGTCTATAATTATTTTTAACACCCTTTTTAGGTTTTTCCATAAGAACTTGAACAAGGTTATCTTCAACGGTTAAACATTTTTTATCTAATCTTCTTTGTCCTTTATATACTCCGATTTTATACCTTGTATAAGTATAAGTTATTTTTGGTATTGAACTTGGGGGGGTATCTTTGAATGCATAATATAAGTATGGTTCAACAAATTCAATTTCAATATTTATATCTCTATCATATTCCTTCATATATACATCTTCTTCTGTAAAATTATTTACAGTTACCCAATCTCGTCCAAGAACTTTATAAAGTGCATTTAATATATTACTTTTTCCAGAATTGTTAGGACCTATTAGTGCAGTAATTTGGGGCAATTCAATATCTATTGTATCTTTAATAGACCTGAAATTTGTAATTTTGATTTTTTTAATTTTCAAAATAAATCCCTTTTAATAAATTTAAAAATACTTCTTGCTTTATAGCATGAAATGTTCTTATTAACTTTATTTGAAATTCTCGTTACTTTAATTTTTCTTTAGTGTCTATTACTTCAAAATTATCTTCCCCAATTTTTTGTTTTAATACTTCAATCACATTATCAATACGTTTTTCAATAAATAAATCAAGAGCATTTTCAGGCATTTCTTCTGCAGAAGCCCAATCTAATAACTCGCTTGTTAATAAATGAGTGTCTAAAATATCACGGAATTCTTGCGTATTATAATCGTTTATATACTTAATTGGATTTTTATTACTGATTTCTAAATTTGTGATTTGGGTTAAATATGCTATATTCATCAAACTGTTTGAATTTAATTGATTTCTACCCGGATTTTTCTCAATAAAATCCGATGGAAAAATATGGTGTAAGTTAGGTTTGTCTGTTAACATATAATATACATCACTTATCACGCTTCTTTGTGGTAACTTCCAGTCTCTGGGGTCTTGATTTGCATATAACGAAAGTATTGCCCTTGATAAACGCCCTTTTGAACTATATGAAGATTGCCTTAAATCATTTTTATCTATTAAAAATCTTCCCAATTCGGTATTATTTTTTTCTTTTTGGCTTTTAAGCAATTCAATATGGTTTTTTAGGTCTGTAGTATTTTTAAATAAATCATCTTTGTGAAAACTATAAAACCAAAAATATTTTAAAAGAAAATTATAGTTAAAATTCTTGTTCTTATAAAAGTATGTAACCAAAGACAAATAATAATATCCGTATGGTATTAATTGAGGACCTTTAATTTTCAAATGGTTTTCAAAAAAATCAAAGGTTTTATTAATTGCGATTTTGGACTCTTCCCATATACTTTCAATTTCTTCTGCTTTAACTTCATTTAAATAATTTTTTGTTATATTATAGACTTTTGTATTTGGCAAATTTACCATAATAACACTTGATAGCATTTGCAATATTGTTAAGTCATCAATCAATTTAAAATTACCATTAAGGGTTTTCCTGTATTCATCAATTAATTCTCTTAAGTAAAATGGGTTTTGATTTTTAGTTTTAGGTCTGTATGTTTTTGCAACAACGATATCAAACAAGTCAAGTGGTTTACCTTCTTGATTTATTCGTTCAAATATTTGACACACTTGATTGACCTGTATATCTTTTAACTCTATTAATGAAACTTTGTAATTATCAAGAACTTGTTTTATATCCCATAAATTTTCCATTATTTCATGTTCAAAGCCATAATGTTCTTGAATTATTTGGGCGACTTTCTTAAAGTTTTCCTTAATGTCTTTAAGTTTTACTATTAATCCTTTTTCAAAATTTTCTTTGTTTGCTGAATTTGATTTCTTTCCGTTTTTATCATTTATCTCATCCCAAAATAAGAACCTGTTTTTAAAATTTGATTCGTCATTTTCACCATTATCTAATACAGTCAAATCAAAATATAAAGTAGGATTAAAATCTTCTTTCCCTTCAATTTTTCCACCATAAAGTGAAGTTAAAAGCGCATTAGTCCTTTGCTGACCATCCAGAATATATTGATATTCGGTTCTACTTAAATCTTCATCTGATATAGTAAAGCCAAATATATTTCTATGGTTGTGCAATTTAATTGTTGTTTTCCATATAAGAATACTTCCTATTGGATAAAATTTATATATACTGTCCCATAATTTCTTAACGTTTTGTTCATTCCACACTACTTCTCTCTGAAAAGTCGGGATTTGGTAATTCTTGTTAATAAGTTCTTCCAAATATGTGAAGATACCTTTTGAGTCGGGTTTTATTCTGTCTACATAATCCATATTCTTAATTTTTATTTTTAATAAAACAACCCCCCGCCATACTGCTTAAGCCATTTGTTTGCTTCTTTGTAATCGGGATTAACCAATGACAAGCGAAGCCAGTATTCTTTGGAGTGGTTCATTACTTCAAGATGTATTAATTCGTGAAAAATCAAATAATCTATTACAAACAAAGGTGTCATTATCAAACGCCAGTTAAAGGATAAATTCTTTTTGCTTGAACAATTCCCCCATTTTGTTTTCTGGTTTCTTATAAAAATCCTGTTATACTTGAATCTTCCCGATTTATTAATTTCCTGCAATCTTTTTAATATGAAATTTTTTGCTTCTGTCTTTTGCCAACTCACCAACACATTTTTATCAGAAAATTTTAAACCTGAACTTATTTCCAACTTCTTATCATCAATTCTTACGGCTTTTCCTAATTCCTGTTTGTATATAAATTTATACTTTCTTCCAAGATATAATATCTCGTTCTTTTCCATCTTAAAATATCTGCTTTTCATATTATCAAAATATCTTTGCTTTTCTTTAATCCATTCAGAACGCTTTTCAATTATTTTATTCAGTTCAGATATAGGATATTTCATCGGAATAATTATTTTTACATTTTTATCCCTGTTGATATTTATGCGTATATGCTTAACTTTCCGCCTAATAATATTGTATTCTTTTAAAAAGTCCATTATAAACTGTAATGCTGTATTATCCTTGCCTTAATGTTTTCTACTAAATTATGATTGTCAATAATATTTATTTCTGCGAATTCATCCTTATAAGCAGTAAGTTCAATTTCCAACTCAATAAACCTGTCTGCCTTATCGGATTCGCTCCATCCGTAATATCTCTTGCCACAAATTCTATCCGTTAATTCAATAGCAAATTGCTTTATCAGGTTATCATCTTTAAAGTCCGGTATAGCATTTTTGATTTCCTGATATATTGAAAAACTTCCTTTATCTTCAAAACCCAATCTTTTCGGCAAACTTTCTACTTCGTCAAGGTCTTTATATAATTTTTCAAGTTCTGTTAAAACGTCTTCAATCGCTTTTGACTTTTCTCTTTTCTGTTTAATGAGTTCTTCCAATCTTTTGTAAAGTTCTACATAAATCGGGTTTGTCTGTTCATTAATTTTAATAACTGTTTCAATATCCCTGATTATTTTTTCTGCTTTATCATCTGGGCTTAAATTTGTCCCTGCTAAATTATCAATATAATCCTTATCAATTTTCACTTCTGGGATATACTTTTTGAAATCCAAAACCTTGATACTGTCTTTTAAAAGTTCTTTTGTCTTTTGTGCATAAAATTCCGCGTCAAATCCCAACCTTTTATATTCGGATAAATAAATCTCATAAATTGTGATAAGCCATTTATATTGGTTTCTGTATTGAACAAGAAAGGCATTTGGTGAAATCGCTTCGTAAAATTGAACTACGTTTCTGAAATTCTTTTCAAATTCAGTTTGGTCTATTTCCCCAAGTGTTCTTACAATTGCTATCGTGCATTCATAACTATCTTCAAGTTTAATTTCATTGAACGGCTCAAATGCCTTTGCCATAATATCCGGGAAAGTTTTTATTAATTCATCTATGTTTCTGATTGATTCTATTTCTTTCGGGTCATATTGAAGTGCTTCGTTTAAATCCTGAAACACACCTACATAATCAACAACCCTGCCGAATTGCTTTGATACATCTTCAATATCATAAGGTCTGTTTGTTCTTGCAATCGCTTGTAAAAGATTGTGATTTCGCAACGGACTATCTAAATACATTGTTTGTTCAATCGGTGCATCAAATCCAGTAAGTAGCATATTGCAGACTATAAGAATTTTAAGATTATTTCCTTTCTTTATTTCTTCTTCAGTAATTCTTTTTTTGAACCTTTTAATAAGTTTTTTCAATTCTCCGTCTTCAAGATAAAAATCCCTGAATAAATTATGTCTTTCTTCCGGTTCGTTCTGGTTTTTTGAAAAAACGATTGCAAGTTCATTTTCATTAAAATATTTCCGCAATTCTTTGTAATACATTACGCAAGTTTCTTTATCCACCGCTACGACCTGTGCTTTAAAACCATTCGGTGCAACTTGTTCCTTAAAATCATTTGCTATGTTTTCTGCTATTATTTGTATTCTTTCCGGTTTCTTTATCATTTCCTTCCATGGTTTCACTTTCCTTTCAACTGCTCGCTTCTGTTCTTCGTTTAAATCTTCTGTGATTTCTTCGTATCCCTTTTTCAGTTTTTCCCTATCAAGTTGATACTTTGCTATTCCAGCCGAATACCTTATTTCCACTGTCGCACCATCTTCAATGGAATCCTGTATTCCATATTTATCAAGGAATATTTCAACTTTATCACCTCTGTCTGCTCCGAATTCTTGATGGGTTTTCAGTATTGGTGTTCCTGTAAATGCAAACCTGAAAGCATTTGGAAATACTTTTTTAAGTTCGGATTGATAGTCTCCGTATTCCGTTCTGTGTGCTTCGTCAATCAATACAATTACATTATCTCTGTTATCTTCAATTTCACCTAAATCAGAAAATTTCTGAACAGTCGTAATTATCACCTCAGATGCTTTATCTGTAATTTTCTGCTTCAACTGATTTATGTTCATCGGTTTGAAGGTATTCGGAAAATCACAATCGTCAAATGTCCCGCCTATCTGTGTTCTTAAATCTTTTCTGTCAACGACAATATAAACTGCAGGGTCTTTTAAATCAGGATGATTTCTTAATTTATATGCTGTATAAAGCATTGTTAAACTCTTTCCTGAACCCTGTGTATGCCAGATTATTCCCTGTTTATCTTCTGCTGTGCCATTTAATGTATTAATAACCCTGACCAATATTTTATTTGCTGCTCTGACTTGCTGATATCTGGCAACTTTCTTTATCACTCCGCTTTCCTGTGTCTGTTCAAATACTATAAAGTTTTTCAATATGTCCAGAACTCTTGCGGGTTGAAGCAGTCCGCAGATGGATTGCTTCATTCTTTCATATTCCGGGATTTCAAGATAACTCATTTGCGCAGTTTCTCTTACTTCCCAGTTTTTATTTTTCTGAACGATTTCAAGTGCTTCTTGCGTAAGCGATAAATCTTTCCATTCAAAAAAGTAAGAGGAAGATACACCCGGAATTCCGTATTTTGCTATCATTCCATTACAAGCAACTCCAAAAAGATTGCAGATAAATAATTTCGGTGCTTCATCACAGTATCTTTTGAATTGATTTACCCCATCCAGCCAGTTCACATTCTTCTTTGCCCTTTGCTTTGCTTCTATAGTAATCAGAGGAATTCCGTTTACCAAAAGAACTATATCCGGTTTCACAACTTTATTCCCGTGAACCCAATACTGTCTTGTTGCTATTAAATCATTATTATTAATATTTTCAAAATCAATCAAGATGATTGTTCTGTCCACATGATTTAATGTTATATTCACACCTTTGCATAATAAATCAAGTATCAATTCATTGGCAACAATTTGATTCGGATTTCTGAAATGTGCTATGAAAATATTATAAACGCTTTTGGCTTCTTCAAGTGTTATGTTATTTAATTCCGATATTTTATTAAGGAATATATCATCAATGATGGGATTGGAAAGAGGTCTGTTGTAAATTTTTAAATCGTCAGGGGTTTTACCTTCCCACCCCAAATCAGTCAGCCATTTATATACAGGTATTTCAACTCCTGATTTTTCACTTAAAGTTGACATATTAATTTGGTTTAATTTTCACTTTTCCTGTTAATAAGTTTTGGAGCAGTGATTTCTTTAGAATATTTAATATATTTATTTTGCTTTTTCTTTTTTCTATTTCAGATTGAACATTATCTAATTGATTTACGATTTCTTTTTGTTCTTCAATATCGCAAGGAATAGCAACTTTAATTTTCTTTTTAAAAGCACTTAAAGGGACTCTTTGTCTGCCAGTTGTTCCCTCCATAAGAGATACTGCTCTTGAATGAATTGGATTTGATGAGAGCAAATAATAAAGATATTTAAAATATATTTTTTCTGAAGCCCTTATGACAATAAATTCTGTTGAACCAAATCCAATTTCTGAATTAATGTTTTGTGCAATAGCAATTTTTCCGTTTTCAAGACAAGGTGTGATTTTCGCAATCAGAATATCATTATTAATAAATCTTGAAAAACTACCGTCGTTTATAATTCTTCTGCTAATATTCTTTATTCCAGAATAATTTTCACCTACTCCATCCATATCAATAAAGTCATATTCTTTATTCTTTATGAATTTTATTTGAGGATTTAATTCTCCTAAACCTTGAGGTCCAAAACCATAAGTTTTCCAGTTTTTTGGGATTTTAATATAATCAGTTTTGTCAAATTCATCTTCCTTTCTCAAAGTGCCATCCGGTTTCAATTTCCCTGTCAGTAAATTCTGCATCAATGATTTACGAAGTCGTTCCGCTTTTTCAATAGAGTTTTGTATAGCAACAATTAAATAATCCACGGCTGTTAGTATTTCAGTAATATGTTTCTGGATTTCAATATCTTCCGGGAATGACATTTTTAATTTTTTGAAATACCTTGTATTAAAATTCCCTAATCCTGTTGTCCCTTCTGAAGTTGTGGAAATTTTTCTTTGAATAATTTCACTTGACATCCACCTAAAAAAATATTCAGGTAATACACCAGATATATCTTTCGGTTTAAATCCAACCAAAAAAGAAGCAAACAGATATTCAGTATCTTCATCTATATAGACACAATTTCCAATTCTATTTCTGTTACCATTTGAGCCGACAGCAATAGTCCATCCTTTTGTAACCTTTTTTTCTTCTTTATCTTTTTCCGAAACATTATTCAAGTATAATTTATAGGTCTTGTCAAGAGTTTTTTGAATATTTGTCACTGTTAATACTCTAACAGAGTTTTCTTTTGGAGAATTAGTTTCTTGGTCTGACGACCAAGTGTAACCTGATTTCATTTCAATGATATTACCAACTCTTTTATCAGTAAAATTATAATTCATTATTAATCAGTTTCAAAAAATTTATAAGATTATCACTACTTTGAATTTCATTTTGCAATGTATCGCTATAACTCTTAATTGCTTCTTTCAAATCAATTTCTTCTTCCGGTTCAAATGTATCCACGTATCTTGGCATATTAAGATTATATTCGTTTTCAATAATTTCATCCATATCTACGATTGAGAAATATCTTTTTCTTAATTCGGGATTGCTGAACATTTCAATTAATTCCTTACTAACATCTCTTATTGCCTGTCTTTCGCTTTCTGCCTGTTCTTCTGCTTCTTTTATTTCAGTATCCCGTTTATTCATTAGTTCAGTTAATCTTGCTAATCTTTTTGTCAAAGTTTTCTTTTCCGAAGCAGATAATTCATTTACTTTTAATTTTTCTTCTGTTTCTGATTTCTGCTTTTCTTCGTGGCTGTATTTGTTTTTGATTTCCACAATTTTATAATCCAAATCTTCATCAACCCAGCCAATTAATCTTTCCTGATGTTTTGGTATTACCTGTTTTGCAATATTTATATCCCCCCACGCTTCAAGTTGAACTATCAACCTCATTACATCGTGCGGAAGTAATTCATTCTGATTTGAATTTTCTTTATACCATCCTTCCCTTGCGGCATAAACCATTAAAACTTTGTCTTTTCTTTCTTCGGATTTATTTTTGTTAAAGAAAATAATACTACCGGGAATCTGCGTTCCATAAAACAGATTTGCCGGAAGAACAACAATCGCTTCAATAATATTTTTCTTCTCTTCGCCAATACCTTCAAGAAAACCCCTGCGAATCAGATAATCTGTATCGGCTTTTCTATTCTGTCCATCTTCTTCCTCAGTTTTTTCAGGTTGTCCCCGGAATAATACACCTTGCGGACATACAACTCCAGCCCTACCTTTGTCATTCAAACTTGCAATAATGTGTTGTAAAAAAGCAAAGTCGCCATTTGAGAAATCAGGAATACCGTAAACGAATCGGTTGTAAGGGTCTGCGAATTCATCTTTAGAAGGATATACCAATTTAGGTGTTCCGTCACTTTTGGTTTCAACTTTGCCTTTTTTATCTGTTTTAGGTTTTCCGTTCAACCACCAGTTTTCCTGACTAAAAGGAAAATTAGCAACTACAATATCAAACTGTGTTAAATCGCTTCCATCCAAGAATTTCGGGGTTTTAATTGTATCACCCTGACGAACATCTGCATCAAGTCCGTGAAGCATAGCATTCATTTTTGCGATAGCCCAAGTATTCCAGACACTTTCTTGTCCGAATAATCTGACATCTTTGATATTACCGGTATTTTCTTTTACATACTTTGCAGATTTAATAAGTAATCCCATTGAGCCGCAAGTAGGGTCGTGTATCCACTCGCTCTTTTGTGGTTTAATCGTTCTAACAATTATTTCAGCGATTTCCGGTGGAGTATAGAATTGTCCCGCTGTTGTTCCGCTTTTATTTTCATCAGCAAATCTTTTTATCAGGTATTCATAAGCATCACCCAATACATCAAGAGAAACATTATTGTTATCCAAAGGAACAGGAGATAAGTAATTAATCAATGAAGTCAAAACTTCCGAAGAAAGTCTTTTTCCGCCAGAACCATCAGGAGCGGGTTCATTCCAGCGGACAGCATTAATTATTCCTTTTAGTGATTTATTTGCTTCGGCAATTGATGTCAGGGAATTATCAAGTGTCTCGTTTTTATCATCCATCGGAACATTCTTGACATCTTCCCAGAAACATTTTTCGGGAATAATAAAATCGTGTGCCTTAACTTTAATTGAGTCAATTTGTTTCTGATTTAACTTCCTTCCGAATTCTTTTTCTTTTTCCTTGATTGTGTTTTCAATTTCCCAACTGTAGTTATCTGAAAGTCTTTTGAAAAATAGAAGTGTTAAGATATATGCTTTATAATCCTCAACCTTGCCCCGTAAAATATCTGCCATACCCCAAAGGGTATTACCTAACTGCTGCTTGTTAATCATAACAATTAAAGTGATTAAAAAAAGAAATTTAGTGTTTTCAGAATCCTTAAAAAATGAATAAATGAAATACAAATAATTAATAAAATAATACTTAAATGGGATTTTATTCTTCGCTTAGAAGTATCAAGATACCTGAAAACCCTCATTGGGAGCGGTTTTCAGCGTTATAACGCTTTTAAACAGCATTTGACACCAAAGGTATGTAAATATACTCCCTCAACTCCAGTCGCCCAACGTCGGCTATTTATGCGCGAACCGGGGAGTTTTAAGGGGGCATTTAAGACCATATTTCTATATGGTCACCATAACAGCGTAAAATTTATCAAAAAAGTATAATCTTCAATGATTTATTACTAATGAATTTATTATTTTATCAAGTGGGTCTTTACTTAATGATACATTTAATCCTGTTTTGATTTTAATTTCATCAATTATATCTTTCCTCTGAATATTTTTTCTTAAAATCCATCCATCATGTATTTTAAGGACTAATAAATCATTATACTTATTACAAACGGTGTCAAGAATTAATCTTTCATAACCATGTAATATATGAGACATTATTTTACTTTTCTGCAAATTCCTTTTTTTCCCTTCTGTTTTTATTTTCAGTTCTAATATTTTCCCGATTTCATTAACGACTTCATCTCCTTTGACATATAGTTGCTGGATTATCATTCTTATGATTTTAAGTTCCTTTTTAAGCGAAACGAATGTATCATTTGATAATATTTTATCTTTTATGTGTTCGTATTTTAACCCTGTAAAGCAACGACTTTTGTAGTTTGTCGCTCCAGAATTTACAAGAGCAGATAAAATATCTTTGGTTGTAGTCAAATCTATTTCAAATTCTTTTGAAAGTTTCTCACGGAAATCCCTCTTAAACTCAATATATTTTTTGAAGACGGGAAAAAGATTGGCGTCAATATTGTTTTTCAATAGCAACTGATACAGAATTGAATAATGACAGTTCTCAATGTCATAATCATAGTATCCCAAACCGCTTAATAATACTTTTCTCAATTCTGAAGGACATGCCTGAAGATTACAGTCAGATTGTTGGTAAAGTCTGCCTGTATTACCTTCCTTATACTTAATCTGTGTTGAATTAAACAACAAGGAAATTAATTTGTATTTCTTCATTTTTAATTCCGATATGCTTTGAATATCATTCTTCGGTTCAAATACTTTGTTATAAGTTTGGAAATCCTTCTTTGATATTAAATGTTGAATAAATTTTAATGCTCTAATACCGTTATCAACATTTATAATAATCTCATTATTTTTAGAAACATCTTTGGCTTTTATTTCACCTATATCAAATTCATCCAGAACTTTTAATAATTCGTCTGTAAACGTAAATGCTCTCGTAAATTCTTTGGGAATGAAAAGCGGATTTATAACCAAAAAGAATGGTGCTATTAATTTTTCCCAGTTCCTAAAATTAAGTTTTCGTAGATAACTTGCTTTAAAAGAAAAAACCATATCACTTTTAGAGTATATGTTATGGTTTCTTCTTCCGCAATAACATTTATAAATCATATTGATAATAAAATTCCTGTGTTTTGCCTCATATTCATTAAGAACAGGAAAGTTTGTCAGTAAAAATTGATATAAATCGTTATACATGGTAGTTCCTTTCGGACCGCACATCTATTGTAATAAAAACATTTTTTCAGTTTGATTTTTTTCTTACAGTAGAGGAGGATTTTATTTAAATTAATAATAAAAAAATTTTTTATAATTGGGAAAAAGGGTTTAGTTAAAACCAGAAGTCAGATTTTAGCAAAGTTTATTTGTTTTCCTATATTCAGACCATGAGTAAACCAAGCAGTAGCAAACCAACTTCCTGAACCTTTCCCAGAGGGTGTTTTGAAATTTATTCTTTTGTTCAAGAATATTATTTCTACTCCATATTCTTCAAATAATTTCTGTCTTTTTTCTGTTTCCAATGTTGTAAGTGGTAATAAAAAAGCAAAAGGTTTGTTTAGATTATATGCTCTTTCCAGAAATTTTTGCTTGATTGAATATGGTGGATTTGTTATGATACAGTCATAATTTAACGGTTCATATTTCAGAAAATCAAATCCTTGTTTTACATCTGTTCCGATAACCCGAAACCCCCTATTTTTAAATTCTTCAACCAAATTTCCGTCACCAGAAGCACACTCCCATATTGCCCATTCTTTTCGCAAATAAGGGAATAATGGATACAGTGCTTCCTTTGGTGTTTGAAAATCATTTGAAGAAATATTTTTTAAAGGGGGTCTCATTTATTAATCAATCATTTATTCAAGTAAATTCTTATTTTGAAGTTCTGATTTTCAAAAGAATAATAATTCTTTACCGGCTTCATATCCGAAATTATACTTTCAATGGAAACTTCCCTTAATTTATTTGATGTTTGGCGTATCCCTTCTTCCGATTTAATTTCCTCAATAAGTTTTAAGTCTTTTTCTTTTTTAAAGATATCTCTTGTTGGGATACTTACTTTTTTATTCTTATTAAGGTCTTCATATAATTTGATAATCGCTTCGGTTTTCTTCTCCAAATCAAAATCCGCAAAATTTATAATTTCTTCGTTTGTTAAGCCAATATCATCTTTTGTTACTCGTTCATCACCAAAACCCTCTTCAATATCATTCAATCCTTTTCTTATTTCTTCCAAACCTTCAGCATAATCAGCATAATTGAATAATGAACGTCGTGATATTTTGTTCTCCTTTGCAATTGATTCTGCTGTTTTCTCCAGTGCAAATTTTGCACTCTTGGTTTCACCATCACCAATATCTTTATTGTATTCCCTCGCCCATCTTTTTTTATTAAATAAAACACCTATCAGATAATTCCGATATCGGAAATCTAAATTTCTTCTGCCGAGTTGGTTTTCAATTATCCATTCAATCTTCTCATCTTCAGTATCAAAAGTTATTTCTTTTATTAGGAAAGAAATTTTGTGTTCCCTACATATTTTGAACCTGTTGTCTCCATCAACAATATTCCATGAATTATCAATATAAATAAACTCCCGACACCCATATTTTTTAATGTTTGCTTCAAGTCTTTCATATTCATCCTCACTTAAAGGAGGAATAAGATAATTATATCTTGTATTTCTACTAATTTTATCTCCGATATCCTCGGATTTTAATATTTCTTCACTTATTTTCATTATAAGGTCCTTTCTTTTATGATATATTTTAAAAAGTTTTATTTTTAAATATTATTTCTGGTATTACTTTATATTTTCATTAGTATATTTTCTTTGCTTTTTTATACTTCCGGAAGCAAGCAGCGCATATCTGTATTAACGTCGCATCAAAAATACGTATTCGTGTTGGTCTATCATTTTTTGCTTCAAAAGAATTTTTAAAAACGCATAATATGATTCCCAATTTTGTTTCAATTCGGGCGTAGCATATTCTCTTTTGTTTTCTATCATTCCAACTATTTTTAAAAATTCGCTTTGAGTAAATCCTTTAACTTTCTTTTTACAAACACCCATTTCTTTGTAATACTTTTTAGTGTTTTCTATATCTGTAGATATTTCTATCATTTGTTTATCCTTTAATTTAGATTATTAAAAAAATTTATTTGGTCTAATAACTCATTGGTATTTAATGCTATATATTCATCATAAGTCATACCTGAACAATGAATATTATATAGCAATGACATCAATTCTTGTTGTTCATTAAAATCTTCTATATCATTTTCATAAACCATTTCCCAAAAAATAGAAATAGTTTTTTCATCATATTCAATTTCCAAGTCTGGATGCATATCCCTTCTGGCATCTCTATCGTATTTACTATAATTTGAATAAGGAAAACCTTTTACATATTTTTTGTAATGATTAAAGATTTTCTTTAATCTTTGAGACAAATCATAACCTAAATGCTTATGTCTGACAGGTCCTTTTAGTATTTTGGAACTGTCAATAACCATTTCTTTTTCATTCCCATTCTCATCTATTATAGGATTTCCGTTTTTATCTGCTACAATAAATTTTTTAAAAAATCCGGTTTCTTTCTTTTCTGTTGTTTTCATAAAGTTTGTGTTTTGGTTTTTAATTTAATAATTTGTATGATTTAGTTTTATATTGGTGGCATTGCACGGTCAAACAATGCCACCATTTTAGTAAGCAGAAGTGAATAGTGACTAATTACCCACTCCATAAATAGTATCTTATCATTTTCATTTTTACATACCTATATCATCTTGTTCGCTTACCATGCAGAAAGTTATAACCCATACCCAAGAAAATAACTTTCGCATTATAAAGTCATAGAAAATTTCATTTTTATTCTATCCGAACATTGTAGGAAAGATTACATCTTCAATTTCACGTGCTTTTTCTTCAAGTTCGTCTAATCTCTCATCTATTTCGCCTATATCATCTATCTCGTCAATACTTGGTTCAATATTTTCAAGTGTATTTGCGGCTTCTTCTACCTCACAATATTTCATTGTATTTTCCAGATTTGTCCCTTGCATATTGTCTCTCCAGTTCACCATTTCATCTGTTAACTCTTCAAGTTCACCGAAATCAATGCTTGTGACAATTTCGTTTATAGATTCAATAAGACTTTCTTTTTCTTCGCTCATCATCTCCTCATAATTTTTTTCGTCAGTTAAGATTCTAATATCTTCTATTGCCGAATATATCTCTTGCACTTGTTCTTCGGCTCGTCTTGCCCTGCTTCTGTATTTGGGTCTGGATGTTTTTTTTGTATCTTTTGTTTTTTCAATTAAGTTTTCCATGATTAATTTCCCTTATTTAAAGTTTGCAAAATGTTAATAGTTGTTTTTTTATTAAGTAAATATTCGTAAAAGTATATCGTCATATTATTCTTCCTTGGTGAAATATTTCCTAAATGTTTCCATTTTCCTTCATTCATATTATTTCTCCTTTATTAATTATTTGTTTTTGAATTCCACAATTAAAGCAGAGCCACCATTTTCTATGGTATCCACCACCATGCTTAATTCCCGGCTGCCATTCGCACCCACAATTTGTGCATCTTATCCACCAATCAAGATTCTGCTGATATGTCTCTATACAAAATTTGCTCATAGTTTTTTTATAGACCGGATATCGTTTTTTTCTTTTTATTTTTTCCATTGTTGTGATATTTAGTTTAATAAAAGTTTTGCTTCATAATATTACCTTATTAGAAATCGGAATAGTTTTCAAACTGTTCTTTGTTGTCTTGATAATATCCTTTGGCTTAATTTTAATAATGTAACTTTCCAATTCCGATATTTCCTTTTTAATTTTTTCAATATCGTTCTTTTCTAATTCTATATATGGAGAAAATCTTTCTTTTATGAATTTTTCTGCTTGTTCCCGCGTATCAAAAAATTTATATGCTTCACAATGGACAGAATGCACATTATCTAACACATAACAACTTTGACTTTCTTCTTCTATCTTATTAAGCGCAATGGTTTTTGCTGCTTTTATACCCGCTAATTTCTTATTCAAATTTTTTGAATGTGTCCTTAAGGACTTTAAAAGCAGTATTTTTTGTTCTTCGGATAATTCCAATACAAAATATTTATTCATTATAGAAACCTACCTTTCTTTTGTTAGACTTTCGTCTTTTATGTTTATTATTAAATTATTTTGATTAATACTTTCGGGAAATTCGTGATATACTACTCCATCCAGCAATTTTGCTTTGTCCTCTTTTCGGAAACCCGCACTTTGCTTGAAGAAAAACGGAATATTCCTTTCTCTGCATTGATTTCGTATATCTCTTGCCCATTCGTGCGGCATTGGTCTGAAGTTTCTTCCTGATTCTCCCCCGACAACTATAAAATTTATTCCAGATAAATTCATATTTGGTAATGGTCCTATTAATGGTTCAAGCGAAAGCCATTTTAGTTTTGCACCTGTTTTCCGCAAACTATCTATTCTATATAGATAATCTGAATTTTCAACACTACACCCCATCCAGATATTAGGTGTCCAGTTTAATTCAGGTGACAATTCCAACAATCTACTATCCCGCTTCGTTAGAACCTGAAAGATGTGCTGTGGACATTCATTCATTACCTTAAAGACTTTCTTTATAAATTCGGTCGGAACGTCCTTATGGAACAAATCACCCATAGATACAGTGAATATCATACTTGGTGTCTTTCTCTTATAAGGAATATCCAGCCGACTTTCAAAGCATCTGACATTTTCAAAGTTTCCCAAGACTTTATTAAATCTTTGAAACCAAGATTTTGTATAGCAGTTCAAACAACCAGCCGAACACATGGTGCATCCCATTACGGGGTTCCAAGTAAAAGAACACCAAGGGATTTTATCGTAAATCGGCATCAACGAAGGTGTTGCTATATCTTCTGTTATTTCGCTGATATATTTTCTCCCGGAATCAGTAGAAACGGGCTCTATTAAGGAAAGAGTGTCCTTATTTCCTTTTACCATTTGTTTAATATTTTTATTTTTGAAAAACATTATTTATTAATCTTGATACAACATAAAAATATTTTTGCCATTTTACATTAATTTCCAAAAGTCAAATGAAGTCACAAAAAGTCAAAAAGTATAAAGATAGTTCTTCTTCAAGGTATATATCGGTTTCAAAAAAAAGATATAACGAGTTGTTAAAAAGTGAAGAGGATTTTAAAAAATTATCGCACAAAAGAGATTTAGAGATTGATACATTCAATAAAATTATTGAAAGACAAGAGAATGAAATTGGGAATTTAATAACTGAAAAAAGAGAGTTGCGAAATACCTATGAAGAATATATTAGTAGATTTGAGTCAACATATCAAAACATTGAAAAATTGGCTGTAGTAATTCAAGAGGAAGAAAAGAAAGAATTTAATATAAATACTAATGTTGGACTATATATAAATTTACATAACGAAGAATCATATTTGGATAATTATAAGATTGATTTATCACCAAAGGAAAGGAGGCTTCTTTATTATTTTGCATTAAACAACAAAGAACACGTTTTATTAGAAAAAATTTATAAGTTTGTGATTTATGATATTGATTTAAAAACTGGAAAAGAAAATAAAGAATTAAAAGACAGTAAAGGATATTTGTCTTATAATAATACTGCCGCAAAATATATAAACAGATTAAGAAAAGTATTAGAAAAAAATAAACGAACTAAAATTCTTTACGATGGATTATTAACAAAAGGAGGAAAGGAATATATGTTTTCTTATAGGGGAAATATAAAACTTATTGATGAGGACGGAAAACTGCAATAAATCAATTGTTATTTTTTGATAGTATCAAATTTACTTTTTTACTATTCCTATAAAACAATAATATTTTATAAACATTTATTTTCTATTTTTGTAGAAAATAAGTGCTTTGGAAATAAAGAACGGAACAATAACTACATACTGGAATAGACCTGTAAAAGTAAAATCCGAAATTACATACCTAAACGGAATGCTTCATGGCACTGCAAAATTTTACACTTCTGGGGGCTGGTTACATCAACAGGTTGAATATTTTGAAGATGAAGTCAAAAGCAGCACATTATTTTATCCTAATGGAAAGATAAAATTATTTGAAAACTTTGAATATTTGGAAAGACACGGATTGTCACAGTGTTACGACCAAAACGGAAACCTCGTTGTTCAAGACAAATACGAACAGAACAAACTGAAAGAAAGAATTATATTCAGGTTGGGGGTAATAAATTTTTAATTGATTTGAACAATTTAAACAATGAGAAGAAAAAGAAAGAAGGAGTTTATGAGTGTTGATGATAAATTGAATGATTTTGCCTTGTTGATGGCAAATGACGAAATAAAAGAGGAAAAGAAAATTAGTGTCGGCAATAAAAATATTTCTATTCCAATTTACCAAAAAAGAGTAGAGTTTTACGAATACGACTTTCTGAAATCGTATGTTTATTCGGTTCACACAGGAATACTGAGTGATACCGAAGTTGTAATCTTAACGCTTAATACTCCTGTTTCCGGCATTAATCAGGCACTAATGCCGCCTAATATCATTTTTAATGACGAAAACAATATTCCAAGTATTGGAAACGATACAGTCCATATTAACTTATATTATAAAAACTGTTCATATCAAGTAACTATATCTTGCATTTCTTCCGGTGATGGATTTCATATTCAAAATCAATTTTTTATATCTGTTAGCGGAAATGAGGCAAAAGCAAATTTCTGTTCCGCTTTGGCAGATTACCTAATCAAACAAGCAGTCAAAAATTCCAGATTTAAAAACAAAATATTAAAGTTGTTTTGGGATTATGAAAATCGTTTGATAATTACCGAATATGAAAAGAATGAGTTTAAGAATGAAAATTTTGAAAATCTATTTCTACCAACTAAAATAAAATCAGAACTAATTAGATTTGTAGACAGCATAAAGTATTATAGCAAATTCAATAATTCAAATAAAATTAACCCTTCGCTTCGTTTTTTATGTTCAGGACCTCCGGGAACAGGGAAAACTAAAAGCATCCGGACTATAATAAATAATTGCTGTGGTAATACTACTATTATACTTCCGGAAGGAATGATTAATTTTACAACTTTATTCTCCTTTGCGAACATATTTCCGAATTCACTGATTTGCATTGATGATATTGATTTGATATTCGGAGACCGATATCAGAATTATTCCCCAAGCAATCTGATAGATTTTCTTACAACTATGGATGGTCTGGTGAAAAATTCTGTGTTCTTATTGGGTTCAACGAATGATAAGGAACTTGTTGATAGTGCAGCACGGAGACCGGGTCGTTTTGATATGGTTTTAGATTTTAAAGAATTAGACAGACAAAATTATTCTGATATTATAAAGTCCAATACTGACGATATGGATATTATTAGTCTTTTTGATTGTGATACTATTGAAATGTTTGGCAAGAAAAAACTTCCGGGCAGTTTTGTGGTTAATATTGTCAAACAATTAAAAATAACAAAGGAACTATATCCAAACTCCAATCTGAAAGAATATTTGGATGGGTGTTTCAAATTCTCTTATGAAGGATTTTATAAGAACAATGCGAAAGAACAGGACAAACTTGGGTTCTTATAAAAGAATGTTTTAACTAAATAAGATATATAAAGGTTAATTATCATTTTCTGTTATTTCTATAATTTGTTATCAATTAAGTCCAATGTATCGTTGACAAAATTAGATAATTCAACAACAGTTATTGTATTTGGGTCAACTCCTAATATACTATAGTCAGGCATTGGCTCACCATGATGAGGTCTACAAGAAATTCCGTTTATTAAATTAAGTGTAGTTATAATTGATGTTCTGTTTACGTTATCTCTAAAAACAACATTTTGATTTATCAATTCGGTTATTAATCTACCTAATGTTTGATTGCTCGGAGGTAATACCACCAATTGTCTATAAAATTTGAAGCGTAAGTGTGCTTCAAGAACATTTCTTAATAAACCAAGGACCCTTTCTTTATGATTTAAGTCTGGACTTACCAAGAAATTCTCCAACTCTTTAATATGTTTAAAGTAATTGTTTTCAACTAAAGTATCCAAATCCAATGGTTCAATAGAAGAAGATTTGGTAATGAAATTTTCTGTTATTCGTAAAGTCTTTTTATCTCCCTGTGCTGTTCCTTTCGTTAATTCATAAAGGAAAAATTCATTGTGACTTAAAATAATTATTTGTTTTATTTTTGGAATTAAATCCTTTAAAATTTGCACAGTATACAATCTTCTGTTTTTATCAAAACTTGAAAGAGGGTCATCAAAGATTAATATCTTACTGGCTAAATTAGAATCAATATCTAATTTAGAAAGAAAAAAAGCCAATGCGATAGTGCTTTTATCTCCTTCACTTAAACAATCTTTTGCACTATTTGGTTGGTTTGGGTCAAATGAAATATCAATTCCATCAATAGTCAATTTGTATTCAATTTTGCTTTGAATAGCCATACCACGTGGGGGAATATATACAATACTATCAATTTTAAATGGGGTTCTAAATATTGTATCTAAATAATAATTAATTTTTGTTTTATATAAACCAAAGAAAGTCGTTGCTGCGGCTTCTTGTTGTCTAATTAATAATGGATAATTATCTTCTAATGTTTTCAATCGTTGTTTTTCAGAAACTAATTGGCTGCATAAAGTATTTATAGAAGTTTCAAAACGTTTTTTTATTCTATTTAATCTATTTAATTCGTTTTGAGCATTACCAACACTTTGTATTCTGGAACGAAATGATTGAATAGATAAATTATATGTATTAACAATCTGGTTATAATTATTAATATTATTATTTATTGTATTCAATTTCACTTTGAAATCTTTAATATAATCTGTTTCAAGAGTCAAAGATGGATTTTGAAGTTTCTGCCTAATTAAATCTAAAACAGATTTAAAGTCTGATTTCAAGTTTTCTTCATCGTCAAAAATATTATAAGTTGGCGATATTGTAGTTTGAGGAAGATATGAAACCCAAGAAGATGTTCTTCCTGAGTTGGTAGTATTGTTATTATTAAGATTTTGAATTGTTGCCTCTAAGTTAAAACCTTGAACCAATTCTAAATGAGATTGAAGCCTTAAAATTAAGGAGTTAAATTCTTCATTAAAATGTTGTGCATAAGCACTAATTATATCCAAATCTTGGTCTATTTTTTGTTTGCAAAAAGGACAATAAAGAGAAGTCGGAATATTAGATTCACCATCAGTGGATTTTTTCTTTAAATAAGAATATCCTTTCTGTAACCAATTTTCAGGACCTTCTACAGAATTTTCTTCTAAATCTGAACAATGATTTTTAAACAAAGTTTTTAGAGTCTCGTCTTGAATAGATTGTGAACTTATTTCCAAATCACTTGCAAGTGTATCAAAATCAATTCCAGAATTTATTAATGATAATTGCAAAAGTGGTTGTAGTGTTTGTATAACAGAATTAGCATTTGCGTTTGATAGAGCAGTTTCACCTTCCTGTATTAATTGGTCTATATTATTGGTTTGAGTATTTTGAATTGCCAAAAAAGAAGTTAACAAATCCGACGTTAAATCGTTTCCGACCTGTTGTATTATCTGCTGTTCTAAACTGGTAATGTTTTGTCTTGCAGTTGTTTTATCTGATTTGTTCTGTTCTATCTGCCTTTTAATGTTCACTCCTTGTGCCCCAATAACAAATTGATGCAATTGTTTTCTGTGTTCATCATTAAAATCAAATCCTGAATATACATTGTCATTAACAAAATGGACATCAAATATTTCTATATCTGGCATGGGAGAATTCCAACCTGTAGAATGATTGAAAGTGTGAAATATATCTACTGAATTATTTCTTTCAACTATTCTTGCTGCTTGTTGCGTTGTTTGATTAGTAGATTTTCTACGAAAAATAATGTCATTCAAACCCAGAGTAAGAGACCTGAAGATTGATGTGAGTGTTGTTTTTCCACCCCCATTATCTCCGTAAAAAAGGGTGAGTTTCCTAAATGCCACATCTCCAGATGCTTGGTAATCTCTGAATTTACCTATAGAAACTAATTGCTCAATTTTATGTATCATACTATAATTAAAATTTAATGATTTTATAAGCAGATTTATTAAAATAGCAAGATATTAATCGCTTATTTCTAAAATATTATCAGACGTTCCAATCTGTTTCAGTTCCGGAATTGAACTTCCCGCAATACCTTTAATTGAACCTATAAAATGATTTGTATTTAATAATACTTTTTCAAGTTGCTTTTCACGTTCCTTCCATATTCTTTCCATCGCTCGTTTTTCTTTTGTATAACTATTATGTAAGTCCGTAAAACCCTCAATTATGGCACTGACCTGAAGCATAAATTCATTACTTGTTAGATAATCATATAGCATTTGCATCTTTTCACCTTTATTAGTCTGGGATAAATACGCTTCATTCAATTTTATTAGACTTTCACGTAGAACCAAAACCAATCCTTTAAAATCATTAAAGGAACAAATCCAGACCCCATCAATTTGTCCAATTTTATCAATTCCTTCCGGTAATGCTTCGGTAATAATGATGCAAATATCTGCTTTTGTTGAAACAGCGTCCGCTTTTAATTTTTTAATCCAATCCTGACTAAACGATTTAGTCCTTTTACTTTCATAAAGAATTGTTCCACATTCAATTCCCACTTTATTCCGAACTCTCTGGATTACATCTGCACCCTTAACACCTTTAGGGACTTCTGAAATAATATCAAATGGGAACATTTTTGTTAATATTTCTTCAATAGCCAATTCCTGAATTTCACCTTGTAATTGCATAGAACCCTGTTCTGCTTTCCGTTTCATTTCTTCGGCAAGGTCTTTCTGGTCTTCAAGTTGCTTTTCAAGTTCTTTTATTTTCAGTGCAGATGCTTCGTCTGATTGTTTCTTAATTTTAAGTCTTTCTTCTTTTAATTTTTCCGAAAATTCCTGCTCTTTTTCAAGGGCAACTTTATCTTGGATTTCATCCTTTTCTCTTTTTAATCTTTCAATTTCTGCTTTGGTTTTGTTTAATTCTTTAACTTGATTTGATTTTTCACTTAATTCCTTTTGCAAAGACTTAATCTGTTCTGCTGTTTCTTCTTTATATTTTTCTCCAATAGACTTTTCTATTTTCAATTTTTCAGATTGGAGTTTTGTTTTCACAGCATTGTCAATTTGCTGCTGAATAGTTTCTTTATCTTTTTCAAGTTTATCTTTTTCTGCTTGTAATTCATCCAACTTTTTTTGAAAATCTTTATCTTTTTTAGCATTCTTATCATCAAAATCCTTTTTCAGTTGTTTTTCAACCTGATGGTAGAGAATTTCACTTACATTTATTTCGGTCCCACATTTAGGACAATTAATTGTAGTTTTATCTTTTTCCATATTTTAAAAATTTGCTTATTAATTATACAAAAATACTAAAGCAAGTAGTCATTTATAAGTTTTAAATAAATCACCCCGATATAAAAGAAGAATTCAAAGCATTGAAAAGATTACTTATTTCTCTTAAGTTTACTGAAACTTTAAAAAGGCATAAATATAAAAAGAGTTTGATAAGAAACCTATTAGGGTTGTTGGTATATGCCTACCATAAGTCCCTTTTAGGTTTTTTATTTTATTAATCTGGGAAGAAAGTTCTTTTATATATCCGATATTTGATGACTGAAAAGTGGCTTAAAAAAATTACCCACTAAATTACCCATTACGACATGAAATAATTTGGGGTTTTACAGGTAGCGAAGTTGGTAGAGCAATGACCTGAGCCAAACAAAAGGTTTAAAATCCGTTTAGAAATGCAAAAGGGAAGCGAATGCTTCCCTAAAGAAAGTGGACAGGGCCGGAATCGAACCGGCGACACACGGCTTTTCAGGCCGTTGCTCTACCTACTGAGCTACCTGTCCTCGATAATTGAATTGCAAATATATTAATTTAAGGGCTTAAAATAAAGTAATAAAAACGTGATTTTAAAAACACGAATTTAAATCCAATGTACTAATTTTTCTAAAGAACGTCTCACTTTCTTTGCTTTTGCAAGAAGATCGCTTTCTGCATCACGGTATCCCAAGCCTAACAAAGCGGTGCTTCTTAAGCCTTTCTCCCTTAGATTAAGTATTTTATCAACTTCATCAGGAAGAAATCCTTCTATAGGAATTGAATCGACCTGCTCAAGAGCTGCCGCAACTATAGCTGTTCCAAGCGTTAAGTAAGTCTGTCTCTTTGCCCATTCATACTTTTCGCTTGAGGTTCGACTTTCCACAAATTTCATTATGTGGTGCTTTAATTTATCAAGCTTATCAACACTGACATTTCTTTCATCCGCAACAAAATTCAGGTAATCCTGAACATGTTTTTCTGTAACATCACTCCATGCGGCAAAAACCAGAAGGTGCGAACATTCTGTAACCTGTGGTTGGTCGAATGCAGCTTTTCTGATTTTCTCTTTTATATCTGCTTTTTCGGTCACGAAAATATTATATGGCTGCAATCCATATGCCGACGGCGAGAGCCTTATCGCTTCAAGAATCCTATTGATCTGCTCTTTCGGAACTTTATCATTGTTCATTCTTTTCACGGCATATCGCCAGTTTAGTGCGTCGAGTAACAGCATTTATTGTAATCCTCTTTTTAATTTTAATTTAACGTCAGTGAAACAACCTTATTTAGAGCGATTTAAAGAAGCAGCAACCAACACAAGAAAGGTAAAATATAATAATTATTCTATAAAATCAGGTCATGAATTTTTAATGTTTTATTATTAATTAATTTTGCTTAGTTTTTAGCAATCAATATACTAACATGAAAATTCTTCTTGATCTGCCGTTTATTGTTTCTATTTTAATTCTTTCTGCTATTAGCATATCGGCTTTTCTTTTAATCGAAAAGCTTATAATTAAAAGAGTCCAGCAAGAAATTCTTTTTGAAAATCATACAGTAAGCGGATTTATTTATAATGCGGTGTGTGTTGTATATGCCGTTCTGATTGCCTTCGTTGTTTTTGTCATTTGGACAGACCTTGAAAATACTGACACAAAAATCGAAGGAGAGGCGAATAACCTCCTGAATCTGTACTATGATGCTTATGCATATCCTGATTCCATCAGAAAGGAAATTCAATCAACGATCCGCGAGTACACAAAAGAGGTAACACAGGACGAATGGAAAAGTCTGGCTGAAGGTCGTGCCGACCAGGAAGCACAGAAATTGTTTATTAAACTGAATCGTATATTTCTTTCTATTAAAGCTGAACAAGTAGCAAATACGGAGGTTCTTTCACAGTCACTTGATAATATGAAGGAGGTTAGGGAGTTCAGGAGGCATCGAATTTTAAGCAGCAAGCAGAACATGCCGGGTATTTTATGGCTGGTTTTGATATTGTCAGCAGTTATTATTGTAGCATTTACGTATCTTTTCAGCGTGAAGGAAGTATGGCAAAACAATGTTATGACAGCTTTTCTTGTCTTTGTGAATGTTCTTGTCCTGTATTTAATTTATGTACTTGATAATCCGTTTAAGGGCTATGATGCCATAAAGCCTGACGCATTTCAGCCTCTGATTGATATTATTACAAGAACAGCGAATAAGACACCTTAGTAGTTTATAATGAGTGTAAAAATTTTTATTAATATTACGACTTATGATAATAGACAAGCTTAATAATTCAGACTTATATGAATTCAAAAATCAAAAACTGAAAATTGCTTTTGAATTCTTAAAGTCAACAGACCTTGAATCGCTCGCAGACTGCCGTTCTGAGATTCAAGGCGACAGTATCTACGTTATAAAAAGCAAATACAAAACAAAAAACAAAGAGGATGCATATCCTGAAGCACACAGAAAGTACACAGATGTTCAGTATATAATGAGCGGGACAGAAACTATTGGATATACCGCGAAAGGCTCGCAGAAAACATACAAAGAATATGACGAAGAAAACGACTACGAATTTTTTGAGGCAGAATGCTCTTACATTACATTAAGCGAGGGAATGTTTGCCGTGTTTTTTCCCGGCGAGCTTCATAAACCCGGGATTTTACATGGAAACTCACCAGAGGAGATTATGAAGATAGTCGTTAAAGTGAGTGTATAGATACATAAGAATAAATTTAATTTAGTTTTAAATATTTTGATTTAATAAAAATGGCTATACCAAATTCCAGAACAAAAGTCGCAGCGGAAATTAAAATCTATTCTGAAAAATGCAATGGCTGCGGCAGCTGTATTACAGTTTGCAAAAATTTTAATCTGACTCTTAAGAACGGGACAGTCAAAGAAAGCGGAACATCAGTATTTGGATGTATTGGCTGCGGACATTGTGCCGCAATATGCCCGAATAATGCAATTGAGGTACACGGAAGGACCATGACTCCGGATGATGTTTTTGTTTTTTCTGCCGGCAAAAAACCTGCTGGTTACGACGAGCTTCTGCCGCTGTATCAAAAAAGAAGATCAATCAGAGAGTTCAAAAATAAGGAAATCGAGTCTGAGCTTGTTGAAAAAATACTAAATGCCGCTAAAACATCACCGATGGGCATCCCTCCATCCGACGTTAATGTTCTTGTGATAAACGGCAGAGAAAAGAACAGAGAATTTGCAGAAGATTTTTGTAAATTTCTTGAAAGTATAAGATGGATTGCATCCGACTGGTTTTTAACATTAATGCGTCCCTTTTATGGAAAGGATTTATCCGCATTGTGCAGAAATTTTTTGAAGCCCTTAATAAACATTTACACAAAGGGTATTGAAAAAGGACATAATCATGTTAATTACGATGCTCCGTTGTCAATGTATTTCTATGGTTCGAAATACTCGGACCCTGCTGACCCGATAATTGCTGCCACTGCTGCAATGTACGCAGCTGAATCACTCGGACTGGGAACGTGTCTTATTGGAGGTGTACATCCGTTTATCCAGAAAGGGAAAAAAGCCGAAGAGTTCAGGGAGAAATATGGTATTAAAAACACAAGCAAGGAGGGGCTTATACTTATAATTGGCCACCCCGATGTTAAATACAGGAAAGGTATCAGCAGAACTTTTGCTTCTGTAACAATGATGAATTAATTACTTTTAACTCAAAATTTTTATTTGAATAATAATGAAAACTGTCTATACTTTCTTGTCCTTAATTTTTTTACTGACTACCTTAACATTGAAGGCACAGGACTGCTACATAGTTATGAAAATTAAGGGAACGATAGTGCTTGAAAGCACGGGACAAATCCTGCAGAAAGATGACCAGATATGCGGAAACGACAAAGTCATATTTAAGACGCCGGATGCAGCAGCATTAGTCCATAGTTCAACGAAAGGAAGGTACACGCTCAAATCGAACAAAAGCAGAGTAGGAGAGCTTGAGGGTGTTATTTCCAGTGTCGTCTCGTCGGCACTGTCAAAAAAGACCGCAAACCTTGACACAAAGAGTCTGGATTTACCCGTTAAAAATGAATTTGATGTCGTTTACTGCATTATTGATGAATATGAGCTCGCTCTCGAAGAGGGTGAATATCCAGTTAACGAAGAAAATTATTTTATGCTGAGTTTCATGCACAATAATAAACCTCTGGAAATCAAATTAAAAAGCAGCGGCAATACGGTTTATTTTAACAAAGAAGATATTTTCACACAAATGGTAAGTGATGGGAATTTCTACCTGATTGAAGATGCTGTACTGTATTATATAAACAGTGAAAACAAAGATAATCCGAAACCGATAGATGCATTCGATTTGGTTTTGCCAGATGAAAAGAACCTTGCGGATGAACTCTCGAATTTTAAAGTGCTTCTTAGAAATTCGGGCAGGTCAGAAGAGGCAATTAACGAAGACCTTATCGCGTATATTACTAATGCATACGGAATTGTAAATAATGCAAACTTCATTGAATGGTTAAATAAGAATGTAAAATAGAAAATCCATTTTGTTCATGAAAAGAAGTAAAGCAGTATTACCGGGCAGCATTCATTTTAATATAAACACTTTATTTGTATTATGACCCCAAAATGAAGAGATTTCGTATTCCCAAAATATTCGCAGATAACAAGCGCCTAAAGTTAATAGCAGGAAGTATTCTTCATGCTGTGGTTCTTGTAATCGCAACCCTTTGGCTTCTGCAGCAGAATTACACTTATGGAGATGAAAGGTTTGTTATTCGCTGGAGTTCGATAATAAAGAAAATAGTTTTTAAGATAGATGACAAACCGCCGAGAAATGACCTCCTCTTTATAAACACATCTTACGATAACATGCTTATTGACAGGCTTGATGACGACGGGTTTCAGATTGGCAATCAGGTAATTACTGACAGGGAAAAGCTTGCAAGACTGTTTGAAATCATGAGAAATAGTAATTCAAACCATAAGTACGTAATATGTGATATATTCTTTAAAGATCCTTCGCCGTATGATTCTGCCCTGAATGAAAATCTGATAAATCTAAATAACATTATTATTCCTTATCATCTCGGTACCGACAACGAAATAGATGAGCCGATTTTTAATATAAACAAAGGATTTTCAGACTACAACATTATTGAGGGTTCTTTCCTGAAATACTCTTTGATGCAGATGGATTCTCTTCCAAGTCTTCCGCTGAAAATGTATATGGATTTATACAACGCAAGTTTTTCAAGCAAGGGTATTATAAGCAGGATGAACGGGAAACCCGCTTTCAATACAATTATTATTGATTTTAAAGTAAGATATTATGATATAAACGAAAACTTATCGCAGGAGTCCTATCCTTATGTTAACCTCGGTGAGTTTATTTCTTTACCAGATTCTGTAATCTCCAATACAATAAAAGACAGAATAGTTATGATTGGTGACTTACAGGAAAGAGACATACATCAGACCTTGGTTGGAAACATGCCGGGAGTGATTATACTTTTAAACATATTCCTTACATTAAAGGAGTCTGAAAACCTCATCAAGCCTTTATTCCTGTTTATACTTTTCATAACTTTTTTTTTAATATCACTGGACGTATTTTCCGAGAAAAGCATTCTTGAGCGGAAATACATTAAAAAATTATCCCGACACCGCGTAGGTAAATTCTTTGCACGGCTTTTTAAATATATTGTTTATTTAATTATCTCATCTGTTATAATTTACGTACTGTACAACGTTCACATAAACATACTCATAATGGCGATTTACTTTAAATTAGTCGATTCGCTTTTAACTAAAGTTCGAAGCAGAAAGAAAGATAAACTTGAAATCTGCAATTAATTTAATTTTATTATATGATTATGAAAACAAAAATATTAATCCCGCTGACAGTGTTTATATTTTTCGTTACTGTAACACTAAGTGCGCAGGATTGTTATGTTGTAATGAAGATTAAAGGTACGATTATACTCGAAGGAACGGGACAAGCACTTCTGAAAGACGACCGGATTTGCGGAAACGACAATGTGATATTCAAATCCACTGATGCTGTCGCAATAGTTCACAGCGAATCCAAAGGCAGATATACTTTGAAAGCAAACAAAAACAGGTTAAGCGAATTGGAAAGTGTTCTGAAGTACTCTGTCTCGGCTGCTTTATCAAAAAGTAAAAATGCACTCGATACAAGAAGCGAGACCGAGCCGTTATCAGAAGTACTATGGGATGTTTACTGCGTCATCGGGAAATACATTATTGATAATGAAGAAACCATGCTGCCTGTTAACGATAACAACTATTTCACAATCCGTTTCAAATATAATGAGTCCCCTTATGAAGTAAAACTATCAAATGAGGAGAATAAAATCGTTATTGATAGAGAAACTATAAGAAAGCAAGCGGGCATTCAGATTTTACCCGACTATATTGAGGATGCGGCATTGTACTATCAAGGCAGCATCAACTCTGAAACTCCGCGAATAATCAGTACATGTGATTTAAACTTTCCCGACGAGAAGTTATTAGCGGCTGAACTCTCGAATTATGTTGTGCTGCTTAAGACTTCGGGAAGTCCGGAAGAAAAGATACAGGATGAACTTGTACAATATATGTTTAATTCATACGGCAAGGTAAACAGGGATTATTTTTTAAACTGGGTAAACGAGAACGTAAAATAGACAAACCCCTTTCTCGTTAGAGTATAAGGGGTTTGAGTATTTAATACCTTTAATTATTTCAAAAGAATAATCTTTTTAGATGTAGCGAAACTGCCGGCTTGCATCCTGTAAACATACATGCCGCTTGACAAACCTTCTGCGTTAAAATCGACAGTATATGTTCCTGTTTTTAATTCCTGATTTACAAGTGTTCTCGTTTTCCGTCCGAGTATGTCAAAAACTTCAATCCTTACAAATCCGCTTCTCGGAAGTTCAAATTTTATAGTCGTTGCAGGATTAAAAGGATTTGGATATGCATCGTAAAGTTTAAACTGATTTGGCACCTCAGTACCGATATTATTTATACCAACACTCGCATACATTCTTGTTAGAATTCCGTAGAATACATTTGATTTTGATGTACCGTCATCAAAATTTCCTGCAAACCCTCTGTAATTCTGAAAGTTTGCGTATGCTGTCTGCGGCACTGCTATTGCCTGGACAGGCAGATTGTATGTCATTATCGGCCACGTTGCGATGTTCTGAGTAGTGAATAATGTCAAATCCTGAAAAAGTGTTGAAGATTGATTGTTTGTATATACTTTATTCCATACTTCAGTTGCAAAATTAAAGTCCCACATTTTTTCTATGAAAGGAACAAACGGAAGCATGTGCACTCCGTAAATGTATCTTGGAATGTTTCCGTATGTGTTGCTGATAACAAGGCTGTGCCAAAGGTTTCCGACAATAAGATGCTTTGTATTGTAATCTGTATATGCCGGGTTCGTACTCTGAAACGTCCTGTAATACTTCCTGAACGCTCTTATTTCTGATGCAAGCATAAGCTTTCCCGTATTCTTAAGATTTTCATTCCCCATTGCAAGACCAAACAGGTACATTCCGTAATATGCCGTTGCCGCTTCGCTTACGCTCTCCTGATCCCTTCCTGCCCCCTGAGTCTGTACTCCGTTCATCCATGAATTTCCGTCAAACCAGTCTTTATGCCTGTGCATTGGAAAATAAGGGTCTTTTGTTGTTGCGGATGGCGATGCGGGATTACCCACATCCCTGCATAAAGCAAGAACTTTATTAAAATATTCATTTCCGTTGTCGGTAAAAAGGTTCGGCTTCTTTTTAGCAACTACAGCCGCAGCATAGATTACGTAACCATAATGAAATGCATGGTCATTATATCTGGCATTACCAAAATCAAAATTGTAAACTAATGGGTCGTTATTGTCCATCGCAATATAAGAAAGATATGAAATTATACCGCCGTATCGGTTATCCCAGATTAGTTTATTATTCTGACCACCCGACCACGAAGGAGGAGGAGGATTCCATGTGAGATTTGTCCCTTCAACCCATTTCTTTATAAAGTTAAACACAGTATCCCTTGCAGCAGAGGATAAGTTATTAAGTGTATCTTTTCGCCAGTTACCCGGGTCGGCAATCTGATACCTGTCAATAAGTTCGTCTGCTATTATAATCACCCGTGCCATTCTTGTTATATTCTTTCCGAACCCGTAAGGAGAGGTAGTAGGCTGGTTCGTTCCGTTAGGAATCTGATACCGGGCTCCTATTGTTGTATCAAAATCTGCTTTCAGGTGAAAGTAAAGAGAGTCATACCATTTTATCGTGCTGTTCGGAACGTTTGTAAGGTTTCCTACAGCTCCATACCATGAATAATCGGGTATCATATCCTCAATCATGTTCCATGTTTTCCCATACACTTCCTTCATGTCGCCTCTCATGGTTTTAAACTTTAGTGTGCTTGAAGTTGCATTTGTGAGCATATCCTGATGATGAGGCAGCGACATCATAAGCAGCGAATCGCTGCTGCTGTTCGTTGTATAGTTAAAATTAAAATTAAACTTTGTTGTATCCGATGTCACAGTCGAAGAAATCTTTCCGCTTAAAGGTATATACCCCGAATATTTGTCAAGCAGTTCTATTCTTGCAGATGAATCAGCAGCATTCGGATCTGCATTTTGTGTCGTTACATAAGCTATTCTTAAATATCCGGTGAATGGATTTGAAGTTGTTATTCCGCCGGGAAGAAATGAAAGTGTTATATCGCTTGTAGAATAGAGAACAAAGAGCTGCTTGTTCGCTCCTGCACCCGCAAAATAAATCTTGAATTTATTCCCTGTTACTGTTGTGGGCGGCGATGCCTGTATTGGATTTCCGTTAACCGAAAGCATTGAGTTGTAAGGTGTATAAAACAATGGTCTCAGGTTCTGGTACTTCATCGTGTAATATGGCATTCCTCTTACGACGGGACATTCCATATAATTTGAACCTGACGTCCATCTGAAAGTTGCAGATAAGTCATCATAGTTATAAAGTGTTCCTTTGGTGAGCGAAGAACTGTCGAGGGTACCGAAATAGTAATAAACAGACGATAGCCAGTTGACCTGATTTGTCGTGTCAGCAGGATTCCAGCTCCAGTTATAAAACTGATGATCAGGAGTTACATACCCGAATCCGAAAAGTTTGGTGTTTGTAATTTCTCCAGTCGGTTTATAGGCGGCTATCATATAAGGAAAAGGAAATATCTTTTCCGCACCTACATCCTGCCTGCCCGGTACGTAGTTGAAAGACGGGAATGTACCCTGTTTCATTATTGCATTCGCAAACCACGCATTCGTCGGATATGGAAACTTTAACGAGTCATACATGTATGTCAGCGGAATTTTGTTCTGAACTGCACTTCCAAGCGTCGCAAGATAAGGCTGTGATGTCGAGAACGGCTGTCCGTAGTTCCATTGTGAATATAATTTTTGATTAAGCGATAAAACTGTAATCACTGTTAAGACGACAAAGAACAGAAGTTGTTTTGTTCTCATGGTTTTTTGTGGTTTAAAATTTATCTGCTATTTCAAACATAGCTTATTAAGTTAATAATAATTATTAATAATAGTAATTACTTTCTTCTTAATCATCATATCAATTATATCATTTATTTTATAATGTAATAGTTTTAAATTTATTCAACAAATTTAGAATTATTGACTGAAATTTTAATCATAAGACCGCAAAGCATACAATTGGGAGATACGATATGCTCCCTGCCAATGTTTAAAGCGCTTAAGAACAAGTATCCCGACTCATACATTACATTTATCGGATGCCCTACAAATTACGACGTAAACCTCAGAAAACTTAATCCGTATGTAGACGAATTTACTGTTTTCAGGAGGGACAACCTCAATGTTCTTTACAATTTTTTCAAGTATTTGCGGAAGAAGAAATATGATTTGATAATTGTTCCAACAACTATAAGGATTTCTTCAACATCGTACATGATAGCCGCACTCGCAAGAGGTGAGAAGAAAATTGGATTTGCAAGAGTTGATGAAAAGAAAAACAGGCTTGGCTTTGTTCTTGACGTAAAAATCGAAACCGACTGGAAACGAGACTATACTAATCAGGTGTTCAGGTTTCTTGACAGCGTGAAACCCCTTGGATGCGATATTTCAATCGATGAAATAAAACAGATGCGTATTGACCTAAGTGAAGAAGATATAGCATTCGGTAGAGCTTATGCTGCGGCAAATTTCACGGATAAGAATAAACTTGTTTTCGGATTCCACGCGGGGGCGGGTAAACCTTCGCACACATGGGATGTTAACAACTTCTTTGAACTTATAAAGAAATCTTATGAAAGATACAATCCCTATTTATTAATTACTTCAGGCATTCTCGATAAAAATATCACTGGTATTCTTGTATCGAAACTAAACGAAGCAAACATACCCTGCATATACAATAAAGATATGGATGCTTACGGACTTGCCTCGATATTAAAACACGTTAACGTTTATGTAACAAACAATACAGGTGTTATGCACCTCGCTGCATTCACGGGAACAAACACAGTTTCAGCATTCCTCAAGGGAGAGGCAAAAGAATGGCAACCCCATTATAATATTTCTATTTGCGTGGAATCGAAAACTGACAGCATCAACGGTGTGACAGTGGAAGAGATGTTTGATAAAATTAACGGGCTAAATTTCTAAAAGTATTAAACCTTTACAATACCGTTCTTACAATAAAATTCTTTCTTTAGCTTTACGTTGTTATGAAAGTAATCGTAGTTTGAATTACTCTCGGTAGTTTTAGGGTGGTATATGTGAAACGCTACAGCAAGGTTTCTCACAGACTTAAATTCTGCGTTAATAAGTTTCAGACGGTGCTCAACATCGGAATCCTCGCCTATTCCAGGTCCTACATAATTCTCGTCAAATCCGTTTATTTTAAGAAGCAGCTCTTTTGAGACAGAAAAATTGCATCCAACAATGTGCAGGTTTCTGCTTAAAGCTTTACGTAATGTTTTATTCTTAACCACAATCCCCTCTTCGGCGGTTGAAACAGGACTGTTAAACCCTATCGACCTTCCGAGTGCTTTAAGATAAAATCTGTCAAACGAATCCGAAACAACCAGCTCTTCATTTAATTCGTCGGAAAGTTTTTTATTCAAATGTACTCTTCTGCCCACAAGGACAACATTCTCTCCCGAATTTTCGAAATGGGCTTTTATGAAATCTTTATGCGGAATGCAGTCGCTGTCAAGAAATATCAGGTAATCGCTGTTCGAACCTGCTACAGCCTTGTTCAGTACTTTATTTTTCCGAAAACCGAGGTCTTCCTGAGTAATATACTTAATATCGTAATTGATTCTGTTTTTATAATAATGAACAAAACTCTCCATTTCCTCTCCGGAACCGTCATCAGCAACAATCACATCAAAATCTTTATGACTCTGCCTTGTTAAAGCTGAGAGCAGTATTCCCAGCTCTCTGGTCTTTCTATAAACAGATAATATTAAAGTGATTGATTTCATTAGCACTAAAAATTACATCATTTATAAATAAAAGAAAATCCACATAAATTCTTCCGTGTTACTTGATATGTCTATAATGCTATAAATAAGGGGTTTTAGCCTAAGAATGATTCTGTATTCTCAATCCGTGAAAATCCGTCTAATCCGCGAAATCTGTGTTTCATTGTGATACATGGTTCTCCTCCCTCCTGATCCGATTTCTGTAACTTTTTCTTCAACAAGATTGTTGAACATTAAAATTAAATAATCATTAAATGCTGGGAAAGTTTTTTGACAGAAGTCTGACAGTTGTGGAAAAGGTAGGGAATAAACTACCTTCGCCGTCACTATTATTCGGGATTCTTGCTTTGATTACTCTTGCGGGCTCTTACTTAGTCAGCGTACTTGACTGGAATGCCATAAATCCTGTTGACAACAAAATTATACACGGTGTTAACCTTCTTAATTACGAAGGTATTCACCGTATTCTGAAAGAAATGGTTACTAACATGACAGGCTTTGCACCGCTCGGTGTAGTGCTCGTGTCAATGCTCGGTATAGGCATTGCCGAAAAGAGCGGACTTATTAATTCGGGTATAAAACTTCTTGTCGTTTACTCTCCTAAAAAAATATTAACCTTCGTTCTCGTTTTTGCGGGAATACTTTCTAACATGGCAAGCGATGTCGGATACGTTGTTCTCATTCCTCTTGCCGGTGTTATTTTTGCCTCAGTAGGCAGAAACCCTATTGTCGGTATGGCTGCTGCATTTGCGGGCGTTTCAGGAGGTTTCAGTGCTAATCTGTTCCTTGGTACTATTGACCCCTTGCTCGCCGGGTTGACCGAAGAAGGCGCAAGAATTATGGACCCCTCTTATGTTGTGAACCCTGCCGCTAACTACTATTTCATGTTTGTTTCAACGTTCGTTATTGGAATTGCCGGAGCAATAGTAACAGAAAAAATTGTTGCCCCTAAACTCGAATCATCTGCCGACTATGCAAGTGAGAAAGTCGAAAAACTTAACGCTGATGAAAAAAGAGGTATGAGGTATGCTGTTGTTTCTTTCTTTGTAATGGCAGCAATTATATTAATAGGTGTTCTGCCCGAAAACGGTTTCCTCAGGGGCAAGGATGGAAGCATTCTGCATTCGCCCTTGATTGAAAGTGTTGTCGTCTTTATACTTTTCATATCTGCAATAATGGGTATCGCATACGGATACGGCGCAAAGACATTTAAGAACTCAAGTGATATCGTAAAAGGAATGGACGACAGCATGAAGTCGCTCGGTTCATACTTAACGCTTGTCTTTTTCGCTGCACAGTTTGTAGCTTTCTTTAAATGGTCAAATATCGGTGTACTGACCGCCATAAACGGAGCGAACTTACTGAAAAGCCTTGACCTTGGTCTTATACCGCTTGTAATTCTTTTCGTAATATTTTCAGCAGTTGTAAACCTTGTTATCGGAAGCGCATCTGCTAAATGGGCAATACTCGCACCTGTATTCGTTCCGATATTTATGCTTATGGGATATTCACCCGAACTCTCTCAGGCTGTTTACAGAGTCGGTGACAGCGTCTCGAATATCATATCACCAATGATGAGCTACTTTGCTTTAATAATAACATTCTTCCATAAATACGACCCCAAAGCAGGACTCGGCACAATTATCTCTACAATGCTTCCGTATTCGATTGCATTCTTTGTAATCTGGACTGCTTTGCTTATAGTTTGGATATTGATTGGTTTGCCCCTCGGTCCCGGCGCAGGGTTGTATTACCAGCAGAATTAGTTTACAGAGATAATTTAGTTATTTTAAAAAAATTTATACTTAATTCCACCGCTAAAGGAAAAAGATACTGTATAGCTATTGTATAATTTGAAGAATATTTCCGCCTCACCAAAGAGGTCTATTTTTTTGCTGATACCGAAATCATTTCCGACACCAAAATTAAGATTAGGAAAACTATTATGATTCTCGTTAAGGGAATACCCTAGTGTCGGTTTTAAATAAAACTTTTCGTTAGATTTCGGATAGATACGAAATCCAATGTTAACTACTCTATCAATGTATAAACCTTTGTCTGGCGCTGTTTTATACTTATGTTCACTATAAATGAATTCAAACAATAACGTAACGTGCTTGGATATCATTTTGTAAGCCGATGGTCGTAGTTGAAGCCCGCCTTTTAATGCTCGTTCCGGTGCACCACCTGAGTTTTGAGGAATTAAATAACCGGCTTGAAAGTTAATCGACAAGTACTCCCCCTGTTTATTGCTTTGACCTATCAGGTGTACAGGCAACAATAGAAGAATAAAAAACATTATAGTTATCGTTATAAACAAAACTTTAGCCATCGGTATTAATAAACAATTTGATAATTTTTCATGCTATTAAATTTCAATTTAATATATCGCAGTAATAATCCCGGTTTTCATTGAAAAATTTCCCTGAAACATCATATCGCCAAGCAATGAAAGATTCATATTAGGTTCAAAGGATATTCTAAAACTTCTACTAATCGTATATTCCAAACCGAATGCCGGAAATATTGATAAATTCCAACCTTGCCCCCCATCCGATGTATATTCGCTGAAATAAGTCATACCAGTACTTATCCTAAAATAAGCAGATAATTTATCCTTATTAAAATAGAATTTGGGACCAATTAAAGAATTAAAAGTTGACACATTATAGGTTTCAGTAGCAGAATACGTTTTATAAAAACTCATGTTTATGCCAAGTAACCAGGATACATAATTATTTTGATTTATTTGAATGTCTAAAGCAAATCCCAACTCGTTTGTGTTTTCCTTCAGATGATTTAATACATATACAAAAGATGTGTTAATTGATATGGTGCTATTAACAGTATGGGCGTTATAGTTAATTAAACTATAATCATTTTTTATAGATACACTACCTAAAGATTGTGAATACCCGATTGATACACAGATTAGTACTATCATCACTGATAATATGATTTGTCTTAAAAACAAATCTATTGAATAATATTTTTGAAACATCTTATCTCCAATTAATACAAGATTCATATTTGCTCAAATGAAGTACTAAATCTTTTACAACTTGACAATAAGTTAAATAAAATACAACTCACTTTTTAAGTTACTGAATTACTCCTGTGCTTAGCGGAGTCTTGCATGCGGGGCATCCGCGTAGCGGATAAAATATCTGTAGGTAATATGCAAAAATGTATTCAATATTGTTAATTTAAGCTTCAAACACCAAGAATATTATTTGTAATACATTCCTGTATTTGCTTTTGAAAGTAATTACTGTATATTAAATAGTAGTTGTTATAACTGTTTTTTTGCACTATTTGAAGATTTAATAATAGTATTAACATGCTGAAATAACATCCCTTTTAAAAGATTATCCAAGCCACATCCCGTTTAAACCCGCTTCAAACCCACATAAAATACACATTGCAAAACGTGGAATTTTACAACCTCCCGGGTTAAATACGCTAAGGGTACGCGGGTGAATTTGTCTGTTTTATGATTTTCAATTTTAATATTTTCATTTGTTGATAATCTATAAATACATACTTAAAGCTCACGCAGGACCGTTCGTCTTTTCATTAATGACGCTGATGTTCCTATTTCTCTTTCAGTTCCTTATCAAATCCATCGACCAGCTTGTTGGTAAAGGTCTTAGTCTTTGGATAATCATACAGCTTATATCACTGAACCTTGCATGGATGGTAACACTTGCCGTGCCTATGGCTGTGCTTGTTTCAACGCTAATGGCATTCGGAGGACTCTCATCAGCGAATGAAATAACTATTATGAAAGCAGGCGGCATCAGTCTTAAGAAATTAATGATTCCTGTGATGATATTCGCACTGCTTATCACTTATCTAATGGTGCTGTTTAACAACGACGTACTCCCCGAAGCAAACCATCAGGCAAGAATACTGCTGCAGGATATCTCAAAAACAAAGCCGACTTTCATTCTGGAAGCGGGAAAGTTTTCCGATGACATAGGCGGAGCACGGATTCTCGTCAAGAAAACTTTCGAGAACAGCAACAACCTCGAAGGCGTTTTTATATACGATTATTCAAGCCCCGAGACAAGGAACGTGATTTCCGCTGAATCGGGCGACATAAGTTTCACGAGTGATTTTAAGTACATAATCATGAACCTCAAAAACGGCGAGATACACCAGACGAATACAAGAGACCTTACAAAAGACTACAGAGTGGTTAAATTTCAGCAGCACAGGATTACGCTCGATGCCGCGGGATTCGGTTTCCAGAGGTCTAACGATAATGCATTCTCGAGAGGCGACAGGGAACTTTCTTCAAAAGCGATGAACGTTATGGTAGATAGCCTAAAAATATTTAAGAACAAGAACAGAGATTATTTCATCGAAGAAATCAGGGATGCCGTAAAAAGAATCTCAGGAATAAAATACAAAGACACTGTTTACAAAGAAGTCACTGAGTCTGGAATGAGGTCAAGCAACAAAGATTCTTTAATGGTTCTGATGAGCATAATCAAATCAAAGAAAGACATGTTCGGCAATCAGCTTCTTTCAAGAGCTGCAATTCAAAAGCAGATTGACTCTTACGACGTAGAGATTTACAAGAAGTACTCAATACCTTTCGCATGTCTGGTCTTTGCGCTTATTGGTGCACCGCTGGGATACAGGGTTAAACGCGGAGGGTTCGGAATTGCGGCAGGATTCTCATTGTTCTTCTTTCTGCTGTACTGGGCATCGCTTATAGGAGGCGAAAAACTCGCTGACAGGGATTTATTAAGTCCTTTTCTCGGAATGTGGCTGGTTAATATTTTGCTTGGGCTGTTCGGATTGTATTTAATGTTTAAATCATCTTGAGTATATTGTTTTGTCAAGCCCCGAACAATATGATGTTGCCCAACCCGGTCAGGTCAGGAATGAAGCAGCCGTAAGTAACCAGTATGTGATTCGGGTGTCTTGACATTTTTAATATCAACTTCAATTATATGGAAAAAACCAAATTAGCCGTAGTCGGTCTTGGAAGCATTTCACAGGTAATGCATCTGCCAATTTTAAGCAAGCTTAAAGAAGCAGAATTAACAGCAATTTGCGATAAAGACAATTCAAAGTTTAAAAACATATCAAGAAAGTACAGCAGCGCAAAAGCTTATAAGGATGTCGGTACGCTGCTCGCAGAAAATCCTGAAATTGAGGCGGTTATTATCGCTACACGAACGGACGACCACATGGCAACCGCTATTAAGTGCCTCGAAGCCGGCAAGCATGTTCTTGTAGAGAAGCCAATTGCACTGAACGCTGATGAAGCAGCGAAAATTGTTAATGCCGGAGAAAAGAACAAGAAAATGGTTATGGTCGGAATGAACAACAGGTTCAGAACCGACGCAATGCTCGAAAGAAGTTTTGTGAGAGCAAAAGAGCTCGGCGAAATATTTTACGTTAAAACCGGCTGGCTGAAGACACAGAGTTCGAACGAGAAGTGGTTTATGAACATGGAAAAAGCAGGCGGGGGTGTTTTTGTGGACAACGGAATTGCTTTGCTTGACCTTGGCATGTGGATGCTTGGATTTCCCGAAGTAAAGAGTGTCTCGGCAATAAACTATTTCCATAATTCAAAATCAGTTGAAGATTCAAATTTCACGCTTGTTAAATTTAAAAACGGTGCAACGCTTACGATAGAAGTCAGCTGGAGTTTATTGAGAAACGGAGAGTTCTTTTACTGCAACGTTTTCGGAACAAACGGCAGCGGGACCATTAATCCGTTAAGAATTCATAAGATGATCAACAAGCAAATGTTTGACATGACTCCTAAGAATATAAAGCACCATCCCGCAATGTTTAAATCAAGCTATGAGAACGAATTAAAGTATTTCATCGGTTCGATAAGAGGAACCCACACACCAATCTCCACGGGAAAAGAAGCTCTGGCGGTCATGGAGGTTACGGATGCGGTATATAAATCAGCGGCAGCGGATAAAGAGATAATATTTAAATAACATTATGATAACGATTTCTTAACATGAAAGGATTACGTTTATGAAAAAACGTAAAATGAGTTTCAAGATACTGGTCGTTGACGACGAGAAAGATATCGTAGATCTGCTGAAATATAACCTTGAGAAGGAAAAGGAATTCGAAGTCATAACTGCACTGAACGGAAAGGATGCGCTTTCATCGGCTTTGGAGAATAAACCCGACCTCGTACTGCTGGATATAATGATGCCTGAAATAAACGGATTCGATGTATGCAAAAAATTAAAGAACAACCTTTCCACGGCAAAAATACCTGTTATATTCTTGACAGCAAAAGAGAATGAGATTGACGAAATAATCGGATTGGAGCTTGGCGCTGATGATTACATACAAAAGCCCATATCACCAAGAAAAGTTATTGCCCGAATTAAATCAGTGTTCAGGAGAGCATATTCCGAAGATGACAAGACAGTAAAGACGGATGAATATATTAAGTTTAAGAAACTGCAGATAGACTCTGTCGCTCACATCGTAAAGATTGACAACGAAGAGGTATTTTTCCCAAAGAAAGAATTTCAGCTATTGCATTTCCTCCTCTCAAACAGGGGCAAAGTTTTATCAAGAGATATTCTTTTAAACCAGATATGGGGGGAAAATATATACGTAGTTGACAGAACTATAGATGTGCACGTTGCCAAGGTAAGAGAAAAACTCGGCGAGTATGCAGATTACATAGAAACCATCAAAGGACTTGGTTACAGGTTTAACGCTGAATAAAAATTACAGACTACCGAAATTTGAAAAAGATAATATCATTCCATAATTACCTGCCGCTTATTATTGCGGTTGAAACTGTATCGCTTGTGCTGCTATATGGCAGAATTGACACGGTATCTTTTTCAATCGTCGCCGCAGCTTTTCTAATTATAGCAATTGCGCACATTTATCTGCACGCAAGGGCAAAGACAGAGCGTACGAACTTCTTCGGCAAGTATTCAAAGCGGTTAATGTCCAATGAAGAAACACATGCATTAAACAACTACGAAGAAAAGATATCAAAAGTGAACGACATTATAGCCGAGATGAATTTAAGCTTTGATAAACTATCAGTGAACAATGAGTTTAAGGAAATATTCAACAGTTTTTCTCTTATTATCAACAGGCTTCTTGACGAGTTAAACACTGCGAAAATATTCAAGGTAAACAGAAACGAATTTCTCGGAAACGTAGCACACGAGCTACGCACCCCGATATTTGCAATTCAGCTCTCGCTTGAAACACTCGCAGACGGTGCAATAAATGACCCTGCGGTAAATGTAGACTTTCTTAACAAAGCAAAAAGACAATCGAACAGATTGAAGGAGCTTGTTAATGACCTGATTCATATTTCTAAATTAGAAGAGGGCATGAAACTAAGCAAGAGATATTTTTCAATCAATCAGCTTATCAAGGACACGATTAATGAACTGAGCGAAATTACAAAGAGAAAGAGCATTAACTTGCTGTTTGAGACGGAGATAAAAGACGTCTCGGTTGTGTTTGCCGACGCAGAGAGAATCAAACAAGTATTAATAAATTTAATAGACAACTCATCAAAATACACACTTGAAAACGGCAGCATCACAATTTCAACAAAGCCGGGCGACAAGTGCGTGTATGTATCCGTTGAGGATACAGGACTCGGAATACCTAAAGAAGATTTGCCAAGAATATTCGAAAGGTTCTACAGGGTTGATAAGACGAGGTCGCGCGACATGGGCGGCAGCGGACTGGGTTTATCAATCGTAAAACACATACTCGAGCTTCATAACAGTCAGGTTAAAGTCGAAAGTGAACCCGGTAAAGGCACAAAGTTCGAGTTTAACCTGCCTGTGTAATCCTGAATTTCACAAAAGAGATTTATTAACGTAAGGAACGCAAAGCTAATGAAGAAGCAATTTGTAAACAAATAAAAGATTTTACCACAAAGGCGCACAGAGTTTATCACGGAGCACACAGAGAAAAATTAATTTTATTGTTAAGAGCATAAGATTTTAACGACAAAGAACGCAGAGATAGTCTCTGAGTAAACAACAATTACAACAGTTTATATTAAATTTCTTTCAAATCATTTTTGCTTTATTTTACTATTCTGTCTTTCATACCTGAATAGCCGTTAATTGTCATCGGTGCACTTAAAAGAAAATCATGCGGGAAACCGTACTCGATACTGCTGACTTCATCAAGTTTTTTCATTACGTCGTCTGACAGTTTAACGTCGAGACATTTCATATTTTCCACAAGCTGAGTGTCTGTTCTTGAGCCGACTATAGGAATAAAAAGTCCTTTCTTCTGTCGCACCCAGTTAAGGGCAATAACAGTACCCGGAATTCCCGTTTCATCGCTTATCTTTTTAACTTCTTTTGCTATTGCAGTATTCCTCTCGTTGAGTCTTGCACTGCCCTCTTTAATTCTTTTAGGTGATTTATCATCACTTGTAAGGTATTTGCCGCTAAGTGCACCACCACCAAGAGTACCCCAAGGAGTAACGGCAAGTTCAAAATGATTTGCCATCGGAATCAGGTCGCGTTCAGCACCGCGCTGAAAAAGAGAATACTCAATCTGCAATGCGACTAACTTCGCCCATCCGCGGATATCAGCCATTGTGTTGGCACTTGATACAACCCACGCAGGTGTGTCGGAAATGCCAACGTATAAAACTTTACCTGAGGAAACAAGGTCGTCAAAACCTCTCATCACTTCATCTATCGGTGTAAGGTAATCCCATGCATGAAGCCATAATAAATCAATGTAATCGGTTTTAAGTCTTTTTAAAGAATCCTCAACTGAATTCATCATGCTTTTTCTGCTGTTGCCCGAAGCATTTATGTTACCGGGGCTTCCCGGATTCTTAAGAGTGTATTTTGTCGCGAGCACATAGTAGTCCCGCTGGTGAGATATAAACTCACCTGTAAATTTTTCGCTTGTGCCTTCGTTGTAGAGGTTAGCGCAATCAAGAAAATTGCCGCCCGCATTTACGAAAGCATCAAATACTTTCTTTGAATCTTTCTTGTCAGTTCCGAATCCCCACTCTGTACCGAAAGTCATGGTTCCAAGACAGAGCTCCGAAACTCTTAAGCCTGATTTGCCGAGTAATCTGTAATTCATATATTTGTTTTAATGTGTTCTGATAAAATATTATTAACAACTTAGAAGCGGAATAAATTCTTAATCTCTTTTAACCGGTTTGTATTCCTTGTTAACATCAATCTTCTCAGCATAGCTGCTGTTCCAGACTCGCATAAATACTGTTTCGAGTTCTTCTTTTACTTTCCGATTATCGATAATAAAAGTTGCATTTCGGCATTCGTAAAAATAGCTTCGCTCAAAGTTTGCAGTGCTTATCCATGAATACTTATCGCTTACCATCATTTTGCAATGCTGTACACGTGAATACGGGATAAAACCTTCGCTGTACTGCGGAATAGTTGAAAGCTTTACCTCTATACCCTTAACCTGTGAAAGCTCTTTTATCCGGTCAATTGCATCCTTTTTAATTGCCCAGTCAGAGAAAATAATTTTAACATCGACTCCCCTCTCTGCTGCTTTGCGGAGTTCATCATCAATAGTTGTATAAGGAGAATCTTTATCCTTACCTTTTGTAGAATACGAAAAATAGTTGATATAAAGCTTGTCTTTTACATTTCTTATAAATCTCACAAGCTCTGTTTCTTCTTTTGCAAACCCTTTGTTGACAAGGTCATTAGGGCTGAAAGCGGGATACAGCTTTACTTTGCCGTAATCAATTGTGTTTAGAGTACGTTTATTCTTATAAGTGTAAATCTTCTTGGACGATTTAGATTTTAACCTTTTAATGCTTGCATCGGAATAGTCATCGCAAAGCTGCCAGTCAGTCTCAAAGATTCTCATAAACATAGCCGCAAGGTTTTTGTCTTTTACCCTCACGCCAAGTTCATGAATATGTTTTAAAGCACGGTAATCGAAGTTCTGACTTCCGAGAAAAAGGTCTTCTTTATCAACGACAAAATATTTTGCATGCATTACACCACCCTCTATTTTTCCAAACTGTATTTTCTTTAGTGAAATATTCGGAATATTTCTGAACACATTATCGCTATCGGGATATCTGCTGAAGAAGTTCTCGTCAATAATAATTCTTACCTGCACACCCCTATTTGCAGCTGCAATAATTTCTTTTATTACTAATTCAAGGGGTTCGCCCTTTTCATTAGCGATATAGAAAGTTTCCATATCAATAGACTTTTTAGCGGACTTTATCATCTCTACCCAAACATCGGTTGCACGAGGCAGTTTAGACTCTTCAAGTATTGTTTCCACAGGAACGGATTCAACAATCTGAAAAATGGATTGTGAACGAACAGATACTGACAGCAGAAGAAGCAGCAGAACAAATAATATGTGTTTTCTTTGATACATTATATTTTTGAGTGTGATTTAGAAAATAACTTTGAGTTTAAATGAAGAATAATTCTATAGCAGCCGTAAGCAACGAACGGAGCGACAAATACATCGATTGAATAATGGACTTTCTGAAGAATAACGAATGAACCTACCAGAATTGTATTTACAAGATACACGTACTTCAGCCAGCGTTTATGCGTAACCAGAAAAATCATAAACAGTGTTGAAGTATGACCCGAGAAGAAAAGGTCTTTTGTTATTTTTGTACCTGTACCGACAACAAACACCAGAGGGTCATTAAGGTCAATTGTACCGACTGGCGGCTCGAGCGGTACGACGTACATCATTGCCATGCGCACAATAACGAGCAGTGAATAAGTCTGCAGAGCAATGATTAAATCATTGGGATGATTAACGGCAAGATAGAGCATGCATGTCAGTATAGACAGATAAATCAGAGCAAAAACGGGTACATTTAAATCGACAGCATTAAACCAGTAAAAAACAGGGTCATCGAGAACAACACCCGGACGGGTTTCGACATAAACTATAAATTTTGCGAGCGATGACACGCAGAGTATCAAAACGATAAGCGTTGCAACGAGAATAAACACGGAATTCTTCTGTTTAAAATACACTTTCCAGTTATCTATCATAAAAAGTAAATTAATTGATGAGTAAATTAACGAAACGCTCTTAAGAATGAAATGAAGTACAGAGCTTATAAAAGAGCATAAGTAAGCAAGAGCCGGAAGTAAAGAAAGTACTAAAAATAACAAAAAAGATTTCGCCACGGAGAAGGATTCTGATAGGTCGGAATGCAAAGAACGCACAAATCGCACACTGAAAAAGCTGATTTAATTATGATTTTCACTGATGAAAAGAAGGACAAGAACATTTTAGAATTTATGAACACTAAGAGAGCAGAGTACAGAGAGAAGAGCTGTTCTCCACAGGTGAATCCATCTCGGTGGACAAGCAAATAAGAACTGTACTTAGGAAAGATTTGCCCACAAATTTCACAAAGAAGAGATTTAATTTAGAACGAAGAGCTTTTTTACTACAGACACACGGCGCAGTCTTCTGCTACGAACAAATAAGAACTTTACCAAAGGGAGATTCGCCCACAAATTTTACAAAGAAGAGGTTTAATTTAGAACGAAGAGCTTTTTTAGCACAGATAACAAAGAGAACACGGATAGTCTTCTGCTTCTAAAAAAGAGAATTGATTAAATTTTACCGTCCGACGGTACGGACAAAGAGAACTGTTTGATTTTTTTAAAAAAAGGTCTGTTTTTAAAACAACATTATTACGGATAGCATCACAAAATTAACTATGATATTTCATAATTGATTTAAAGATTACAAGTTTCTGTATATTAACAAAAAATCAAATTAAGTATATTTTGAAAATGAAAATACCAGATGAAATATTTGAAGAGATACTAAGGTCGAATGACATTGTTGACGTTATTTCATCTTACTTACAGCTTAAGAGAAGGGGCAAAACATTTATCGGATTGTGCCCGTTTCATCCCGACAAGAACCCATCGCTGAACGTATCGCAAGACAAACAGCTTTATCACTGCTTTTCATGCAAGGCGGGCGGCAACGTAATAACATTCGTTCAGGAGTATGAAAAGATTACACCGATGGAGGCTGTGGAAAGGCTTGCACAGAGAGTAGGGATAACACTCGGAAAATATTCGTCAAGACCCGACATCTCAAACGAAATAACAAAACTTTACGACATTAACCAGAGAGCAGCAAAATATTTTCATGAGAACCTGATGGGAATCGGCGAGCAGGAAAAGGAAATGGTCTGGGACTACCTTGACAAACGCGGACTTGACAGGAGCATCATCACGAAATTCGGAATAGGATATGCACGGAATAACTGGCACGCACTTGAAAATTTCTTTATAGAAGAAGGCACGTATTCAAATTCTGACCTTGAGCTCGCGGGGCTTGTTATAAGGTCGGAGAAGGATTTCAAATATCACGACAGGTTCAGGGGAAGGCTTATATTTCCTATATTCAACGAAAGCGGCAAGGTAGTTGGGTTTGGAGGCAGAGTTCTCAAGGGCGATGACGACTCTGCAAAATACATTAACTCACCTGAGACAAGAATATACAACAAGAGCAAAACGCTTTACGGGCTAAACTTTGCGAAGGACAGCATACGTTCGAATGATTCGGTAATACTTGTTGAAGGATACATGGATGTAGTCTCGCTATACCAGTCTGAAATAATGAACGTTGTTGCCTCGAGCGGTACGGCTTTAACAGAAGAACAGATAAGCCTTATTTCGAGATACACAAAGAACGTGTATTTGATTTATGATTCAGACCTTGCGGGAATCAAAGCAGCAAAAAGAGGAATAGAGCTGATACTTGAAAAGGGTTTGAACATAAAAGTGGTTTCTTTACCCGACGGCGAGGACCCTGATTCATTCGTGAAGACACACGGCAAATCAGTTTTCATGAGGGAGCTGGAAAAGAGCAACACGATAGTTTCATTTATCAGTTCAATATACGAGCGCGAGGGGAAACTATCGACACCAGAAGAAAAGGCAGACTTTGTGAAGGAAATAATACAGTACATCGTAAGAATGCCCGAAAGAATTAAAGGCATGTTCTACATAAAGGAACTTGCTGAGAAGTACACACTGTACGAGTCTGACATGAGAGACGAATACAACAGGGCAGCGAAACAGTACAAAAAGTCACAGTTTCCGAGATCATCCGTAGTACTTCCTGAAAGGAAAGTTTACGGAAAGCGAGACCGCGAGATAAAGCCGCCGCAAGCAGAGATAGAGCTTGTGAACATGTTTGTAAACAGCGATTACAAAAATCATTCATACAAGAAGGGTGTAAACTACCTTGTTGACAACGTTTATATAGATTACATTTCAAACAAAACAATACTTAAAACAGTAGAACTGCTTCTCGACGAATGGCACAATGAAGAAAAGATTGATGTAGCAAGACTTTTATCCAAAATTGAGGATGAAGAAATAAAAAGTCTTTTAATAAGCCAGACGACGCAGAAATATGAAATAACGACGACGGAGCATTTACCCGCTGACAGCATACTATCGATAGTAGAAAGAACTCCGATAGATTACATGAAAATGGCGAAAGACATAATCGACATGCTGAAACTTCACAACATAAACAGAAAAATAAGGGAGTCAATAAAGAAATCGAGCAGCCCGGAAGAGAACAGGGAGTTGCTTGAAGCAAAGAAAAAAGCCATCCGGAAAAGTGAAAAAGCAAATTCGCAAGAAAAAGGAAAACCTGAAAAACCTAAATAGGTGATTTTACAATCCCTCTATAGTAAAAAATAAAAGACTCCAGATTTCAAGAATTCTTACCTCAAACACAAGGCAAAGAGAAGGCTATTCAAAGGCTTTGATAAGGCTAATTAGAGCGCAAGGAGAGCGCAAGATTAAGAAAAAACGGAAACGTGATTTTTGGAGTATTTTTGAGGTTTTTGAAAAATCAATAAAACAAAGCATTTATTTTTTTAGAGCTGTAAAATTCATGTATGCCCTCCTACTATTAATCACAACAAAAACGGAAATTGGGACACGGAAAAAGACGGAAAAATTTTTGCACTATAGATTTATACGAGAAAACGTGCAGGAATTTAAGGGTAAAAATTTTTGCACCAAAAATAGATGTCATAATTACAAAAAATGTTGTGATTAATAATAGAGGGGCATAGTAAAAAATAGTTTATAGTTTATCGTTGTTAGTTGATAGTCCCAATCCCAAGCCTAAACGCAGACATGGAATTAAGGAAGGAAGAAACTTTGGGGTATAATGGAACGCGGATAACGCGGATGAAGCGGATTTTCACTGATTTTAAAGTAGTTGTATAATGACTAAAAAAAATAATCGCAAGCTGGAAGTTCGCGTTACTCTAAGAAAGCAAATTATTGATGTTGATTAATCATAAATTTAATCAAGTTTCTTAAAAGATTTTATATTTTTTCCAGAACAATAATGAATGAAATCTCCCACTGATTGCTCAAATGCGAGATGAATTAAAACAGTTAAATGATAAATTCGAAACAACAAGGATTGAAACAATTTTAGCTAATGGCTCATGGCTGATAGCGCCTCTATGGCAAATCCAAAACAACAAGGATTGAAACATACAGAGCAGGGGTAAGAAATAAGTTTATAATTACAAAAATTAAATTATATATTGTAATTACTCGGGGATTGGGATGGAATATTGATTTCATAGTTAAAAAGGATTTAAGTAATGCCTTCTCAAGCCGGAGCTTGGGAAGGAGGGGAAGACTGATTAAAACGGATTAAAGTTATACCTTCCCAAGCTGGAGCTTGGGAAGGAGGGGGGTGATGGCACTGCAAGCAAGATGCACGCCACGGCGCATTCTCCGCGGCGAATCTTTGATCTACGACTTGCGTTACACTAAGAGCAATATAAGATTATTATCTGCAAGCAGGATGTACGCCACGGCGCATCTACGACTTGCGTTACCCTAAGAGCAAATTTGGATTTAGCTGCCGTAAACTTTTTTGTAGATGATGTTTCCTATAATGGGGACTTTTATGTATGAGCCCTGGTATGATTTAACGGCAAGGTATATTGAATAGCACATAAGTCCGAAGGCAGAGATGATAACAGCGGCATAAAAGAGTATAATGAACAGAACGAGTAGCAATGGAAATGCATCGGGGTTGGAGGAGGCGGTTGCCGTAAAGATTCCGAGACCTACACCGAAGAAAATTGCTAACAATGACAATGCGACGATTAGTATAACGAGTATAACTATGTAAGCAATCTGGAAAAATATTGACTGGAGGGCGTGATAACGGATGAAACGCGATTTATCCTTTTGCGTTGCCCAAAAGATAATAGGGAGTACAATTCCGCCAAAAAGCAAGGACAGATGCGAGAGCATTGCCATTAATCTTTCTTCGCTAGTGAGGTTTTCCTGCTGCATGCACCGAGATGAAAAGTCTATTCGCTTTTCTTTTCAGGTTTCACTTCTGTATTAGCGGCTTCAGTAATATCTTTTTCTATATCGGTTGTAGCTTTTTTAAATTCCTTGACACCTTTGCCGATACCCTGCATAAGTTCTGGAATTTTCTTTGCTCCGAAAAGAACGAGCACTACTACGATTATTAAGATTATTTCAGGTGTTCCGAGACCGAACATTTTATACTCCGTTTTAAATTTTTAAATTACGCTTTCAGCGACTCCCTGCATAAGCCTCACACCATCCGTTCCTCCGACTTTGGGGTCGGAAGCTCTTTCGGGATGAGGCATCATACCCATAACATTTCTGTTCAGGTTTTGAATTCCCGCTATGTTATACACAGAACCGTTCGGGTTTTCATTGTACGTAAACAATATCTGATTGTTTCCTATCAGCTCAGTGAGTGTTTCTTCGCTGCAGAAATAATTTCCTTCGCCGTGAGCGATAGGGATATCAATATTTTCCTTTACATCGTACTTGTAAGTAAAAATACTCTTATTATTTTCCACTTTCAAGGACACAGTTTTGCAGATAAACTTCAGGTTTTCGTTTTTGAGCAGTGCGCCGGGCAGTAAGCCTGATTCGCAGAGAATCTGGAAACCGTTGCAGATACCGATTACGATACCGCCGTTATGCGCAAACCTTACGACATCCTGCATAATGGAGGAGAACCTTGAGATTGCACCGCAGCGGAGATAATCACCGTAAGAAAATCCTCCCGGGAGAACGACGATATTTCTATCGCCGATGCTGCCCTCTTTATGCCAGAGGAATTTAGTATCGGCTCCGACTACATCCTTGAATACATAGTATGCGTCGTGGTCGCAGTTTGAGCCGGGGAATACAACAACACCAACTTTAGCTTTTGCCATTTATGCTCCGGTTTTAATAATCTCGAAGGAATAGTCTTCCATGACAGGATTAGCCAGAAGCTTTTTGCATGCTTCTTCGGCAACGGACTTAGCCGATGATTCGTCGGATGCATCAATCTTAAGCTCAACATATTTACCGATACGGGTATCGACAATATTACCGTAACCGAGAGATTTAAGAGAGTGTTCAACTGCTTTGCCCTGAGGGTCGAGAATGGTTTTTCTTAGGGTTATCAATATCCTTGCTTTGTACATTATAGTAAGTTAATTATCAATAATTTTCTGCTTAAGTTTCTCAAGGATTTCTTTTGTCAAATTTTTTGACATCTTTTTCTTTACGTCTTCTTTTGCTTTGGTTCCGGTGTTTTTGTCAATATCGGATTTAATCTTATCGTCATCCTTAATCAAAGGGGCGGAAATTTTCTTATCAGGCTCGACACCTTTGTTATTATTTTCAATGCGTGATTCCTCTTTAATGACAGGCTTTTCGACGGCTTTATCTATTTCGCCGGGAGGAATTCCGTTTTTGCTGACCTCATTCCCTTTTTCGGGAGGAGTAGTTTCTTTTTTAGAATCTATTACATTAACTTCTGAAGGAGCTTCCGTTTTGGGTGAGCGAGGAATGTACGATTCGTTGTAGCCTTTATTAATTTCTTTCTTTTCGGGGCTTGGAGATTTACCTATTTCGAGGTCGTTGACAATATCCTTACCTGGGATACTGCTTCTTGTAGTTTCCTTCGTCAGAGCGTCGGAAGAAACGGGGAGTTTATCGCTGCCCGAGGTAAATTCGGATATCTGCTTTTTCGTGTCACCTGTATTATATACAGATAAGTAAACAGTCAGCACAACGATACCAATAACAGCAAGAGAAAGTGCAGGGATTGTCCATGCGAGAGATTTTTTGCCGAAGAGAATTTCCCAAAGACCGTTATTACCGGGCTTAGTCTTAACGGAAAGAGGTTCAAGCAAATTAATCCTCCTTAAGAGTTCATTCTCGAATCCGTCGCGCGCTTTTATACGCGGAAGTTTTTTGAGCTTCTCTCTCAGGTCAATATGTTGTTCGTCGTTATTCACTTTTCATTGTAGGGATAAATATCGCTTAAAATTTTCTTAAGTTTTTCTCTACCGCGGTTAATTCTTGATTTCACTGTACCCATCGGGAGACCTGTTATTTTCACAATTTCTTCGTATTCAAGGTCTTCAATATCCCGCAGGATGATAATATTCTTAAAATCTTCATCGAGCGAATTAATTGCCTGCTGAATATAATAATTCTCAATGCCTGCGTTTGCTGTCTCATCAGGAGTGAATCCCGTATCTTTGAGTTCGAAGTCCTTTTCGTTTTCGGGGTCAAAATCGCTTAAAGACATTGTACTCATCCTGCTTTTTTTCTTAGCATTAGTTTTAGCGGTATTAACCGCAATAGTATAGAACCATGTTGAAAACTTTGCAATCTCTTTATACAGGTGCTTTGAACGGAACACTTTTATAAAAGTATCCTGTGCGAGGTCTTCCGCCTCTTCCCTATTGCCCGTATATCTGTAAAGGAAGTTTACAACTTTATTCTTATACCTGAATACAATTTCATTGAACGCCTCGACATCATCATTTTGAAACATCAGAATAAGTTCTTCGTCGGTATTACTCCTGTATTCCGGCAATATATAATATTTTACTTAAGTTAATGATAATTTGTTCCTAATGTATTAAAGATTTACAAGGTTATGAATAAGATTGTTAATAACCAGTCTTTTATCTTTTTCCGAAAATTTTAATGTTTTATCTGTTTGATAAATATAATCAAAAGCTCTTTGAATTTTAAGTTCATTCACGCCTGACATGTAGTTTTTATACATATTGTACATTTTGGGACCTTCTTTATATAATTTAAGCTCTTTATACAGGTCGTAACCCTCGGTCATATTCTTTAAAATGGGGTCTTGAAGTTTGTGAATGTTGATAAACAGATTATTCATATAACCGACAAACCTAAGCTCGACTTCTTTAGAGGAATCGGTCTGTTTTCCGCTCATATTGTCGTAAATTTCGATAGCTTTTTCGAAATTTCTGTTAAGAATAGCTTCGAAAAGGTTTTGTTCGGTAAAATCTTTTGTCATGCCGACGCAGAGATTGACATCTTTAATAGTAATTTTTTCAGAATCCATGCAGAAGGTTTTGAGCTTTTCAATTTCAGTGGAAATCTCGTCGTAAGAAGGATTAACAAATTGCAGAAGGTGGATGAGTGCATCCTCATCAACCTCATAACCTTTAAGCTTATCGCGGCACCAATCGAGAAGTTCCGGTAGTGTATCTTTTGAAACCACATAAATCTGTATTCCCGTGTTTTCAAATTCTTCAAAGTTTGAGAAAGTGTATTCTTTATCTGCGTTGAGAAGAATAAGCAAGTTATCTGGATTCGGATTTTTGAGATAGTTGAGAAAACCAGTTTTTGCATCTTTCTGCATACCTCTTGTGCCAGTTTTTTTAACAATCCTGTAAATTATGATTTTTTTCTCGGAGAGGAAACTCAGGTTAGAGCATTCATTAATAACTTCTTCGATTGATGTTTCGTCTGAGAAAAATGTTTTAAGGTTTTCTCTGGGTTTGTATTTCTTTCCGATAAATTCGGCGGCAAGATCGGAAAGGATTTCTTTGATAAGAACTTTTTCGGAAAGAAACAAAAGCATAGCAGGGGGCGGCGATTTCAGGACTTTATTCCTGAAAGATTTGTATGATACTGAATATTTTGACACTTCGTTCTTATATTTTGCCATGATTACTATATCTTTTTAATATCGAATTCACCGCCTTTTTTATCGAGCAGTTCATATCCGAGGTCTTTTATCTGCTGACGGATTTCGTCTGCAAGTTTAAAGTCTTTATTTGCTTTTGCTACTTTGCGTTTATTCGCAAGGTCTGTAATTTCTGATGGAATATTGCTGTCTGATTCTGCTTGAATTTTATCCAGATCGAGTCCGAGTATATTATTGAAGTCGTTAACAAGAAAGATTTTTTCATCGGGGCTTAGCTTTTCGTCTTTCAGGACTTCCCATGTTAGTGCAAGACCTTCGGATATGTTCAGGTCGTCATTAATGCTTTCTAAAAAACTTTCTTCATACTTCAGAACGTAATCTGTCTTTGCAGAGCTTTCAATATTATTTACGTTTGCTTTAACTTCTTTAATTTTATTTTTAAGGTTCTGGAAACCGTTGCGTGCTGCGTCGAGATTATCGAAAGAGAATTTTATTTTCTTCCTGTAATGGGTCATCAGGAGGAAGAACCTATAGTCAAGGGGTGAATAGCCTTTATTAATAAGCGTCGGCAGACGGAGGAATTCACCTGCTGACTTTGACATCTTGCCTTTCTCTTCAATGAGAAACTCGCCATGGAGCCAGTAGTTTACGAACTTTTCACCCGTGCATGCTTCTGCCTGTGCGATTTCATTAGTGTGATGTATGGGTATATGATCAACGCCGCCACAGTGTATATCGAAATGCTTACCGAGAAACTTTATGCTCATTGCAGAACATTCAATATGCCAGCCGGGAAAGCCCTTGCCGAAAGGAGATTCCCATTCCATCTGGCGTTTTTGGTCTTTGGGAGAAAACTTCCAGAGGGCAAAATCGGTCTTGCTTTTCTTTTCGTCGGAGAAAGCAATTCTTTTCCCTTCTTCGAGACCTTCGACATCGAGCAGAGCCATCTTGCCGTAATCCGGAAACTTGCTTGTGTCAAAATAGACACCGTCGTTGGTAGTGTAGGTATAACCTTTTTTATCGAGGCATTCAACCATGTCGATCTGTTCTTTTATGAAATCCGTTGCTTTGCAGTAAACGGTGGGCGGAAGAATGTTCAGGAGTTCAATATCTTTTTTAAAAGCATCGGTGTAGAATTCGGCGATTTCCCATACAGTTTTTCCCTCGCGAGCAGAGCCCTTTTCCATCTTATCTTCGCCTTCATCATCATCGGAGACGAGGTGTCCGACATCGGTGATATTCATAACGTGTATTACTTTATATCCGTTGTATAAAAGCACTCTTTTAAGTATGTCTTCGAAGAAGTACGCCCTGAGGTTTCCAATGTGTGCGAAGTTATAAACGGTTGGTCCGCAGCAATACATACCTACTTTACCTTGTTCTATAGGGATAAACTCTTCTTTAGTGCGTGAGAAAGTGTTGTATAGAAATAGTTTGTTCATATTATAAATTACAACTTATTGCCATGAAATTAAATTCAAATAGGAATGAGAAAAAGGGAAAATTAATCTTATGTAAAAGAATGAAAATGACGGGAAACCGAAGTGAAATAGAACACAGATTTTCACGGATGGTACGGACGTACACAGATAAGGAAAAGAAAGAATGAGCTATATATATGGGTTTTTAGTAATTAATATTATGAAAGAATTTTATATATTGTTAAACTTTGCGGATTAAA
>CAZVCC010000004.1:0-19661 GCA_964626015.1 uncultured Ignavibacteriaceae bacterium
CGAAATTCATCATTTTTAAGCTGATTTTCATTTTATTTGGTTGTTCTGAAAAGGACATACATTAAGAGATGTGTAAAATATTCTATGTTAATTGTTTAATCTAAAATACATTCAACTTATGAAGAGTTGTAAATATGAAGAAATGGATAAGCCCAGAATTTATTATTAGTACTTAAAGGGCAAAAAAATAGGAGAGCTGTTTCCCCGTCAGCCCTCCTCATCTACCTCATTTATAAGGAGTGATTTTGTGGTAGGTAAAATCTAAATCATTTATAATTAAAACATATCCAAATTTATTTTAATTCCCGTTTTCATAATAAAAATTTACTCTTTCATCCCTAAAAAGTAGGAGGGCTGTTTTCCCCGTCAGCCCTCCTCATCTACCTCATTTTTAGGAGTGATTTTGTGGTAGGTAAACTTTTATAAACTTCTAACATTTACATACATCATAATAATTCCCTCATTCGTAAGAAATATTTATTCTAAAAATATTCTGGATTTCGGTATCGTTTCTATGTCCTTGAAAAAGTTCTGTTATTTAGTTAAATTGCATTCTTTAATAAACGCGCCCGTAGCTCAGCAGGATAGAGCAACAGCCTTCTAAGCTGTGGGTCGGACGTTCGAATCGTCCCGGGCGTACAACAACCCTGTGTAATTTTGTTTACACAGGGTTTTTCATTTTAATAATCACCATCGGCAAACAACCAAAAAGCTGTGGGTCGGACGTTCGAATCGTCCCGGGCGTATATAATAAGTAATACAGTTATTATTAATACTAAAAAAGATACAAATTATTTGTTATTATCTTTCTGAAAAATATTATATATTGAAATACCCTTAAAAACTAAATTAATCAACATGAGAAAAAATATTTTACTAATCGTAATAGCTGCAATGATAGTTATTTCTGGCTGTTCAGGAATAACTGATACTATAACGAATGCACAAAGACTTCAATGGAAACTCGGGAATGTTTCAGGTATGACAGTTTCCGGAGTCGATGTATCTAATGTGTCAAGTTTCAGCTCAATAAATCCGCTGGACCTTGTCAAATTAACTTCAGCGGTTGGTTCAGGACAGCTGCCTGTTAGTTTTACGCTAAACCTTCTCGCTAAGAATCCCGAAGGTGAAGGCGGTTCAAAGAATTCTTCAGACCTTATAAAATCAGTCGACTGGAGACTCCTGATTGATAATAAAGAAACAATAAACGGAGTCGTTTCTGGTCCTATAACCGTCCCCGGAGTTGGCCAAACGTCAACAATTCCGGTTGGAATTAGTTTAGATATTATGCAATTCTTTCAGAATGAAGGTCTGCAAAGCCTTGCAGGAATGCTGCTCGGTATTGGAGGAAAATCAGGCTCACCTGCAAGGTTAAGTCTGAAAATAAGACCAACAATAGATACTTTCTTAGGACCGATATCTCCCGGAGAGATTACAGTTATTGATAAAGAATTCAGAAGTAAGTAGATTTTAAAAGAAATTACGTCAAAACACGGTTTTCTAAAGAGAAAACCGTGTTTTTTATTACATTGTTTATGCATTCGCAAATGAGTATCTTATTCGTTTTAATAATCAAAAATAATCTTATAAAGTGAATATAAATATAACAGATAAGGAAAACTGCAGGAAAGAGTTTGAAGCTGAACTGAACTATGAAGAATTATCACCTTATTTTGAAAAAGCTTTACTTGAATACAGAAAGAAAGCTCAGATACCCGGTTTTAGAAAAGGTAAAGTACCGGTTGCTATGTTGAAAAAGATGTACGGTGAATCTGTTGAATACGGTGCCCTGGAAGATATTGCAAATGACGTTTTTAAAAAACATATAATAGATAACGAGATTCCTATGTTCGGTTCGGGTTCGCTGCTGGACCTCGATTACAAACCTAAAGAAAAGCTCATTGTGAAAGTTGCTTTTGATGTAATACCGGACGTTGAATTGAAGCAAATCAAGGATATTGAACTTACAAAGACAAATTATGTAGTTGATGATTCTTTGATTGAGGAAGAATTGAACTATCTGAAGCTGAAATCTGCATCGTTCGAAATAGACGGACAGGCTATTGACGATGATTACATGGTAACGCTCGATACTGAGGAAATTGACGCAGACGGCAGCATAGTTGAAGGGCGCTCACAGAAGGAATTGAGACTTTTTATTGGCAGCGAATATATTTCAAAAGATTATTATGACGGAATAAAGGGGATTAAAGAAGGCGAAGAAAGAACTATAAATACTGTTAATGAAAATAAAGAACCTGTAAAAGTGAATTTAAAATGCACTAAGGTTGAAAAGGTTGTTTATCCCGAAATGAACAGAGAAACATTCATGAGAATGACGGGCAGGGAAGATATTGAAACCACAGAGCAGATGAAATCATTCCTCCATGATGAAATAACTAAACAATACAATGATCATTCGTACAATACTCTTAAGAATAAGGTTATATCAGAAGTTGTAAAGCTGAATGATTTGGAAATTCCCGAGTCGTACGTAAATGAAATGATGAAAGATTATTTTAATAATTACAAGAAAGAGCACAAAGGGCATAAACACGAAATAAATGAAGAGGAATTTAATAATAAGAACAGGGCAGAAGTAGTCTTCACGGGTAAATGGTTTCTAATTAAGGATAAAATTGTAGAACAGGAAAAGATTGAGGTTACTGACGACGAAGTTAAAGCATTTGCCGAAGAAGCAGGAAAACCTTACGGTATACCCGGCGACAAGATGTATGAATTTTATAAGAACAATAAAGAAGTGAAGCATACTATCCTTGAAAAGAAAGTAGTAGATTTTCTTATTGAGAATGCCAAGATTACAGAGATTGAAGAAGTAAAGAAATCTATAAAGCTGCTTGCCGAAGAGAAAAAGAGCAAGAGCAAAGAAGAGAAAAAGACTAAAAAGACAGAAAGTAAAAAGACAAAGAAGGAGAATTGACAATGGATTTTCACAGTATAATAAAATCAAGAGAGAACGAAATAAAAGCAGGTCTTGATAAAGCCGCCGTATTAAGAAATCAGCTCGTGCCTATGGTTGTTGAGCAGACATCCCGCGGAGAAAGAGCTTATGACATCTATTCAAGACTTTTAAAGGAAAGGCTTATATTTCTCGGTACCGCAATCTATGACGAGATTGCATCATTAATCGTTGCTCAGCTGTTGTTCCTCGAGTATGAAGACCCCGATAAAGATATAATGCTGTACATCAATTCACCCGGAGGGAGTATATCGGCGGGGATGGCAATTTACGATACTATGAATTATATAAGATGCGATGTTTCCACTACCTGTATCGGCATGGCTGCTTCAATGGGGCAGTTTTTACTAACCTGCGGTGCAAAGGGTAAGAGAATTGCACTTCCGAACTCAAAGATAATGATGCATCAGCCTTTAGGCGGCGCTCAGGGACAGGCAACTGACATTATTATTCAGGCAAAAGAAATTGAAAGAATAAAGAAAAGATTGTATGAAATAATTTCTTTACATTCTGGTCAACCTATTGACAAAATATACGCAGATGCAGAGCGAGATTATTACATGACGGCAGAAGAAGCGAAAGCTTACGGGTTGATTGACAATATTTTAGTTAAAAGAGAAGTATCAAAGAAAGACTGACCGGCAGCAACTGATTAGACTTCACGCGGATATTATTTAATCGTCTGAGGGATTTTCTTTTCGTCTGGTCTGTCTATTTCAACGCTAACGAGAAAAGGATGAAAAGATTATATCAAATTGTAGATAATAAGGTCGCAGAGTCTGACAATCCGGACTCCAACATTCATATATATATCAATCCCGACAACGAAGAAAAGAAATTCTTAGTTGAATCCGTAAAGTTAGACGAGCATACTCTAAACTCAGCTCTCGACCCTGATGAAATCTCACGATTGGAGTTCGAACCCGAGCACATAGCTATTATAATGAAACGTCCGAAGAACTATTCGAGCAAACATTTACTTAATTTCAAAGTTGCCTCGATGGGAGTTTTCATATTCTCAGATAAAATTATCACGGTGCTTGCTGATGATATACCTGTCTTTGATGGAAAATCATTCACAAAGGTTTTGTCATTAAGAGACCTGATACTTAAAATTATTCAAGGACCGGTAGTTCATTTTCTTGATCACCTGAAAACATTCAGCATGATTTCAGATGAACTGGAAAGCAAGATAAACAGGTCAATGCAAAATAAATACTTAATCAACCTCTTCACACTTGAGAAAAGTCTTGTTTATTATCTAAGCGCAATAAATTCAAATATGTTAGTAATAGACAAGATGAAATCTTCTGCTGCAAAGTTTGGATTTACTCCGGAAGAACAGGAAATTCTTGATGACATTAAAATTGAGAATTCACAATGTTATAAACAGGCTGATATTTATTCAAGCATACTTGCAAGTATGATGGATGCACGTGCATCAATAGTCAGTAATAATATCAACATATTAATGAAGACTCTTAATATTATTACGATTGGAATAATGCTTCCATCACTCGTTGTCAGTATTTTTTCTATGAATGTAGATTTTCCGTTAAGAGAGCACCCTTCTGCTTTTTGGTTTATACTTTTGTTTGCAGCTTTGTCTGTTGCTGTTGTTATTTATTTCTGGAAAAAATTAAAATGGTAATAAAAATTAATTTATAATAAATAAAAATCATTATGAGAAAATTAACATTAATAGTATTAATTCTAATCTCTGCAAATTTGTGTGCGCAGGTTGAATTTGATAAGTACTTTACAAATAAGACAATGCGTTTTGATTACAACCGAGCCGGCAACAGCACGGGGAACAGTATATTCTTCGAGCAGATTAAAGAAGAACCCTACTGGTCGGGGAATAAATCAAGTCTTCTGGATAAGTTTGAATACGGGCATTACAAGTTCATGGTGTATGATTTGAAATCGAACACACTTATTTATTCGAGGGGGTACAATACGTTGTTTGATGAATGGCAGTCAACACCGGAGGCAAAAGTTATGAGCCGTACATTTTATGAAACAGTAGTTTTTCCGTATCCAAAGGGTAAAGTAAAACTTGAACTTCATGAGAGAAAAAGAGACGGAAATTTTGTACTGCAGTACGAACAGGTAATTGACCCTGACGACAAATTTATCAGGAAAGAAAAACCTGTTGACTTTCAGGTATTACAGTTTGCATACAACGGTGAGCCGATGGAAAAAGTTGACCTTGTATTTCTGCCGGACGGATATGCGGCTGATGAGATGGAGCAGTTTAAAGCTGACGTAAAAAAGTATACGGATTACCTTTTTGGCTGTTCACCTTTTAAAGAAAACAGAGGAAAGTTTAACATCTGGGCAGTAATCGCTCCCTCACCAGAGTCGGGTGTAGACAATCCGGGAACGGGTAAATGGAGAAACAATCTTTTCGGCATGACATACTACACTCAGGATGTAGAGCGCTATCTTATGTCGGGAGATATAAAAACTATACGGGATTATGCTGCTTTAACACCTTACGATAATATTATGATAATTTCGAATTCAGATTTATACGGCGGAGGTGCGATTTACAACTATTACACTTCGTTTCCGAATAAGAACAAAAACGGAGATTACCTGATAGTTCATGAATTTGGTCATAACTTCTGTGCATTGGGTGATGAATACTACACATCGGAAGTAGGAGTTGATGAGTACTACAATCTTAATGTAGAACCTTACGAAGCAAACCTGACCACATTAGTTAACTTTGGCAGGAAATGGAAAAGTATGATGGACAGCAAGACTCCAATTCCAACTCCTGCAACGAATGAATACAAATCAGTGCTTGGTGTTTATGAAGGAGGTGGTTATGTTCCGAAAGGAATATTCAGACCAAAACAGGACTGCACGATGAAATCTATCTCTTACGATAATTTCTGCCCTGTGTGTACGAAAGCATTAATTGACATGATTAACTATTATGCGAATTAAATTTTAATTGTTTAAATTCATAGTAATAAAAAAGCCCCGCTGATACGGGGCTTTTTGTTGTAAAGTCTAATATATTATTATTTGAGAAGAATCATTCTTCTTGTCTGTATGAAATCTCCAGCTTCTATTTTGTAGAAATAGACACCGCTTGGCAGCATGGATGCATCCATGTTAAATACGTACTTGCCTGCTTGTAATCTATCGTTAACCAGTGTATTCACAATTTTTCCTGTTATATCATAAACCTGAAGTTTTACAAAATTGTTCTTCACGATATCAAACTTGATATTGGTAACAGGATTAAACGGATTAGGATAGTTCTGGTATAAATCATATTTTGAAGGTATTTCCGTTCCTAACTGTGAAATACTTGTGTTAATAGTATCATAAAAAGCAATCTGGTTAATCGGATTGTTCATATTAACCTGAAAACTTGAATTTGTACCTGTATATGACCCGATACCTGCACCCATCCATCTATTGAAGTAATAAGTCTTGCCGTTATGCTGCAATGAAAGCGGATTAGGTGTTACTGTAAGAACTGTACTTGAATCATAGAACTGATTACCGGCGGCAATTGTGACAGGAATACCTGAAGGTTGTGCAGAAGTAGACAATTTAAACTGTGTTTTGTAGTTCGCTGTGTATTCTGATATATTTGCGCTGACAGTTATTGTTTGCGTAGTATCACCGGAATTACTCCAGTTAGTAAATACATATCTTGTATTACCGTTAACCTGCGGTGATATTGCTTGTAAAACATGATTTGAATTGATACTCCAGTTGAACTGTGACGCACCGAGATAAGTCGTATTATCAACCTTAATATTCAGCTGAGGATTGCTTGGTTTTACCGTTACATAGTTAACACCTACAAGCAAGTCAACTGATATTTTATGAATTTTCCCACTGGCGCTTGTACCTGTCAGTACGACTTTATAAGTACCTTCAGCTACTGCCGGAGTGGTGTTTACCTGAACTGATAAGGAATCGGGAAAGTTTGATATGGTATTACCAGAAGGAAACGATACTGTTATTCCTGCATTTGAAGGTTGGATTTCTGATGAAAAAGTAACGGGTGAATTAAATCCTGAAGCGACATAAGGTATATTAACCTTGAATGTATTGCTTGATGATTGTCCCTGAGCTATCGAAAAGAATGACTTTGATGTCCAGAGCGAAAAGCTGGATAAAGGTTTAGCTGCGTTTAATATTTCTTTATTCATTGCCTGAATGTAAACAAGGTTCTTTATTTTACTAGGATTCCATGCAGGGTCTTTTTTGTATCTGTAAACGAGTTCTTTGTGGGTTCCGGGTGTTAATATAAGCGGAGTTCCCGAACCCGATGGAAGCATTTTTCTCATAACCCAATGAAAATCTTTCTCACCGTTTGTTCCTGGAGGCGTAGCATAATTAATTACATCCTCATAGACTATCATGTGCAGAAAAGCATTAGGATTGGCAAGAAATGTTTCGCAAAGCACATTTACTCTCACCAAAACGCTGTCTCCATAAGTGCTGTCTCTAACAATTATAGTTACAGGGCTGAGTATGTCTTTTCTTGAGTCATAATAGCTTTGAAAAGTAGATTGTGAATAAGGCAGCGGGACTGAATTAATACCGTCAAAAAAACCTGCCGGTATAGCATTTACTCCGTAATAATTCCTTCTCGTTGTGTTATCTGTAGGGTTATGCAAATACATAGGGTCATTTCCGGGTGACGGCCAGTTCATGTGAAAACCAATAGCTGCAATTCTTTCCTGGTCGGCAGAATTCATGTATGCCGTTAATATTGGGTTGTTTGACGCACAGGGTCCGCAAGTGGAACTTGTGAAGAACTCAATAAGCATCATTCTGTCCCCTGCATTTGTAGTCTGTATTAAAGACATCAATACAGTAACAATAACTAAAAGAGAAAATAATTTTTTCATAATACTAAATATTTAAGTTTGTAAATTTTCATTTTCTTTTGGTTTTGGAGCAACAAATTTACTGTATAAAATTAAACCTATAATTGTCGCAACACCTATTAAGCTGAACATGAACCAAAGTGCAGACGGATTATTCAGTTTATCGACGAAGTGAACGTAAGAGAATGCTCCGAGAACACCGCCGATACCGCTTCCTATCACACCGTACAAGAATGAATATCCGAGGTAAAGTGCTTTCTTATCTTCGGGTGCTATAAGACCGACATAGCTGATAAACTTCGGATGTGCAGTCATTTCTCCGATTGAGAATATAATTATACCTGCCATGAACACCCAAGCCTGTGAAGATATACCGAGTATTGCCATACCAACCGTTCCCATTGCGATTCCGACAATCATTGTCGGAAGTGCTTTTGTGTGTTTTACAATCGATGAAACAACAAGTTGTAATAGTATTATTGTCCCTGCGTTAATGACAGTAACGTGTTCAGCGTCAAATTTCCAGTTTGGATTAGTCATAAACACACCTGCAACACCGTTGACGAAATTATTAACCGGTGTCATATCCATGTGGTCTTTAAGATACCAGAGCACTGTATCAAACATCTGGAAATAAAGAATCCAGAAACCTGAGTAAATTACAATCATTAGGATAAATCTCCAGTCTCCAAGTACTTTGAACATACCCACGAAAACCTCAGGAATTGTTTTTGAACTCTTAGGTCTTTCGGGTTCTTTGTAAACGAATAAATTCAGGAAGAAGAGAGAACCTGTAACGATTGCTGCCATGAAGAAAATATATGACCATGAAATATCTTTCAGGTAAGGAACAAGAATCAACGGGAATATAAATGCTCCTAAATTAATTGACCAGTAGAATATTCCGAAACCGAGTGTTGAGTTTGATTCATTTGTTGATCTTGCAATTGTTCCCGAGATAATTGGTTTAAACGAACCTGCACCGAGAACCATCATCAACAGACTCAAAAATACAAGTAAATAACTTGAAGCAAGTCCTGTAAGAAAATAACCCGTGCTCATTACAGTAAATGCGAACATAAGCATTTTTCTATATCCAAACCTATCAGCAATTGCACCCGAAAGTATCGGCAAGAAATAAAGCAGGGGAGTGATAACACTTTTTATTACTCCAACGCTTTCTTTTGTGAATCCGAGACCACCTTTGTCAACAGTAAGTACAAGGTAAACGGAAAGAACTGACATTACACCGTAGTAAGAGCCTCTTTCAAAAAATTCCATTAAAATTACTACCCAGAAATTTCTCGGGAATGATTTTACGGAAGCCTTTTCCTTATTATCATTTGTCAAAATTTACTCCTTCTAAAAATTTTACTTTGCTAAAATATACCTGACGTGTCTGATATTCAAGTCTATACAATTTCAGTTATTGATTTTTAATCAAGATAAAAAATGCAAGATAATCAAATGAAGTAAATACTATTTTGCTGTATCACTGTCAGTTTTCTTCTTCCGCTTATCGCAATCACTGCATAATACTCTTTCATTTTCCCGAGCCTTTTTCCTTGTCACTTCGAGAATGTCTTCGCTGCAATTTTTTAGTCTCGAACAGCTGCGTTCGATGTGATAAGTCTTAGCGGAATTGCTTGAACAGACGTACACATACTGATTGTCTTCAGGGTTTATGGGTTCATCTTTTACACATGAGAAAAAGATGAACGACATAGTAATTAATGTAACAATTATTAGTTTTTCCATAGTATTAAAACCAGCTTTTCTTTTTTCTTGAACTTCCACCAAGTCCCAGAACACCAAGCAGGCCTCTTGTTAGTTCTCTGGCAACTGTAGAGCCCACCTGCCGTGCAGTTGAGCTTTTCAGAACTTTTTCAACCGTGGAAGGTTCTTTTGGTTTTTCTTTTTCCTTTTCTTTCTCGACTTGAATCTCATCAACAGCTTTTTCAGATTCTTCGAGTTTCTTCTTTAAAATCTCGAATGCACTTTCTCTGTCAATAACTTCATTGTACTTTGGCGCAATCTTAGATTTTGAGACGATAGAATCTATTTCATCTGGTGTGAGAATATCCATTCTTGAGCGAGGAGCGCATACTAAAGTTGCTGATAAAGGAGCAGGATTACCTTTTTCATTCAGGACTGAGATTGCAGCTTCACCCGTTCCGAGTGAGGTCAGCATATCTTCGGTTTTATAAAAATCTGAAAGGGGATAGTTTTCTGCAATTAGCTTTATTTGTTTTCTGTCTTTTGCTGTAAATGCTCTTAATGCATGCTGAATCTTGAGACCAAGTTGTGCAAGCACTGAATCGGGTATATCAACGGGATTCTGAGTGCAGAAAAATATTCCAACTCCTTTTGAACGAATAAGTTTTATTATTGCTTCAATCTGGTCGAGCAGTTCTTTTGTGGCTTCGTTGAAAATCAGATGAGCTTCATCGATAAACATTACAAGTTTCGGCTGATCGAGGTCGCCGGCTTCAGGAAAAGTATTATAAATTTCCACAAGTAAACACAGCAAGAATGTTGAGAATAATTTCGGTTTACTCTGGATATCTGTAAGTCTGATTATTGAAATTATACCCTTTCCCTGATCGTCTGTTCTGACAAGGTCTTCGACTTCGAATGAAGTTTCGCCAAAAAATTTATCAGCACCCTGCTGCTCAAGTTCTATAACTTTTCTTAGAATTGTACCGACAGAAGTAGAAGCTATATTACCGTAAGATTTTTGAAGTTCATTCTTACCTTCATTACTGATATATTGAAGCATTTTAATCATATCTTTCAAATCCAGCAAAGGAAGTTTATTGTCGTCGCAATATTTGAAAATCATCGCCATAACGCCTGTTTGAGCGTCATTCAGACCGAGCATTTTCGAAAACAATACAGGACCAAATTCCGATACTGTAGCTCTGAGTCGTGCACCTTTTTCATTTGAAATCGTAAGAAACTCAACAGGAAATCCTGAAGGCTCGAAAGGCAAACCGATTTTATTCATTCTTTCGGTTATCTTTTCATTCACTGCGCCCGGCATAGCAATACCGCTGAAATCGCCCTTTATGTCCATAACAAAAACAGGTATGCTTTTTGAAGAGAAACCTTCAGCAAGAATCTGCAGGGTTTTAGTTTTACCCGTTCCCGTTGCACCTGCGATTAATCCGTGTCTGTTAAGAGTTTTTAAAGGCAATTTTATATGAACAGACGGCAAAGCATCTTTTTCCAGTATAGCCGTACCGAGTACGATATATTCGCCTTTAAAATTATAACCTTCGTTAATGTGAGCTATAAATTTGTCTTTGTCTGCCATATTCTTTTTGTATGTTTAAAGTTTAAAAAATTAACGATTTATTCACTCAATTAAAAGTAATATATGAATACTAAGCCCAAAAAATAAATAGTGTTTTCCCGAAACGCCAATTTTATATCGTATTTTTTTAAAGACTAATTTAGACCTAATTAGAGCGCAAGGAGAGCGCAAGATTGCAAAAAAGTGACGTTAAGCCTAATTTTTAGAATAAGATGCTGTAAATACACAGCAAATCGGGAAAAGATAATTTGTAAAATTCTGAGTGAAAAATAAAGCGGTTTAGCGGTTGGAAGAATAAACAATACATGCCCCTCTACTATTAATCACAACAAAAATGAAAACTTGGACACAGGAAATTGGTGCAAAAATAATTGCATACCTATTTTATACCTGAAAACGTGATGGAATTAAAGGGTAAAAATTTTTGCACCCAAAAGTCGTGTCCCAATTACAAAAAATGTTGTGATTAATAATAGAGGAGGGTATTAAGTTCTTATTCAAAAAGTTTAAACTTACAATGGGTCAGAGGTTTGCTAAATCGTCGTATCTTTAAAATTAAATTTGATGTAAAATGTAGACTTTTAATAATCGATTACATTGTATAAATTAAATGAAAACAAAAACTACGATTATGAAAACAGTTTACAGCTTTATAGCATTAGTTTTAATATTAAATTCTCCAGTATTTTCGCAGTGGAATATAGCATACACACCATCAACTTCACAGACAGTAATGACGATGAAATTCTGGGATGCAAATACTGGATATCATGCAGGTGTTTTGTACAGCGCTTCTACGATGAACATACACAAAACAACGAACGGCGGATTAAATTACGTTCAGCAAAGTTCAGGTTGGACGGCACAGAGGTTTATGACAACATGGTTATTAAGTCCAGATACCGTTCTGATGGCAGGAAATTACGGGAAGATAATAAAGACTGTGAACGGCGGAAGTAACTGGACAACTGTATATGCAGATACTACTCTGCAGTTCTGGGGGCTTTGGTTTACAACTCCTCAAACAGGTATAATTGCAGGCAGCGGCGGAACGATTATGAGAACTACAAACAGAGGTGATAACTGGGTAATCGTAACAAGTCCTACGATTACTGCACTTGACGGAATCTGGTTTGTTAATGATAATACAGGATATATAGGCGGGGCAAATGTTTTTCTAAAGACAACTAACGGAGGAACAAACTGGGTAAACAAGTCAGGGTTGTTTATTAGCGGTTTTGAGACTGCAACATCAATATATTTTTCCGATGCAAACACAGGAGTTTACGGAACTAACGCCTCGAGAATAGTCAGGACAACAGACGGAGGAGAAACGTACACTGAAGTATTTAATTCTTCAAACAATGCAATATGGGGATTATCTTTCGTTAATGCAAACACTGGTTACGGCTGTACATCAAGCGGAAAGGTTGTAAAGACTACAAATGGCGGGGTGAACTGGGGTTTTCAAAACACACCGCTTACAGAAAATCTATATGAGATACATTTTCCTGCGGAAAATACAGGATATGTCGCGAGCTGGTCAGGAAAAATATTGAAGACAACTAACGGCGGTTTAACTTATACGGGACAGATTAGTACAACTGTGCCGAAGAATTATGAATTGAGACAGAATTTTCCTAATCCGTTTAATCCGAGTACAATTATCAGTTTTCAGTTGCCGCGTAATGGTAATGTTTCAATAAAAATATATGATGTTAATGGCAGGGAAGTGCAGACTTTAGTTAATGAAAGTATGAATGCGGGGTCGTATGAGGTTAGTTTTGATGCAACAGGTCTAAGCAGTGGTGTTTACTATTACAGATTGGAAGTACGAAACAGCAGTTCTACTTCGAATGTATTTTCTGATACAAAGAGGATGATGTATTTAAGATAGTTTTTACATTATTTATTATTTTTGAAGAAACATGAAACAGGATGAGGTTGAACAGGTTTTCAGCGATACCGGGGATACGATGAGTTTAACAATAGGTGAGGAATATAAATACAAAATGATAAAAGCAGGCTGTTATTTGCAAATATGCGTGAATGATGGTGTGCTGATAGATAAAGAGTTTGATGAAACAAACTTATACGATGAAACGGGTAGTATAGGATTGTATTCAGAGGATGCGAAAGCAGAAATAAAGAGAGTTGAATTTGTTTCTAAAGAAGATTATTAATCCGTGAAAGTGAGCGGAAGGGGCGAGATTCGAACTCGCGGTACAGTTTGACCCGTACGACGGTTTAGCAAACCGTTGGTTTCAGCCACTCACCCACCCTTCCTGATATTTAGCTGAACTTACAAAGAACAAAAGTAATATAATGGCATTTCAATAGCAATTCTAAAAAGGCAGATTAGACGGCAAAATATTTTGTTTAATTCTGTCATTTCTCTTAAATTTCTTAAAAATTATGAATCTATGAAAAATCAATGAAACTACTTGACAAAGTTAAAAATTATGTTTATTATATTATTCCAATCAAATAAAGTTTTCTAAATCTTAACATCCTAACACTATGAAAGAACATAAATTTAAAATTGCGGTTTTAGGGGCAGGTCACGGCGGGCTTGCAATGGCGGGTCATTTAGCACTCAACGGATTCAGTGTAAATATTTACAGCAGAAGCGAGGAAAGACTATGGGGAATTAAATCTACAGGAAGGATTGTACTTGAAGGCGAGGTTGAAGGAGAAGGGTTTCTGAATTTAGTAACAAACGATATTGAAAAAGCGATTGAAGATGTTGAACTAATAATGGCTGTAGTACCGGCGACAGCTCACAGATATTTAGCTGAAGAGTGTGCACCATATCTTCAGGACGGACAGATAGTAATATTAAATCCGGGGAGAACATTCGGCGCAATAGAATTCAGGCAGGTGTTAGAAGAAAAAGGCTGTAAAGCTAAAGTCATAATCGGAGAAGCTCAGACATTTATTTATGCTTCAAGAGTATTAGGTCCCGGGCAGGTGAAAATATTCAGGATTAAAAACTCTATACCAGTTGCTACTATGAGAGCGCATAAGATTCCTTCAACGGTTAATAAATTAAGAAAAGCATATCCGCAGTTTGTCCCGGGTGATAATATATTTAAAACAAGTTTTGATAATATAGGTGCAGTTTTTCATCCTACATTGTGCGTGTTGAATGCAGGCTGGATAGAAGATATTTCTGATTTTCAGTTTTATATACAAGGTATTACGCCTTCAGTAGTAAAAGTACTTGAGAAGGTCGATAATGAAAGGATAAAAGTAGCTGAGGCATTGGGAATAAGAGCTATGTCAACAAGAGACTGGCTTTACCTTGCATACGGAGCAATAGGAGATAATCTTCTTGAAGCGATAAGAGCTAATCCGGGATACAGAGGAATTAATGCACCGAAGACTCTAAAGATGCGATACCTTGATGAGGATGTACCAACGAGCCTTGTCCCGATTTCATCGATCGGGAAAAAGTTTAACGTACAAACACCGACTATTGATTCTATTATACATCTCGCATCAATACTCAGCAACAAGGATTACATGAAAGAAGGAAGAACAGTTGAGCGATTACATTTAGAAAATCTTACTTTAAAAGACCTTAGAAGGCTTGCAATAGGTCAAAACTAACAGAGGGGACAAAATATGAGAAAACGATTAATTCTTGGGGGAGCGCTTGGTAACTGTGTTCATGTAGGAGGACTTCATCATTTCCTCAAACTCGCAGAGCCAGAAGGATATGAGACAGTATCCTTAGGACCAGCAGTAAATGTCGATTTATTCATAAAGGAAATTATTCGCCAAAAACCTGATATCGCAGCAGTCAGTTACAGGCTGACACCCGAAGTAGGCGAAGAACTTTTTCAAAAACTGAAAGACGAAGTGAAACGGAATAATCTAAGCGGAGTAAGGTTTATTTTTGGAGGAACCCCACCCGTAGCAGAAAAGGCAAAAGAATCAGGGTTGTTTGAAAAAGTATTTAACGGAACGGAGACAACGGATAAAATAACTGAATACCTGAGAGGATACGGATATAAAGGGATTAATGAAATATTTCCTGATAATCTTGTTGAAAGGATAAGCAAAAAATATCCTTATCCTCTGCTGAGGCATCATTTCGGCAGACCTACAATGGAGGAGACTCTTAAAGGTGTGAAGAAAATAGCTGAATCGGGAGTGCTTGATATAATATCAATAGGTACTGACCAGAATGCGCAGGAACATTTTTTTAATCCTGAAAATATGAAGAAGGTTCTTGACGGGGCGGGAGGTGTACCGGTAAGAAAAGCAAAGGATTTATCTGATATTTTTGCAGCATCAAGATGCGGGAATTATCCTTTGGTAAGATGTTACAGCGGTACTAATAATCTTCTTAAATGGGCACAGATGAGCGTTGAGACTATACACAATGCATGGGCAGCGATTCCTTTAACGTGGTACAGCGTAATGGATGGGAGGTCGAAGAGGTCATTAAAAGACGCAATTGCAGAGAATAAAAGTGTAATGAAATGGTATGCAGAAAAAGGGATTCCTGTGGAAGTAAATGAATCTCATCAATGGAGCCTGAGGGATGCGCATGATTCCTTAGCCGTAACAATGTCATTTCTTGCTGCTTACAATGCAAGAAAAATGGGTGTGAGAAATTACGTATCCCAGTATATGTTTAACACCCCACCGGGTACAACACCTCAGATGGATATTGCAAAAATGATGGCAAAGAACGATATGATTAATACGCTAAAAAATGAAAACTTTGATGTATTCAGAGAAGTAAGGGCAGGTATCGCTCACTTCTCCGGAGATGCCCATAAAGCAAAGGGACAAGCGGCAGCATCAGCTGTTATTTCATTAACTCTTAAACCGCATATATTGCACGTTGTGGGCTTTAGCGAGGGTGACCATGCAACTCATCCGGAGGAATTAATTGAAAGCTGCAATATTATTCACGGTGTTTTATTCGATTGTCTTGACGGTATGATTGATGCTTCGATGGATCAAAAGATTAAAGAAAGAAAAGATCATCTAATCGAAGAAGCAAATGATTTGCTTGAAGCAATAAAAGTTTTTGGTTCGGACAGAAGTGATGACCCGTGGTCGAGTCCTGTTGTTTTAGCAGATGCGATAAAAGAAGGTATTCTTGATGCTCCTCATTTCAGGGGAAATAAATACTTATGCGGAAAGATTTATACTAAACTAAATGCCGGTTCGTGGAATGCAATAAACGAAAAAACAGGTGAATTGATTTCGGAAAAAGAAAGATGCAAAGAAATATTAACTAAATTAAAATAGGAATACGGAGCAAGTATGTGCGGAATTGCAGTCATTATTGGAGAGAAAAATAAGGAAAGATTGAAGGAAATGATGCTAAAAATGAAACACCGCGGACCTGATGATAAGGGTACTTTTTTCAAAGGGGACGTATCTCTGGGACATTTAAGGCTTTCAATAATTGACCTGAATACTGGTAAGCAGCCAATATACAATGAGAAGGGCGATAAATGCATTGTTCTGAACGGGGAAATATACAACTTCAGAACATTATACGATGTATTGAAGGATAAACACAATTTCAGTACAAAAACAGATACAGAGGTAATCATTCATCTTTACGAAGAATACGGAGAAAATTGTGTTGACTATCTTGAAGGAATGTTTTGTTTTGCAATTTATGATAACGGGAAAGTATTCATTGCAAGAGACAGAATTGGAATAAAACCGTTATATTTTGGTTACTTAAATGGTCGAATGCATTTTGCATCAGAAATAAAAGCACTCAAAGGCTGCGATAACATTGAGATATTTCCACCCGGAAATACTTACTCATCTATAGAAGGATTTAAACAATATTATTCATTACCGAAGTTGAATAAAAGTGATGAATGCCACGATGAAGATGAGCTTACGAAGAAAATTAAACAGGAATTGACTGCTGCCGTTGAAAAAAGAATGGTCTCAGATGTACCGGTGGGTGTTTTTCTTAGCGGCGGACTTGACAGCAGTATTATTGCTTACATAATGAAGGAATACAATCCTGACTTACATACTTTTTCTGCAGGATTTAAAAACTCTCCTGACTTAATAGCAGCCAGAAAAGTTGCCGATTATCTCGGAACAAAACATTATGAGTATGTTTACGACCTCGATGATATGCTTGGAGTAATAACAGATGTTATTTATTATCTTGAATCATTTGATGCCCCGCTTGTAAGAAGTTCTATTCCGGGATATATGGTAGCAAAACTGGCGTCGAAATACGTAAAGGTAATACTAACCGGAGAAGGAGCTGATGAACTTTTCAGCGGATACCATTATTTAAAAGATTTTGACGTTGAACATATAAATGCAGAGCTATTGCGAATAACTGCAAATCTTCATAACAGCAATCTTCAGAGAACAGACAGAATGACGATGGCGCATTCTGTCGAAGGGAGAGTGCCTTTTCTTGACCCTAACTTTGTAAAACTTGCTTTTAATATTCCTCCAATACAGAAAATTCCTGATGAAAACAATATCGGGAAAGTGCTGTTAAGAAAAGCTTTTGAGGGATGTTTGCCCGAAGAAATATTATGGCGTACGAAAGCGAAGTTCTCAGAGGGTGCGGGTTCGTCTGATTCGATAAAAGAATATATTGAGGACAAGATAACTGAAAATGAGTTCTTTATGGAAAGGGCAAACAGTAGTGTTGATATAAGGTCAAAAGAAGAGCTTTTCTATTACAGAATTTACAGATCGTATTATGATTACGTAGATGACGTAAAAGTACTCGGTAGAACAAGAGATTTTAATTGAAATCGCCTTGAATCTAAAACATCCATGTAAAGGTGATTTAATTTTATCTTACAATTCTATTATCGATTTATTAATTTACATTATTACAATACCTCAATTGTTTTTAATACCAAAAATAAATTATATTATTTATGCAGAAACTTGTTTTATTAGGAGATGAAGCGATAGCGCAAGCTGCTATTGATGCGGGTATCAGCGGAATTTATGCATATCCGGGAACACCCTCCACTGAAATAACGGAATACGTTCAGCAATCAAAAGAGGCTAAATCGAAAGGAATACGTTCGTCCTGGTCGGCGAATGAAAAAACAGCTATGGAAGCGGCTCTTGGGATGAGCTATGCAGGAAAACGTTCTATGGTTTGTATGAAACACGTTGGTTTGAATGTAGCTGCAGACCCATTTGTTAACTCCGCAATAACTGGTGCAAACGGCGGTATGCTTGTTGTTTCTGCCGATGACCCATCAATGCATTCGTCGCAGAATGAACAGGATTCGAGGGTGTTTGCTAAGTTTGCATTTATTCCCGTGCTTGAACCCGCAAATCAGCAGGAAGCTTATGATATGGTTCATTACGGTTATGAAATGTCTGAGAAATACAGGATACCAGTGATGATTAGGATTACAACAAGACTTGCGCATTCAAGGGCAGGGGTTGTTCTTAAAGAAAAACTGGAGCAGAATAAAATTAATATTCCGAAGAATCCAATCCAGTTTGTACTGCTGCCGGCTAATGCGAGGAAGCAATACAAAGTATTACTGGAAAATCAAAAACATTTTGTTAATGAATCAGAAACAAGCGGTAATAACAGATACATTGACGGTAAGGATAAGAGTATAGGGGTTATTGCAAGCGGAATTGGTTATAACTATCTTATGGAAAATTATGACGGCGATTGTCCATATCCGGTGCTTAAAATATCACAGTATCCATTACCTTACAATCTTGTAAATAAAATTGCGAAAGAATGTAAAGAGCTGCTGATTCTTGAAGAAGGTTCCCCGATGATAGAAGAAATGCTAAGAGGATTTCTCGATAATTCACTTAAGATAAAGGGAAGGTTGAGCGGTGAAATTCCACGGGACGGAGAGCTTAATCCGAACATTGCTGCAAGAGCACTCGGGCTAACGGATACAGTCGGAAATGATATTCCTGCACTCGTATCTCCAAGACCACCTTCATTATGCGCAGGCTGTCCTCATATAGATTCTTACCTTGACCTGAATGCTGTGCTTGAAGAGTACACACCCGGTAGGGTTTTTGCAGATATAGGTTGTTATACACTTGGTGCATTGCCTCCGTATAATTCAATTAATTCTTGTGTTGATATGGGAGCATCAATTACAATGGCTAAAGGAGCATCGGATGCGGGTTTACGTCCTGCTGTTGCTGTTATAGGCGACTCGACTTTTACGCACAGCGGTATTACAGGCTTGCTGGACTGTGTTAATGATAATACTCCCGTAACCGTGTTTATTCTAGATAATGCTACAACGGGTATGACTGGTGGTCAGGTATCATCGGCATCCGGACACATCGAAGAAATCTGCAAAGGTCTTGGTGTCGAAGAAGAGCATATACATATACTTAATCCTATGAAGAGGAATCATGCAGAAAATATGAAGGTAATTGAGCAGGAATTGGAATATGAAGGAGTATCAGTGATTATCCCAAGAAGAGAATGCATACAAACAATTGGCAAGCATAAGAAAGAAAAGACAGGCGG
>CAZVCC010000004.1:19761-109488 GCA_964626015.1 uncultured Ignavibacteriaceae bacterium
CAAGAAGAGAATGCATACAAACAATTGGCAAGCATAAGAAAGAAAAGACAGGCGGAGAGAAACCGAAATAAGTATTTAATTTGTCGATATTTTGTAAAAGAAAAGATTGAACCACTAAGACACTAAGGGCACTAAGAAATAATGTTAAAATTAAAATTATTTAATAAGTAAACTGTTGGTGAAAATTTTAAAATGATTTAAATTTGTTTAAAGTTTAGTAAATAGGATATGCTGACTCAAAAACAGGTAAATGATTTGGCATACAAAATTGTTGGATGTGCAATAGTGGTCCATAATTACTTTGGTCCTGGATTGCTGGAGTCTGTTTATGAAGAGTGCTTTATTGACGAACTGAAGAATAAAGGAATGAATGTGATTTCGCAGTTAGAAATCCCGCTTGAATATAAAGGCAAAAAGTTGAGAAATAATCTTAGAATTGATTTATTGGTTAATGATTTAATTATTGTTGAAATAAAAGCAGTTGAAAATATCTTACCGATTCACAAAGCACAATTGTTAACATATTTAAAATTATTGAATAAACCTAAAGGACTATTAATAAACTTTAACAGTGAAAATATTACGAGTTCAATGGTTCCTTTAGTAACAGAAGAATTTATGAAATTATTAAAAGAATAAATTGCTCTAAGTTTGCTGAGTGTTTGATTTCTTAGTGCACTTAGTGCCTTAGTGGTGATAAAGAGTTTAAATTATTGAAAGGTTTTAAAGTATGAAGAAAGATATTATTTTAGCGGGTGTAGGCGGACAGGGAATTCTCTCTATCGCATCAATTATCGGTGTAGCTGCGGTTAATCTCGGGCTTTTTGTCAAGCAGGCAGAAGTACACGGCATGAGTCAGAGAGGCGGTGATGTTCAGTCGCATCTGAGACTATCAAGCAAAGAAATATTTTCGGACCTTATACCATTTGGAAAGGCAGATATGATAATTTCTGTTGAGCCGATGGAATCTTTAAGGTATCTTCCTTACCTGTCAAAAGATGGTTGGATAATTACAAATGTAAAACCATTTGTGAACATCACGAATTATCCTCCGATTGAGAACGTTATAAAAGAGCTCGAAACTCATCAAAACCAAATATCTCTTGATGCGGACAAGATTGCCCGTGAATCCGGCTCTCTGAAATCAGCAAACATGGTAATTCTGGGTGCCGCATCTCCGTTTATTGATATTGCTTATGATAAACTCGAAGAAGCCATCAGGTTCGTATTCGGGCGAAAAGGTGATGATGTAGTAAACGTAAATTTAAAAGCATTAAAAGCCGGCCGCGATATTGCGGATAAAATAAATTAATAAGAAATATGAAAAATCTCATTCTAATTCTGATATCTGTAATTGCTATTACAAGTACGATATCGGCAGCTGATTCACTTGTTGTCAGTACGGTGAAAACCGGTGTAACAGGTGGCGATATGCAGTCTATTGAATTCATAAATGCAAGTACGGGTTACATTATTGCGGATGATGCCTCATATCCGGAGAATTATACTATATTGAAAACGACCGACGGCGGTCTTAACTGGGTTAGCTTGATTGTACCCGCACTGACACTAAGACCTCGTTCTATGGATTTTGTGAGCGCTACTGTAGGTTACATTGCAGGATATTCGGGTATGGTATTAAAGACGACAGACGGTGGTCTTACCTGGACAGCGTTAACAACAGGTGTGACAAATAACCTTAATGATGTAAAATTCTGGGATGCAAATCTTGGCTATATTGCAGGAACTTCCGGTTTAGTTATGAAAACAACAGACGGCGGATCTACGTGGGTTACTCAGTCAACAACAGGAACAAATGCAAGGTATGCGATTGAGTTCTTAAGCCAGAATGAAGTTATGGTCGCCAGTTCGAGTTCTACTATTACGAAGACAACAGATGGCGGTACTTCATGGACAGTACAGACAATGCCTACTTCTGCAATAACTCTTTACGATATTAAGAAAGTAAGTTCCAGTACTATCTGGGTTTGTGGTTCCAGTCAGGTTATATTCAAATCTACTGATTCAGGTGTATCGTTCACAACAGCACTTGATAACGGTACGTCTGCACTTTATATGATGGATTTTGCAGACTCATTAAGAGGTATGTTTGTAAGCTCAAACGGACTTAATTATAGAACGACTAATGGCGGGGTGTCATTCGATAGTTCTGCTGTTAATACATTTACCGCACAGGTATGCAGAGCGGTCTATATGAAATCTCCAACAGAAATCATCGTTGGGGCTGATATGGGAAATATACTCCGTACAACAAACGGCGGTGTATCTTGGAATTTGTTAACAACAGCTTCATATCTTTACGGTATGAATTTTCTTAATACTACAACTGGGATGTGCGTAGGATACAGAGGTATTGTTCTAAAGACAACAAACGGAGCTGTAAGCTGGACTGATAGTAAATCTATAAACGGATTTGAAGCTTATGACGTGAAAATGGTCAATGCAAATTCTGTTTTTGTTTGTGCTGCTTCCGGCAGAATTTATTACTCCTCAGACGGCGGAAATACATTCGTTGAAAGAAATGCTCCACTGTTAACGAGCACTGTTAAAACTATTTGGTTCTTCAATATTAATGAAGGTTTTGCGGGTAACGAAGCGGGAAATATATACAGAACAACCGACGGAGGATTATCTTGGAATTCTGTATTTAGTTTCGGAACAAGCAACAATAATGTTGAAGATATTTATTTTGTGAATGACAGTATCGGCTTTGCATGCGGTGACGTGGGCAAATTTGTGAAAACTACAAACAGAGGTCTGACTTGGGACAGTACAGGAATTGACGGTCCGGGAACAAAGACTTTGTGGGAAATGTCGTTTCTTAATGAAAATACAGGATACATAGGCTCTACTAACGGATGTATTTATAAAACGAGTAATGGTGGTGCTGACTGGACTTTGCAGAATGACACAACAGGTCTATTTGGTATCGATATAATAGATATTGAAGCAGTTAGTGAAACAAGAGGGATAGCAACCGGCGAGCAGGGTAAACTTTTTAAAATGGTGAATTTGAACCAATGGGTTCTTGATAAAACAATATTAACAAATTGGGGTTTAGGTGATAATTTATGGAATGTTAATTTTGTCAGTACTAACGTAGCATTTTTATCGGGATACTATGGTACTGTTTATAAAGTTGACGTACTTACGGGTACGAGTACCGGAAATGAACAAGCAGCATCGGATTATTCACTAAGTCAGAATTTTCCAAATCCTTTTAATCCAATTACAAACATTGAATTCAGCATACCAAAGCAGGAGTTTGTTACTATGAAGGTATATAATCTGCTGGGTAAAGAAGTCAAAACCCTTGTTAGCAGTAATTTACATACAGGTAAATATTCTGTTCATTTTAATGCAGAAAATCTACCAAGCGGAATATATTTTTATAAGTTAACTTCGGGCACATTTTCATTAGTAAAGAAAATGACCCTTATCAAATGAGTGCCAAGTTAAGCTTATACTAAATCCGAAGTAATATCAGATTGAGTTCTAATCAGGTGAGGCAGGGAGTTGCGACCCTGCCAAGTCCTGTTCTTGGTAAAGCTCTCCACACCTACACACAGGGTTAGCATAATACTTTATGACATTTCGGGAAGGGAAGTAAAGACACTTGTAAACGACCAGAGAACAGCAGGATACTACACAATTCAGTTCAACTCGGCAGGACTATCAAGCGGTGTATATTTCTACAGGATAATGACAAAGTCTTCGGGTGCTGATTTTATTATGGCGAAAAAGATGGTGCTGATTAGATGATTCAGAGTATAAATTGACATAAATAAAACATACCTTAAAACAACCCCGGAAATTTTTATTTGGCATAAAAATTGTTTTGGAAACAAATTGTCTTATTTAATTGTAAAATAAGTGCATTGATAGTAGAACGGTAAATACGGATATTTACACGAACAAACAATATGTTTTACTTTGTTAATTTACTTTTAGTACAATATTGTTAAAAATACTGTTAAGGGGGAATTATCTCCAGACAATATTAATATAAAGTTTTCCCTAAAAAATTAAATTGATTAATCAATTTTGAAAATAACATCTGCCATGAAAAAGACAGTTTCTATTTCAGCATTTCTCGTATGCACTATCTTACTATTATCTTTTTACCCTGAATACGTACATTCTCAATGGGTTAAAGCCAACGGACCTTACGGCGGCAATATAAATTGTATTGTCTCATCCGGTTCTTACATTTTTGCTGGTACTATAGGTGGAGGGGTTTTTCTTTCAAGTAATAATGGAGTAAACTGGAGTGAAGTAAACAATGGTTTAACAGATTTGAATGTGGACGCACTTGCAATATCAGGTTCAAACATCTTTGCCGGTACTAACAGTTCGGGAGTTTTTCTTACCACAAATAACGGTTTAAACTGGACTAATGTAAGCAGCGGTATTGTATTTCTTGATATTGATGAACTTTTAGTTTCCGGGTCTTTTATTTATGCCGGTACGTACGGCGGAGGGGTTTACAGGTCAAGTGACAACGGGACAACGTGGAATGCTTACAATATAAACCTTGGCAGTAGTTTTATTACGGGACTTGCTTTTCTTGGTGTGAATCTGTTTGCAGGAACTTATGATATGGGTGTTTATCTTTCGTCAAATAATGGCTTCAGCTGGACAGCAGTAAACAGCGGATTAACTGACCCTAATATATTATCCCTTGCAGTATCAGGCACTAACCTATTTGCAGGAACACAATCAGGTGTTTATATTTCAACGAACAATGGTTCAAGCTGGACTGCTGTAAACAGCGGTCTTACTTCCACTTACACCAGAGCTCTTGGAGTTTCAGGTTCTAACCTATACGCAGGAACACAAGGCGGTGTGTTTTTATCGAGTAACAACGGCAGTAACTGGACTGTTGTAAACAGCGGAATAACTAATCTTCAGATTTATTCATTAGGTGTATCGGGAACAAACGTATTAACCGGAACAGGCGGTAACGGAGTTTTTCTAACAACGAATAACGGTACAAACTGGTCAGAAGTTAACAACGGGATTACAAGTTTATCGGTTTATGCATTTGCGTATAATGAATCTAACTTATATGCGGGTACATTCGGCGGCGGTGCTTTCCTATCGACTAATTTCGGTTTAAACTGGAGCACGATTAATTCCGGATTGACAAATAAAGCTGTTACTTCATTTGCTTATTCGGGTTCGAATTTATTTGCGGGAACGTACGGCGGTGGAGTGTTTCTATCAACTAATAGCGGAATTAACTGGATAGAAGTAAATTCCGGACTTTCTTTAAGAACGGTGAATGCTCTTGCTGTATTGGGAACAAATATTTTTGCGGGTATAGGTAATAACGGAGGTGTTTTTAAATCTACAAATAATGGTTTAAACTGGTCAGCGGTAAATTCCGGTTTATCAAATAAATATCTTTCTGCACTTGCCGTTTCAGGTACAAATTTATTTGCGGGTACTACAAACAATGGCGGTATGTTTTTATCCACTAATTCCGGTTCAAGCTGGGCTGCTGTCAATTCAGGATTATCCAATAAGAATGTTAAGGCAATTGCAGTAAACGGTTCAAACATATTTGCCGGTACACAGGGCGGCGGGGTGTTTGTGTCAACAAATAATGGTACAAACTGGAGTGCTGTAAACAGCGGACTGACAAACCTTCAGGTTTTCTCACTTGCTGCTTCAAACACATATTTATTCGCAGGTACATACAACGGCGGAGTGTTTGTGTCAACAAATAACGGAGCTAACTGGTCACAGTTTAATGATGGTTTTACTACTATACCGTCAGTTTATTCATTATTACAGGTTAATGATTTTGTCTTCTCGGGAACGATGTTTAAATCCGTATGGTCATTTAATCTTGAAGCAGTTCCTGATACTACAACTCTTATAAGTCCTGTTCACAATTCTATAGAAGTTTCAACAAGCCCTGTACTGACGTGGTTAAAAAACAATACATCTTCTTTGTATAATGTTGTAGCGGCAACTGACTCAAATTTCACAAATATAATATTAAACGATTCTACATTGACAGACACTCTGAAATCACTGACAGGACTAACAGAAGATACCTATTATTACTGGAAAGTACGGGGAAAGAATTCAATGAGATGGGGTCCGTTTAGTACTTTCAATAAATTCAGAACCTACTCTGCATGGACTCAATTAACTAATGGTATGGGTGAATTTCAGAAAGTATATTCACTTACGAACAACGGCGATTATATTTTTGCCGGAACTCTAAGCGATGGAATTTACCTGAGCACTAACTTTGGTACGGAATGGTTCAGTGCTGATAATGGAGTTACTACAAACAATATACGTTCAATGACAACTTTGAATGGTACTGTGTTCGCGGGTACTGTTGATGCAGGAGTTTTCAGGTCATCAAATAACGGAATAAACTGGAGTGCTGTGAATACAGGATTAACGGGAATAAACATAACGGCTTTGATGAGCTCAAATAACACTCTTTATGCAGGAACGTGGGGTTCTGGTGTTTTTATTTCTTCGGACTATGGAGCTAACTGGTCGGCAATAAACAGCGGTTTAACGAATTTGACGATTTACTCTCTTACAAAAAGTGGTAATAATATATTTGCTGGTACTTTCAACGGCGGTGTTTTCATTTCAACTGATAACGGGGGAAGCTGGACTCAGGTCAACAGCGGATTGACAAATCTTCAAATCTGGAGCATGACCTCTGATGGAAGCAATGTTTATGCAGGCTCGCTCGGAGGAGGAGTATTTCTTTCAACTAATAATGGACTTTCGTGGAATTCTGTAAACAACGGTCTTACGAATTTATACATTACATCGCTCAGGTATAACTCCGGCTTCTTATTTGCAGGAACAAATAACGGTCTTAATGTATCTACAAACAGCGGTACAGCGTGGTTATCAATGAATCAGGGGCTTGCAGAAAATACTTCGATTTATTCACAATTAATGTATAACAATTATATTTTCGCGGGCACGGGCGCTAAGTCAGTCTGGAGAAGGGATTTTGCTTTGGTTGAAATCATCCCTCCTGTTCTTGTCAGTCCTGCTAATTACTCGACAGGTAATCAATTGGATTTAAGCTTAGTATGGACAAAACCTGCTTCATCAACCGGTTTTAACGTTGTAATTTCTACTGATTCTTTATTCAGCAGTATTGTAATTAACGATTCGCTTCTAACTGATTCTCTTAAATCTCTGACAGGGTTATCACCGTTAACAAAATACTACTGGAAAGTCCGCACAAAGTATTCGGGCAGATGGAGTGCTTTCAGTTCTTATTATTCTTTCAAAACTTTAGGGTCGCCGACTCAGGTAAACCTGATATATCCGGGAAATTATTCGACAGAACAGCATATAAATATAAATTTCCAATGGAGTAAAGCAATCGATCAGACTTTGAAGATTTCAAACCCTAACACATACAAACAAAACGATAAACAATTTGTCCGAATATTGAAATCAGGAGATTTTCCATTGACGGTTTCAAATTATTGGTTTGAATACTCTCCCGATTCTTTATTTGTCAGCAGCGTTACAAGAGATTCGACGCTTTCTGATACAGTAAAAACAATCTCCGGATTAAATACAAACTCCAGATATTACTGGAGAGTAAAAGCAAAGAACGAAACAGGCTGGGGTACATTCAGTTCGGCGTGGAGTTTCAGGACTACATATACAGCTGATAGTATTAATCCATCATACAATAAATTGAATGTTCCATTAACATCAGAAGTCAAAGCATATTTTCATCAAAATGTGAGCAGTGCTACAATTGATTCAAATTCGGTTACACTTTTTGGTTCTTTTACAGGTAAGAAGCGGGCAGCAATAAATTTCAATCCTGTAAACAATAGTGTACAGCTTATTCCATCAAGCAATTTTAAATACGGTGAGATAATAACAACCGTTCTTGATTCCGGGATTAAGACAGCTTCAGGAAGTTCTATTCCACCGTTTGTATGGAATTTTACTACTTCTTCAAGTGTATCGGATTTCATTCTAAATCAGTCATCAACGTCTTCGACACAAGGAATATCATATCCTTACAGGATTGCAACCGGTGATTTTGATTGTGACGGGGACCTTGACATGGTTGTAATACACGACGGTTCAAATGGTTATGTAAACTTGTTCAGGAATAACGGCTTTGGTAGTTTTTCTTCTTACAATACATTATTTCTGGGCGGCAATATATATGGAATGACAACAGGAGACGTTGATAACGACGGAGATATTGACCTAATATACACTAACAACTACACAAAATCAGTAGGTATTTATACAAACGATGGGTCAGGATATTTTTATTCTTATTCATCTCTGTCACTTGGAACTAATCCATACGGTGTTGATGCAGGAGATATGGATGGAGACGGAGATTTAGACCTTGCTGTTGCACTTTTTGGTGGTAATTCAGTAGTCATATTGAAAAACAATGGAACCGGAGTATATTCATTATTTAACACTTTAAGTGTCGGAGGTTCTCCTTATAAAATAAGGATAGGTGATTATGATAATAACGGAATTCTTGACGTTGCGGTTACAATATATTCAAGCACGGTTTCTGTTCTAAAAAATAACGGTTCAGGAGTTCTATCACTTTGGTCATCTGTTAGTGCCGGTAATGAAAGCGGTGAACTTGTCCCTGCAGATTTTGACGGTGATTCAGATATAGACCTTGCAGTAACGAATAATCCCGGAGGAACTTTAAAAGTACTAAATAATAACGGTTCCGGAGTTTTCACTGTAACATCCACATTATCAATAAGTCATCCGGTTGGTATAGGGATAAGCGATCTTGACGGAGACGGAGATATTGATTTATCTGTATGTAATTCCTGGAGCAATATAGTTTCAACATATAGAAATAACGGAACAGGAACTTTTTCTTTTGTTTCAAACGTAACTACAGGAACATATCCATACGCAATTACTTCTGGCGATTTCGATAACAATGGAACAATGGACCTTGCTGTTGCCAATAATAACAGTTCAAATAAATATATCAGCCTTATTTCAAATCTAACGCCGCCACAATTTATATCTCCATCGAATAATTCAACCGGAAATAATCTTTCGACAAATTTTAACTGGAAAGTTTCTTTGGGGGCGTCGAATTACAGGTTTCAGTTATCAACGGATTCATTGTTCGGAAGTTATGTTATTAATGATTCAACTCTGATTGGTACAGACGTGGCAAAGAGTGTATCAGACTTAAGCCCGCTTACATGGTATTACTGGCGTATGAATTCAAAATCGGCAAACGGAACCACTTCTTGGAGCAGTACATGGAAGTTTAAGACTTTGGGGTCACCATTACATGTGAACCTTGTATCTCCTCAAAACAATACTTTAAACCAACCGGTCAATCTGATATTTAAATGGAATAAGACAACAGACCAGACCTTAATGAAAAACAAAAATGATGAAACTGCTAAAATTGATAAAGCATCAAAAAATGCTAAAACAGATGGTTTCTCGGAAGCAGTTTCAAACTACTGGTTTGAGCTTGCATCCGATTCACTATTCTCTAATATTCTGATTACTGACAGTACACTGACTGATACTGTTAAAACAGTTTCTGGATTATCTAATAATGCTGTTTACTTCTGGAGAGTAAAAGCCAAAAATGATGTTGGGTGGAACGACTTTTCAGGTTTTAATAAATTTACGACGATTAAACAACCGGATATCTCGCAGTTTGCAATTCCTCCGTCAGGACAGGACACAACGAGTTTTGGAAATACATTCATGTTGTTCTTTGCAAATGTAACACTTCCCAGGTATATATTAGTATCATATTTTACTGTTTCTCCCGTCAGTGGCTTATTGCCCGATGGTATAAATTCAATAAGCAGCTATTTCTGGAGCATTTCCGATTCGGGAGTACAATTTACAGACGGATATCTCAGAATACCACTTTCCTTTCTTGGCGGTGTAAATGATCCTACAAAATTAAGATGGCTTAAGAGAAGTTTTTCCGGCGATAACTGGATAGATATCGGAGGTATAATTCAGGATGGTTATCTGGTAAGCACCGTTCCGTTTAATTCATTCAGTGAATTTGCAATAGGTTCTCAGGATGTTCAGCCTCTGACAAGCACTAATATACAAATAACAGTTATTCCGGAAGGTTTTTATGACACACCAAATAATCGCTTAAACAGCCGGGATACTGTAATAGTCTATTTAAGGGAGGTAAATACTCCTTTTACAGTTATCGATTCATCTGTCTCAATAATTGATTCATTGAATTTTACAGCATTCTTCGAATTTAAAAATGCACCAACAGGTTCTTACTTCATTGTTATCAAGCACAGAAATTCACTGGAAACATGGAGTAAATCTGGCGGAATATTATTTACAAAATATTCATCAATGAATTATAACTTCACAAGTGCAAGTACTCAGGCATACGGTGATAACCTTATACTTAAGAACGGTTTATGGTGTCTTTACAGCGGGGACGTTAATAATGACGGCATCATAGATGCCCTTGACAGGATGGCTGCATGGAACGACAGGAACAAGAGCGGGTATTATTCAACAGATTTAAACGGAGACGGTGTTGTCGATGCACTCGACAGATCGATATGCTGGAACTACAGAAATAAAGGAGTGCAGAAACCTTTATTCCTTGATAATTTTGGTATTGGGAAAGAAAATGAGAAACAAAATACAAAAAACGGAAAAGAAGTCCTTAAACGATATGAAATAAAACTTGACGGAACAAGTACAAAGAAAAAGGCGAATAATTACTAAATTGTAAAAGCAGACATTAAATAAATTAATAAATCATAATATAAAAATAATATGAAAACATTTAAATTAGTTCAGCTGGCACTCGTAATAATCATATTACTAAGTGCAAATTTGTATTCACAGGTGTTGTTTAAAGCAACGATTACAAATCAACAGGCAGTGCTTGCAGATCCGACATACGGAAACTGTGTTTATTTTGACCTGTATTTGCAGCAAGATGGAGGACCGGGACCCTTATATCTTGCAAATGCGGATTTCAAGTTTACTTTTAATGTTGCAAACTTTTCGGGTTCAACAATAGAGTACATAGACGCCTCGAACGAATTGTGGAATTCAAACGGAACAGAAACATCATCATATAATGAAAATATTGCACCTACATTTCTCGCAGCGAATCAACTGGTAATTAATGTACAACCGCCGACATTTACAACTCAGACGCAATTCAACTCAAGAATAGCAAAGATAGATGCAACACCAAGCAAGCATAAACTTGGACAATTTGTTGTGTATACAGTTTCAAATACAAGCGGATACTTTGGGCTTACATGGCTCACAGGTGTAGGCGGAACTGTAGTAACATCATTTGAACCGGCAACTCCCTGGGTTTCAAGTCAGGCAACAGGAACACTTGAGGTAATAACGGATACACCTCTCCCTGTTCAGCTTGCATCATTTATCGGAAATGTAGAGAATAAAAGGAATGTTACTTTAAACTGGAAAACCGAATTTGAAAACAACAATTCCGGATTTGAAATCGAAAGAAAGCTTATTGATGGAACGTGGTCTAAAATTGGTTTCATTTCAGGAAATGGCACAACAAATACACCCGTATCATACAAATTCAGCGATTTAAAGCTAAATACCGGAAAGTACAACTATCGCCTGAAACAAATTGACAATAACGGCAACTATGAATATTTCAACCTTAACGCTGAAATAGAAGTCGGAATCCCAGATAAATTCAATCTCAGCCAGAACTACCCGAACCCGTTCAATCCGACCACAAAGATAGACTTCGACCTGCCGCTTGACAGCAGGGTCAGTATTATACTGTACGATATCTCAGGCAGGGAAGTGAAAACGCTGGTAAACGACCAGAGAACTGCAGGATATTATACAATCCAGTTCAACTCCGCAGGACTATCAAGCGGAACATACTTCTACAGGATTATGACTAAGTCTTCGGGTGCTGATTTTATTATGGCAAAAAAGATGGTGCTTCTAAAATAACGACGTTTGTCCTATCAAATTTGTTAAAATAACAAAGGAGATAGGAAATGAAGGAAAGAGAAATAAAAGTCTAGTAAGAAATTAGACAAAAACATTTGAGTGAGATTTCATTTACGAGTTAATAAACTTGACGTACGGTTTGGCGAGGGTTTACGGAAAACAGACTTAATTGCACTGCTTCCGTGTCCTACTCTACAAATATATATGAAGATACTGTTCTTAAAGGGGTTGTTAGAAATAACACCCCTTTTTTATTGTATATTTTTCATTTCTTATAGAAAAAATTATATGTTTTAATTTTGTATATCAATGTATCAAAATAAATATGCTTGGTTTTGCTTTAATGCTTTTTGGGAACCTGAAATTTATATATCCGGGAATACAATAAAAAAGCATTATATTTCTCACTTTGAGACAGTATTTCGCAAAATGATACTTTATACCTCCTGAAATGTTATAATAAACCTCTTATTTTGATTTAAAAACAACTTTATTCTTGGCATACAATTTGTACCTTAAAAATTAAATATTAGTGTTTTATTTGAAATACTTTAACATAAAACAGTGAAAACACGAGATTTTACAAATACAGCGAGTATGACAAGATTCGATTTAAGTTTTGTCATAATTATTTCGACGATTATCGTCACTTTAATTTTTGGCTTCATTTTCAAATAAAATATTGAAAATGCCGTTTCAGATGCAAATGGAGAACAATAAAATATTACTGATAGATGATGATGATTCAACACTTGAGTCACTATCAACCTATCTTGAAGAGCTCGGTTACAACGTATTAAAAGCAAGAAACGGGATAACAGGTCTTGAGATTGTTAAAAATTTACATCCTGACTTGATAATCTCAGACATTAGAATGCCGGGATTAAACGGTGTGGAATTTGCTTTCATAATAAAAGGATTAAAATTCAATACACCGCTGATATTGATTTCTTCGTATGATTATAAAGATAATAAGTTTATTGATAAATGCTCTTATGGATATCTTCAGAAACCGATTGATATACACATTTTAAACAGAATGATATCGGATGTATTACCGAAGTGTGTGATGAATGCATCTCAAACATAGTTTATAAATTGTTTTTCTCCCTAATAATAATAGGCAAAGTTCGTTTCAATTAAGCCCCCTATTCCCCTTAATTGTCAGCTTTGCCTATTTTAAAACCTAATGAAGGTGAAGTACGAGTAACCCTCGAGAAAGTAAAATTAATCCCTCAAACCACTCCTGCCTTCCTTTTTTAATTAATTAGACTTTTTTAAACCGCTTGATTTTCATAATTTGTTATATGAATGCTGTAGAAATAATAAAGAAAAAGAGAAACGGCGGTAAACTTTCAAAAGAAGAAATCAATTTCTTCATCAGCAAACATCTCGAAGGAAAAATAACAGACTATCAGGTATCCGCATTTCTTATGGCAGTGCATTTCAATGGCATGGACGATGAGGAAACCCTTCATCTCACAGAACTTATGCTCAACAGCGGAGAAATAATAGACCTTTCTTTTATTAACGGAGTAAAAGTTGACAAACATTCAACAGGCGGGGTCGGGGATAAAACCTCTCTCATTCTTTCTCCTCAAATCTCATTGCTCGGAATATATGTGCCGATGATATCCGGAAGGGGGCTCGGGCATACGGGTGGAACTCTCGATAAGCTCGAATCAATAAAAGGATTTAATATTAATAAAAACATCCGTCAGTATAAAGAAACACTCGCTAAAATCGGCTGCGTAATGATTGGTCAAACCGAGAATGTGGCTCCTGCAGACAAGAAGTTTTATGCTTTGCGTGATGTAACTGCAACCGTTGACAGCATACCTCTAATCACTTCCAGTATACTCAGCAAGAAGCTTGCGGAAGGTGCAGAGGCACTAGTTTTTGACGTTAAGATGGGAAGCGGAGCAAATCTTCAGGATGAGGATGAATCAAGAGAGCTTGCAAAAAAACTTGTATCCGTTTCAAAGAAGTTTGGTAAAAAAGCTATTGCAGTGCTGACTGATATGCGCGAACCCCTGGGTTATAAAATAGGGAACTGGCTTGAAGTCGAAGAGTGTATCGAAGTAATGAAGGGTAAACAGGTCCCTGACCTGATTAAAGTTAACAACGTACTGGCTGGAGCGATGATATTCCTTGGAGGTAAAGCGGGCAGTATTGAAGCAGGAGAGAAAATTGCCGAAGAGCTGTTAGCGGGCGAAAATGTCTATGACAAGTTTCTGGTAATGGTGAAAGAGCATGAAGGGAGTGTTGAATATGTTGAAGATTACAAGAACATAAAGAGGGCAAAACACTCAAAAAAGATTATTGCTGAAAAGTCCGGATTTGTTAATAAGCTCGATGCTTATGGTTTTGGTCTTGCTAATGTAGAACTCGGCGGAGGCAGAAAGAAAGCTGATGACAGTATCGATTTTTTATCTGGTATCATTCTTGAGAAAAAATGCGGTGAGAAAGTTGCAGAAGGTGAAACTATCTGTGAAGTGTTTGCAGAAGATGAAGAAAAGTTTGAAAATTCACTTTATCTGATTGACAAATCTATTGAAATAAATGAAGTGAATACTTTTAAGAAGAACTTAATCTTAGATATAATAGATTAGCATGTTTAAACTGACAGGTAAAATAGTATCTACATTCATTACATTAGGATTTTTTGTTTTGATTTCAGGTTACTTTATTTACAGGTCGTTTACTGATAATGAGCGAACTGAGGATGTTCAATATTACATGGTTGTAAGAGTTGTTGACGGAGACACATTTGAACTTAGCGATAAAAGCAGAGTTAGACTGCTCGGAATTGATACTCCTGAAGTGCATGATTCTGAAAAACTTGAGAGGGATGCCGAATCTAGCGGTCAGGATGTGAAAACCATCAAGAGGCTTGGAAAGATTGCAAGCGATTACGTTAAGAGTATTGCCGAGGGTAAACGGGTGAGGCTTGAACGCGACCCGAAGAATGATGATAAGGATAAATACGGTAGGTTGCTAAGGTATGTTTATCTTGAAGACGGTACTTGTATTAACGCAAAGATAATAAAAGAAGGTTATGCACAAGTTTTCGATAAATTCGAGATTTCAAAAATTGATGAATTCAGAAAGCTTCAGAAAGAAGCACGCGAGAATAACAGGGGACTCTGGGGTCCTGTTGACGGACTGAAACAATTGAACTAAGATTCGCTGCCCGCAAGAAGTTTGCGGGTTTTTTGTATTAACTAAAATTAAATTAAAAATATATGAAATCAAAAATACTGGATACATCTATAACATTTGACGATGTCTTGCTCGTCCCTGCAAAGTCAGAAGTTCTTCCGCGTGACGTTAAACTTCAGACAAAACTTACAAAAAAGATTACACTTAATATCCCCTTACTTTCAGCCGCTATGGATACTGTTACTGAATCAGAGCTGGCTGTTGCTATTGCCAGAGAAGGCGGAATTGGAATCATTCATAAAAATATGTCATTCGCAAGACAGGCAGAAGAAGTTGATAAAGTGAAAAGAAGTGAAAGCGGTATGATTAGAGAACCTGTCACTCTTACAGCTAATGCAACAATCGGCGATGCACTATCTGTTATGGAAAAGTTTAGTATCTCTGGAATCCCGATTATTGATAAAGCCGGAAAATTAATAGGTATATTAACTAACAGAGACTTAAGGTTTCACCCTGACAGAGGTATGCTGATAAAAGAAGTTATGACAAAAGACAATCTGATAACAGCACCGATGGGAACTGACCTTACAAAAGCAGAGTTGATTCTGCAAAATCACAGGATTGAAAAACTTCCTGTGGTTGATAAAAACGGAATTCTGAAAGGACTTATAACTTTCAAGGATATTCAAAAGCGGAAAAGCTTTCCGAATGCATGCAAGGATGAGTTTGGAAGGCTCCGTGTTGGAGCAGCTGTCGGAATAGCGGGGGATACAATGCACAGAGTTGCTGAACTTGTAAAATCAAGTGTTGATGTAATCGTTGTCGATACAGCACATGGACATTCGAAGGGTGTTCTTGAAACAGTCAGAAAACTTAAGAAAAAATTTGATGTCGATATTATTGCAGGTAATGTTGCAACTTCCGAAGCAACTGTCGATTTGATTAATGCAGGTGCTGACGGGATTAAAGTAGGAATTGGTGCGGGTTCAATCTGCACGACAAGAGTTATAGCTGGCGTAGGTGTTCCACAGCTTAGTGCTGTTCTTGAATGTTCAAAAGCTGCGGCAAAGTTTAAAATACCTGTCATCGCCGACGGCGGGATAAAACAGACTGGCGACGTTCCAAAAGCTATTGCAGCTGGTGCCAGCTCTGTTATGGTGGGCGGTATGCTTGCAGGAACTGATGAAACTCCGGGTGAAAAAGTTCTTTATGAAGGCAGAAGTTTTAAAGTTTATCGCGGAATGGGTTCGATTGAAGCAATGAAGGAAGGCTCGAAGGACAGGTATTTTCAGGACATGGAAGACGATATCAAAAAACTTGTTCCAGAAGGCATTGAAGGAATTGTGCCTTATAAAGGTCCTTTAAAAGATACTATCTATCAAATAATCGGTGGACTGCGTGCTGCGATGGGTTACTGCGGTGCTAAGGATATTAATGCTATGAAAGCAAAGACAAGGTTCACAAGAATTACTAATTCAGGACTAAGAGAAAGCCATCCCCATGACGTAAAGATAACTAAAGAAGCACCTAACTACGGAGCTAAGGGGTAATTAACAATATAGAAATATATTAAAGATTGGCATTTCTTAGTGCTACAATCTTTAAAAACGTTTTAATAAAAACAAACTTTTATAAAAGAAAATAGTTTATTAGTTCTCTTTGCGTCCGACGTCTACCCCGAGACCTCGGGGCCTTCCTTGCGACCCTTGCGGTAAAATTATTTCGCTTTTATTTCTTTTATTTGTTTGTAGCTCTTGCTAAGTAGTGATCTTAGTGCCTTAGTGGTGAAGTTTTGTTGGTGAAATCTTTTCTTTTAAAAGTTAGTAATCAAAACTTATACATCGGAATTTTTGTTTTCTATTTAAACATTAAAATTAAATAATATATGGATAACTATAATAATCAATACGTTCAGACAAGACCCGTTACAGAGGAGCAGACTAATGAAATGGTTCGCAGGTTTATGCTCTCAGTTTATAACTGGATGACGCTTGGGCTTGGGCTTACAGCTCTTGCCGCATTCGGAATAGGCCGTTCATCACTTGTAAACGTCATACTCGCAAACCCTATGCTTTTCTGGGGAATAATAATCGTTCAGTTTGCCGTCGTGCTTGGAATGTCTTTTCTAATGAATAAGATAAACTCATTTCTGGCGGTAGGGCTGTTCTTCCTTTATTCGCTGCTAACAGGCGTTACGTTTTCGACGCTGTTTCTTGTTTACACGGAAAGCTCGATATTCCTAACATTCTTCACGTGTGCTGCAATGTTTGCGGGTACGAGCGTATTCGGATACATCACAAAGATTGACCTTTCACGCTTCGGCGGGTTTCTTATGATGGGGCTGATAGGAATCATTATCGCATCAGTTGTAAATATTTTCATTGGCAGCTCGGCAATATACTGGCTCACTTCTTATGCGGGGGTGCTTGTATTTGTAGGACTGACCGCCTGGGATACGCAGAAAATAAAGAACATGGGAATGTTTCTGGATTCAAGGAGCGAAGACGGAAAGAAAGCTTCGATCTTCGGTGCTTTGATGCTCTATCTTGATTTCATTAACCTCTTCCTTTTCCTGTTGAGGATAATGGGTGGAAGAAAAGACTGAGGTATAAATGCAATCTATTGAAGAAAGCGTTGTCATGGCAATGGACGGTTCTGACAAGGAAATCTTTCCGTACATGCCTTATATCCTGCAGGATTTGTGGGAAATGGGCTCCGACCCTGACACTATAATCACGCTGATAAATAATAATTTTGATAATCACGTGAATTTAAAAGTACTTGATTTAGGGTGCGGCAAAGGTGCTGTTTCGATAAAGATTGCGGATAAGTTTATATGTAACTGTCACGGTATTGATGCTGTTGAAGACTTTATCCATTTTGCGAGGCAAAAAGCGGTTGAGTATAAAGTTGACAGACTTTGTTCATTTGAAGTAGGCGATATAAGGGAATCCATAGACGAGCTGTCTGTGTATGATGTGATAATTCTCGGTTCAATCGGTCCAGTTTTCGGTGATTACCAAAAAACACTTTCTATATTCAGGAAGCACTTAGAGAGCGGGGGAATTATCATTATTGACGATGCTTACATTGAAGATGAAAGTGAATTCAGTCATCCGCTTGTTTTAAAACACAACGAACTAATCAATCAAATTAATTCCTGCGGTATGAGTCTGGTTGAGACTGTAGCCGCTGAAAAAGAGGAAACTGCGGATGTAAACAGCACTATTCATGAGAAAGTGAAGAAGAGATGTCTTGAACTTGCAGAAAAACATCCAGAACAAAGGAAGTTGTTCACGGATTTTATTGCTATGCAGGAAGCTCAAATAGATGTATATATGAACAAGGTAATATGTGCGGCTTTTGTGATTAAACCTGTTTGAAAATGATAAATCCAAGCGGGAGGTAGCATTTTCTCACTTGAAAAATTGTTATGTGGAGGTGCTGTAAGAACATTTTTGGACTATTTATGATTGGAGATAGAAAGAATTTTTGAAATTAAAAATTTAGTTATAAATAAATATTAATAAATTAATTTGATCACTATGAAAACAATTAGACTCTTAATTACAATCTTGCCTGTTATGGCACTCCTTTTGGTTTCTTGCGGCAAAAATACTCAGGAAAATGTTAGCAAAAGCGTGAATAATTACCTGATAGTACTTGTAAAATACAAGTCCCAGCCATCAAAAAGTAAAGAAGCTGTTGAAGGTTTGACAAAATTAATTGAAGCCGTAAAAACCGAGCCTAACTTTGTAAATATAACAATTCACCTTGACCCGAAAGATGATTCGAATATTTTGCTTTATGAAGAATGGAGTAATGAATCATACTATAATGGTGCACACATGAAAACCGAACATTTACAGAAGTTTATGGAAGATTCAAGAGCTTTTCTCGCAGGACCTCCGGAAATCTCACAATGGAAGATTGAAAAAGTATTTAACGCGAAATAAATATAAAAAACAGTACACTTCTAAATATGTTCCGTATCGGTTAATATATATAAATTGCCGTATAGTTCAAACACCAAGTTGTATAAACCATTTAAGTATAATCGGCTGAATAAGAGACTAATAATAAAGCTGTAAAGAATAAATCTCAAAAATTTCTTATTCTCCTTCCAAAAATTGCTTACGACATTACAGGTTGTTTATGATTTTAAGTTATTTTATCCAGTAACTTAATCCCGCGATTAAATTACCAAATATAAATATGTAAAGACAACCTTTATCACTCTCATATATATTGCAGAAACATATTATATGTATTATCTTAAACGCAATAGTTCAAAAATATGTGAAATTAATTTTGGTTCTAATAATCTTGATTAATTATAAAACAATCTTTTATGATATATTCTAATGAAAAAGTCAGAAGACAGGACAGACTACTTGACGAAATGGATGCAGTCAAGCTTTTAAAAGATAGTGAATATGGTGTCCTCTCGATGTATTCAGAAGATGAGGGTATTTATGCAGTTCCTGTTAATCATGTCTGGGATGGAAAAGATTCACTTTATTTTCATTGTGCAACAGAAGGGAAAAAACTTAAAATATTGGATGAAAATAATTCTGTCACATACTGTATCGTTGGTGAGACAAATGTTATCTCAAAAAAGTTTACATCGGAATATGAAAGCATAATTCTTGAAGGAAAAGTATACAGGAATCTGCCGGAAGTAGAACGAATGATGGCTTTAGAAATAATGCTAGATAAATATTCACCCGGGGATAAAACAGTAGGTATGATATACGCAGAAAAGTCGTTTAACAGAACAGAGATATTAAGAATGGACGTTGAAACATGGTCTGGAAAGTCAAGAAAATTTATAGTACCAAAGAAATGAATTCAGTTTCTTTTGTTTTTTTCTTAGAAAATAACTTATAGATATAATCCTGAACCATCTTCAGATATGTAACAGATCTTTTGAATATTCCTTAGATAAAAAAATTTCAAGTGATGGTCATTTATTTCCAATGATTCTGAATAATCCGGGTTTTACATTCATACCATTTATAATTATAAATTCCACTTTTTATTATTTCTTACTCTCCCCACAAATTATTTTATTGACATTTCTTATAAGATTTAATAAGTTACCAAAGAGGAATAAGAGGAATATAAACGAAGAGTCTCGAATTTGTACATGTTCCAAACGCAAATCGCATAGTTAAGATTATAAAGAGGTTTTCCTTTCTAAAAATTTCTAACTTTTAAGTTTTTCAGTTTTATCAGTGTATTTGTAAACGGTTTAGTTTTAATTTGATTTTGTTGTTTCGAAACGAATAACTTTTTTAAAATTAACTAATTAAGCTTTGCTTGCAATAACTGCAAGATTGAAAACCATAATTTTATAACAATGAAAAAATTATTAACTGCACTTCTGATTCTGATTTGTAATATTGCAATTTCCCAAACAGGTTGGTATTTGCAAACAACACAAACAACGAAAAGTTTACAGGACATTTTCTTCATAAATTCTCAGACAGGCTGGGCATGCGGAGATTCCGGCATAATTATAAAAACAACTAACAGCGGAATAAACTGGGTTAATAAAGCTGCATTTACAAATCTTTCTTTGCGTTCTATAAGATTTTCTGACGCAAATTATGGTTATGTTGCAGGTGGTAGACAAACTTCCGACCCATTTTGTATCGATGAAGATATACTCGCAAAGACAACGGATGGTGGAGAGACTTGGATTGTTCTTTTATCAAATGACACTTGGGACGTTTTTTACGACCTTGCAATTATAAATAAAGATACAGCATTCGCAACTTTTGCAGGTACTGATAATTCCTGTATGGCAGCGTCAGGTGGTACGTACAGAACATTAAATTCAGGAGGCAATTGGAATTATTCTGGCGGAGGATGGATGAATGGTATTTCATTTATAAACTCAACTACCGGCTGGGTTACTTCATTTAGTATTGGTGATATTCTGATTGGATATTTTTCGGTTTTTAAAACAACCAATACAGGTGTGAATTGGAACGTAGTTTATCGTGACACTTCTTTTGGAGGTTCATATATCGGAAAAATTAGATTTGTTGATGAAAACAATGGCTTTTGTTTCTATAAGATGCTTCGCAAAACCACTAATGGGGGTATCAACTGGCAAAAAGTTGATTCAGTATCAACTTATGGTGTAATAAGTTTCGCCCCTATAAATAAAGATACGATTTGGATAGTACATAATTTAACCAACGTAAAAAGAACAAACAACGGCGGACTAAACTGGACTCAGCAATTTACAGCAGCAGGTTTAAATTCAATTTATTTCTTAGATGAAAATACGGGCTGGATTGCCGGCAGCAACGGATTTGTTTATAAAACAATAACTGGCGGTTTGACAGGTATTCAGAATGTATCATTTGAAATCCCTTCATCTTATTCATTAGAGCAGAATTATCCAAACCCGTTTAATTCAACGACAAAGATAAGGTTTGATGTGCCTTATACTTTTTTATCCCCACATGGTCTTGGCGGGGATCTCATTACTCTTAGTGTTTTTGACATTACAGGCCGCGAAGTCCAAAAACTTGTAAACGAAAGACTTTCACCCGGTACTTACTCCGTTGACTGGAATGCGTCGGATTTCCCGAGCGGAGTATATTTCTACAGATTGCAAGCAGGTGATTATATTATGACAAAACGTATGTTGATGATTAAGTGATAAGAGTCACTTAATCAGAAATCCCGATAGTAAAGCGTATCGGGGACTTTAATAAAATAAGTATTATTATCCCTAGCTCCTTCTTATGATTTTTTGGAAGGAGCTTTTTTATTGATATGAAATGAAAACCCCTATACCTAAGTAAGATGATTTTGTGCACTATGTTCCGTTTACAAGAAATCCAAAATTTGGGGTGAGTTTAAATTTTAAGTCGCCGCCTGCTTTTAAGTATATTTTCCCCGTACCTGAACCTGATTCAAACTGTAGTGTCGTTCCTGCATAAGTATCAAGCTGGACTATCTTTCATTCTATTGATAATCTTGCTAAGCCGTTTATATTCGTAAATGGCGAACCGTCTTCAGGTCCTCCAACTGTGCTTTTCCAGATTTCATCAGCTCCAAAACGAAAACCAAGTGACCGCCAGGTCTTATCTTTGTTTCGGTTGCTGAATAAATCGAAATCAATTGCTCCGCCAATTTTAGGAACAAATACTATCGAGGATGCATCAATCTATACGCTTCTGAATTGTGGATTGTATTCAAAGTCTGAAGTATCAGCTTTATTCTGTGAGTAGCTGATATTCGCTATTACTGAAATCATAATAACCAAAAATATTATTCTTTTCATAAACTCATTTGTTAATAAAAATTGTTGTAACCTATACTTTCTTTGCGTTATTGACTATTCTTAATTTTTAACCTTTTAAAAATTATTCTTTGTTCTCTTTGTCGCAGATCCGCCGTCTTGTTGGGCGGACGCTCTCTGCGTACTTTGCGGTAAAATATGTTATAATATTTCTTCTTTGTTTGAATCAATTGCTGTGTTCTGTGCTTTAAATATTATCACTCAATCCATCGTCTTACAACAAATTCTTGGTTTTTCCATGCACGTTTTCCGAATTGATTAACAGGTTTATGTCTTTCCATTATTTTTGATAATCGGGCTTTCAGTTCTGTTGTATGTACTCCTGAATTAGGAGACGATTCAATACCCGTGTTTTCATCGAGAACTATAACTACATGCCCTTTGACTACAATCAGGTCGAGCGGTTTAAGCAAAGGCATAATCTCTTCAAGCGTCTTATCTTCTATATCAACTGCATCACCAAAAGATAATAGCGAAGAAGTATTTCGCGGCGTATATCCGTCAGTTGCCTGATACAGCAGCCCCGAGCAGTCAACTCCTTTTAAAATCCAGAGTGATTCCGTTGTCTCATCTATCTCGTTTTTTGGTGGATAGTAATTCAGCATGGGGTATATTCCGTAAGCGTAATTACCGCCCCACATGTATGGATATCCTATTAACGACTTCATTAATTTCAGAATATCTTCTTTAACGGGTTTCTCTATTCTTCGTTGCTCAGGTTTTGTATTATAAGTCGTTACCATTCTGCTGTCAACATAGAAATCTCCTTTGTACTTGTATTCATCCGTGGTGACTTTAAAGTATTTCAGATTTCTGTCGTCGAATTCAGCAACTTCAATAATCTCAAAAACCGTTCCCGGGATAGCAATAAACTCCATTTCTCCAATAAGTCCTCGGCTGTCGAGTTTTACCGATGAACCGTCATCTCCTCCAAACACAAGGAAGAAATTGTATGTATTAAGAACAGGTGTATATTCATTCGCTGTTGCATATTTCTGTGAGTAGGCATTTGTAAAGAAAAAGAAAAGCAGTATTATTATATAAAGTTTTTTCATTCAAATAAATTTTTAATATGATTAAATTTGAAACAATATAAATATACCTCTATATATTGAAAATGATAAAACTTATCGCTGTTTTTACTTTAATGATTACAGTGAACGTTTATTCTCAGGTCGTAATAAATGAGTTAATGTATGCGCCCGTTTCCCCTGCAAAGGAATGGTTTGAAATTTATAATAGCTCATCAGCACCGGTTAACCTCCAAAACTGGAAATGGAAGGATGCGGCTGTAACAAACCCCGTCAGAACAATTACTACCTCTAACATTCTTTTAAACGGAAATTCTTACGCTGTGATTTGCGAAGACTCTGCAAACTTCAGGATTAATTATCCGAATGCATCGGGTTTAATAATTCAGTCAATCGGCTGGAATGCATTGAATAATTCGGGAAGTGAAAGTCTTGTTCTAAAGAACAATACCGGCACGAATGTAGATAGCCTTGCCTACACAAACAGCTGGGGAGGTACAGGGGGTTTTTCTCTCGAAAGAATTAATCCTATTGCACCCACAAATCTGCAAAGTAACTGGGGCAGCTCTATTGCACCCCTTAAAGCAACACCCGGCAGACAGAACTCCATCACTCCGAAACAAAATGATTTGATGCTTAAAAGTTTTATTATCTCTCCTGTTTTTCCAAATACGGGCGACACATTGAAACATGATTTCGTTATAAAGAATTTAGGTATTAATCAGGCAAGTAATTTTTCACTTAATATCTATACGGATTTGAATTTCGACAGTATAGCTTTGCCGAATGAATTGATTTATCAGCAAGGTTTTACGTCTGCACTGAATCAGGGCGATACAGTAATCTACAGGTATTCAATACCGAACATTGACAGCGGTAAAAAACAATACATCGGTATTGTTGCATGGACACCCGATGAAGACACACTGAATAATAAGCTTGTAAGAAGTGTAACCGTTGGAGGGCAGGCAGTGCTGACGGGTATTCTTATTAATGAAATAATGTACAGCCCGCAAAATCCTGAACCCGAATGGGTGGAATTATATAATAATTCCAATACAACAATTAACATTAAAAACTGGAAGATTGCAGACGAAACAACAATTACTTCGCCTGTTACAATCACATCTTCTGACAGGATTATTAATGCGGGTGATTACTTAGTCGTAGCAAAAAGCAATGCCCTCGCACCTTTGCATCCGCTCATTGATACAAATAAAGTAGTTTATCTTTCGGGATTGCCGGCATTTAATAATGACGTTGACAGGGTAGTGATTTTTAATAATGCTTTGGCTATTGTTGATGAGATTACATACCGTTCATCGTGGACTGGCAGCAGCAGAAATTCACTCGAAAGAATATCCTTCAACAAACCATCTCAGGATTCAACGAACTGGATGACGTCTCTGGATTGTGAATTCTCGTCACCGACAAGAATGAATTCTTTTACTGGTGTAATCTCTGGAAATAAAAATGATTTATTAATAAATGAAATAATGTTCGACCCGCTCACTACAAGCTGCGAGTGGATTGAACTGTATAATAACTCAGGTAAATATTTAAGCCTCAATGGATGGAAAGCAATCGTCGGAACAAAGAGCATTAATATTTTTTCCGATTGTAAATTCTATCTTCAGCCGAATTCGTATCTTGTCCTTGCGGCTGATTCAACCTTGTATAACAGGTTTGGTTTTCTCCAAAGTACATCAGATAGTTCAAGAAGAGTTTTGCTGAACAGTAATCTTTCACTCGTGAATACGGGTACACTTATAAAAGTGGCAGACGTACAGAATAGCATTATCGACTCGCTTATTTACTCGGATAAATGGCACAACAATAATTTACCCGATACAAAGGGTTATTCGCTCGAAAGAATAAATATATCTTTGCCCTCGACTCTTCCTTCAAACTGGAGCAGCTCTGCCGACCCGCTTGGCGGTACTCCGGGAAAGAAGAACAGTATTTATACGTCGAACAATAAAGAAACTTCTCTGAGTATAAGTCCTAATCCGTTCTCTCCCGACGGTGACGGGTGGGAAGATTTTACAATAATAAAATACAAACTGAAATCAAACACTGCTCAGGTACGCGTCAAAATATTCGACGTGAAAGGAAGAATGATAAAATCACTTCTCAATAATCATATTAGCGGAAGTGAATCGCAGATTATTTTCGACGGTAAAGATGACAGCGGCGAAAAGCTGAGAGTCGGCATATACGTTGCTTTTCTGGAAGCTGTTGATGATAACGGAGGTACAATCGAACAAATAAAAGCAACTTTTGTGGTTGCTGCAAAGTTATAATGTCATGATGCAAAATAAGAAAATACTATATTTAATCGTCGCACTTGCGGCATTCTTTGTCTATTACAATTCGTTATTTAATGATTTTGTTTTCGACGATGAAAGCGTTGTCCAGAATAACCAGTCTATTACTGTGTTATCAAACATCCCAAAGTTCTTCACGGCTGAAGAAGGGTTCCATAAGGTCATAGGCAGGTACTACCGCCCTGTTGTGTCTTCGCTTTATGCGGTTGATTATGCTTTGTGGGGGATGGAGCCGTTTGGCTTTCATCTCACGAATGTTATCATTCATACTATCGCTGCATTGTTACTCTTAATGATATTGATAAAAATTTTTGGTGAGTTTAAGTTCGGAATGATGTCGGCTTTGTTAAGTGCGCTGATTTTTGCTGTGCATCCTGTTCACACCGAAGCTGTAAGCTGGATAAGTGGAAGGACAGATTCTCTGACCACGATGTTCTTCTTTCTTTCCTTTCTGTTTTATATTAAATATTCCGATGAAGGAAATTCAAAATCAATACTTGCTGTTTCTTTGATTGCTTATTTTCTTGGTCTCCTTTCAAAGGAAATGATTGTTACAACTCCTGTTCTATTGTTTGTGTATGATTATTTCTTCAGAAAAAGAAGATTAGATTGGTTTAAAAAGAATATCCTGCCTTATGCTTTATTTATCTTGGTTACGGTTATTTTCGTTTTAATAAGATACCTTGTCCTGAAGGATGTTGTTGACAGAACCACTTACATGTATTTTTACGGAGAGGAGACTTCAACGGCATTCTATACGATGCTGAAGACAATCCCTGTTTATTTCAGACTGCTGATTGTCCCCGTGAATCTTCTATATCATTATAACGGAGTGATGGCCGATTCATATTCTTTCACCGATTTTAAGGTAATCCTTTCTATTCTGTTCATTATCGCTATGCTCGTTATTTCTTTTTACCTGCAGAAGAAATATGGTGAAGTCTCATTTACAATTTTGTTCTTCTTTATTTCATTACTGCCGGTAATGAATATAATCCCGACAATGAACTTCATGGCAGAAAGATTTTTGTATCTTTCTTCATTTGCTCTATCAATATTCATATCATTCGTTATTGTCAGGTATGCTAATGAAAAGAATAAAAATATTTTTGCTGTACTGTCTCTGCTGGTTATAATTGCTTTTGCATATTTTACTGTAAACAGAAATGCAGAATGGAAGAATAACGAAACGCTTTATATGACCGCCGACGGTAAAGACGGAAGCATCCTTCTCGTCAATGCCGGAAATATGTATGCCAATAAAAAGAATTATGATGAGGCTGAAAAAAGATACAGGCGTGCTATTGAGATTCGTGATAACTCAGTGCTGGCACATCATAATCTCGGTTTGATATTTCTAATTAAAGGTGATTATGACTCAGCAGAAATAAAATTTCGCAAGGGAATATCAATAGATAGTCTCGCACCCGACGGCTATTTTCAATTAAGTAATATCTATCAGCAAAGGAGTAACATTCCTGAAGCAATTCGGATGCTTGAAAAACTTCAAACCATCGTTCCGAATTATAGGGAGTCGAAAAGCATTCTGGATATGCTGAAATCAGGGCAGGGGAGTGTTGAGAATATTATACCCGAAAATTTATCAGAAAGCGTGCAAAAAAACCAGCTTGCAATTTACGAAAAACGCTCTTTCCAGTTTTATCAGGAAGGAAAGTTTGAAGACGCGATTAAAGACCTGAATGAAGCCGTTAAGCTGAATCCTGCTTCTGCTTCGGGATACCTTAATAATATTGCTATGTGCTATTTAGGCTTGAACAATAAAGAGAAGGCGAAAGAGTATTTCAATAAAGCCATAGAAAAAGACAATAAAAATATTAATGCCTACGGCGGACTCGCAGATGTTTATCTTAATGAAGGTAATAATTCAAAAGCAAAAGAAGTTTATGCAAAGATTCTAAGTATTAACCCCCAGGATATTAATGCAAAGGTAAAACTTGACTCATTGAACGGGAAATAGAATGCTTAACAATAATAACAGTAGTAATAATAATGTAAGCTCAGAACAAAAGTATTATCTTAACTATGCATTAACTACTGCCGCTATCATCGCCCTCGTTTCCCAGATTTTGTCATATTACTTTGATTATAATTTCGCCTACCGTGATTCTATCTATCGGCTCGAAGCAGCACGTAGATTTTTCGACGCATACAATCCGGGCTTGATAAATCAGATAGGTACTGTCTGGCTTCCTGTTCCTAATCTACTTCTTATGCCATTAGCTTATGTGGATTTTCTCTGGCAGACAGGTCTTGCAGCAGCAATCATGAACTTCCCTTTGTTTGTTGTCAGTGCTGTTGTTGTATTTCTATCCGTAAAAAATCTGACTGGAAATGTCATTGCAACATGGTTTGGATTTCTCGTTTATGTCCTGAATTATAATATACTCTATTTCCAGACAACTTCTATGACCGAGCAGCTTTACCTTACTCTAACAGTTTGCAGTTTCTATTTTCTACTTCTCTGGGCAGACGGGAAAAAACTTAAACATCTTTTATGGTCGTCGTTTTTTATTTCTCTCGGCGTCGGTTCAAGGTATGACGCATGGCCTGTGGCAATAGTTTCTATCATGATTGTTTTTATAATTTCCGTTTTAGATAAAGATAAACCGATAAAGAATTCTTTTATTTACGGATTCGTACCTGTACTTTTAATAATTGTTTGGTTCTGGTATAATTGGCTATTCTACGGTGATGCACTTGAGTTTTCACGCGGAAGATTTTCAACACTTTATCAGCTCCAGTATTATGAAGCTGCGGGAAGACTCCTTACAAAGAATAATTTTATTCTATCCGCAAAAGTTTATATAAGCTCTGTGTTATTATATTCGGGAAATCTCTACGCCGTTCTTTCTGTCATTGCTTTGATTGTCTATGCTTTCCGAAATAAGATGAACACTAAATCAATTCCTGCCTATGTTCTCTGGGTTGCCCTGCCGGTCAGCCTTATTTTAATGTTCAAAGGTCAGGTAATAATTGAACTCCCGAATTCAGAACCTCCGGGATACTTTAACAGCAGATATGGTTTATACATGTTTCCTGCTATTGCAATATTCTCAGGTATTTTTGCTTTATACATTCAGAAGTATATTAAAAAGAAAATTCTCATAAGCTTGCTCGCAATTGGTCTTCTTGCTCAGCAGCTAACATTTTTATACAATTTCCCTTACAGCATACCTTCTCTTGCTGAAGCAAAATATTCATACAGTAAAGCAAGCGAAGACCTTTCATTGTTTCTGAAAGAAAACTATAAAGGCGGTAATATTCTCTACGATAATGTAGTGTTTGCAATTCACCCGTGGACGGGTATTAACCTAAAAGACAGAATTACTTTTCACACTTTTGAAATAGGCGAAAAAGCAATGAAAGAACCGAGCAAATATGTAAACTGGGTTATGTTCTATAAAGAGGCACCTAACGACCATATCCACGAAGCAGTCAAAAATAATCCCGATTTCATTGACAATTTTATACTTCGCTTTTCAACAAACGGAATTGAAGTTTACTCAAAAAAGTAACCTAATAATCGGTTTTTCCTTGACATTTCAAAATTCAATAACTATATTGTAATTATATGAGAAATACTTCGTTAGTTAAAGTATTTTAGCACTATCTCATCTAAAGCGCAATTAATTTACTGTAATAACAGTAAATCCTCACAAAACACAATAATATTACAATAATTCTGCGATAATAGTACGTTTATAGTACGGTGCTCTCCCGTATTTCTCCCGTATCTAGCCCGTATCCAGCCCGTATCTTGTCCGTCATTTAGCACTAATTTATTAGCTTTCTCACTTTTGAATTGAATGTATTAACATCTTTTTATATTTTATAATCTTCGGGGTGTAGATCAGTTGGCTAGATCGCTTGAATGGGGTTCAAGAGGCCGGCAGTTCGAGTCTGCCCATCCCGACATTATCTTCACGTCTAATCGTCCTGATGGAATCGGTAAGGTTCGAGTCTGCCCATCCCGACATTATTCATATATATGCCATTTCATACTTTCTCAATGTTATTTAATTGCTTTTTTACTCATTATAATATATTATTGCATAATTATTTTCTAATTCAAATTTTTATAGAAAGGGTTACATAATGTTTCAAAAAAGACTATTCTTACTTTCCTGTTTGTTTATCGTTATCGGTCTAACATTTACAGATTTTTCGTATTCTCAGAAAGTAATTGATCCTAATAAAGACTATCCTGTCTACATTAGACCTGAACTTCCTCCAAGTATGTATATGCCTGGTGCCGTTATAACTATTGATGATTATGACAATTGGCATATAGGTACCGATTTTGCTGAAGTCGGAATGGCAGGGAACCCAATTGTCCCAACTAACTTTGCTGCTGCTTGGAACAATCTTGGTTCTACTATCGGTGCGTATTCATATTATACTTTAAATGGTATTGATTGGCTTGCATCAACTCAACCGACATGGAGTGCTATCGTTCGTGGAGATCCAGTAATGGCATTTGATGGTCTGGGAAATCTATATTTCGACAATATGTATGGCTCATCTATCACTGGTACAAAAGTAGCTAAATCTACTAACGGTGGTGTCAATTACTCATTTGTAGTTACTGGTGGTACTGGCAACGATAAAAACTGGATTGCTGCTGTGCAGACTGGTGGTCCTTATGCAAATTATATTTATCAGGTTATGACTCCGGGGAATATTAAAAGAAGTACTGACCTTGGTGCTACTTTTACTCAGGTAGGTTCTTTCTCAAATACTTTACCGGGTATGATGGTATGCGTCGGACCAAACGGCTCAACAAATGGTGGTGCTGTTTATGTAGTTACCCACACGGGTACTTCAACAGCAGGTACATACAACTTCTATTGCTCTACAAATGGTGGAACTACATGGGTTTTAAAAAGTACTCAGAATTTCGCAGGTTATGTAGGTACTTTTGTAAGCTCGAGACATTCAGTTCAGAATATGAGAACCAGACCTTATCCATTTATCATAGCTGATAATAGTAACGGAACTTTCAGAGGAAGACTATATTTGGTCTATACCAAAAATAATCCGAATTCAAGCGGACAAAAACCAAATATTTATTTGAGATATTCAGATAATCAGGGTGCGAATTGGTCAGACTCTGTAAGGGTAAATGATGATGCTAATACTCAAAATCATCATCAGTGGTTCCCCGCTTCTTGGTGTGATATTAATACAGGACATCTCTACATTAAGTGGCTGGATACTCGAGATTGTCCTACAAGTGATAGCTGCATGGTTTACGGTACTATTTCAACTGACGGCGGTGCTACTTTCGCTCCTAATCAGAAAATTTCGAATAAGAAATTTAGAATTAATTGTACCTCCTGTAACGGCGGAACCCCGGCTTATCTTGGAGATTATGACTACCTAGCGTCAAACGGTAAAGTTTCAATGGTAGCTTGGACAGATTTCAGAAATAATACTTTTGGTAACTACGTTGGCTATTTCCCTGATTTTGCTATGAGAATGAACCCGACTGATGGAACTATTAATAATCCGAATGGATTTGCTGATTTCAAAATGGTTGTACCATCCGTGAAACTATATTCTGATACCGTTTTAGTGTCAGGTGAAGTTACACCAACACCAGCAATTGGTTCATTTGCAGTCTCTTTCCCGAACGGAAACAAACTTACTTCGTATCCTGATTCATTAACTGTTAGGGTAACGGTAAACAATGTGACCCCCGGTGCTTATGTCCTGAATGTTCTTGCTAAAGGACCAAACGGAACACCGGTTCACAAAAGAACGGTTTCAATTACAGTTAGCGGTGCGACGTCAATAACAAGCAATGAAACACCATTAACTTTTAAACTCGAGCAGAACTATCCGAATCCGTTCAACCCTGTTACAAGAATTAACTATTCTATTGCAAAAGCATCCGATGTTAAAATAACAGTATTCAACACAATCGGTAAACAGGTAGCCTCATTCCTGAATGAAAAACAGGATCCGGGAAATCATTTCGTAATTTTTAATGCAAACTCACTGTCAACCGGTGTTTATTATTACAAAATTGAAGCAGGCAACTTTACTGATGTTAAAAAAATGATTTTATTAAAATAAAAACATTGTTATAATTAAACAAAAGGGGATATCAACCGATATCTCCTTTTATTTTTAATCAGCAGGCAGATCTCAAAAACTAATTTTCTTCATTAATTTTTTGCGTTATCATTTCAATATTAACTGAGAATTAATATATTCCACGTTTATAAATAATTTTATCTCTAAATGAAAAAAGTTGCTTCATTATTTCAGGTTATCCTGATTTCAATCTTGATTATCTTTGTGTATGCTGGTATCACAATCTCACAAATGGATGATCCTAATAAAGACGGAATGCCGGAAAGCTTCCGTAAAAATTTACCTCCGGTATTCTATTCACCAATGGCTGTGGTTACAATAGGTGATTTTGATAATTTTGATATGGGAGTTGATTTTGCCGAAGGACATATCTCAACAAATCCCAATAATCCTCTGCAGTTTTTCAATGCATGGAACATTAACGGTACTCACTACACAAATGATGGTGGTCTTACTTGGTTTACTAGCAATCCTTCATTCCCAAATGCTGCTGGCGATCCTGTTACGGCTTATGACAGTCTGGGGAATCTTTATTACGAGACTATGAAAAGCCCTATTACTGCATGTTGGGTTGCCAAATCGACAAATAATGGTCAAAATTGGTTGTTCACTAATTCATCTGCAACTACAGGTAACGATAAAAACTGGATTTGTGCAGACCAGACCTCAGGTCCATATTCAAACTATATTTATACTATAATGACGAATTCTGGCTCAGCTCAGGTTGCTAGGAGTACTAATTTTGGTGTAAATTTCACTAACACTCAAGCTCTTACTCCTCATGCATTACCGGGCGCAATGGTCTGTGTAGGCGCATACGGACAAATATCCGGTGGAGCTGTTTATGCCGTTACTCACTCAGGTACTAACGCTGCTGGTATTTATACTTTCTTTCGCTCAACTAATGGAGGTCTGAATTTTACGTCTGTGTCATCCAAACAATGGTCTAACGTTATCGGGACTGCAGTTTCCGGTCGTTCCACTGTTAGCAGTATGCGTACAAGACCATATCCAATGATTGCTGCGGATAATAGCTGGGGTACATACAGAGGAAGACTTTATTGTGTTTATGCCGCAAACAGACCTGTAGGCTCAGGTAATAAGTCTGATGTATTTTTAAGATATTCAACAGATTATGGAGTTTCCTGGTCTGACAGTGTCACCATTAATGATGATGCAAATACTGGACTTTATAATCAGTATCATCCTGCAATATGGTGCGACAAAGAAACAGGGAAGTTATATGCTATGTGGTACGATTGCAGAGACACACCGGGTAATGACTCCATTAATGTCTATGCATCATATTCAACAAATGGAGGTGTTTCTTTTGCACCAAACCAGAAAATAACAAACAAAAAGTTTAAAATAAGATATGCAAATCAAACTGCTCCCGCTTATCAGGGGGATTATAATTCAGTAGTCTCGAATAACAAGGCAGCAATGATTATTTGGGCAGATTTCAGAAATAATAATTACGGAAGTTATGCTTCCTATTTACCTGACTTTGCTATGCGTATGAATCCTACTTCAGGGACAATAAATAATCCTAACGGTTTTGCAGATTTTAGAATGGTAGTACCCGATGTGAAACTATACACAGATACTGTGCTTGTAACACATGAAATTACTCCAACACCGGCATCAGGTTCTTTTGCAGTTACTTATCCTGGTGGGAATAAACTTACTTCGTATCCCGATTCATTAAATGTAAGAGTATCCGTAAATAATGTTACTCCGGGAGCCTATGTGTTAAAAGTTACTGCAAGAGGTCCTAATGGAACACCTGTCCATCAGAGATCAGTTTCTATAACAGTAAGTGGTCCGACTTCAATAACCGGCAGCGAAACTCCAGTATCATTCAAGCTCGAACAAAACTATCCGAATCCTTTTAATCCTGTAACAAGGATTAACTATTCAATAGCAAAAGTTTCAGATGTTAAGATAACAGTATTTAATACGCTCGGTAAACAGGTAGCCTCATTCCTGAATGAAAAACAGGATCCTGGCAGTCACTTCGTATTGTTCAATGCAAACTCACTCTCTACGGGAGTTTATTATTATAAGATTGAAGCAGGTAGTTTCTCTGATGTGAAGAAAATGATTCTGATGAAATGAGTACATAAAAATAACAATAAAATGGGGATATCAATCGATATCCCTTTTTTATTTAGCTTTTAAAAATTCTCTTTGCTTGTCAGTCAATATATCTTCTGCGGTTTCTATTATAACTGGGATACTTTCTTCCAAAGGATTGCAATAATTTATTGCTGCGTTTTCATCTGAATTTAGAAATTCAAATCCCTCATCTTTGCTAAGAACAACAGGCATCCTGTTGTGAATTTTCACAATTTTGGAATTCGGAGTAGTTGTTATCATCGAAGCAAAAACTCTATCGTCAAAAGTAACATATATACCTGCTAAGAAAAACAGCGGCAAGCTTTCAAATGAAATCTTCTGAGGAATTTTCAACTTACCGAAACTTTGCCATTCATAAAATGCAGTTGCCGGAATTATGCACCTGTTATTCTTGAATAGCTTTTTCCAATAAGGTTTTTCAGAAATAGTTTCTATCCGTGAGTTGAATATAAGCGGTGTTTTATCACCCGGAAACTTTATTCCCCACGTAAAACACTTAAGCTCGTATTGCTTGTCATTTTTCTGAATAACAAGAATATCATCGCTTGGTGCAATGCTAATCTGTTTTATATTCTTCGGAGCAAGATTCAACATCAGGAAGTCTTTTTCAAACTTCTTAAAAATCGATTCTCCCGTTTCCTTATTCTCAAATCTCGAACACATATTTTATTTTTAATAAAGTTATACATTTTGGATTAATATTACAATATTTAGTTTCGGATAATTCTTTCAATAGAATAGAGGTTTTAATTTACGTATATTTGCTCTTTTCATGCTATTTCTAACGAGATAAAAGATAGCTATTAAATAATAAATCATAATGAGATTTTCAAAGTTTTTCATACCGACTCAAAAAGAAGATCCGGCTGATGCAATGGTTGCTTCGCATAAACTTTCAATAAGGGCAGGACTTTTTCGTTTGCTTACTTCAGGAGTCTATTCTGTACTGCCGCTTGGACTCATCGTAAAGAACAAGGTTGAGAAAATAATACGTGAAGAAATGAATGAGATTGGAGGAAACGAATTCCTTCTACCTGCACTTTCACCTAATGAACTATGGAACGAGACTGGAAGGCTCGATGATTTCGGGGATATAATATTCAGGATAAAGAACAGGGATCTTGTTCTTGCCCCAACACATGAAGAAGTGTTTACTTCGATATCACGAAATTATATAACTTCTTACAAGCAGCTCCCGCAGATGTGGTACCAGATTCAGACTAAATTCAGAAATGAATCTCGTCCAAAGTCAGGAGTGCTAAGAGGCAGGCAGTTTACTATGAAGGATGCCTATTCTTTCGACGCTACCTGGGAAGGACTTGATGCATCTTACGATCTGCAGGATAAAGCATACAGGAATATTTTCACGAGATGCGGACTAAAGTTCTTTGCGGTTTCAGCATCAAGCGGTGCGATGGGTGGAACTAAGTCTGAAGAGTTTATGGTAGAATCTGATGCAGGAGAGGATATCGTAGTTGTAAGTGAAGACGGAAAGTACTCATCAAACCTTGAAGTAGCCGTCTCGTATGTTGATACTGTTTTAAGAAAAAACACAAACCTCTCTTTCGAAGAATTCCATACACCAGACATTAAATCAATCGAAGAACTTGCGGGATTTCTTAATATTACTGATAAGTCACGTTTAGCTAAGTCGAGAGTCTTTGTTATACCGGCAAAGTCAGAAACTGAAAAAGATAAATATCTCCTTGCACTTGTGTGCGGTGATGATGAAGTAAATGAAACAAAGCTGCTGTCCTTGTACGGTGCAAATCTTAGACCCGGACATCCAGAAGAACTGATGGAAATAACAGGAGCGGACGCGGGTTCAATCGGTCCGATAGGGTTAAAAGGAAAAATGGAAATAGTCGCTGACCTTAGGCTGCAGGATGCTGATGAACTCGTAAGCGGTGCTAACAAGAATGATTATCACATAAAGAATATTGACCTGAAGCGTGATGTTGAGGGAATAAAATATCATGATTTACGTACAGTGAAAGAAGGCGAACTAAGTATTGACAAGTCAAGCAAGCTACGCGTTACAAAAGCTATAGAGGTCGGGCATATTTTTAAACTTGGTACAAAGTATTCAGAATCACTTGGAGCAAAATTTCTGGATAAGGATGGAAAAGAAAATCCGATTATTATGGGAAGCTACGGAATCGGAGTTGAGAGAATAATAGCTTCTCACATAGAGCAGAACCATGATGAATACGGTATTGTATGGAACGGTGAGATTGCACCTTTTAAAGTAATACTTATTAATATTACTACACAAAGCAAAGAAATTACAGACTATTGTGACTCCTTATACAAAGAACTAATTGAGAAAAATGTTGAAGTTCTTTATGACGATAGGGATGATCTGAGACCTGGATTTAAGTTTAAAGATGCAGACCTGATTGGTATTCCTTATCATATTATAGTTGGTGAAAAGAATTTTAAAAATGGGAATATAGAATTTAAAGTGAGAAAAACCGGTGAAAGATGTATCATTGCAAAAGATGACTTAATAACAAAACTCAATGCTTTTATTTAATGCTCGATAAAGTACTTTCAGCTAAATATATACTTGCATCAAAATCTCCTCGAAGAAGACATCTCTTGAAGCAGTTAGGTTTTGATTTTCAGGTTGTTGAATCAAACGCTAAGGAAGTCTCAGGTAAGATACCTCATATATCAGTTAGAACAAATGCCCAGAGGAAATCCCGGACTGTTGCACATAATCACAAAGATAGAATTATTATCAGTGCAGACACAGTAGTGTATCTCAATAAAAGAATTCTAAACAAACCCCGAAACCTAAAAGAAGCAGCTAAGTACCTGAAGATGCTTAGCGGAAAGAAGCATATAGTATATACGGGTGTGAATGTTGTTAATAATATTACCGGTAAAGAGAAGTACGGGCATGAGAAAACGACAGTAGAATTCAGGAAACTAACAGATGAGGAAATAAATTACTACGTAAACAAATTCAAGCCGCTTGATAAAGCAGGTGCTTACGGAATACAGGACGATTTTGGATGCCTCTTCATTGCAAAGATAACAGGGGATTATTATAATGTTGTAGGTCTACCGCTTGTAAAACTGTATAATCTTATTCAAGCAACTTTTTAAATGTTTAAAAAGTATAAGAGGAAAATATTATTATCTGTTTCACTCGGTGCGATTATTTTTCTCGCCTTCAGTATATATGCAGACTTCGGAAACCTTATGATAGCCTTCTCAAAGTTTTCATGGATTTGGTTTCCTGTGGTACTTGCACTTTCATTCGGGAATTATCTCGTTCGATTTGCAAAATGGCAGTATTATCTTCATATTTTGAACATTAAACTCAAACCATCAAAATCCTTTCTGATATTTATAGGTTCATTTATTATGAGTGTTACACCCGGAAAGATGGGCGAAGTCCTAAAATCTTTTTTGCTTAAGGAGGAAACAAATACACCTGTTAGCGTATCAGCACCGATAATACTCGCTGAAAGAATAACCGATTTTCTTTCTATAGTTATGTTATGCTCCATAGGTGCAGTGGTATTTGGATACGGAATTGAAATTATATTAGCAACAGGTATCGGGTTTATTCTCCTTACACTTATTTTAAGCTCTAAAAATTTATCTCATAAGATTATAAACTTTTTGACAAGAATTAAGTATACAGCAAAGCATACAGATAAGATTTATTCGGCTTATGATAGCATTTATGAACTAGTTAAAATAAAACCTTTAGTATTAATGGTAATTGCTAGTACAGTAGCATGGTTTCTGGAATGCTTAGGGTTTTACACAGTTCTAAAAGTCTTTTCAAGTGTTTCAAATATTGATGTTAGCTTACTTTCTGCTACCTTTATATATGGGTTCTCAACATTAGTAGGTGCTATTGCAATGCTTCCGGGTGGATTAGGAGCAACAGAAGCTTCTCTAACAGGGTTGCTACTTCTTCTGAAAATTCCAAAAGATATCTCGGTAGCTTCCACTATTATTATTAGGGTTGCTACTTTATGGTTTGCAGTTATACTTGGAGTTTTTGCCATACAGATACTTAACCGAAAAGCAAAAATTGATTTTGAGAGATTAGACAGGTGAAAGTAAAATCGAAATGGATCAATTAAAAATTTATTATATTAATTGTTTTTAACCAAAATTAAAAAATAGAATTTGAAAGTATTTACTAAACGCTTAATTCAAAACATTCTATCGAGAATTCCTTTAGGTGAAAGAATAAACCTTTGGATGCAAATGAATGTTACAAAGGGACTTCCTGTAAACGATGAAGGTCTTGAGTCGAAAATCGAAGCTGCTAAAATTCATATCTCGAACTACTTATCTTACAACAAAGATAAAAACACTGACTTATCAAAAATATCTTCTTTCGAATTCGGGGCAGGATATGATCTCATAGTACCACTAATATTTAGTTTTATGAAAATTAAGAAAATATACTGTGTAGACATAAAGTATAAAATATCTGCATTTCTTATAAATGATATCATTGAAAGATTAAAGATAAACAGTGAATTCATGTACCTTATTAGTGAATCAAAATTGAATTCGGAAATTACTCCATCAAATTTAACAAAAATACTGGAAGAAAAATATAACATATTTTATAAAGCCCCAATGGATGCTGCTTCTACAAATCTTCCAGATGAATCTATTGATCTTATAGTCTCAAACGCAACCCTTGAACACATACCCAAAGATTCAATAAAGGAAATATTAAAAGAATCATACCGGATTTTAAAACCAACCGGGATTTTATCCCATGCAATAGATTACAAAGACCATTGGGCATATATTGACAGTAATTTATCATATTTTGATTTTTTACAGTATAGTGAAAAGAGTTGGAAATTTAAAAACCCAGACTTAAATTATCAGAACAGATTAAGACATAGTGACTATAAAGAACTTTTTTTATCAGCAGGTTTTATTATACAACATGAAGAACCAAATTATCCTTCTGAAAAAGACATTGAAGGATTGAGAAATCTAAAACTAAATGAAGTGTTCCGGTCTAAATATTCTTTTGAAGAATTATCAATTCTAAGTAGCTTTTTTGTTCTCACTAAATAGAATAAGATATAAATATTGCCTCAATAGCCTATAAATTTATTCTTCAAATTTTATACAAATGTAATTATTTAATATAGCAACAACTGATTTTTATAATTTCTTATATTAAGTTAAAATTTAAAGTATCATTTTTGTATGTATTTGTATTGAAACTTAGTACTCTTATTAACTTGAAGTAAAAAATTATAAAAACTATATTTAATATTGTAAAAAACTACAATTTTGGACAGAAAAATAAGAATTTTAATAGGAAAAGTAGGTTTAGATGGACATGATAGAGGTGCGAAAGTAATTGCTGCAGCTTTTCGAGACGCAGGATTTGAGGTTATTTATGCCGGTCTCAGGCAGACTCCGGAATCAATGGTTGAGGCAGCACTACAAGAAGACGTTGATGCCATAGGAATCAGTATTTTAAGCGGAGCTCATATGACCATTTTCCCAAGAATCAAGAAATTAATGGATGAAAAGGGTGTAAGCGACATTCTTCTTTTCGGAGGTGGTATTATTCCTCAGAATGATATTGATGAACTGTACAATATGGGTATCGGAAAACTATTCACGCCAGGAGCTACAACAACAGAAACAGTTGAATATGTTAAAAACTGGGTAAAAGAAAACAGATAAATATAATCATTAAATGGAACCTGTAAAATTTGGAACAGACGGATGGAGAGCCGTTATTGGTGATACTTATACATTTGAAAATGTAAGAAGAGTTTCTCTTGCAACAGCAAGAACATTCAAGAACCATACCTATATTAAGAATGGTATTGTAATCGGATATGATACACGATTTCTGGGAAAAGAATTTGCACACGCTGCAGCTGAAATATTCGGTAGTGAGGGTATAAAAGTAATGATAACTGATTCATTCGTTACGACACCGACTGTATCACTGCTGTCAAGGGATTTTAATCTTGCTTACGGTGTGATGATTACTGCTTCTCATAACCCGTTTAAGTACAATGGATTTAAGCTTAAAGATTCATTTGGCGGTTCAATGAACCCCGACGAACTTGTGAAAGTTGAAGCAGAGCTTAAGAATATAAAAACTGTTGAGGGATATAAAAGTTTTAATGAATTGCTGAAAGACGGAACCGTAAAATACTTCGACGGCAGACATTATTACATTGATAATCTTAATAAAAAAATTGACATAAATACTATAAATAAAGCAAATATCAAAGTGCTTTATGAAGCCATGTATGGTGCGGGACAAAATACTATTAATGAATTGATTGAGGTTGATCAGCTACATTCGGAAGTAAATCCTTTTTTCGAAGGGGGTGCTCCGGAGCCGGTAGAAAAAAACCTTTCTTTAGCTTGTCATACAACAAAAGAAGGCGGTTATGATATTTGTATCGTGACCGACGGAGATGCAGACAGGATAGCAATAATTGATGAGAACGGAGATTTCCTTGATGCACAAAAGACGTTTGCGTTGCTCCTAAAATATCTTCACAAAACCAGAGGACTTAACGGTATAGTTGTAAGAGGTTTTTCAGCATCTGAATTAATTAAGGAATACTGCGAAAAGTATAATTTGGCTTTAGAAACTGTTCCTGTAGGGTTTAAGCATATTTCCAAACGCATGATTGAAGCTGATGTTTTAATTGGTGCCGAGGAAAGCGGAGGAATAGGAATAAAAGGTCATCTGCCAGAAAGGGATGGACTTTTTAATGGTTTATTGTACCTTGAAATGCTTGCACATACAGGGAAAAGTATATCTGAACTAAAAACCGAACTCGACGATGAATTCGGAAAGTATTACTACAAAAGAATAGATGTGCATACTACAGAAGAATTGAAGAACATGACTCTTGAATCATGCAAAAAATTAAAATCAGGGGATATAATAGGAGGCAAGGAAATTATATTAATTGACCCTCTTGACGGTTACAAATGTTTCTTCGGTAATGGGTGGGTTATAATTCGTGCATCAGGTACAGAACCTTTACTTAGATTCTATTGCGAGACAAAGGGCAACGATGAAACGATTGAAATATTGAACAAAACAATCAAAAACTTTAATTTACAATAGGTTAATGACAAACAAGTTTTTCTTGAGCTTTTTTATGGTGTTTTTTTCTGCTAGCATTATTTTTTCACAGAATAATACAACAAATCAGCAGACAACTATTCAGAACCAGCAGCAACAAATGCAGCAAATGGGTATGCAAACTAACAACAATTTGAGAATTAACTCGGATGCTTCGGATATTTTAGGTTCACTGAATCAACAGCAAATACAGAGTTCTCAGTTTAAAACTGTTGTAGTTGATAAAGCAGTAGATCCGAATAAATACATGGTAGGCCCTAATGATGTTTTTTCACTTGGAATATATGGCTATCTGAATCAGCAGATTCCTATAATCGTAAATGTTGAAGGGACTGTGTTGATACCGACTGTAGGGGAGGTCAAAGTTGACGGACTAACTTTAAGTGATGCAAAAAGAAAGGTAATAAATGCAGTAAAAAAGAGATATTATACTAGTGATATTAGCTTTACACTGGTAACTCCGAAGTCGTTTCTAGTAACGGTTTCAAGTATAGTTCAAAAAAAGATTGAAGTAAATTCAATGAACAGAGTAAGTGACTTGATAACTTATGTTTATTACGATACAGTTAATGTGCAGCGAGCTCAATATGATTTTAGCAATAGGTCTGAATTCTTTTATCCTAGTATTTCTTTACGTAACATAGAAATAATTCACAAAGATGGCAGCATATCAAATGTTGACCTTTATAGATATTTCTTTTCGAATGAAGATAAATACAATCCGTATTTACAGGAGGGAGATTTTGTCAAAGTACCATTAGGATTTCTGTATAAAAATTATGTAACCATCAGTGGGGCTGTCCAACTTCCCGGGGTGTATGAGTATAACAAATCGGATGATCTTGAGGCTATTATCGGATTAGGTAGAGGCTTTGATTTTAAAGCCGCTACGGACAGCATTATTGTTTACAGGACAAACGTTGACACAAAAGAATTTGAAATATTCTATTTAGATTATGATAAGGATAAGAAATTCAAAATTAGCGAATATGACAGACTTTTTGTTAAGTATAAAACTGATTATATCAGAAACTTTAGTGTTACAGTACTAGGTGAAGTAAACGTTCCTGGAGTTTATCCAATACTTGAAAAAAGTACTAGACTAAAGGATGTAATTGAGATTGCGGGAGGGATGAAGAAAACCGCTTATTTACCCTTAAGTATACTGTTCAGAAGATATGATGAGGAATATAATGAAAAAGATACTTTTGAGGTCATGATTAATATGAGAGCAAACGACCTTATAGTTAATGAGAAAGATAAACTAAACTTTGAAAGGGATGTACGATCAAGAAGAAACAGAGTTACAGTTGATTTTGAGAAACTTTACAATGAAAATGATACATCGCAGAATATAATACTTGAAGACAAAGATGTTGTTTATATTAATGACAACAAGAATGTCGTTTACGTTTACGGACAAGTGGGGAGTGAAGGATTTGTTCCTTTTAAAGAAGGAGCCGATTATGAGTATTATATTGAAAAAGCAGGGGGTTATTCGCTTGCAGCAGATGAAAGCAATACAAGGATTATTAAATTCAGCACAAGAGGCTGGTTTAAACCAGAAGATACAAAGGTAGGTTCAGGTGATTTTATTTATGTACCTAAAGAAACACCTGCAGAATTTAAAGAAAGTTTGACTATTGTCGCAACTATGATTGGTGTAGTTGCAAGTATTTTAACAACTTATTTGCTGATTGTACAGCAAAACAAATAGTTAATATAACAAAAATTCCAAATTATAATGTCAGAAAAAGCAGAAGAAAAAGGATCAGAGCTCAGCTTGGTAGATTACCTGAATATATTTTATGAATACAAAAAATTTATTTTTTGGTTTACTATTGGATTTACGATTTTAACAATTTTTATGGTGTTTTTTGTTATGGATCCAATCTTTTATTCATACGCAACCGTGAAGACAACAAGTAAATCAGGGGATATTTCAAGCTTAATCGGGGGAGCCGGATTAACGGGAATGGATTTCGGAGAACTTGCGGGCGGTGGTTCTGTTTATAAAGAACTTGCGCTTTATGATAACATTTTAACAAGCAGACGTGCACTTGAAGAGTTGATTATTAAGTTTCATATTATTGAAGAAGAGAAGTTTAAATATATGTATGATGCTCTTAAATATGTAAGAGAAAATGTAATAGAGTTGAAGAAAGATAAGATTGCAGGTACAATGGAGATTGGAGCATATGATAAAGATCCTAAAAAAGCAAAAGAAATCGTGGAATACTTAGTAAATACATTGAATAAGATTAATATTGAATTGAATGTGTTAAATGCTAAAAACAATAGGGAGTTTATTGAAACAAGATACAATCTCGCAAAAGAGGACTTAAAAAAATCAGAGGACAGTCTGAAAGAATTTCAGGATATTTATGGTGTGGCTCCTGATGCTCAAATAAAGGCAGCTTCGCAAATAGGCATTCAGTTAGAAGTTGAAATAAAGTCTGAAGAAGTCAAACTTGAAATTATGAAAAAAATACTTGCGCCAGACCAGCCGGAAATAAAGCAACAAAACGAAAAAATCAGTTTGCTAAAAGCCCAGCTTAACAAAATGAGAAGTGAAAGTTCTACAGATGACCTCTTAACCTTAAAAGGTAAACCCGATGTTGCAATAAATTATCTGAGACTTGCGCGCAATATTGAAATACAAACAAAAATAGTTACGTTTCTTCTTCCGATGTACGAGCAAGCCAAAATTGAAGAGAACAGGGAAACCCCCTCCGTGATTGTCTTGGATTATCCATTCGAGCCCGACAAAAAAGTAAAACCTAAAAGGTTAACTATAACTGTTGTCGTTTTTTTAATAGCGCTGCTTTCATCTGCTGGTATTTCAGTTATTTCGGAAAAATGGAAAATATACAGGGATTATCTGAAGACCAAATAATATGAAATAAAGTTGATTAAAGATTCATCAATAGCTGAACTTATTTGTTACTTATCTTTATTATTCAGTTTTCTTGCATTTTCCGGATTACCATTTTCTGCGATTGCTTTAACTGCGATTTATTATATCCATATTATTCTTTTCTTAATTTTCTTAATAATAAAATGGGATTTTAATAGTATCATTAATTTCAAGTTTCAAAGATTTTCTTCTGAAAATGTAATACTGTTTCTTATCGGTTTGACAATGCTCCTCGGTGTTTTCTACTTCAATTTTAAAAGTAATAGTGACGTAAAAAGTATTATTAAGATATTTTCTTACTTCTCTGTGTTTCTTATGTTTGCAATTTATATCCCGCACATATTCTTTGATAATCCTAAAAAATTTGAAGTTTTGTTGAACGTTGTAGCTATATCTTCATTACTAAATGGATTGTACGGATGGTTTACGTTATTTGCTGGTCTTCAGCAAAATCCATTTTACCCAGGGTATCTTATGGGTTTTTTCAATCACCCGAATGCTTCGGGATTCTCATTCAGTTTAGCTGTACCCATTGTTGTATACAAAATGTTCATGAAAAAAGAAAACAGGATTTTGATGATTGGTCTGTTGGTTTTCTTTTTGATTTCGCTTCTATTTACATTTTCCCGTGCAGCATACATTGCAGCCGGTTTTTCACTTTTATTGCTTTCTTATTTTAAATCAAGAAAAATTTTTCTCGTAATGCTGGGGATCTGTTTTGTTCTTGTCGTTACTATATTTGCTGATTTTGCTGCTTCAAAAGGAGGATTAAGTTCGCTCTCTAGATTGTTATTATTTGTAACTGCATATGACATGATAGTCGCTGATCCATTTCATTTCATGTGGGGTTATGGAGTCATAAACTTTTATGATACCTTTACAGCTGAAAAGATGTTTTTGGGTAGCCTTGAAGTTGTTGCGGATCCTCATAATTTTATACTTCTGCTAGGAATTCAGTTCGGGATGATATTGACTACTTTCACTGTAATTTACATAGTAATAACTTTAATTAAATCCGCATTATCAATCAAGAAATTTCCTGTCAACTGCCATCACAGGGACTTAGTTATTTTTTGTTATTCTACTGTAATAAGTATTCTGATTCAGAATTTATTTGAGGACATTATTATATATCCAGAATACTTTTTAATGCCTCTGTTTTTTATATTTTATGGATTTCTTGTTAAGAATTACAAGAACTTTTGTCATTTATCTAACATAAGCAAATAAGCTATTTTAAAGTTAATAAAAATAAGTTCAAAACTTGGTTTATCTGTAATAACGGGCACTGCAGCTTCAATATTGCGAATAAAGCTATATGCTTTATTTTTAGGACCAATTGGTTTTGGAATAATATCACAACTTTACAATTTCTTTCTCCTTTTCACGTCTGTCCTTAATCTAGGTATTCCGGTTTCAACAACATCTGAAATCTCAAAACTTCATTCGGAAGGTACTAAAGAATCCGAAAATAAGATTGCTTACTATTTCAGGTATATCACTATCAGAATTGTTTTATTTTCTGTGCTCCTTTCGTTCGGTGTTGTTTTACTATCGCGTTATATTTCGGAATTTTTAGTGGACGACAGTGCATATTATTATTTCCTTGTAATAATATTTCTTTCAGCACCATTCACGATACTTTATTCCATTATGGAGGCGTTTCTAAGAAGTTTTAAGAGAATTGATACAATTGTTAATATAAGCGTAATTACAAATTTATTGACTGTAGCACTGCTTATTCCTTTAATATATTTCTTTAATGGTAAAGGTGTAAGTATCTATCTGCTTATTTTTGGGATTATGCCTATGGTCTTGTTTATTTTTTATGGCAGTGATATTATTAAAAAATACTCAAGAAAAAGCGATTACACTCCATCCAAACAGGATAGGATGCTTATATTCAAGGTAGGTTTAATATCATTGCTATCTTCTCTTATACATCAGGGAATAATAATCTTAATCAGGAAAATTCTAATAACTGAATATGGTTATGAGCAAAATGGACTGTACCAATCTGTTTTATCTGTATCCATTACTTATTTTAGCCTGATTTATATATTTTTAACTAATTATTCATTGCCAAAACTATCGGAATGCAATGATAATAAAAAAATCAATACCGAGCTGAGTTATAATCTGAGATTTCTTTTACTGATTATTACTCCTATGATGCTAATTTTCCTCGGTTACAGGGACATCCTGGTATCACTTTTATTCAGTAAGAATTTCGCTGATACTACAGATCTATTTATTCCGCAGTTTATAGGAGATTTATTCAGAGTCTGGGCTGCTTTATTTGGACTTTGGCTTATTCCAAAGAGAAAAATCAAACAAATAATAACTATCGATATAATCTTTAACTCAATTCTAATCTCAGCCGTATATTTATTTGTGGCTGTCCTAAACAAGCCCTTGGTTTATGTATCTTACGCATACGCAATTTCTTTTGGAATGCATTTCCTTATGTATTTTACATATACATCTGTAACTATAAATTTTAGGCTTAATAAGGTTATCTTTCTAACAATTTTATTCACTTTTGTATCAATAATTATTGTTTCTTATTTATCTGTTATAAACAAATATATTGCATATTATACAACTCCGGTAGTAATAATTATTTGGTTTCTACTTACCGTGAAGAAGGATGAATTTAGTAAAATAAAAAATCTGATACTTGATTATGTTAATAATAGCAAATAATGATACGATCGAATAAGTGGCACTAATTTTTAACCATATACATGTTACTAAATGATGATAAAAACGATACTGATGATTTCGCACTCATCTAACAAGACCGGAGGTGGAGAATTGGATTTTCAGCGGTTGCTTGAATATTTTCATTCAAAAGGTTACTACATCTATTCCATATTTCCAGAGGGATACAAAACCGAATATTTTAAATCACTTTCAAACGAATATTTAGTTTTACCCGATAATATATTCCCTTTTAATGCGTTAACTGTTCGGAAGTATATTTATTTTATACACATGACAATAAAGAAGTTTATAGTTTTGTTGCCATTCTTGAATAGAATAAAACATAAGATTGATTCTTGTTTTGTCAATTCTTCTGCATGTCTTTCAGAAATCACAGCACTTAGCATTTTAGGTATTCCATATACTCTTTCGGTGAAAGAGGTTATTATGCCCATATACATAAGAAGATTGATTAACATTTTTTATAGAAGAACATGCAAAGAAATTATAGTCATTTCCGAATATATTAAGAATATAATTAAGGACGATTTTACCGGCAAAAAAGTTAGCATTATTAGATCTTCCATATCTGAAGAAGATTTAGACGGGATAAGAAGAAATAGCCGAAAAGAAAAAGATGAATTTATTATACTCAATTCTGGTGTAATTACTCCAATCAAAAATCAGGAAATACTTATAAAAGCCGTTGAAAATATAAATTCAGAAATACCAATATCTATCAACTTCATAGGTAGGGTAGAAGACAACTCATATTTTGAAAAGCTAAGGAAATTATCAGAATCTGTTTCAAAGAAAGATTTAGAAATAAAATTCTTAGGGGAAGTTACAAAGAAACAGGCTCTTGAGTTGGAATGCAATTCGGACCTTTTAGTTATTACTTCAAAGCAAGAAGGAATGTCACTCATTGTAGCTGAAGCTCTGTATTTCAGGATTCCTGTTATATCGACAAGGACCGGTGTAGCATTGGAAGTAATTAATGATGGTTATGACGGATTTCTTTTTGACGACAAAGATATTCCAAAATTGTCAGAAATAATTAGAAACCTTGTGAATTGTCCGGAACTTTGCAAAGAAATATCAGAAAATCAAAATGGATTGTATGATAAATATTTCAGTTTCAATTTTTATTTAAAAGAACACGAGAAAATTTTATTGAAAAATGATTAAAACCTCAATAATAATACTAAATTACAATACTGCTTCTTATTCAGAGAAGCTTATTGAGTCTATTAATGAACATTTGAATCTAAATGAATGTGAAGTAATTCTTGCGGATAATAATTCTAAGGACAAGTCGTTCAGAAAAATCAGCAATAGATTTCCGTTTATTAGAATCATTGAATTTGATAACAATTTAGGATTTGCTACAGGTAATAACAAAGCAACTGAATACGCAAAAGGTGAGTATCTTTTATTCCTGAATCCCGATGTTATTATCAGAGAAAACAATTTAAATATACTTCGAGATTATTTGGAGACCCACCCGGATGTTGGTATCGTTTCAGGATTAATGGTTGATATCGAAAATAAACCAATTTACTGCTACAATTCCTTCCCTACGATTGAATGGGAGTTATTCCAGTTTTTGGGTTTTGGATATGATTATAAAATCAAGAAATTGCTATCACGGAAAGAAATTGAGGACAACTCTACATTTGAGGTCGATTGGTTTCACGGAGCGTTCATATTAACAAGCAAGAACAACTTCAAAGCGGTAAACGGATTCAACGAAGATCATTTCATGTATTATGAGGATGTTGAATTGTGTTACTCTTTAAAAAATAAACTCGGATTAAAAAATGTTTGCATCCCTAAATTGAGATACATTCATCATACCAGAGCAACTTTTTGTGATGTAAGTAAAGACGATATATATTATTTCCACATAAACAGAGGAAAGCTTATTTTTATCCAAAACTACAGTTTTATTCGTCGTAATTTATTAAAGTTGATTTCGTTCGGTGGTGTAATAATAAGAATATTATTACTTCCATTTTGGAAAAAATACAGAAAAATAAAGAAAAGCAAGTTTATTCAGTTGCTGAAAATTTCTCGTCTTCACATAAGTAGAAAATATTTGTTTTCCAGCAAATATGAATTTATAATGAGATGAAAAAACTAAGAATATTACTAACATTAAACAACAGCCTAATAAGTGGGATTGAGAATTTTATACTGGAACTTGTAAGAAATTCAGACAGAACCAGGTTTGAATTTACAGTGGCTGTCCCTTGTAACGGGCAGATTGTAGGCGCTCTTAAGGAGTTGGGCATAAAATGCTATATTTTCAATAACAATTGCCGAAAACCGCATAATGTAAAAGGAATCATAAATCTTGTCAGGATATTATTGCAAGGCAAATTTGATATTATACATGCACAGGCAGGAGTTTTTCCGTGTGTTTTGGGGTATTTATTAGGTGTAAAACTGCGGCTTGAACATAAACACGGCCTTGATTTTACTGAAGAGCAGAGGGAAAACATGGGCAGTTTAAGAATATTGTATGAGTCAGTTAAAAAATACTTTGTGAATTATACCGTTACCGTTTGTGAAAGGGATAGGAATTATCTTGTTAGTAAGTTCGGATATAATCCTAATAAAGTTATTACTGCTTATAATGGTGTAAAAGATATTTCTGAATCAATAAAAAACATTAGTAAAAAAGAAATTACAATTGGTACGGTTTGTAGGTTAACTTACCAGAAGGCTCCGGAATATTTTATTGAAATAGCTAAGCTGATAGAAAAAACAGAAACGAGTAAGAATATAAGATATGAAATCTGGGGAACCGGCGAGCTGAAAGAAACACTTGAAAAACTAATATCAAAATACGGACTTGAGAGTAAAGTCTTTCTAATGGGATACATGTACGACAAAGCTGAAACGTTAAGTAAATTTGATGTTTTTGTTCTTACTTCAAGATATGAAGGAATTCCTTATGTCATATTGGAAGCTATGAGTGCCGGTGTCCCTGTAGTTACGGCTGATGCGGGAGGTACTAGCGAAGTTATTGAGAATGGTAGAAACGGAATACTATTACCTAGGGGGGAATTAAAATTAATGGCTGATTCGATAATAAATTTATTAAATGATAAAAAATTAAATAATAGTTTAAAAGAAGAGGCTTATTTAGATTTTAAAAACAAATGGACGGTTGAGAAAACAATTACCAAAATATTAAAAATCTATTATATAAGTCACTAATAAATTAAAATGATCCCAAATATTTTTCATCTGATTTATTTTTATAAAGATAAAAGCTCATTTCCGCTTGCTCATTTCATTAATATAAATTCAATTCGGATTCTTAATAATCCAGAAAAAATATATTTTTACTCAGACAAACTTCCGGAAGGTAAGTATTGGGAGAAAATCTCCTCATTTGTCGAATTTATAAAGGTTTCTCCCCCTGATTCTGTTTTTAATAGAAAACTTTACCACATCGCACATAAATCAGATGTTCTTAGACTTCAAATATTAATGGAAAAGGGCGGAATTTATTTGGACATGGATGTTATTTGTAAGAAGGCATTTACTCCATTACTAATTCATGATTTTGTTATAGGGAAACAGGGAAAGTGGAGAAATATGGGACTTTGTAACGGAGTAATTTTTTCCAATAAAAATTCCAACTTCCTGAAAATATGGTATAATGAGTTCAAGAATTTCAGGTCTAAAGGCCATGATAAATATTGGGCAGAAATGTCAGTCAGAAAACCATTAGAACTGTCAAAAAAACACAGAGAACTTTTACATATTGAGCCTTACAACAGCTTTCATTATCCGTTGTACTATTCATTTGATGTCAAAAGGATTTTTGAGAAAGATCTCAATTTCCCTAATGCTTATTGTCATCACTATTGGGATGGTATCTCTTTTGACAAATACCTTAAAAATATTTCCGAGAAGGATATTATTGAAAAAAACACAACTTATAATAGAATAGCTCGGAATTTCTTATAAATGTTTTTCACTCTTTTTAGATAGGAAGATAATTATTATTTATTTATATATTTAAGGTTAAAAAATTTATTAATCAATCTAACTGTTTTGACATATAACTTAGTGGATTCTATTGTAATAACGAATAATTTATTTATTTTTATTATAATTTTTAGTTAATTAGGCCATTAAGGTATTTACGTTTAAGTATAGTAACCCAAATGATATTTACATAAATACATAAAAAGTAGAAATCATATTGATTTTAATCACAATTATGCAATTGAATGAAGTATTATTAATTATTATCTTAAACGTTAGATTAATTCTAACAATAAATAACTGCTAAATCATATTATTACAGCTGATAATTTGGAAAATCCTAAAGTAAGTATAGTTTTACCTACATACAATAGAATCGAATGGTTAGTTAAATCAATCGAAAGCGTACGTAAACAAACTTACCAAAACTGGGAATTATTTGTTATTGATGATATTTCTTCTGACGGTACGGATAGTAAAATGCTTGAATTTTGCAATATTGATTCTAGAATTAAGTATTTTAAACTACCTGTTACTGAAGAAGTAGGAATTTCAAAGTTTTTAAATTTTGGAATTAATAACGGTTCGGGTAAATATATTGCTCGACTTGATGATGATGATAAATGGATAGATTGTGATAAATTGAAGAAACAAGTTGAGTTTATGGAAAAAAACCCTGATTATGTCCTTATTGGAGGTGGAATAATTGTTATTGATAGTAATGAAAGGGAGCTATTCAGGTATCTTGAAAATGAGACAGATGAACAGATTAGAAAAAAAGCATTACTATCCAATCCCTTTACTCATCCTGCTGTTCTTTTTAGAAGAGATTCAGCTATTAAAATTGGTGGGTATAAAGTTCTGGAATTTGCAGAAGACTGGGATTTTTTCTTACGACTTGGAAATGTAGGTAAGATGTATAACATTCCTGAATATGTTGCTCATTATTTAATGGCTGGGCAAAATATTTCTATTAAGAATCAACGTGAATTAGCAAAAAATTTATTTGGTATAATTAAAGCTCACAAGAATAACTATCCAAACTACTGGAAAGGATATTTAATAAACGTATTCCAACTCTTACATTCATATTTACCAGCATTTTTCAGGACGAATTCTACAACATTTTTAAGATATATAAAAAGAAAATACTTTTAATCATGGTTTATTTTATTGCAGGAGGTGCGGGATTTATTGGAAGTCATCTTGTTAGAAAGATGTTAAGAGATGATATGGATGTCCAGGTTATTATTTATGATAATTTTTCGTCTGGTCAAATGTGGCATCTTGAAGAGGTGCTTGATGACAAAAGACTTAATATTATCAAAGGGGATATCAAGGATATTGAATTGCTAGTTGCTTCAATGAAATCAGCGGACTGCGTTTACCACTTTGCTTCTAATCCCGATATCTCAAAAGCAGTAACACAACCCGACATTGATTTCTGGGAAGGAACGTATCTTACAAATAACATTCTTGAAGCTGTTAGAAGAAATGCTGTTCCAAAACTTATTTATGCTTCGGGAAGCGGTGTTTATGGTGATGCTGGATATGTTGAAACCGATGAAGATTATTCACCGTTGATTCCTATTTCCACTTACGGAGCTAGCAAGCTTGCCGGTGAAGCTTTAATAAGTTCTTATTGTTTTATGTTCGGACTTAATGCTGCAGCATTTAGGTTTGCTAATGTTGTAGGTCCAAATCAGACACACGGAGTTGGTTATGATTTTTTAAATAAACTTATTATAAATCCAGTAGAACTTGATATTCTCGGTAATGGTACTCAAAGCAAATCATATATATATGTCTATGACGTATTAAATGCTATAAGACTTATAGAGACAAAATATCTAAAAGGTTTTTCTTATTTTAACGTTGCGACAAATGATTATATTACCGTAAAAGAAATCGCTGAGGTAGTGCTCGATGTAATGGGTTTGAAAAATACTAAATTAAATTTTGGAGAAGGTGATAGAGGATGGAAAGGCGATGTACCAATTGTTCGGCTTAATTCTGAAAAGATAAGAAATATCGGATGGACGAATAAATACAATTCTAAACAAGCAATTTTCGAGTCTGTTTCACAGATGTTTAATAAATTAAAGAATCAATGATCCTTTCAAAGGCACCTGTAAGATTGTCAATGGGTGGAGGAGGAACCGACCTCGCTTCTTATTATAGAGAATATGGGGGATTTCTTCTTGCAACATCCATAAATAAATTTGTATACATACTTTTAAATAGAAGGTTTGAGGATAATTTTCGTCTTTCTTATTCAAAAACAGAAATTATTAATACAGTTGAAGAAATTGAACATCCAATATTTAGGGAATCAATCAAATATGTAGGTATTGAAGGTAAAGTTGAGATTGTTTCAGTATCCGATGTTCCTTCAAACTGCGGTCTTGGAACATCTTCAACTTTTACTGTTGCCTTACTCAATGCTTTGTATGCATATAGGAGGGATTACATAGGAATTGATAAGCTTGCAGAATCTGCTTGCCATATCGAAATAAATGTTTTAAATGAACCAATAGGCAAACAAGACCAATATGCATCAGCTTTCGGTGGGTTTAATGCTTACTACTTTGAAAAAGACGGTTCCGTTAGAGTAGAACCATTAAGGATAAAAGAGGAAATGATGATAGAGCTTCAGAATAATATATTTCTATTTTATCTTAATAAAAACAGGTCAGCAAGTTCTATACTTAAAGAACAGAATGAAAATAGCAAGAAAAACGATAAAGACACGATTGAAAGGCTCCATAAAATAAAGGAAATTGGGCTCTACACAAAGAAAATTCTTGAAGAGGGAAAAATAAACGAATTTGGAGAAGTATTACACAATCACTGGCTTACTAAAAAGGGACTGTCAAGCAAGATATCTGATCCTTTTATAGATGAGGCTTATGATATTGCTTTGAAGAACGGTGCAATCGGTGGAAAGGTTGTAGGTGCTGGAGGGGGTGGATTTTTACTTTTATACTGTCCAAATAACAAACCGAAATTGATTGAAGCATTAAGAAATTTCGGGCTGAAACCTACGTGGTTTTCGTTTGAATTTGAAGGAGCTAAAAAAATCTATTCCGCCTGATGTCTGCAAAAAATACTTTAGTCATACTTGCTGGTGGTATGGCTACGAGGCTTCGGCCTGTAACCCTAAGAATTCCGAAATCCCTTATCGATATTAACAGAACCCCATTTATTATTCACCAACTCGAACTAATTAAAAAGTATGGAATTACTGAAGTTGTACTTTGTCTTGGCAATTTAGGGCAGCCTATCGAAAAACTTATAGGCAGCAATTTTGATGCTACTGTAAATATTCAATATTCCTATGATGGATATGAACTTCTCGGTACAGGGGGTGCTATACTAAAAGCATTGCCGATGCTTAGTGATCCATTTATGGTTATGTACGGAGATTCTTATTTGGATATTGATTACATTGAAATTCTGAATTATTTTTATGATTTTAACAAATTAGGTCTAATGTCCGTCCTGAAAAATGAGGGTAAATGGGATAAAAGTAATATTATTTTCAGAGATGGAAAAATTTTAAAATATGATAAGAAAGATGACCCTGAATTTGATTTTATCGATTATGGATTCAGTATCCTGAGAAAAGAGGCTTTTAAAGATTTTCTGCATCAAAAAAACTTTGATTTGAAGGATATTTTCAAGCACCTTATTGCTAAAGGCCAGTTGCTCGGATTTGAAGTTTTTAATAGATTTTATGAAATCGGCTCTTTTAAAGGCATTGAAGAGTTAAAGAATTATTTAAAAAGTAAATAAATATTATTTTATTGGAAAAATATATATATAATTATTTTAAAGAAGTTTTAGAAGTTGCTTCGAAAATTGATAAAGTTAATGTTACAAACATTGTCGAAGACTTGAAGTATGTTAAAAATTCCGGAGGCAGATTATTTATACTTGGTGTTGGTGGAAGTGCTGCAAATGCGTCCCATACTGTTAATGATTTTAGAAAAATTTGTGGTATTGAAACTTATACACCTACGGATAACGTCTCTGAATTGACTGCTCGTGTCAACGATGACGGATGGGAAACTGTTTTTGAAAAATGGCTTATTACAAGCAGGTTGAATGATAAAGATGGCATATTAATCCTGTCTGTTGGTGGCGGTAATGTTGAAAAAAACATCAGCGTTAATCTTATCAGAGCAATCGATTTAGCTTTAAAAAGAAATGCAAGAATCATGGGCATTGTAGGCAAAGATGGCGGTTATACAGCTAAGAACTCTACAAGTTGTGTCGTTATTCCTGTAATTAGTGAAAGCAGTATTACACCGCATTCTGAATCTTTTCAGTCAGTTGTGCTGCATTGTATTGCTACACATCCTGATTTAAAAGTGAATGAAATGAAGTGGGAATCAACAAAGTAATCAATAATCCAAGATGAATTTAAAAATTAAAATATTCAGCGACGGTGCAGATGTAAACGAAATGGAGAATGCTTCTAAGCTTGGCATCATAAGCGGATTTACAACAAATCCGACACTTATGAAGAAAAGTGGCATTACAGATTACAAGAAATTTGCACTTGAAGCTATCAGTAAGGTCAATAATTTGCCGATTTCATTTGAAGTTTTTTCTGATGATTTTGAAAGCATGGAGAAAGAAGCAATTAAAATATCGGGATGGGGTGAAAATGTTTACGTGAAAATTCCTGTTACAAACACTAATCGTGAATCTTCTGTTGATTTGATAAAATCTCTTGACAAAAGAGGTATAAAGTTAAACATTACTGCAATATTGACTTTGAATCAGGTTCAGGATTTATTTGACAATCTAAATGAGAATTCAAAGTCTATTATTTCTGTTTTTGCAGGACGTATTGCAGATACTGGAGTTGATCCCATTCCTATTATGAAAAAAGCAAAATCTATACTATCTCCAAAACGTAATCTTGAACTTCTTTGGGCAAGTTCACGTGAATTACTTAATATTTTTCAAGCTCAGGAATGCGGATGTGATATAATTACTGTTACAAATGATCTATTGAAAAAACTAAAAATGGTTGGTACGGATCTTGGTGATTTATCTCTCGAAACTGTGAAAATGTTTTATAATGACGCAAAGTCAGCCGGATACAAGATTCTTTAGTAATTTAAAGAAAATATTTTGTCCTCTAAAAAAGAATTAATACTGCTGTTAATCTCAGATATTATATTTGTAAACCTTTCTTGGTCTATATATTACTACATCAGAATTGAAAGTGGATGGATTATTTTCACAAACCCCCCGTCATTTTGGGCACCGATGTCTCTAGTCTTTGTGTATTGGTTCATTCTTTTCTATATTTCTGGTTTATATAGGCATTGGTTTGTTAGGTCGAGATTTGATGAATTTACAACTCTTTTTCGTGCAATAAGTTTAGGTTGTCTTATTCTTTTCTTTGCGATTTTTCTTGATGATTATTATAAAGAAGCTCAGATAGTATCAAGATTTTTGATACTTATGTATTGGGCTCTTCTTATTTTTTGGGTTTCCTTTGGTAGGATGATCATAAGAGGATTTCAGTTTAGGTTGCTTAAAAAAGGATTTGGTCTTAGAAATACTCTTATAATAGGTTCGGGCGAGAAAGCGAATGAAGTTAAAGATATTATTTATTCATATCCAAAACTTGGTTATAAATTTGTTGGCTTTATAAGTGTGAAAGATAAAACTGAAAGCGATGAAGAAATTGGAATTCTTTCTGATTTGAACAAGGTAATTAATGATAGAAGTATTGATGAAGTAATCATTGCTTCCGACCAAAAATATGAAGAACTTATTATTTCGACATTAAACATTTGTGCTGACCTCAATGTTAATGTTAAAATCGTACCGGGAGTTTATGAAATTGTTAGTGGTATGGTCAAGTCAGAACAGGTTCATGGAATTCCGTTGGTCGAAGTCAAAACAGAACTAATGCCGTTTACTTCAGCTATTATTAAGCGTATCTTCGATTTTACTTTTTCTTTATTTATGCTTTTAATATTCATGCCTTTGCTAATATTAGTTTCAGTAATTAACTTTTTGCTTTATAAAAAGGTATTCTATGTTGAGGAAAAAGTAGGTAAAAAATCTAAAATATTTAAAAGTATTAAATTTTACACTGGCACTAATAGATTCGGACATTTATTGTCAAAGCTTTGGATTAGCGAGCTCCCTCAGTTATTGAATGTAATTTCCGGAAGAATGAGTTTGGTCGGACCCGAACCTGAAAATTATGATATCATTCAAAAACTTTCGGGGGAAATTCCGTATTTCTCGAGACGTATGAAAGTAAAACCAGGTATTACTGGTTGGGCTCAGATCAAACAGAAATCATATTATACCTCTGATGATTACAACAAAAAGCTTCAGTACGATTTCTACTATCTTGAAAACATGAGCTTACTTCTAGATTTAAAGATAGTTCTTAACACAATAATTTTGATATTTAGTCTTAAAGGAAAATAAATGAAACGAGTACTCGTAATAATTCCAACATACAACGAATCTGAAAATATTCTTAAGATCATTCCTGAAGTGTTAAATAAATCAACATCTGAATACGAATTTAATGTTCTTGTTGTTGATGATAATTCACCTGATGGAACAGCCAAAATGGTCGAAGATTTAAATGATAAAAACGTATTCGTCATCAAAAGAGATAAGAAGATGGGACTTGGTACAGCTTATATTGCAGGTTTTAAATTTTCTATTCAAAATAAATTTGATTATGTGTATGAAATGGATGCCGATTTCTCTCATGACCCTAAATACCTTCCTGAATTTTTGGCAAAAATGGAAGAAGGGTATGACCTTGTTGTAGGTTCAAGGTATATCAATGGTGTTTCAGTTGTGAACTGGCCTATTCGGAGATTGTTTCTCAGCTATTTTGCTAATATTTATACTAGAGTTATTACAGGTCTTAAAGTGCACGATACAACAGCTGGATTTGCTTGCTATGACGTATCAAAACTATCTCAAATAGATTTGGATAATGTTAAATCAAATGGTTATTCTTTCCAAATAGAAATGAAGTTTAAGTATTACAAAAAGAATTTTAAAATCGCTGAAATACCTATTCTTTTTATAGATCGCAGAGCAGGTCATTCAAAAATGTCTAATAAGGTAGTTCATGAAGCTTTTTTTATCGTCTGGAAACTTAAAATTAAATCTCTTTTTGGAAAACTCTGAAAAGCCCAATTGACATATCGGTTGTAATTGTTAATTATAATGTAAAGGAATTAGTAGATAACTGTATTGCTTCAATCTATAAATCTTCAGAGAATTATAACATCCAAATATTCTTTATTGATAATCATTCTGTTGATAATAGTTTCGAGTACATTACATCTAAATATCCAGATGTTATAGGTATTTATAATAATAAGAATATTGGCTTCTCAAAAGCTAATAACATTGCCTTAAGAAAAGCTGAGGGAAATTACATTCTTGTTTTAAATCCTGATACTATTCTTGAAGAAGGAACATTTGAAAAACTAATAGACTTTTATGAGACAAATCCCGGTGTTGGGGCTGTATCTTCAAAACTTATTCTCAGAAATGGAAAGCTCGATAGTGCTTGTCGAAGAAGTTTTCCGACCTTATCTGCAGCATTGCCGAGAATGCTCGGTCTTTCAAAAATATTCCCAAAATCAAAACTTTTTAGCAAATATAACCTAACATATCTTGATGAAAACAAAATTACCGAGGTTGATGCTATATGCGGTGCGTTCATGTTTATGAAAAGAGATGTGCTCGATAAAGTTGGATATTTTGACGAAGATTATTTTATGTATGGCGAGGATATTGATTTATGTTACAGAATTAAAAAAGCCGGCTATAAAATTTATTATTTTCCAAAAGTTACAACTATTCATTTGAAGGGTGAAAGTACCAGTAAAACAAAGTTTTCTTATGTTAGTAATTTTTATGGCGCAATGTCTATTTTTGTTAATAAAAATCTTAATACAAGTTCGAGAATTCTCTCATATTTATTAAAGTCTGGTATTTTTCTCAGATCTTTAGTGTCGTACACAAAAAGAAGTCTTAAGATTGTTTATCCCGTACTTATTGATGCTGCCTTATTTTTTATTTCATTCCTTCTTTCGGTTTATTTTAGGTTTCATATATTTCCGAATAAATCTTACATCTTTATTATTTCCGTTTATATTCTTGTTTGGATCGTTATAATGTGGCTTTTCGGAATATATCTTAGAAAAAATCGGTTGACACTTTTAAAAACATTTAACGCTATTTTTGTAGGTTTTTTCGTAAATTCTTCGATTACTTATTTTCTCAAAGAGTACGCATATTCAAGAGAAGTTATTCTTGCTTCTACTTTATGGGCACTTTTCTTTTTATTATCTTGGAGAACCGTTCTGAAATTAAAAAACTTCTTTGTTGAAAAGAATATTTTGCTTAATAAAATCAATTTGTTGGTTGTAAGTAAAAATAAGTTAAAAGATACTATTGAAGAAAAGTTTAATTCAAGGCATAATATAATTTACTACGATCTGGAAAGCAAGGAACCGGACTTCGAAGATTTAAAAGAAACTATTATTATAAAAAATATAAACGAAGTCGTTTTCTCGGGTGAAAATGTCGAGTCTAGAGAAATTTTTAGGTTGATGTGGACTTTCAAAGATAAAAATGTAAAATTCAAAATTGTACCATCCGATAATGAGCTTATCCTGTCCAAAATCAGAGGCGATCTAGACAATGTAGCATTCTTTGAAATTGAATATAATATTAACAATAAATTGAATATATTTTCAAAGAGGCTGTTTGACATTATTTTATCTCTTTTACTCTTAATATTTGTTTACCCGTTTATATTTATTTATTCAAGAATAAAAGAGGAAAATGACTCTCTGGTAATTAACAAACTGCTGTTAGTACCCTATGTTCTTTCGGGGAAATACAGCTTTGTTGGTGTTCCGATTTGGTACGATGATTATGATTTTTACTTTCTTGGTAAAAAGGGTTTGACCGGTATGATTCAGCTTTACGGTAAAGAAATTCGTAATAAAGAAGATGAGAATAAATATCTAATCTTCTACGCTAAGAACCAATCATTGCAATTTGATATTGAAATTTTACTAAAAACTTTTATAACAATTATTAAAAAATAAATTATGGTACTGGAATTTGAAAAGCCAATATTAGAACTTGAGCAGAAAATTGAAGAGATGAGAAAAATGGCTGATAGTCTTGATATTAGCGACGAAATTAATCGTCTCGAAAGCAAAGTCAATGAGCTGAGAAAAAACGTGTTCGATAATCTTACTCCTTGGCAGATTGTCCAGCTTGCTAGACATCCGAACAGACCTTATACTCTAGATTATATTTACCTTATGACCGATAACTTTGTTGAGTTTCATGGCGACAGAAACTATAAAGATGATAAAGCCGTTGTTGGTGGATTTGCATCTATTGGTGATCAGACAGTTATGATTATTGGTCAGCAAAAAGGTAGAGATACTAAGTCAAACCTATACAGAAACTTCGGCATGATGAATCCGGAAGGCTATAGAAAAGCTATGCGTTTAATGAAGCTTGCAGAGAAGTTTGATAAACCGGTTATAACTTTATTAGATACTCCCGGTGCTTTCCCGGGAATTGAAGCTGAAGAGCGTGGTCAGGCTGAAGCAATCGCAAGAAACCTTATTGAAATGTCTAGACTCAAAGTTCCGATGATTGTCGTTATTATTGGTGAAGGCGCTTCAGGCGGTGCTCTTGGAATTGGTATCGGTGATAGAATCCTTATGCTGAAGTACTGCTGGTATTCTGTTATCTCTCCCGAATCATGTTCCTCTATTCTTTGGAGAAGCTGGGATTTTAAGGAACAGGCTGCAGAAGCTTTAAAGCTTACTGCGGGCGATTTGCTGAAACTCGGTATTATTGACAGAATAATCGATGAACCAAGTGGTGGTGCTCACAGAAATCATCAGGAAGCAGCTAACATCCTGAAAGCAGCTTTAATTGAAGAACTCGGTGAAGTAAAGAAAATTAAAAAAGAAAAACTACTCGATAATAGAATTAAAAAGTTTGAGAAAATGGGTTTCTGGAAAGAATAAACAATGGTATCGCATTCCGATAATTCTAAGTTTATAATCAAAGGTGCTAAACCTTTGCATGGCTCTGTTAAAGTGTCAGGTGCTAAGAATTCAGCCACAAAACTAATGGTTGCTTCTATGCTGTCTGATGAAAAATCATTCTTTAATAATTCTCCTAACGGAATCAGCGAACTTGGAGTTACTATCGACCTTTGTAAAATTCTCGGAAGTGATATTAAACAAACGGATGATAAACTTGAAATTCAAACACCAAATATTAATACCTCTGAAATTCCTTCTGATTACGGCAATGTAAACAGAGTATCTATTCTTACTGCGGGTGTATTACTTCATAGAAATGGTGAAGCCAAAATTCCTATACCTGGAGGATGTAAAATTGGTTCCCGCCCTGTAAATTTTCATATCGAAGGACTTAAAAAACTCGGATGCGCTGTTGAAATGTCTGACTATTTTTATCACCTAAAAGCAGATAATCTACGAGGTAATAATATTCATCTCGAGTATCCAAGTGTAGGCGCTACTGAAAATATTCTTATGGCTGCAACACTCGCTAAAGGCAGAACAATAATATTTAACGCAGCAATAGAACCGGAAATTTATGATTTAATTAAGTACCTTCAAAAGATGGGTGCTATTATTGAAATAAGTACCGACAGAAAAATAACTATAGAAGGTGTTGATAAACTATATGGTGCTAAACACAGCGTTATCCCTGATAGAAATCAGGCAGCTTCGTTTGCCGTTGCAGGCCTCGTTACAAAAGGTGATGTTTTTGTCGAAAATGCCGTTCAGGATGATTTGATTACCTTTCTTAATACTATCCGCCGTGTCGGGGGTGAGTTTGAAATCAAAGATAACGGTATTAGATTCTTCTATAATGGTGACTTTAATCCAATAGCAGTTGAGACTAACGTTCATCCCGGTTTTATGACAGACTGGCAGCAGCCCCTTGTAATTCTTTTAACTCAAGCCAATGGAATTTCCATAGTGCATGAAACTGTCTATGAAAAACGATTCGGTTATGTTACGGAACTCAAAAAGATGGGTGCTGAAATTGAATTGTATAATACTTGTCTCGGTGGTTTGGTTTGCAGGTTTGCGAATCAGGAATACTATCATAGCGCTGTCATTAAAGGACCTGTTTCATTGAAAGGTGCTGAAATTGTTGTTCCGGATTTGCGTGCAGGTATGTCATATCTTATCGCTGGTCTAATTGCCGAAGGTGAAACAGTGATAAATGGTATTAGATTCATCGATAGAGGTTACGAAAACATTGATTGCAAATTAAAGGATTTGGGCGCAGATATTAAACGCGTTTAACTTAAATAATTTTCTTATGACTAATAAAGATAAGATTAACGAATTAAAAGCAAAAAGGCAGGAGGCAATGCTTGGAGGAGGTCAGAAAAGTATAGACGCCCAGCATAAAAGAGGTAAGCTCACTGCTCGTGAAAGAATCCATCTCCTTCTGGATCAGGGTACATTCGAAGAGATGGACGTTTTCGTCCGCCATCAGAGCCGCGATTTTGGCTTGGAAAATACTCGTTATTATACAGACGGTGTTATAACAGGCGTTGGTAAAATTCACGGACGCAACGTTGCTGTCTTCTCTCAGGATTTTACAATCCTTGGCGGTTCGCTTGCCGAATATTACGCTAAAAAGATTGTAAAAATTATGGACCTCGCTATGAAAGTAGGAATGCCTGTAATCGGTATTAACGATAGTGGTGGTGCACGTATTCAGGAGGGAGTCCTTTCACTCGCAGGTTACGCGGATATTTTTCTGCGCAATACTCTATCAAGCGGTGTCGTTCCTCAAATCTCAGCAATAGTCGGACCTTGTGCAGGTGGTGCTGTTTATTCTCCAGCCATTACGGATTTCATTTTCATGGTCGATAAAATTTCTCACATGTTTATCACTGGTCCTAATGTCATAAAAGCTGTCACTAATGAAGACGTTACTTTCGATGAACTTGGCGGAGCCAATACCCACGCTATAAAAAGCGGTGTCAGTCATTTTACCTGTGAAAATGAAATTGATTGCTTCGAAAGAATCAGAAAACTTATGTCCTACCTGCCATCAAACAACATGGAACTTCCGCCTCACATGGATTTCGATGAAGCCGAATACGATTTAAGCGACCTGAATGAATTTGTTCCTGACAATCCGAATAAACCATACGACATGAAAGATATTATCAATAGAGTAATTGATAAGGATTCTTTCTTTGAAGTGCATAAAGATTATGCCGAGAATATCATCTGCGGCTTCGGTAGAGTAAGCGGTCGTTCGGTAGGTATTGTTGCGAATCAGCCTCTTGTACTCGCAGGAGTTCTTTGCCTGAATTCTTCTATCAAAGGTGCGCGTTTCGTTCGCTTCTGTGATGCGTTCAATATTCCTTTGCTTGTGTTTGAAGACGTTCCCGGATTCCTACCCGGTACTGATCAGGAATGGCGCGGTGTTATCAGGCATGGTGCAAAACTTCTTTATTCATTCTGCGAAGCAACCGTTCCGAAAATTACAGTAATTATTCGCAAAGCTTATGGTGGTGCTTATGACGTCATGAACTCAAAGCACGTTAGAGGTGATGTTAACCTTGCATGGCCCTCTGCCGAGATTGCCGTTATGGGTGCAAAAGGTGCTGCGGAAATTATTTTCAGAAAAGAACTTCTTGCCGCCGAGGATAAGCAGAAACTTCTCGATGAAAAGATCAATGAGTTCAACACTAAATTCTGTAATCCGTACATCGCAGCCGAAAGGGGATTCATCGACGATATCATCGAACCAAAAGATACCCGCAAAAAACTTATCACGTATTTCGAGCTAATCGAAAACAAAGTAGATTTCAATCCGCGCCGAAAGCACGGTAACATTCCATTATAAATTTAAAACGTGAGTTCGCCTCGGCGGACTCACGTTTTTTTTTAACGTAATTCCCCCTTATAAACTATACACCAGCCTTTTGTAGTTGGTATCTTATTATCAAACTTACAGCAGAGTTCCTCTACATGATTATCAAGATTTCATCAATATGCTTTAGAAAGTGCGCTCAAAGTGCGCATAAAGTGCGCATAAAGTGCGCATATTTAGTGTGTAATTTGTATTTGAGTACGAAGAAACAAAAATGAAACAGACTTAATACACTTTGAATTGAATGTCCATTTGTATTTTGGTAATTTGTACTTATCAATGGAAAAACAACAACCGCATAAGAGCAAATACGAAACAGTCAAGAACTTTTTGTTCAAACCAATGATTAAATCCGATTCGAATTTCTTCAAGTATTCGGGTTTGGGTGTTCAGCTTTCTGTTACAATAATTGTCTTCCTTTTTGTAGGACTCTGGCTCGATAAATACTTTGAGACGAAATTCGTATTCACTCTTGTGTTTGTTTTTATGGGATTTGTTGGTGTTTTTTACAAGATTGTTGCTGTTCTTAATGAACTCGACGCAGAAAAGAAACAAAAGAATAATGATGGAAACAAAGAATAATCATTTCAGAAACTATACAATTTTTGTACTGCTTATCTCAATTATATCCGTCTTTGGAGCTTATTTCTTGCAGATTTCAGGCGGAAACATCGAATTCAAATCAGTTCTTGCCGCTGCAGTTATAAACGTATTAAATTCTGTTATCGGTTTTAGAATTATTCTACACTCAATCGAAAGCAAGAATTCAAAACAATTTATGATTACTAGTCTAGGAAGCATGACAGTAAGATTATTTGTTGTACTTATTATGATATTATTAGGGTTATTGTTATTTAATTTTAATAAAAAATCATTTATATTTGCACTGTTTTGTTACTATTTTACTTTTCTGATTTTAGAAACAATTATATTAATAAAAAGAATTAACGCAAGAAAGAGAGTTTAAATATTAAAAAGGTTTTACAAATTGGTCTATTCCTTGCTGTTTTCGCTGTTTTTGGGTCAAGCTATCTTTTAGCAAGTGACCCTTCTCACGATAAAGATGACGAGGGTAAACTCGATATAGTTGAGAAAGTAGTTGACCACGATTATGTGGATTTCTATTTCCTTGGCAAACTGAAACTCCCGCAGTTTCCGCCGGTAAATATTGGAAGTATAACACTTGATTTCTCAATTACCAAAACCCTTTTTATGATGTTTCTCTCATCAACCATTTTATTCCTAGTCCTTAAACGTGCTGCTTCAATAAACTCAAAAAACAAAGCTCCCAAAGGCATCGGTAATTTTGTTGAAGTAATAGTTACTTTTTTGCGCGATGAGGTAGTCTTACCGAACATGGGAAAAGATGGTCTTAAAATGCTTCCTTTCTTCCTTACTTTATTCTTCTTTATTCTTTTTGCTAACCTTATCGGTTTGATTCCATTCATGGCTCAACCTACGAAAAATATTAGCGTTACTACAGGACTTGCACTCGTTACTTTCGGTATGATACAGATTAATGGAATGAAGAAGAACGGCGTATTCGGATACCTCAAAGGACTTGTGCCGCATGGCATTCCAGCTTTTGTACTGCCTATTATGATTGTAGTTGAGTTTATAGGTTTGTTCACGAAACCATTTGCACTCTTGATGAGGTTGTTTGCTAATATTGTTGCAGGTTCTATTATTATACTTTCGCTCATAGGTTTAATTTTTATAATGAACTGGGCAGGTGCCGCTATTGCAGTGCCTTTCACACTGTTCATATATTTTTTAGAATTGTTTGTGGCTTTGTTGCAAGCATACATATTTACGATGCTTTCTGTCATATTTATAAATATGGCAATGCATCAGGAACATTAATAAATTTTATATAAACTAAAATAATTTAAAGGAGTAAATTTTTATGGAATACGCATTTCTTGCAGCAGGTATCGGAGCCGGTTTAGTCGTAATCGGTGCAGCTCTTGGTATTGGAAAAATTGCAAGTGCCGCAATGGATGCCAGCGGCAGAAACCCGGAGGCACTCGGTGATATCAGAACTTCCATGATCATTGCTGCTGCACTTATCGAAGGTGTGGCACTTTTTGGTCTTGTTATCTGTATTCTATTGGCAATTAAGAGCTAATCTCTCTTATCTTAAATACTAAACTTTAAAATGACGCTAATTATTTTAAATAATTTGTTATTTGGTATTTTCTTGAGTGGCGATAAACCATCATTGCTTTCTGTTAATCCGGGACTTATAATCTGGACTATAATCATCTTCGTGCTGTTTCTTTTATTACTAAAGAAATTTGCGTGGGGACCGATAATCACGGCTCTTAATAACCGAGAGCAGATGATAAAAGAAGCACTTGAAAATGCTGAAAAGCAAAACAAAGAATCTGCGGAACTCATCGAGCAGAATAGAAAAGTTATCGCTGAAGCTAACGCTCAAGCTTCAAAAATTATCAGCGAAGCTAAAGATATTGCCGTGAAGATGAAGGATGAGATTGTAAGCAAAGCAAACGAAGAGTCCAACAAGAATATTGATAAAGCTAAGCAGCAGATTGAAGCTATGAAGGTCTCAGCTCTCGAAGAAATGAGGGGTGATATTACAGATATAGCTTTAAAAGCTGCCGAAAAAATTCTTTCAAAGAATCTTGACAGAGATAAACAGATGGACCTTATAAATGACTTTATGTCTAAAATACCTAAGAACTGATTGGTGAGTTATGGCAAATAAAATAACTTCAAGCTATTCAAATTCTTTGTATGAGGCAGCATCAAAAGACAAAATCCTTAATGATGTAGCATCAGATTGCGCAGCTCTTCTTTCTTTATTGGCTGAAAGCAGGGAGCTGAATATCTTGTTAGACAGTCCAGTAATAAGCAAGTTCAAGAAGACAAGCATAATCAATGCACTGTTTAAAGGTAAGGTCAAAGACCTTACTTTAAACTTGATATTACTCGTAATTAAGAACCGTAGGGAAGCATTCCTGAAGTTAATCCTTGAAGATTTTCTTCAGATGAAAGATGATAAAGAAGGTATCATTAAACCTGTCTATACAACGGCTATAGAACTGAAGGAAGATGAAAAAATTAAATTGAAGAAAGAAATTGATACGATAACAAATAAGAATTCAATACCAACGTTTGAAGTGAAACCTGAATTAATCGGTGGATTTACTTTAAATATAGGGGATTCAATTATTGATGGAAGTGTAAAAAGGCAGCTGGAGCTGATGAGAAAATCACTAAAATAAAAACGAATTTTAACAGGAGATATATTTTAATATGAATGTAAAAGCAGGCGAAGTATCCGCTGTAATACTAAAGCAGCTTTCGGGCTACGAAAATGAAGTAGATATTTATGATATCGGAACCGTTCTGTCGGTTGGTGATAACGTTGCGAGGGTTTATGGGCTTTCAAAATGTCAGGCGAGTGAACTTATCGAATTCCCGCATGGTGTCTTTGGTGTAGCTCTTAACCTCGAAGAAGATAATGTTGGCTGCGTTCTTTTCGGAGAAGTTCACCTTGTAAAAGAAGGAGATACAGTCAAAAGAACAGGAAAGATTATTTCTATCCCCGTAGGTGAAGCAATGCTCGGACGCGTAATTAACCCTCTCGGTCAGCCGCTTGACGGTAAAGGCGATATTGCAGCAGATAAGTTTTCACCTATTGAAAGAAAAGCTCTTGGTGTTATTCAAAGACAGCCTGTTAAAGAACCTCTGCAAACCGGTCTCAAAGCTATTGACGCAATGATTCCTATCGGCAGGGGACAAAGAGAATTAATTATAGGTGATAGACAAACTGGTAAAACTGCCGTAGCTATCGATACAATAATAAATCAAAAAGGAAAAGATGTTTTCTGTATCTATGTTGCAACAGGTCAGAAAGCTTCGACTATTGCTCAAGTAGTAAAAAATCTTGAAGACGCTGGTGCAATGGAATATACTACTGTTATTGCCGCTCCGGCATCCGACCCTGCACCTATGCTTTATATATCTCCGTACTCTGGTGCAACACTCGGCGAGTATTTTCGTGATAAAGGCAAACACGCACTCGTAATCTATGACGATTTAACTAAACAGGCAGCAGCATACAGAGAACTATCACTTCTATTAAGAAGACCCCCTGGAAGAGAAGCTTATCCTGGTGACGTGTTTTATCTTCATTCACGTTTACTTGAAAGAGCATCAAAGCTTTCAAATGAACTTGGCGGCGGAAGTTTAACTGCATTACCTATTATCGAAACAAAAGCAGGTGACGTATCTGCATACATTCCGACTAACGTTATCTCAATAACTGATGGTCAGATTTACCTCGAACCTAATCTCTTTAATAACGGTGTAAGACCAGCTATTAACGTTGGTATCTCTGTTTCTCGTGTCGGTGGTAGTGCTCAGATTAAAGCAATGAAAAGAATTGCTGGTACTTTAAGACTTGACCTTGCTCAGTACAGAGAACTTGAGTCATTCGCAAAATTTGGTTCTGACCTCGATAAAGCAACCCAGCAGCAGTTAAGACGCGGTGAAAGACTCGTTGAAGTTCTTAAGCAGAAGCAGTATTCTCCGCTTGGCGTTGAAAAACAGGTTGTCGTTATTTATGCCGCAACTCACGGATACCTTGATGAAATTCCAGTAGATTATGTGAAGAAATTCGAAAGTGATTTTCTGACTGAAATGGAAAATATTCATGGAAGCATTTTATCCGAGATTATTGAAAAGAAAGACATATCAGAAGACTTGATGAAGAAACTTAATTCTGTTTTGGAAGATTTTACAAATCGTTTCAAAGAATCTTTAAAATCATAATTCTATGACAACAAAAGCACCCGCTGAAGTTAACTATTTTGACGATTCAGTTAAGATTAAAAAACTTTATTCTGCAATTGATGAACTTAGAGATGTTATAATAGAGGATAATGACAGAAATAGACTTAGTTTTTGCATTAACCTGTATTTTGAGAAGGAAATAGGCTCACTGTATGATGCAATAGTACAGGCAAAACCAAATTCTTCAATATATAACTTTAAAGTTCTCGAAGAATTAGTTACGAAGAAATTAAATGAAAAAGGAATTAACTAAGAATTGGCTACCCTTAAAGAAATAAGAATCCGCCTAAATGCGGTTAAGAATATCCAGAAGATAACCAAAGCAATGAAAATGGTTGCTGCTGCTAAAGTACGCAAAGCTCAGGATAGAATAATATCAACCAGACCTTATGCTAGTAAACTTAGTAGTCTTATGAGTGAACTTGTTTCTTTAAATGATATTTCGAATCATCCTCTGATTCAGGAAAGGGAAATCAAGAAACGTCTTGTTGTTTTAATTACTTCTGACAGGGGACTTTGCGGTGCTTTTAACTCCAATATTATAAAACACACTGTTTCGCATATCAGAAATATTGGACAAGATACTGCAATGATAACCATTGGTAAAAAAGGTTACGATTTCTTCTCTAAACGAAAATATAACTTAATTAAGAATTACCCAAATGTTTTTCAGAATTTAAACATTCAGACATCAACGGAAATAGTCAATTACATTAAGGACCTTTATTTAAACGGTGAATATGACTTTATCGAAATTATATATAACGAATTTAAATCAATAATCAAACAAAATATTGTTACGGAGACTTTCCTTCCATTTAAGAAAAACACTGAAAGTGATTTAGCATCCAGAAATATTGACTTCATATTCGAACCCGATTCTAAAAATATTTTATTCGAACTCATCCCTAAAGAACTAAATATTATGTTCTGGAAAGCTCTGCTTGAGTCTAATGCTTCAGAACAAGGTGCCAGAATGACAGCTATGGAAACAGCGTCGAACAATGCTGGTGATGTAATTAAGGAGCTTAACCTGAATTATAATAGAGCACGTCAGGAATCCATCACAACAGAACTGCTTGAAATTGTTAGTGGCGCTGAAGCACTCCAGAAAGGTTAAAAGATAATTGTATTTGTTTGATTAACAATTATTTTATTCTTAAAGCACAGTCAGAATTCCTAAACAAAGAATTAATAAATTATTCCGTAGAAGATACTCTTATAGTTGTAAAGAACTGTGTGACATTCATTCTCAAATCAACAAAATACAGGTACCTTAAGATAGTACTTGAAAAGAATCTCGAAACCCTTTTTCTTGAGGAGACTGGAGATATCCCCAAAAAGAATATATTAAGCATATTCCCATCGATAAAATCTAAATTAATCAAGTCTGTTTCAACTTTGGATAAGAATAGGGTAGTTACTCTGCTATTAAGTGATGGTAATTCTATTGTATTCTACGCAGTACCTAATAAATCTAATATTTTTATCATTAAAAATGGTAGTATTATCGATTCCTACAAAGAAAAGTCTGATTTTATTGGGAAAAATGTCGAATCACTAATAAATAAACCTCAGGAATCTTCGCAAGATTTACCTCATTCTTTTAAAGATTTACTAAAAATCAAATATAATTATTTAGGTAAATATTATAAGCAGGAACTTGAAGCAAAGTTTTCGAAAATTGATAAACACTCAATTGATTACAATAAAATTATCAGTGAATTTATTTCAGAGCTTATTGATTCAAGAAAGTTCTATTTATACACTACTGATAATGATATAGTACCTTCATTAATCAACCTTTCAGTTTATAGTGACTTTCAAAAGATCGAATATGAAAATATTAATTTACTTATAATAAACTTTTACAGAAAGTATAAATCTTTTCAAGAGAAAAAAGAAGCTAAGAGCAAACTGTTAAGCAAATTAAATACAGATTTAAAAAGAACAGAGAATAAAATGGAAAATATAAAGAAAGCAATTGACGAGACTAAGAATTCACACCTTTTCAAAATCATCGGTGATGTCTTGTTAGCTAATATACATAATATTAAATTCGGCAATAAGTTTTATGAATATATTGATGAAAATAACGAAATCCATAAAATAAAACTGGACCCTAAACTTTCAGCTCAGGAAAATGCTAATCATTACTATACGAAATACAAAGGGCTAAAAAGATCTGTAGAATCTCTAAATAGAAAATTGATGTTATTGATATCAGAGAGAGAATTACTTTTAATTAAAAATGATAAACTCGAGAAGGAAGAAAATATCAAAATCTTAAGAAAGATGGATAATGTTGAGACTAAAACAAGTAATACTGAAAAACTTCCTTTCAGAATTTTTAAATTAAGCGATAAGTTTGAAGTGTGGGTTGGGAAAGATAGTGCCAGTAATGATTTGCTAACAATGAAATATACTAATCAGTACGATTATTGGTTTCATGTTAGAGGATTCAGCGGCTCTCACACAACATTAAAATTACTAGACAAAAATCAGAAACCCGAGAAGGAATATGTTATAAAAGCAGCTGAGATTGCAGCTTATTACAGTAAAGCAAGAAAAGGGAGAAATATTCCGGTTGCATATACTGAAAAAAAGTATGTTAAAAAGAAGAAAGGATTCAAACAAGGTGCAGTTGTAATGGAAAATGAAAAAATTGTCTTTGTAAACCCTGCGATTCCTGAATTATTGTAATAATTGATTTTACAGACGACGTTCTAACTCGGCGATTTTTTCGAGTATATTTTTCTTGTTTTTATGTCCTGCTCTGAGAAGTAATGAATATGCATCAAATGCTTCCTTATTCAATCCTTGCTTTGCCATAACATCAGCAATCGTTTCGGTTATTATTCTTACATTACCGATTAGGCTGTCTTTATTGTTTAGCGTTGGAACACTAAACTGTATCAGCTCTGTTTCAAGTATTGACCTTTTCTTATTCTGATGCAAATCCAAAGACATCTTCTCTATACCATCTTTAAAACTAATAAAATTATCATCCTTCTCAATTTCAAATAAGAATTCACTATCTATAAAAGTAAGTTCAGGGTTGTTGCTTTCCGGTAATGATTTGCAGAAACTCAAATCTTTGAAATACTCTTCATAGTCCTCAAATTTATCAAGGTCGGACAACATTTCATTATAAAATATCTTAGCCTGTGTTTGTTTTGAGCGGAATTCATCTATTGATGTATGCAGAAGGTCAATTAATTCCTTGTTTTGTATTTTATCCTCAATATTATACAATTCTGTTTCTGCTTCATTGTAGTATTCGAGTTTTATTAAAGCACGTATTTTTAATATTCTTGGTGATAGATAAAATGGGTAAAGCTCTTTAATCATATTGCATATTTTAATGCAATTGTCGTAACGTTCATTAAAGAAATATAAATTAGCAAGCTTAATAAGTAAAGGTGAAAATGGATTATCCTCAAGCTTTTCTTTTAAAAATTCAATGTAGTTATCAAGATTAAGCATTTGGCTTTAGTTCTATTAGTTTTGCTCTGTTATGACTTACTACTTGCTTTATGGATAAAACCGAAATTGTACCGAACCCTAATGCAAACATAAGTTGAAAAGGAATAGAGGCAATTTGGGCATAATAAATCGAAATACCTACCCCGGTAAATAAATAAATTGACAATATGCCTTCAATAAAAGCTATTATTGGTATTTTCTTTGCGTGGTATTTTTTATCATGTACAGTATCGTTTTCGTCCACTATTTTATATTTTGGTGTTCTTACAAATTCACTCTTTTTATTTATAAGTCCTTCCCAGACAGCTTTAGTATTATTAACCGCTAAACCCATACTCCCCATCATAAACACGGGGAAATAAATTATTCTCTGCTGCCAATCCGGGTAAATATCTTTTTGTGAATATAAGTAAAACATCATGGAACTTACAAATGCAAAAATAAAGAACGACATAAATTTATATACATCATCGTATTCACCCGTTTCTTTTATAATAGTTACAAGCGGACTCAGTAATGCAGCAATAAGAATAAATGGATATGCAATGTTACTCCAAAGATGTATGAATGATTGAATTTTTTCTCTAAAAGGTAGATTTGATTTTAAAACTTTCGGGTAAATTTTCTTTGCAGTTTCAATCGCGCCTTTAGTCCATCTGAACTGTTGCGACCTTAAAGCATTAATATCAGCTGGAAGTTCTGCAGGTGATGTAAAGTTTACAAGATACTTTAGTTCCCAACCTTTCATTTGAGCCCTGTACGATAAATCTAGGTCTTCAGTTAATGTATCAGCCTCCCAGTTACCTGCATCTTCAATACAGGATTTCCTCCAAACACCACCCGTGCCGTTAAAATTGATAAAGAATCCGGCTCTGTTTCTTACTGCTTGTTCGATGACAAAGTGTCCGTCAAGAGCGATTGCTTGTGTTTTTGTTAAAATGGAATAATCTCTGTTCAAATGTTCCCATCTTGTTTGAACCAATCCTATCCTATCATTTTTGAGAAAATATGGTATTGTCCTTTTTAGGAAATTCTTTCTTGGTATAAAATCAGCGTCAAATATTGCTACGTATTCACCCAGTGCTACTTTTAGTCCTTCTTTTAAAGCTCCAGCTTTGTAACCTTGTCTGTTAGACCTGTGTATATGATTTACAATATATCCAAGTTCTTTATATTTCTTAATGTGAGTCTCGATAATATCCTTTGTATCATCAGTAGAATCATCGAGTATTTGTACCTCTAATTTATCTTTTGGATAATCGATCCGAAGTGTTGCATCAATCAACCTGCAAATTACATACTTTTCGTTATAGAGTGGCAATTGTATAGTCACAAATGGGTAGTCTTTAATTTCAAAGTCTTTCTCATTTATATCTTCAGTTCTTTTGTTAAATGTCTTAAAGTAGAGATATATCATACTAAAGCCATGGCTTGCAAAGAAGAATAGCAATGTCAAGGATCCTATGTATGTGATTAAAATAATTGTTTCGATTCTCATGTTACCAGTTTGATATAATATCATTTAAAATATCTTCAGTAATTTTCTCTCTTGCAACTGTAATACCAGCTTCTCTTTCGGAAAAGGAATTTGATGATGAATTGTATTCGCCCCAATTTTCAAAAGTTCTCTCCCATATTTTCGTTTGTTTCTTTAAGTTATCGAATATTACAGTAACGGAAATAGTAACTTTTCGTTTTGTAACATTTTCCGATCCGCTTATTACTAAGGCTTCGTCTCTTATAGAACTTATTGTACAAGTTAGCAATCCATCAGCCTTTGTTTTATCTACCAACTTTAGTGTATTATCTCCAATAATCTTGTTTTTCAGAAGTTCCGTGAATTGTTCTTTTATTCCTGCTTCGGCATAGCCGGAATTGTCCAGAAATAACGGAACGGCTACGGTTTTAATTCCTTCAGGAGGATTATTACCTCTGAAACTGTAAAAACCGCAAGAACACAAGTTAATAGCTAAGAATAATATAAATATATATGATATGAATTTAATCATTACCATATCGGTTTATGTTATACTTATTAATTTTTCTGTATATATTTCTTTTTGATTGACTTAAATTATCTGAGACTTTATTTACATCCCAATTATGTAACTTCAATAAATACTTAATAAGTTCTCTTTCAATATCCTCTCCGTTCATTAGTTCAATCTCGTTTTTGTTTATATAAAATCCATTATTATCCATTTCATCAGTAATTGCAGAATATTTGTTTCGGATTAAATCTTTTACTTCGAGAATATCTGTTTTCAATTCAATAAGTCCTCTGATTATTAAATCTTTTTCATTCAAATCTCTTGAAACGTTTGGTATGGCAGGTAATGGACGAGTCTCAAAATTAACAGAGTGTAGATTTCTTTTTACATCATCAATCCCTATAACTTTGTTTGGATTCAAAACAATAATACTCTCACAGAAATTTTTTAATTCTCTTACATTTCCATACCAAACATAGTTTACAATATAATTGAGTGCATCATCATTAATCCCAGCAAAGTCTATGCTGTTCTTTTTGCATATATCATCAACAAATTTTTCGAATAAAACTTTGATATCAGTCTTTCTTTCGCGTAGTGGAGGTATATTAATATTGACAGATCTTAATCTAAAATACAAGTCTTCCCTGAAGTTCTTACTGATTACCTCAACTTCCAGGTTTTTATTTGTAGCTGCAATCACTCTAACGTCAACGAATACTTTCTTACTTCCGCCGACTTTCATGAATTCGCCGGATTCAAGTACCCTGAGAATTTTTACCTGAGTGGCAAGGGGCATATCGCCGATTTCATCAAGGAATATAGTACCTTTATCCGCCATTTCAAAATATCCTGAACGTGATTCAATTGCACCCGTGAAAGCTCCTTTTTGGTGACCAAATAGCTCGCTTTCAATTATTCCTTCAGGAATAGCACCGCAATTTACCGTTATAAATGGTTTATCCTTCCTTTTACTAAAACTATGTATAGAATTTGCTACAAGTTCTTTACCTGTGCCGCTCTCTCCGGTAATCAATACACTAATATCAGTAGGTGCAACCTGCTGAATTACCTCATTTATTTCCTTAATTTGTATTGAATTACCTAATATTTTCATAATAAAATACTAATATAACATTCAGCAAAAGCTTATTAAAGTTAATTCGAATGTTAAATTTTATTGCCAATATGCTGCTTTTATCCTTTAAAACTATCAAATAATTATATATTTTTTCATTCATTTTACTCAACAAATGTCTAAAGCAAAGCTTATAAAAACAGTTGTAAAACAAGAATCTTTTATAGAAGAAAAGATTGATAATTATTTCTGGTTGGTTATTCCGGTTCTAACTTTAATCTATTACTGGATATCTAACATTTCTATTGGCTTTTATCAGGATGATGAAATCGCTCAATACCTGAATGCAATCAAGTTTAATGTGGATCCTTTTGCTATTCTAGGAAACAATCCTAAACCAGGCTGGAAAATATTTCTCATTCTTCCTGCATTGTTAAACTATAAAGCTGTCTTAATATTCAATTCTTTTGTCGCAGCTCTTGCTGTTTTCTTTACTTTTAAGGTGCTAAAAGAATACCAATTGAAGTATGCTTTTTTCGGTGCGTTACTTCTGGCATTACAACCCTTATTCTTTGACCTTTCATTTAGAACTTATTCTGAAATATTCACGGCTTTGCTTGTAGTTATATTTCTTTTACTTTATAAAAAGGAGAAGTTCGTAATGTCAGGACTTTTAATGGGCTATATTTTAACTATAAGGCAGGAGCTAATTATATTTGCTTTTATTTTATTTATACTTTTCATATACAACAAAAAGATATTTCCTGCTATTTCTATTGCTGTATTTCCTGTAATCTACAATATTCTTGGGATGATTAAAACGGGTGATCCTTTGTTTGTAATAACTGAAATGAAAGCAGTAGCCGGTTTGCAATATAACTCTCAAGGTATATTTCATTATTTCAAAGTTTATATATTTATTGTAGGTCCGATCACTTTATTATTATTTCTTCAGGGATTTTTAGGATTTTTATCAAATACTAAGAATTACAAAGCTTATGTTGAGAAGTATTTTCTGTTGTACTTGTTATTTGTTACTGTTTTCGGAGTACAGATTTATACAATGATGAGTAACGGACCTAATCCCGGAAACTGGAGATATTTGCTCCATGTTTCTCCGGGTGCTGTAATGTTTGCGATTGTGGGTTTTAATAATCTAACAGATGAGAAATATAAGAAATTAAATTATTTAATTACTGGATTAATTTTTATAATTACTTTGTTATTTTTGTCTAAGGAATCGGACGGGTTTAAACTGCTTGAAATTGACGATTATACAAAGGTAGCTTTTATAACAATATTCTTTGTTGCGACTTTAATTATTCCATCTAAAGATAAAACAGCTTATCTTAATAAATTATCAATAGTTTTATTATTATCCTCTGTTTTATATCTTTATATTGATTTCAAACCTAAAAAGCTTTCACCTGAGAATCAGACTGTTAAAACTGTTGCAGAATCTTTAAATAATTTAGAATTAAAAGGTAATTTTTATACAAACCATTCGGTTTTGCTTTTCTTCATGGACGATTTTAAGAAAGAACCTCAGAAGTTTATGCCGATTAATACAAAGCATATAAATGATGTTCCTAAAGGTTCGATACTCGTTTGGGAAAATCACTATGGATACAGACCGGAGTTTGGAAATGATATAAAAATAGAAGACCTTCGAATGAATCCTGATTATAAGATTATTAATCAGTATGTATCACTTGATAAAAGATTTGTTGCTTACATAATTGAGAAAGTTAACTAATATGAAAAATTGTATAGTATACGGCGGTGGAGGATTTATAGGATCACATTTATGTGAAGAGCTTTTAAATAATGGGTACTATGTAACTATATTTGATAAGATTAATTTTTCAAAAGAAAACATTCGGAATTTTAAAGATAAAGTAAAGATAATTGAGGGCGACTTTAATAATGAGTTCGATTTATTAAATAGTTTAGATGGCATTGATTACGTATTTCACTTAGTAAGTTCCACACTACCTGCATCATCGAATGATAATCCTGTTTATGATGCGGAATCAAATCTTGTTTCAACACTTAGGCTTTTGCAGGATGTTGTTAAGAGAAGGATAAAAAAATTTATCTTTATTTCTTCCGGGGGTACGGTATACGGAGTACCGCATACAATACCTATACCCGAATCTCATTCAAGGAAACCTATTTGTTCTTATGGTATTATAAAGAAGACGATTGAAGACTATCTTTTCATGTTTAATTTTTTATACGGACTAGATTACAATATATTCAGACTAGCTAATCCTTACGGCGAAAGGCAAAATCCTCTTTACGCACAGGGGGTAATACCAGTATTTCTTAAGAAGATATTGCTTAATGAAGAGATAGTAATTTGGGGTGATGGCACTGTCAAACGTGACTATGTATACATTAAAGATGCAGTTTTACCTCTTGTCCGATCTCTTGAATTTAAAAGCAATCATAAAGTGTTTAATCTTGGATCCGGTTTGGGATACACGATAAATGAACTGCTTGAAATAATTAAAGATGAAACAAAAATTATACCTAAAGTAAGTTATACTAATAGCCGTAAACTTGATGTTCCTGTAAATGTGCTGGATATCTCACTTATTTCTAATGAAATGAATTATTCTCCGAAAACGAACATTAATCAAGGGATTAAAATAACATATAATTACCTGAAAGGGATTCTGGGTAAATCATGATAAAAAATTCAGATATTACATTATCAGTGTTCTTTCCTGCTTATTTTGATGAGGGGAATATTGGAAAGGTAACAACAAAAGCTGTAAAAGTATTAGAGGAAATGCAGCTAAAAGATTACGAAGTGTTAATAATTGAGGATTGTAGTCCAGATAACACAGCAAAAGTCGCAGATGAATTAGCAGCTAAATTTCCAAAAGTAACAGTTAAGCACCATGAAAAGAATATGGGGTACGGAGCTACTCTAAAAGACGGGTTTACGAGTGCAAAACTTGATTATGTATTCTATACGGACGGGGATAACCAATTCGACATGGAAGAATTAAAAAAGTTTGTTGCTATGCTTCCGTTTACAGATATAGTAGTCGGGTACAGGAAGAAAAAACAATATTCTTTATACCGAAAATTCACTTCACTTTGTTATAATTACTTGTTAAAATTACTCTTTGGTCTTGATTACTGGGATGTTGACTGTGCTTTTAAACTATTTCCTACTAAACTGTTTAAAGAAATAGAAATAAAATCGGTTGATGCATTCATAGACGCTGAGATCATGCTTAAAGCTCATCTTAAAGGTTATAAGACTGTTGAAATGGGTGTTACACATTTACCAAGGTTAGACGGTGTATCGACTGCTGCAAGGCCTTCGGTAATTTTTAGGACTTTTGGAGAAATTTATAGATTCAGAAAAGAACATAAAGAAGAATTAAAGAGAATAAGGATAAATAAATGATATATTATTTCTAGATCTTCTCTGCCCAGATATAATACTGCCCGCCTAATGGTAAGAAAAACAAGCCTTTCTCCAATGGTCTAAAAAACTTTAAAAATGCAGGGAAGTACAAAGTATAATACTTTCTGATTATCTTAAAACTACCATTTTCAAAAAGTTCAAGAGATTCTTTAGGTTTTAAAAGAATTGCATCAGTATCCCAGACACAAGTGTTAACAATATGTCGTGTTACCGGATTAAATGGATTATGCTCAAAGAAGAAAACATTTCCGCCATGTTTTAAAAGAAGATTAATGTTCGATACAGCTTTTATTCTTAACGGAGGTTCAATATGATGAAAAACATTAGATATGAATATTATATCGAATGATTCTTTATGTTTTCTGATCTCGCTGTCTTCAAGAAGAAAGAATTTTACAGAACTATTATTCTTGGATGCTACATCTATACTTTTTGCTGAGATATCGCATCCATGTATATCAGAATCCGGGAAATACTCAACGAGATACTGCAGGTTCATCCCGATACCACATCCGTATTCAAGTATACTTTTTGGTGTATTTTTAAGGCATTCCTTAACTATTCTAACTTTATATTCTGCAAAATATTTACTTTCCTCACCGAAAAACTTTAGATTCTCGGTAAGTTGCTTTTCGTAAGATTCTGCGTGTTTATCAAAATCAACTTTACTTTGCATCAGTTTTTCTTTTCCTCATTCTTATTGTCAGACTTAATATCATCACCCTGGGTTTTCAATTCAGCATCGTATCCAGCTGCAATTATTGCCTTTGCGATTGCATCTTTGTCAGTTTTACCATCATCGAATGTAACTTTAACAAACTTTAATTGAGAATCAGCATTGACTTCTTTAACACCGTCAATTTTCTTTAATTCTCCGGAAATAGTTTCTTCGCATCCGGTGCAATGCATTTTTTCTGATTTGTATTCAACAGTTTCAATTTTACCTGCTGTTTTGTTATCACCCGAAGATTCATTAGTCGTTTTTTTGCCGCAACTGATGAAACCGAATAACAAGATTATCATTGAAAGATATAAAATAGCTTTCATAAAAATTTTCCTTTCTTTAATCATTTATATTAACGTATTTTAGTCTGAGTGAGTTTATCATAACTGTAACGATGTCACTGAATGCCATAAACATTGCAGCAAGGACCGGGCTAATTGTTATCCCGAACGGTACAAGAATACCAGCTGCAGCAGGTATTGTGAGAGCGTTATAGAAAAATGCCCAGAAAATATTCTGTTTGATTATAGTAACTGTCTTCGCTGATATATTAACTGAACGCACAAGATTATTAAGGTCTCCTTTTACAAGAATAACATCGGCTGAGTCTATTGCAATGTCCTGCCCTGTTCCTAAAGCTATTCCAACGTTTGCACGTGCGAGCGAAGGTGCGTCATTTATACCATCACCCACCATAGCAACATTTTTACCCTCCGATTGAAGCCGGGAAACAATCTTTTCCTTTTCCTCCGGTAATGTTCTAAAAGAGTAATTATCCAGGTTAAGTTCTTTCGCTACCATTTTAGTAGTATCTTCATTGTCGCCGGAAATAAGAAACATACTTATTGATTTGGATTTAAACCTTGACAGCATATCTTTTGCATCAACTTTGATTCTGTCTTCGAACTCAATTTCACCCGCAAGAATATTATCGATACTAATGTACAGATTTTTCCTGTTTGAATCAGTTATAAAGTTATTATGCTTAACATTATATCTATCAAGAAGAGAGACACTGCCAATCAGTATTTTCCTGTCGTTAACGTTACCTGATATACCCATACCGTTTTCATTAATTATATCTTCTACATGGTCGAATATATCGACTTGCTTTTCAACGCAATAATTGAAAATAGATTTTGCAATAGGGTGGTTAGAGTATTTTTCGATTGTAAAAACGTATTTAAGTAACTCATCTTTATTTGTTCCATTGTATGTTTTAATAGATTTAATGTGCATTTCTCCAGTTGTGATAGTACCGGTTTTATCGAAACAGATTGTATCAATCCTATTCAGTTTTTCTATTGCCTCAACATTATTAAAAAGAATCCCGTTCTCAGCGGCTCTGCCTACACCAATAACTACCGCCATCGGAGAAGCGAGTCCGAGTGCACAAGGACATGCTATTACGAGCACAGATACTGCAAATAACAATGATTCATCGAACGGAATATCAACGATAAAATACCATGCAATGAATGTAATTAAAGAGATCGATATCACTACAGGTACGAATATTGAGGAAATTTTATCAGCAAGTCTCTGAATCTGTGGTTTTGAATTCGAAGCCTCTTTTACTAAGGCAATGATTTTTGAAAGAGTCGTATCGTTGCCAACTTTTTCCGCTATCATTTTCACGTAACCATTCTTTACAAGTGTTCCGCTAATGAGATTGTCTGCTGATTTCTTTTCAATCATTATGCTTTCACCAGTCATAGCACTTTCATCCACTACGCAAAACCCGTCAAGTATAATACCGTCGACCGGAACTTTATCACCAGTCCTGATTATTACTACATCTTTCTTTCTGACTTTTTTAAAAGGTACCAGCATTTCTTCGTCGTTTCGTATGATGTTTACGAACTTAGCCTGAAGCTCCTTAAGTTTCTTTATTGAAGTTTGAGTCTTTGATTTTAAAACAGATTCAAGATAGTTTCCGATTAGAATCAATGTTATAATCATTGCAGAAGTCTCGAAATAAACCTCGTGTGAATTCTTAAGTGCACTTATATTCAGACTTAAAATGTGGTTAGCTGAAATTACTAAACTGTATATGTAAGATGATAAGACTCCAAGCGAGACGAGAGTATTCATATCCGACCGAAGAATTTTGGCAGATTTATAAGCACCTAAAAGAAATTTCTTCCCGTTTACAAAAACAACATAGCTTGTGAGTAATAACTGAAGCATTAAAGAGAAATTCACGGAGAACTTAAGGTCATACCAGCCATGTCCGCTCATGGATATAACCATTATAAAAAATGTGAGAATAGCAGACTGGATAAAGTTGTTTCTTTCTGATGCAAGATTCTGCTTTCTTATATTATCTATTAAATTATCATCATCTTCTTCAATTACATCATATCCGAGTTTTCTAATATCGGATACTATTTCGCTTACGCCGATAACATTAGGGTTGTAAGAAACATTCGCAACTTCTGACGAGAAGTTAACATCAACATTGTGAATCCCGTTTAATTTCTCAAGGTATGTTTTTATACTGTTAGCGCAATTAACGCAATCCATACCCGTAATATCAAGCGAAACGGCTTCAAAGTTTTCCGGAATGTTATGTTTATCGGTCAAATTCTCTATTACAATTGTTTTAATACGTCAGCAGTAATTGCAGCACGCTTATTTTCTAAAACATTGTGTACTCTTAAAATGTTCGCACCGTTTATAATTCCAACAACGTTAGCTGCCATAGTCCCGATGGTCCTTTCTTCTGTAGTTGATTTGTATATTTCATTTATAAACCGTTTCTTTGACAATCCAAGCAGAATTGGGTATCCGAGTGTTTTGAATTCGCCAATACGTTTTATTATTTCAATATTATGATAGAATGTTTTACCGAAGCCTATACCTATACCAGGGTCTATGATAATTTGCTCTATATCTGCATTTTTAGCTTTAGAAATTGAAATACTTAAGTATTCTTTTATTTCTGACACAAGACCATCATACACAGGATTAATCTGCATGTTCTGAGGAGTTCCCTTTATGTGCATCAGAATGCAGGAAGCATTGTGTTTCTTTGTCACCTCTGCCATTTTAGAATCAAACTGAAAACCACTTATATCGTTTACAATAACAGCACCAGCTTTAAGCGCTTCATCAGCAACTTCACTTTTGTAAGTATCAATTGAAATGGGAATAGATATATGCTTTTTAATTTCTGATATTACAGGAATAACGCGTTTAATTTCCTCGTCAGCAGATATTTTACGTGAGCCAGGGCGAGTTGATTCACCTCCAACATCTATGAAATCTGCACCTTCACTTTCCATAGCAACCGCGTCAACGATAATCTTTTGAAGTAAAATATCCTCATCAAAATACTTACCTCCATCGGAAAAGGAATCAGGTGTAATATTTAGTATCCCCATAATGTAAGTTCGGGAAAATAGGTCGTATGTTTTATTACCGAATTTGTAAATCATAGAAATATTTATCGTTAAAGAACATATAAGCTTACAAAAACCGCAGATTTGGAAGCATAATATTGGATTTTATTAAGATTAACTTACGTCTGCGCCGTCCGGGAATTCACCGTCAACAGTAATTACTTTTAACTTGCCATCAATTTTTGCTGCAAGAAGCATACCCTGTGATTCCAGTCCCATGAGTTTTGCAGGTTTTAAGTTATCAACAATAATGATTGTTCTGTTCAGCATTTGTTCTGCGGTGTAATGCTCAGCGATACCAGCTACAATCTGCTTCTCTTTTTTACCTGAACGCACACCGAGTTTAAGCAGTTTTTTGCTCTTTGGTACAGCCTCTGATTTAATAACAACAGCAGTCGCAAGTTTTACCTTTTTAAAGTCATCAATGGAAATAAGATTGTCTTCAATCTCTTCTTTTATCTCTTCTTCAGCCGGAAGTTCGATTTGTGGAAATAGTATTTCATCTTTACCGAGCTCATTTTCGCTTTGGAGTACGAACTCTCCGATACGTTCCCAGGCGAAATCAGCTTCTCCTTTACCGAGTACGTTTAAAATTTTCTTTGATGTAAATGGTAAAACTGGTGAGAATACAATAGCAAGAGAATGAGCTATCTGAAGGCATTCATTTATTATCTCACCGCACTTTGCCTCATCGGTCTTAATTACTTTCCATGGTTCACTGTCGTTGAAGTATTTGTTAGCAGCACGGGCTATGTTCATTGTTTCATTAATTGCATCACGGAATCTGAAGTTATTATAACATTCTTCTATAAGTTTCTTCTGAGACTTAATGTATGCGAATATATCCGGAATAGTCTTTGTATTCCTTTCCGGGACTTTGTTGTCAAATTTATTCTTTGCGAATACTACAGTGCGGTTAATGAAGTTACCGAGTATTGCAGCGAGTTCATTATTATTCTTTGCCTGCAAATCCCTGAAAGAGAAATCCGAGTCTTTATTCTCGGGCATATTTGATGCGATTGCATAACGAACAACATCGGGATTGAATTCAGTAACAACATCTTTAACCAGGATTCCATGTCCTTTGCTCTTTGAAAGTTTAGCTCCGTCAAGATTAAGAAATTCGTTTGCCGGTACGTTATCAGGCAGATTAAAACTGCCATGTGCCATCAACATTGCAGGGAATACGATTGCATGAAAAATAATATTGTCCTTACCGATGAAATGTATCATCCGCGAATCTTCACTGCACCAATAATCCCGCCATTTATCGGGCTCATCCTGCTCTATAAAATATTCTTTAGTTGCAGAAATATAGCCTATAGGTGCTTCGAACCATACATAAATTACTTTACCTTCAGAATCTTTTACGGGTACTTTTACGCCCCAATCAAGGTCGCGTGTAATGGCTCTGTCTTTAAGTCCTGTTTTGAACCAACCCTCGCAGTAATTCTTAACGTTTGCTTTCCAGTTTGTTTTTGTTTTAATCCATTCTTCAAGTTTAGGTTGGAACTGTTCAAGAGGGAAGTAGAAGTTTACGGCTTCTTTTACAACAGGAGTATCACCAGAAATCTTTGACTTTGGGTTTTTCAGTTCAAGCGGTGTCAAGTTACTTCCGCAGCTTTCGCATTGGTCGCCGCGAGCTTCTTCATACCCGCATATTGGACAAGTGCCTTCAACGAATCTATCAGCAAGAAAACGTTTATCTTTTTCGGAATATAACTGCTTTTCGGTTTTCTGAATTAGAAGACCCTTATCAAAAAGGTTCAAGAAGAAATCTTGTGCAGTTTTATGATGAATATCGTTTGAAGTACGGGAATAAATATCGAAAGAAATCCCGAGTTTATCGAATGCATCTTTGTTAGCAATGTGGTATCTGTCGATAATTTCCTTGGGAGTAACTTTTTCCTTCATTGCAGAGATTTCTATTGCAGTTCCATGTTCATCAGAACCGCTGATAAAAATTACATCCTCATTGCAAAGTCTTTTAAACCTTACAAAAATATCTGCTGGAAGGTAAGCACCGGCAATGTGACCAAGGTGTATATATCCATTCGCATAGGGCAGAGCTGCTGTAACGAGTAACTTATTTTTCATCATATAATATACTGAATGCAAAGAATTGATTAAATGGAAAAGAGGATTGGGATTGAGAGACGGAGATTGTGAGAAATCAGAAAAGGATTGATAATAAATTAATTATAAATTAAATTGTATTACAAATTATTACAGATATGAGAGAAATATTAAGTATCAGCATAGGTTCTAAGCTCAAGAAGAAGATAAACACTGCTGCGAAGAAATATAAGACAACAAAAAGTGACATAGTCATTAATGCAGTAGAAAAGTATCTTACTACAATTGAGTTTAAAGGTGTAAGGGAGAAATTAATGCCTTATGCTAAGAAAAAAGGTTATTTTACGGATGAAGATATCTACAATGACAACGAGCTATAATGAAAATAGTTCTTGATACAAACGTTATATTGTCTGCTTTTTTAACTGAAGGAATAACTCACAAAGTATTTTATGACTGTATTATAACTCATGATATCTATATCTCCGAATTTATTGTGAATGAGCTTAAAAGTGTCTTGCATCGTAAATTTGAAGTTAAAGATGAAGATATAAAAGAGTTCTTGTATTTTTTAGAATCAAGTTTTCATATTGCTATTCCATCGAATGAGTTACCTAAAATATGCAGGGATGAGACAGATAATAATATACTTCAGCTCGCTTATTTTGTTAAGGCAGATGTAATTATATCCGGCGATAAAGATCTTTTAACTTTAAAGAAATTTAAGGGAATAAGAATTATTTCGACCCGAGATTATTTCAATGAGTATTTAGTCAATAAAAGTTAAATACTATGAATACTCGATTAAGAACTTCTTGCCGGGACGTTCAAGCGGAACCGGTTTTACAGGAGGTATGATTTCAGGATGAGAGCCTTTTACGTATATCCCTCTGCATTCTGCCCATTTAAGGGGCATATTGTATTCATCGATTGATATTATTCCGGGGAATACAATAACGGTGTTGTAATCATTTATGAAATTAAATGCACCATCAGGTGTATCGTATGTGTGGCTTATAATCTCTTCGCGGGAGAACAAACCGCTTTCGATTGTTTCCTCAAGCATTACATTCAGAAACTCATTTTTATTGTCAGGATTTACGGGGTCTTTTGCGTGGATAACAGCAACGAATACATAAGGCGGGTTGAAGTTTGCATATCTTTCATCAAAACCGGCTTTGCTGTCATAAGTGGTGAATTTAAAAGTTAGACGGTTTTCGTCGAGTGATATATCATGGTTATGAAGGTACAAATGTGCAGGCAGAATATTTATTTCAGAACTAATTCCATAATGACTAAAGGTTTTATAATTATACTTAAGAATTCTGCGGTTGCTCGCATTGCCTTTGAGCTTTGACTTCTTCCAGACTTTTTTAATAGTTTCTGACTTATTGACGAAGTTTGAGAACTTAGACAGTTTACCGAAATTTTTCCTGTTAGCTATAACTTTTTCTGATTTTGTTTCTTTGAATGCTTCTGAAAGTTCATAGGAAAATACTTTCCTGTTAGTGCGGCGGAAAACTGTTTTGCCTGTTTTACCGACGGGAGTTCCAACCGGACCCGGTAATATTCTTGCCATTTTCGCAGATTTTGAGTTTTAAAAAACTATTTATGAGCAATACCTTTGGTACTGTTTTAATATAGTAAAATACTGCGGGAAAGGCAAGAGAAAGCCGAGAGCACCGTATTATTACTGCACAATCATTGGACTTTTACCGTACTATTATTGAAGATTTTATAGAAATGATGTATTTTCAGTAATATAAGCTATAAGAAGGTAAGAGTGCTTATATTTAAGCTGAAAACAGGATTATTTAAATTATAATCCTTATAAACTTAAAATAATAATATTTTTTGTAATTGTCAAGAGAAAAAATTCAGATTATTCATTTTATAAAAATAGTAGAGAAAATAATACTTATCGGTCGAAATATAACAAATTTAAAAAGATAGGGAAACAAAATGAGAAGCGGATATAAGAATGGCAACAGTGCGGAAATATGCAACTAATATATTATTTTTTCCGTATTAAATATAAAAATAAATGATGAGCAGAGACGCAAAACAAAACGAGCCGGGATTTTTTAAGACTCTCGAATCTGACATGAATGTTAACGAAATGACAAAGGATTTCAGCCAGGACATGAATGATATTATCGAGTTTTATGTGACACAGGAAAACAAGGAAAGGCTCAAGAAGATGAACCCACTGAAGAGGGGGTTCTTTTATATAGTATGGATTTTGAAAAGCATGGTATTGAAGCTAAATCCAATGCGTCGTGTAATGCTTCTTGTAAGTGCATTTTTTATTATTACAGCAATTAGAATCCATTTCGATGAATTCAACATTTCATTTACTACAGATTTCAGCATGCTTGGATGCCTGATAATTGTTTTGCTATTGATGCTTGAGCTGAAGGATAAGCTGCTTGCGAAGGATGAGCTTGTAGCGGGAAGAAAAATCCAGGAAGCACTGATGCCAGAAGAGACTCCTTATCTTGACGGCTGGACGCTCTGGCTTTATTCGAGACCTGCGAATGAAGTATCGGGAGACCTCGTTGATTTCTTCTATGTTGACGACGATAGAGCAACTTTGTTTGTATCAGATGTTGCGGGAAAAGGACTGCATGCGGCTTTAATGACGAGCAAGCTTCAAGCAATAATAAAAGCACTTGCTCCGGATTACAAAACAAGCGAATTGATATCAAAAGTCAACAGTACTTTTTACAAAGAAAAGCTCCGCAAAATGTTTGCTTCTTTATTTTATGTAGAAATCAATAAAGGCAATAATACGATAGAAATGGTAAATGCGGGGCATCTACCGGCATACATACTGCGTGATAACCAGATTAAAGAAACACCGCATGGGGAGACAGCTTTGGGACTGATTAAGAATGCAAATTATTCTGTGTTTAAGGAAGAGTTTAAAGAGGGGAATATAGTTGTAATTTATTCAGACGGAATAACAGATGCAAAGAACAGTGCAGGAGAGTTTTACGGAAATGAAAAAATGAAGTCGGTTATGTTACAGAATAAGGAGTTATCGGCAAAGGCATTAGGCGAAAAAATACTTGAGAATATATTTCAGTTTACAGGGCAAACAAGGCAGAATGATGATATATCGATAATAGTTATGAAGAAGATGTGATGGAATATTATTTACCACGAAAGAATATTTAACCATAGAGATAATCACGGAGTTCACAGCGAAATATCATTTTTACATCGTCCCTTTCATTGCAGGCAATACCTCAGGGAGTTTTTGATTATAATTGAATTAAACTTCCACACCATATAAAAATGATTTGTAAAATTAAATGTAAATAATTAAATTTACACGTATATATTCCACGATTTACATGCTTACATTAACATGTTAAAGTAAAATGTAAAGACAAACCGAGCAGTATTCATCTTTAAAAATTTAATGTAAAGTAATATGAAAAAGATATTTTTTCTACTCGCATTTAGTTATTTACTGTTAATTAATCTCTGTTATTCTCAGTGGGTATTAAACTATTCGGACACTACATTTTACTTTATGGATGTTCAATTCACATCTGCTAATACAGGATGGGTTGCCGGTTATAAAGTTCTTCCAAATATTCAAACAGAGGGAAGGCTTTTAAAAACAACTAACGGAGGTGTTAACTGGAATTCACTAAATATTGGTACAATTCCAGGACTTTGGGACGTATGTTTCTTAAATGATGATACAGGCTGGATAATAGGTGATAAAGGAACGGTCAGAAAAACAACTAACGGAGGGCTGAACTGGATACAACAAATTACTGACTTGAGCGATCACAACAAAGCATTCTTTTTAAATCCCGACACAGGCTGGGTTACAGGTTTAAATACATTTGCAACTACAAACGGGGGGAATAACTGGCTTCAAATGAGCAACACACTTCTGTCTTCTTATGCAGTAAATTTCTTGAATGCAAATACAGGATTTATAACGACTTACTACAGCGTCATACATAAAACTACGAATGGGGGAGTGAACTGGCAGAGGGTGTTTGAGGGTGCTTTCCATACATACATATATGAAATTAATTTTATAAATGATTTAACCGGCTGGGCTGTGGGCGATAATAACGGTGTAAGAAAAACAACAAACGGAGGGGATAACTGGTTGGTTCTTAATTATCCTGATGATTCAAAAACAGTATATTTTAAAGATGTAAATACGGGTTGGCTGGGCGGATATGGTGTTATGTTTAAGACAACGAACTCAGGTATAAACTGGGTTTTACAAAGTCTGCCTGTTAGTTTTATGGGTTATATCTATGGTTTAAGCAAGTCAAACGACAGTATGCTATGGGCTGCGGGCGGTACCGGGTATTTATTTAAGACTACGAATGGGGGAGTCGGGATAAGCCAGATAAGTACGGAAGTGCCGAACGAATATAAGTTATGGCAGAATTATCCGAATCCGTTTAATCCGAGTACAGTTATTCGTTTTTCGTTGTCAGTTGTCAGTTTATCGACTTTAAAAATATTCGACATTACGGGGAAGGAAGTTGCAACGTTAGTGAATGAAAAACTTGCTCCGGGCACTTATTCCATTGAATGGAATGCAGCAGGATATCCGAGCGGGGTTTATTTTTATCAGATGAGTGCCGGGGATTTTAGAGAGACGCGGCGGATGATTTTAACGAAATGATTTTTACGAATAATTGAACCCGGATTTACGCGGATTATACGGATCTGTCAACGCAGACAGGTAAACACGGATTGATTTTCACATCTTAAGGACAAAAGAAATGTACAATAAGGTATAATTTTAATAACAAAGTAAAATAATTCTTGTATGAAGAAGTTTATTCTAATG
>CAZVCC010000005.1:0-97804 GCA_964626015.1 uncultured Ignavibacteriaceae bacterium
TAAATATCACAAAATATTTTTTAACAAAAGTCCAATTTCCGCTGAACCAATACAGTCCATGTATTACCGCCATTTGTTGTTTTAAAAAGTCTTCCTTCGTTAATAGTGCCAGGCAAAATATACTTATACCCAACAGCCCATCCGGTATTCGGAGTAACAAAATCTACATCCATAATATTTGTAATAGTATCAGAATATTGCTGCACCCACTGTGCATTGGCGTTTATTGCTGCGATCATTGCTAAAATTACTAAGAGTTTTTTCATAACCGTTGATTAAAATTATTTAATTAACATCATCCTCCTCGTCTCCGAAAAACCCTCTGTATTCAATCTGTAAAAATAAACCCCGCTGTTAAGCATAGACCCATTGAACTTCACCTCATACGTCCCCGCCTGCAGCCTCTCATTCACAAGTGTTTGCACCTCTCTTCCCTGCACGTCATAAACCTTTATCACAACATCACTGACAACTGGCAACTGATAACGGATAACTGTATTGGCATTAAACGGATTCGGATAATTTTGCAATAGTGAAAACGACGCAGGTATTTCTGAAGAAATATTTTGTACCGATACAGTTCCGCCGCCGTTTGTTGTATAGAACACTTCTCCCTGCGAGCCCGCAGCCCAGCCCGTGTTTTCATTAATAAACTGTATGTCCCACATCCACCATGCAGACGGTGTTGACTGCGTAAACCAGTTTGCACCGCCATTGGTAGTTTTCTGTATGTTCGGTGAATCCCCGGCAACCCACCCTGTGTTCTCATTCAGGAAAAACATCTCGTAGGTTTCATTTGTATTCGCATTCATTTGATGTGTCCAGTTTAGACCTCCATTTGTTGTTTTCCTCAGCAATCCGCTCCAGGGTGAAGCCTGATTTCCTGTAATCCACCCCGTGTTTGCATTAACAAAGAATACCGAACAAAGCCAGACACCATTGCCGAAGTCTGAATTCAGTGTCCATGAATAACCGGCATCTGTAGTTTTAAAAATCCCCTGACAGTTTGGATGGTCACCTGTTGCAAAACCAGTTGACTCATTTAGAAAAGAAAAGCACTCAATTCCATAACAGTTGAAAGGGGTTACTGACAGCCAGATACCGCCCGCATTTGTGGTTATCAAAATTGGCGATACTGAAGCTGAATTCACCCAGCCGCCAAGATAACCCGTAGTTGAATTCACAAACTCTATCCCGCGAAAACATATTCCGGACGTAATAGAATCAACCCAGTTCAAACCGCCGTTTGTAGTCTTTGAAATCAAACCTACTCTTGATAGTGAATAAATACCTCCAACCGCTATGCCTGTATTTTCATTAAAAAAATGAATATCCAAGTAATCTTTTCCCGCACTATTCTCTCGAAGTAAAATCCAATTTGAACCGCCGTTAGTTGTTTTGATAATTGTTTCGTTATCACCCGCCGCATAGATTACGTTTGCATTTACAACAAATATTGCTTCGAGTGCATTTGTAGTTGGCGTGGATTGCAGTACCCACTGCGAATATAGTGGTGCGCTTACGATTAAAACTGCCGTGAGGAGGAAAATCAGTTTTTTCATAGTCTATCAGAATTTGGTTTATAAAAATATTCCCGATTTAAACTATACATTTGAATTTGTAATTTCAAGAGAAATTTTGAGAATGCAAAAAATGCCTGAACGGAAACAGATTTTAGAATCGTAAGAAACTTAAAAATTTTAATTCTTTGAAAATTAATATTACAAAATCAAGTTTTTACCTTTACATTATTATAGATTTTTTGCATCTTGTATTAAGATGAATTAATCTGTTATTCATTAATGTGAATATTCAGATGAGCAGTTTATAAAAAAGAACTGTCACATAATATCATGTAATTACAATTCTTTATTTTAATATCCCATAAACCTCCCATGAAAATCCCATTAACATCCCATAAACATACCTTGTTCATAGCCTGCACAAAGCCTTCTCGCATACTGCTCGCATATAGATTTCATATGGATTTCATATGGAGTTCATATTAAATTCATATACCCCGCATATAGCTTTCATATAGCCCGCATATAGCTTTCATATAGCCCGCATATAGCTTTATATGTATTTCTTTACTTTTTAAACTTTCTGGCAAGATATAAAACAAAATTGGTCAAATTCCATCGAAAATATATAAATTTAGCAAAATATTGACCAAAAATTGTATAAACAGGGCAAAATTAATAAATTTTGCCCCGCTTTCTATGTATTTAATAATAAAACCTTAATCTTTTACTAACCGTATTGATAATCCCCTTTTCTTTGCACCATCAAACCTCGCTACATCAGTATAGCTATGAATAACGAAGTAATACCATGCATTCTCCTCTGTATTCTCAGTAGAAGTCCAGAAGCAGCCAAACTTTAGGTAATCATAAAAGTCGCCGTCTGAATCACGTATTCCTCCCGGAACAGCATTAAAACCGCTTTCATCCGTGCCGTTCCTATCCTTAAACCAGCCGCTCTTTCCTTTTAATTTCTGACCTGATGTCTTCCAGTCTCCCAGAAAACCTACGAGCTGCTGCCAGTCGTTATCCGTCGATATGTGCCACCCATCAGGTGCTAGTCCGCGAGGGTCATTAAGTGCATACCAATTGTAAAGCTTGCCATAAATCTTACCGTTTTCTGTGCTGTTTTCATACCAGCACCAGGCACCCGTCGTAAGTCTCGACCATTCTATAGCATCCTGCACATGAGGTATTTCATCACCGTTTCTGTAATGTGAAACATTCAGATTTTCCGCAGACCATTCCTGCAATCCTATCTTTATTGTTTTATATACATTGCCGTCTTTATCAGTAACCTGAGAAAATGATGTACCCGCCCACAGAAACAGCACCGTAAGCAGAAATATTGTAAATTTAGTGTTTGTTCTCATGTAATTTTCATTAATCTTTTACGCAGCGGACAGATAGTCCAAAATCTTTTCCATAATTCGGTGCATATACGTCAGTAATACTCCCAATAACATTTCGAAACCAGGCATTTGTAGTATTGAATTCAGTTGAAGTCCAGAAAAGTGCATTTCTGCCCATGTTTGAGAAATAGCCGTCGTGCGTTCTGTAACCTCCCGGAATTGCCGAAAAACCGCTTTTATTATCTCCGTTGCCCCCATTATCCCATCCGCTCGTTGTTTTCAATTTCGCACCTGCTGTTTCAGCACCGCCAAAATTGTCTGTCAGTTTATTCCATTCATCACTTGAAGGTATATGCCATCCCTCAGGTGCAAGACCGCGAGGGTCATTTACCGCAAACCAGTTATAAAGCCTGCCGTATGTCGTGCCGTTCGCCGAATTGTTTTCGTACCAGCACCATGCACCCGTTGTCAGGTTATCCCATTCTTCTTTATCCTGTACCTCAGGGATTGGGTCACCGTTGCGGTATTGTGTTACATTCAAGTTTTCTGCCATCCATACTTGATTCCCAATTGTTACAGTCTTGTAAACGTTGCCGTCTTTATCCGTTACCTGCGAAAAGGTTGTGTTCATGGCACTGAAAAGAACTATAAGAATAAATGCTGCAAATAAATTTAATTGTTTCATATAATTTGTCCTTTGTAATAAAGTTTAAAATAGGTTCATCCTTATTAATTTGATAAATATAAACTTCAATATATATGAAGTAGGTTATTTCAAATTAAATAATATTTGAAACACATGAAATATATTATAAAAGTAATAGTTTTCTTAATTATTTAATGAACTATAAACAAGGGTTTATTTGTTAGAATTATGTTGAATATTGCATGCTAAAAATCAAAATACTTTATATTATTCTTGCGTTCCTATTTATCAGTACGGCATCTCAAAGTACTGAAGTCCCTTTTACTATTTTACATTTCAGCGACTCTCATTCTTACGTTCTGGGTCTGGGTGAGAAGAACCAGCAGAATGAATACACAAAGGGAGGTATATCAAGACTTGCAACTTTCATTGCTAACATACGCAGCACTGACTCGAACGTTATGGTATTCCATTCGGGCGATATATTCACCGGAGACTTCTTTTTTAACAGGTATTTTTCATTTCCGGAATATAATGTTTTAAGCAGACTGAACCTTGATGCTATTGCTGTCGGAAACCATGATTTAGACGTAGGTCCGCAGGTTTTGTTCAATTCACTCGATACTGCTTTCCATGCAAATGCCGTACCTCTCGTATCCTCAAACCTTAACCTGAATGGATTTCCTTCTCTAAATCAGTTTATTTATCCTTATATCATAAAACAACACGACAGCGTTAAGGTAGGAATTTTCGGTCTTTCAATAAATGACCCTTCAAGCAATCCGTTTCCTGTTGTGATAAATGACAGTGCTCTTCAAATCGCAGGAGCAACAACCGCAGCGCTGATAAATCAAGGCTGCGATGTTATTATTTGCTTATCTCACATGGGATATGAATTTGATAATCTAATGGCTTCCGTCGTACCGGGTATTAACATAATTCTCGGCGGACATGACCACTTCATAACAGCTCAGCCGGTTTTCGTGCCAAATCCCGCGGGCCACAACACGATAATTTGTCACCCGGGAAGCCACTATAGATACGCCGGCAAGCTCAAGTTTGAATTTGAAAACGGGAACGTGATATTCGAGAACTATAGTCTTGTGGAAATAAATCAGAACATTCCGGAGAATACTGAAATCAAGAACTATGTGAATTCATTCAAAAAGGAAATTATAAACAAATATGGTGATGTTTTTCAGAATGTGACTTATGCAAAAAGTAATATTCCTCCTTCTTGGAACGACAGTACATCCTTCAGGGATACTCCTCTCGGGAATCTTGTAACCGACGCTCAAAGAAGTCTGACTAACACACAAATCTCAATGACTGCCGTTGGACTGACAGCAGAAACAATTTACAAAGGAAGTGTAACAGGATATGACATTTTAAGAACTACTCCTTACGGTTATGATACTGCTACAGGACTTGGTTTCAACGTTATGAAATTTAATATTTCAGGTGCAGAACTTAAAAGAGGACTTGAACTAATATTTGCTTTAATAACGAATAACATAAGTTACTTCCCGCAATTTGCAGGACTAAGGTTCGATTATGATAAAACTCTCCCCGTCGGACAAAGAGTAATTCAATCGAGCATGTTCGTAAATGATACAGCATTTTCTATGACAGCAAACTACTCAGCATCTGCTAATGAAGGTTTGCTTTTTGCACTTTCACAGCTTGGAATTCAGATTAGCAGCGTAACCCCAACATTCACGCCGGAATATACGTGTATTAAGAACTTTATATCAACATTTGATACACTTAACTATGTTTCTACGGGAAGAATAAAGGAATTAAACACAGCTTTCATTTCAAATGAAACATCGGGTATTACAGGATACAAATTATACAACAATTATCCGAATCCCTTCAATCCCGAAACTAACATTAAATTCTCTGTACCAAAAGACGTCAATGTTATTATCAGGATATACGACATAAGAGGTAAAGAAATTGCGGAAGCAGTTAATAAATTTTACAAAGCCGGTGAATATTCCATTAAGTTTAATGCTAAAGAACTATCATCAGGTGTTTATTTTTACAGAATGTCGGCAGAGGGGCACAATGAAACTAAAAAGATGATGTTAATACGATAAAGTGTACATAACAAAAACGGCTCTTAATAAAAGAGCCGTTTTTTAATGAAAGAGATAACAATAAGTTATAAAACGTTTTTGATTCTTTTAATCGCTTCCTTTATATTCTCTCTTGAATTAGCATAAGAGAATCTCAGATATCCTTCACCATATTCGCCGAATGCCGTACCTGAAAGCGCTGCTACGTTAGCTTTATACAGAAGGTGGTCATTAAGCTCCCTTGATGTATAACCGGTTTTTGTAATATTAGGGAATGCATAGAATGCCCCGTCGGGAACGATACATGAAAATCCTTTTAAAGAATTTAATCCATCAACAATGATATCCCTGCGTGCAAGAAACTCTGCTTTCATCTGGTCAACAGAATCCTGCGGACCTTCGAGTGCTTCTATACACCCTTTCTGAACGAATGCGTTTGTGCATGAAACGCTGTTCGTAACAAGTTTCGAAATCATTGGAGCAATCTCTTTGTTCATTACACCAAAGCCTGCTCTCCATCCCGTCATTGCATAGTACTTTGAGAAACCATCAAGTATAATCGTTCTCTCTTTAAAGCCCGGAACCTGTGCAATACTGAAGTGCTCGCCCGTAAATATTAAACGTGAATATATCTCATCGCTCAGTATCCAGATATCTTTATCTTTTACTATGTCTGCGATTTTAAGAATAGCATCTTTGGTAAGAATTCCTCCAGTAGGATTCTGAGGAGTATTTATTATTAAAAGTTTTGTCTTTGGTGTAATTAATTTTCTTAAATCCTCTGGGTCAAATGCAAATCCTTTTTCTTCCTTTAAGGGAATAGGAACCGGTTTGCCGCCCATGAACTTAATCATCGATTCGTAGATAGGGAATCCCGGGTTAGGATAAATTACTTCATCTCCTTCATCAACAAGAGCGATGATTGCAAAAAACATTATCGGTTTCCCGCCCGGAGTCATTACTACTTCATCAGCTGTAAAATCCAAACCTCTTGTTCTTGACATATATTTTGCGATAGTCTCTCTCAGAGGCAGAATACCGTTTGAGGGAGTATAATGCGTATCGCCGCCCTGCAATGATTTTGCAGCAGCCTGAACAATGTTATCAGGCGTTGGAAAATCAGGCTCGCCAATTTCAAGATGGATAATGTGCTTGCCTTCAGCTTCCAGTTTCTTTGCTTTCGCTAAAACCTCAAATGCAGTTTCGGTGCCGAGGTTTTGCATTCTTTTTGCATATTTAAAATTCATGATACAAAATGTTTAAATTGGTAATAGTTTATTGTTAGAGGTACTACAAAAATAGCTAAAATAAAGTAATTATTCGCCCAAATAAGCTTTCCTAACCTCAGAATTATTTGCCATTGCTTTTGCCGCTCCTTCGAGTTTTATTGAACCCGTTTCGAGTACGTAAGCATAATCTGAGATAGAAAGTGCAATGTTTGCATTCTGCTCAACGAGCAGTATTGTCAGCCCTGTAGCGTCTTTAAGAGATTTAATCTTTTCAAATATCTGTTTTACTAATATCGGAGCTATACCGAGTGAAGGTTCATCAAGCAAAAGCAGTTTAGGTTTTGACATGATAGCACGTGAGATTGCAAGCATCTGCTGTTCGCCTCCGCTTAACGTACCGCCGGGTTGTTTCAATCTTTCTTTCAGACGAGGAAAGAGGGTAAAAACAAATTCAAGGTCGTATAGTATGTTATCTTTATCTTTGCGTGTGAATGCTCCCATTTCGAGATTCTCCTGAACAGTCAGGTTTGAGAATATCATTCTACCTTCTGGTGCCTGAGAAATACCAAGCTCAACGATTTTGTGAGGGGGTAAGTTAGAAATATCTTTACCTTCAAGCAGTATTCTTCCTGATGCTGGTTTTATAATTGAGGAGATTGTGCGGAGTATTGTTGACTTTCCTGCACCGTTAGCACCGATAAGAGTAACGATTTCACCTTTCTTGACTTCGATGGTTATATTTTTAACTGCCTTTATAGCTCCGTAATTAACGTTCAGGTTTTCAATCTTAAGCATGATGTTTCGTATCTCCTAAATAAGCTTCAATGACTTTTTCATTTGATTGAATTTCCGATGGTAAACCTTCAGCAATCTTTTTACCGTATTCAATAACATAAATCCTTTCGCAAATACCCATTACTACACTCATATCATGCTCTATAAGAAGTATCGAAATCTTAAACTTATCTTTTACATCTTTTATAAGCTTCATAAGGTCAGACTTTTCTTTCGGATTCATGCCTGCAGCTGGTTCATCAAGAAGCAGGAGCTTCGGCTCAGTAGCAAGAGCTCTGACAATTTCAACCTTTCGCTGGTCGCCGTAAGGCAATGAAATTGCTTCTTCATCCTTAACATCGTGAAGCCCGAACAACTCAAGAAGTTCATCTATCTTTGTGTCGATATTCTTTTCTTCTTCTGAAAACTTTCTTAATTGTACGATTGAAGAAATGAAACCCGATTTCAAATGGACACCAAAAGATACTCTAACGTTATCCTTAACGCTAAGGCTTTTAAATAATCTTATGTTCTGAAAAGTTCTGCAGATTCCAAGGTGTGCAATCTGGCTTGTACTGTACTTTACGAGTGAATCACCGTAGAACAAAACATCGCCTGAAGTAGGCGTATAAACGCTCGTGATTACGTTGAATACAGTCGTCTTACCGGCACCGTTAGGACCGATAAGACCAACGAGTTCATTTTCGTTAACTTCAGCATTTAGAGCATCAATACTTACAAGACCTCCGAACTTCATCGTGATATTATCAAGTTTGAGCACACTCATTTTATATCACCCGCTTTCTTCTTTCTAATTCTGAACTTAACTCCAAATAATCCCTGAGGACGGGTTAACATCATTATAATAAGCAGAAGAGCATACACAACCATTCTGTACTCGGAAATGCCGCGAAGTAATTCGGGAAGAATAGTAAGTATCACAGCAGCTATGATAACACCGGGAATGCTTCCCATACCCCCAAGAATAACCATTGCGACTATTTCGATCGATTTAAGGAAATTGAAGTCTTCAGGATTCAGATAAAGATTGAAATGTCCGTATAGAGCACCGGCAACACCCGCAAAGAAAGCACCGCTTACGAAAGCCATGACTTTAAACTTCGTAGTATTAATACCCATCGATTCAGCTGCGACCTCATCATCTTTGACAGCAATGAATCCCCTTCCGTAAGTTGAGTTAATCAGATTAAATGTGAAATAGATAAGGATAGCCGCGACAAAGAACACCCAGAAAAAGTCTGTGTATTTCGGCACGCTGTAAAAGATGAATGAATCCTGAGACCCCTCAAGCATTGAAAGACTTTTTACTCCATTGCTGTACTGATATACACCGCGGTACCCCTGTGATGCTCCAATGAAATCCATACCCTGAATCAGGACACGTATAATTTCAGAAAAGCCGAGAGTAACGATTGCAAGATAATCACCTTTGAGACGCAATGACGGGACTCCAACTAACAAGCCTATTAATGCTGCAGCAATACCACCAGCTATCATCACAACTACGAAAGTCATGTTCTCACCGAACATACCTGTACCAAACAAGTTGCTGAAAAAGGGTGCAAAGTAAGTTGAGAAAGCAATTGATAAGTAACCGCCGATAGCCATGAAGCCGGCATGACCAAGAGAGAACTGACCTGTAAAACCGTTAATTAAATTAAGACTCGAAGCAAGAATTATGTTGATTCCTATGTAGATAAGGATTGTGTAATAATAAGGATCAATAGAATCTTTTACAAGATTGATGAGAAATATTGCAAGTACAGTACCAACAAAATAAATCTTACTCTTCATCCTCAGTTAAAGTTTACAAATCATTGTTCTTTAAACCAAAAAAGATTGTTGACCCGAATTAAAAGAATCTACAACCTTCCAAGAGTGGGCGATTAAGGATTCGAACCTCAGACCCCTTCGGTGTAAACGAAGTGCTCTAACCAACTGAGCTAATCGCCCTTTTAACAAACAACAAAAATACAGCTTAAAGAGGTAATAATCAAACCAATTTAGAGAGAAACCATTTTGAAAAAATTAGTATATGTAAAAACAGAATTACCGCTAAACATACAAAAGGTATATTTAAGGCTATTTAAAGGCTAATTAGAGGCAAGTTATGAAAAAATAAAGAACTGAAAAATACTTATGGTATAAGTACTTGTATTTACAACAATATCAAAATTTGTATATAAGTATTTTGTATAGGTTTTTATCGGGTGATGAGGATTCGTAAATTTTTTCGGAAAATGATGAAAAGAAGCTTTCCCTTTTAGCAGTTGTAACGATTATAATTTTTTCAGAGTTTAGCTTTAAGGATTCAATGTATTGTTTAGTTTCGAGGTTTTCATACATCCAGAAATGATTGAATGCTTTATAATTAATTTCACTTAAAACTTCTATCATAGGGTCGTTGCAGAGAATTACTGCATCAGGATTATTTGAATTCAGCTTCTTCAAAAACTCAATAGTATCACGTTTTTCGGAGAAGTTGTTTGAGTTTGTATCACGCCAAATGTATAGCCACATTGAGGTATAAAATAGAATTATTATGGCAAATACTGAAAGCAAAAGATTACCCGAACTGAAGAGTTTATACTTTTTCAGGTATTCCGATACTGATACAAACCCGTATGCAATGAGCAATGAATAAAAAGGAAGAAGAGATGTAAAGTGGCGGTTAAGACCCAGGTTTGCCTTCATTACCCAGCTTACTGATATGAATATCAGAATACTCAAAGAAGCTGTAAAGGCTATCTTATTCTCAGCAAAAAACTTTTTTAAACCGAACGGTACGAATATTATTGCAATACCGGTGAAGATAAACGGAATCCAGAAAGGATAAAAGAATAAATCATTTAAAAATTTCCAAAACCCTCCCTGCAAAGAACTGACTTCGCCCAATGCATCGTTTGCAAATTTGTGAGTACCATGAAGGAAAGAGAACCATACACCGTCAGACTGAAAACGAAGCAGTGTCCAGATTAAAATAATTAAAAACGGGAGGATAAGGTTTAAGAAGTAAGTTAAATTATTACCGCTTTTAGAAATTCTTAAAGTTTTATTTTTAATAATTTGTAACAAGAAATAAACACCAAGTCCTGCAAGCAATGCCCATGCTTCATAGCGCAGCATACAGGATATTCCGAGCAAAAAAGATGAAAGAATATATTTTTCAAAATCAAACGCGATTATAAACAACAAGAGCATTAAAGTGAATAGTGGTTCAGGCTGAGCAGTCGTACCCATCAAAATACCTATAGGAGATAGAGCTGTGAGCAATGAAGCAATTATCGGGATTAAGCTTTTGGAAAGTTTCTTTTTGAGATAGAAAAATAAAATCAATGGAGTTGCATTCCACAGAATAAGGTTGATAAACCTAATAGGTTCGAGGTCGGTTCCGATTAAAACAAAGAATGCACCAATATAATGAAAAAGCGGCAGCCAAACCCAGTGAGAGCTCAGGTTGTAAGGATTCTTGACGATATCTCTTGCAATAATAAAATGAGCGTATGCGTCCGTGTCTCCGTCATGAAGCTGAAGAATGAAGAGCAACTGCCAGATTATTACTATTGTTATAGTACCGAGGAGAATGAAAAACTCAATATTTCGTTTTACAGGGAACATTGATGTAATTTTGTAAAAAAGCTTGAATTAATAAATCCAAAAGGATAGAAATGTTATTAATTAAGATTCAAAAATGTAAACATGAATTGTCAAATGAAAAAGCCGGCGATTAGCCGGCTTGCAAGTAGTGAAAAAGTTAATAATGATTTTAATATACCTTCTCAAACCGAAGTTTAAGAAGGTGTAAAAATATTTACGTTACAAAATTAGATAATTTTTGTTGCTAAGTCAACAACTCTGCAGCTGTATCCCCACTCATTATCGTACCATCCGATAACTTTTACAAGACTACCGAATGCCATTGTTGAGAGTGCATCGAAGATACATGAATGGTCATTACCTACTATATCAGAAGATACAATCGGGTCTTCACAATATTCAAGAATACCTTTGAGGGAAGTTTCCGATGCTTTTTTCATAGCTGCGTTGATTTCTTCTTTCTTAACTTCTTTTTTAAGAATAACGGTAAAGTCCGTAATGGAGCCGTCAGGTGTCGGGACTCTGAGTGAGAATCCGTCAAGTTTGCCGTTAAGATGTGGCAATACTTTACTTACTGCTTTTGCTGCACCGGTTGAAGTCGGAATAATATTAACAGCACCAGCTCTTGCTCTTCTGAGGTCTTTGTGCGGCTGGTCTAGCATAACCTGATCGTTCGTGTAAGAGTGGATAGTATTCATAAAACCTTTTTCAATACCGAAATTCTCGTCGAGAACTTTGACCATAGGTGCGAGACAGTTTGTGGTGCATGAAGCGTTTGAAATTATCTTATGCTCTGGTTTTAGAACTTCGTCATTAACACCGAGGACAACTATAGCATCGAGGTCATCTTTAGGCGGAGCAGTAAGAATAACTTTTTTAGCTCCAGCTGTAAGGTGCATAGAAAGCTTTTCTTTTGTAGTAAAGACACCGGTTGATTCGATAACGAGGTCAACACCTTTCTTATTCCATTCGAGTTTAGTGGGATCTTTTTCAGAAGTAATCAGGATTTCTTTACCGTTAAGAGTAAATCCCTTTTCAGTTGCCTTTAATTCACCCGGAAACCTGCCGTGAATTGAGTCATATTTAAGAAGATGCGTTAAAGTTTTGGTATCAGCCAGGTCATTAACAGCGACAACCTCAAAACCCCCCTTTTGCATCATCCTTTTAAAAACAAGGCGTCCGATACGTCCGAAACCATTTATTCCAATTTTTAGTGACATTTTAACTCCGTTTTATAGATTTTTGATAAGATTTTAATTGAATTTTATTAAAATACTTAAAAAGCAAACAAAATTCAAATTAAATAATCCGTATATCTTTAATTGATTTTGCTAACCGAATTCGGTATATTTATAATTGCATAAATTAGAATCTTAATAAATAAAGAAAAGGAATGGCGACAACTTCAGATTTAAAAAATGGTATTATTATCAAATTTAACAATGATTTACACCAAGTTTTACAGGTAGAGCACAGAACTCCCGGGAATTTAAGAGCATTTTATCAGGTAAAAATGAGGAATTTAAGAAACGGGAAGATGATAGACAACAGGTTCCGTTCTGGTGAGGAAATTACTGTTGAGAGACTCGAACAGAAGGTTTATCAGTATTTGTACAAGGATAATACAGAGTACTACTTCATGGAGAACGAGACGTACGACCAGATACATTTATTGGAAGACATAGTTGGAGAGCAGGGTGAATTTTTAAAAGCAGGACAGGAAGTTCAGATTGTTTTTCATAATGGAAAGGCACTTTCGCTTGTTTTACCGCCTCATATTGTATTACAAGTTACTTCAGCCCCGCCTGCCGTAAAAGGAAATACATCGACTAACGCAACAAAAACAGTTACTCTGGAAACAGGGGCAGAGGTAAATGTACCTTTGTTTATTGATGAAGGAGAATTTATAAAGATAGATATACGCACAAGAGAATATCTTGAAAGAGTTAAAAAATAAACAGAATTTTAATAATTAAAAATACAGATGAAAATGGACTTAAAATACTTACAAAAGATTATAAAGATGCTTGATACAAGTAATCTTGCTGAAATAGAAATTGAAGAAGAAGGCACAAAAATAAGATTATCAAAACCGAGACCGAAGATGTTTGCAGGAACAGTTCCAATGGTACCACAGCAAGGCGGCGGATTTATGCATACTCCGGCGTCAGGAATGGAAACAACTCATGAAGCAAAAACTGAGACAAAGAAAGAAGAAATATTAGGTGCTAATGTTTACGAAGTCAGATCCCCGATGGTAGGAACGTTTTATGCATCACCTTCACCAGACGCAGACCCATACGTAAAAGCAGGAGATTCGGTAACTACAGGGTCAGTAATCTGCATCATTGAAGCAATGAAACTCATGAACGAAATTGAGTCAGAAGTCTCCGGAAAAGTACTAAAAATACTCGTTGAAAACGGCACGGCAGTTGAATACGACCAGCCGCTGATGTTAATAGAGAAAGCATAAAAATAAACTTATACGGAGGAGATTATATGTTTAATAAAATTTTAATAGCTAATAGAGGCGAAGTTGCATTAAGAATAATAAGAACATGCAAAGAATTAGGCATTAAGACTGTTGCTGTATATTCGACAGCTGACAAAAACTCGTTACACGTAAGATTTGCAGATGAAGCCGTATGTATAGGACCTCCGCAGTCGGACCAAAGTTATTTAAGCATACCAAAAATAATAGCAGCAGCGGAGATTACGAATGCTGATGCGATACATCCCGGATACGGGTTTCTTGCGGAAAATGCTGAATTTGCAGAGATATGCGCAGATACAAACATTACATTTATAGGTCCAAAGCCTGAAATGATAACCAAGATGGGAGATAAGGCAATAGCAAAAGGACTTATGAAGGAAGCGGGTGTACCGCTTGTTCCGGGCAGCGACGGGAAATTCAGTGATTATGAGACTGCAGCGAGCATTGCAGATAGAGTCGGATATCCTATCATGCTAAAAGCGGCAGCAGGAGGCGGCGGAAAGGGAATGAGGATAGTTCGGGAAGCGAGTCATCTTGAGCAGGCGATGTTTATAGCAAAAAGCGAAGCTCTTGCAGCGTTTGGTGATGACAGTATGTATATCGAGAAATTAGTCGAAAATCCAAGGCATGTAGAAATTCAGATAATGGGCGATAAGTACGGCACGATTGTACATGTTGGTGAGAGAGACTGTACGGTTCAAAGAAGACATCAGAAGTTAATAGAAGAATCACCATCTCCGATACTTGATGAGGATTTAAGAGAGAGAATGTGCGAGGCTGCAATAGCTGCAGGGAAAACGGTAAATTATGAGAGTTTAGGAACGGTTGAATTTTTAGTGGATAAGAACAAGGATTTTTATTTCATGGAAATGAATACAAGGATACAGGTAGAACATCCTATTACTGAAGCAGTATCAGGTCTTGACCTTGTTAAGGAACAAATAAAGATAGCCGCCGGGGAAAAGATAGCGAAGAAGAAGCAGAAATTGTTCGGGCATTCGTTTGAAGTGAGAATAAATGCTGAAGACCCCTCGAAGAATTTTCAATCGAGTCCAGGACTTATAACTGCATTCAACGCACCGGGAGGTCACGGAGTGAGAATAGACACGCACTGCTACTCCGGTTATAACATACCCCCTCATTATGATTCTATGATAGCTAAACTTATTGTACTCGGCACTACAAGAGAAGAGGCAATAGCGAGGATGCTAAGAGCACTCGATGAATTTATAATTGAAGGAGTAAAGACAACATTACCAATTTTTAAACAAATATTCAGAGAGAAAAAATTTATCGAAAGTGATTTCGATACTAACTACATTGAAAAAAGAGAAGAAATTGAAGTTTAGAAGAATTAAAATAGCCGGAACAACACTGCTGACGATATTACTGCTTTTTACAGTAACATTAGCCGGACAGACAAAGAAGACGGATTCAACGGGAAAGAAGCAAACAGACACGTCAAAGATCAATACTGTACAGATTGATACTTCAAAGATAATAAACCAGATTGATACGATGAGTACGGCAGTAATTAAGACGGACTCAGTAATTAACGCATCTGAAAAGGAAACACCAAGATTTACGAACATAAATCTATTTGTTTACATACTGCTTTCTGTGGCGGGAGCAGGATTCTTCTTCTTTCTGTTTGTAAAAACATTGTTCAGAACGTTTCACAGGACAAAGTCCACAAGACAATCATTGCTGCTAAGCTGGAATTTATTTTTTATAGTAACGATTATCTGGGTTTTTATAATTTGGGGAATAATTGCAGGTATGTGGTCATCCGCTGCCTTTATGACAATATTGATTTTTCTGTTTATAGTCAGTTTGATTATGAGCATTATAGCTTTAAAAAGTAAATAATAATATATAATGGAGAAAACTTATTTTGCGCTAATTCTGGGAGCATCAAGCGGCTTCGGGAAGGAAATAGCACTTACTCTTGCAAAGGACGGGGTAAACATTATTGGTGTACATTTAGACAGGGCAACAACGATGCCTGACGTAGAGAAAGAAATTGAAGAAATTAAGTCATACGGAGTTGAAGCACATTTCTTCAACATCAATGCAGCTGACCCGCATAAGCGTGAAGATGTACTTAATACAGTTGCCGAAATATTCAAGAATAAAAACAATCCAACTATAAAGGTATTAGTTCATTCACTTGCATTCGGTACACTTCGAAAATTCGTGAGTGAAGACGGCAACGATCAGATAAATATGAAGCAGATGGAAATGACTGTTGACGTTATGGCTCACAGTCTTGTTTACTGGACTCAGGAAGTCTTAAAAAGAGACTTGATGAAAGCAGGAGGTAAAATATATGCTATGACATCATCAGGCGGTTCAAGGGTTATTGAGTTTTATGGTGCAGTATCAGCAGCGAAAGCTTGTCTTGAATCACATGTAAGGCAGCTTGCGTTAGAATTAGGACACAGGCATATATCTGTAAATGCTCTGCTTGCGGGTGTTACAGACACTCCTGCACTAAGGAAAATACCGAAGAATGATGACCTGATAAAAATGGCTCTAATGAGAAATCCTCAAGGTAAATTAACAGAACCAACAGATATTGCTAATTTTATTCTTGACAACTATAAACGAGACTCGCACTGGATGACCGGATGTGTTATACACATTGATGGCGGCGAAACGATAAGCGGATTCTAAATTAAAATTAAAGAACATCCTTCCCGCAAGGGAAGGATGTTAAATTATCCTCACAAAACAACCAAAACTAATTCTGCAATGATACGTTTCATAAGAAAGGGATATCTCAAGCTCAAATGCAAGGAATGCCATAAATCACATTCGATAGAAGGCAGAGATCTTGTTTTTGACCCGTACGGGAAGTCTGATAAAGATGGACAGAGTGAAAGAAAATATTTCAGCAAGAATGACTTTTTCTGTTCATGCGATACGAAGATATCGGCTGAGATAATAATTACTGAATTTCCGGAAGGAAAGATATCTGACATTTCGTATGAAGCAAAGAATGCAGAGGTTGTAGAAAAAATTACTGTCAATTTATTATAGGGAATAATTATTCATGTCTTTTCACTATTTTATAAAACGAGATATGATTAATTTTATTAAAACTACAAATAACAGATATGGCTGATCCATTTAAATTACCGGAACAAAAAGAACCTGTAACGATTGAGAAGGGTTCATTAGAGCTCAAGACACAGGAATTCATGCCAACAATCCTAATCGGTCTTGGAGGCACCGGAAAAGAAGTTCTTTTAAGAATAAGGCGACAGTTTGTCGAAAAATACGGATCACTTGACGACTTCCCGATTACATCCTACTTATACATTGACACGGACAACGCCCCTGCTGAAGAAAGCGGGATAGCACGTGAAAGAGACTATCTTATAAATGAAATAGATTTCAAACCTTCAGAGAAAGTATTTAATCCCGTTAATCCGTCTGATTACATACACAGAATTAATGACGTTCCTCATATAAAGGATTGGCTTAGCACGACAGGAGAAATCGGTAAGCTCGGAACGATGAACACAGGCGCTGGTCAGATAAGACCTGCGGCACGGCTTGCGCTTTTCCATAATTACGATGAAATAGTATATAAACTTACGTCCGCAAAATCTACGATTACAGATTCCAGGTCGATTAACGTTGTAAAAGAGAAACATAACATAAAGAACGTAAACACAGAAAAGATAAACGTATATGTAATAACTTCTATAAGCGGGGGAACGGGTTCGGGTATGTTCCTTGACCTTGGATTTATGATAAGACACTTATTCAGAAATCAGGCAATTTCTTCTTCATACATAGTATTACCAAAAATTTACCAAGGATACGGAAAAGAGAGGGTTTTTGCGAACGGATATGCGGCTCTAATGGAACTTGAATATTACAATCTAAAAAACACATTTAATATTTCGTGGAAGAAAAATGAACCTCATAAATTTCAACCGGGGGTTTACGATGACGTTTACCTGATAGACGGAGAAAACTGCAAGAATTTATCCCTTTCGGAAATGAGTAACAGGGATATTTACAAAATGATATCAGACACAATATTCCAGGATTTCTCTAATTCAGATTTTGCTAATTATAAAAGAGGTGTTCGAGTAAACCTTGTTCAATACAAGCAAAGACTTTATCCGGATGACAACACTGTTACGGAAAATACATTTTCGAGAAAATATTCAACATTAGGTCAAGCGACTATTTCTATACCAGTTGACAGAATAATTTTGTCCTGTGCATACAAGTTGTGCGAGGATATTATTAATTATTATTTGACTTATGCAGAGGGTTCTCAGAGTAGTATTGATGAATACCTGCGAGAAGAGATGCTTCCGGAGCTTGGTCTTGCAGAGTCAAACTCAAAGCATCAAATGCTGAATTCGCTTTACAGTATAGGAGAGAAATCATCTATACAATCTCAGATAAAATCTTTCCTGAACAATTTAAAGAATGATTTAATAAGCGGTAAAAGAGGTGACAAGTGGTCTTCATACATAACAAGTGAAAAGATGAAGTTTGATACAAACTTTAAGGATGACAACGATGTAAGCAGGAAAGGTTTATTTTACTCACAAATATATTCTAATAGGAATAACATTATAAAGAATATAATCGGCGACAGAGAAAGAAACATCACTGGCAAACTTGAGAGAAAAATTAATTCATTAATTAACGACTCTACAAGAGGTGTATTCTATTCAATAAGCTTACTCCGGAGGTTACAGTTTATACTGACTAATGGAAATTTTGATTACATACCAACATTTGACAAGGAAATAAAAGATTTACAGATTCTGATAACAAGATTAGAGGCAGAAGCAAAGAGCCGGCTTCAGGATTTAAGGGAAGATGAATCAAGGTCGAAGCTTAATGTTATGCGAAGAGCTGCGATGGAAGGTACTTTAGAGAAATTACTGAAAGTACTTGATGAGTATTACAATGCATTAATCAAGCTTCACTCAAGATATTATGCAAAGGAAATATGCCAGAGAATGCTCGGTTTAATTGAAAGAGGAACAAAAACGGATGACGGGAAAATACTTTTCACCGGTTTAATAAGCGATATCAATAAGCTTACCGGTAATTTAGGACTGCTTAAAGATAATTTCAGGAAGAAATATGAGTACTTCATTCAGAGACAGGATACAAGTTTTAATCTTCACATATATGATCCTGATGACGTAAAGAACGAATATTATACTGCTTACATCGGGAGCGGACAAAACTCAACGGATAAGATTAAGGTATTAGCGTTTGAACTTCTGAAAGAGCTTAATGCATCTGATGTTACAGACATTGTAAACATTCTGAAAGACAGTGACGCAAAAATAGTTGAGAACAGTATGCTGAAATTTGCAAGGAAACAATTTGAAGGTATCAGAGAAGATTATAATATTACTGAGATACTCTTTGAGAAAGACGTACTGAGAAGTGAATCGAAAATAAGGGGCATGCTTTCACAGGCATTTCCATGGCTGAGAATAAATGAGATACCCGGCAGGTTCAAGCTGGATGACTCGGCGAAAAAGTTCTATGTAGGAACAAGAACAAATACAGCATCGTTTAATAAATTCAAGAGCTTAATACATTCAATAGCAGGAAACTCTGTTGAATTCAAGGATTCGGCGGACAATTCATCAATTACGTTCTACACAGAATGGGCTGGATTTCCGTTATTTTATTCATACACAGTTTCTGAGGAAATGAGAAATTATTATAAAAATTTGTCACGAAATCTTAATATAGACCTTCATATTGATAAGGACTATTACGTATTTAATGACATCATTCCTCTATCGCTTGAAGAAAAAATAAGGTTTAATGAATCGTACAAAGCCTTTATTATGGGTTTAATATTTGACCTGTTTGAGATAGGAATAGAAACCGACACAACAACAGGAATGAAAAAAGCAGTGTATAGTTATACACTACCTGAAGGAATAACAGTAAAAAGGACTGAACAACTTGGAATCGAGTCAAGATTAATTAACAGACTTTATGATGAGGAAGGACATGATTCTTTAAGGAATAAAATTTTGAAGAAAGCAGAAAACGTAGAGAAGGAATTGATTAAAAGTAACAAATTTGCAGAGTTACTTTTAATTTATGAGTACTACTATGAGAACGTGTATAAGCCCGAGGAGATTGCAATTTCAGGTGAAGCGAAAAAGAAGAATGAAACATACCAGTATAAGGTAGTGAGGGAGCTGGCGAGAAAGGTAGAAAACAGTATTCCCGATGAAGAGAGGGAAAAGTACATATCAAAAGTTCAGAAATTAAAGAGCAATTCCGATTCATTCTCAAAAATATCGGGTGACGGTATTAAGAGAATTCTGAAAGTAAAAGAACTTTTGAATGAAGAAGTCACATCTGATGCGGATTCTAATGCAGGGGAACAAAATAAATCAGGAATCAGTTATGCTAAATTAGTAGAACTAAAAAAAGCTCTTGATGATAAACTTATTACACAGGAGGAATTCGAAAAAGCAAAGAATAAATTTTTAAACTTATAATAGTTCAATATGCCAACATACGATTATAAATGTGAAAATTGCAAAAATACATTTGAGTTATTTCAATCTATAAAAGAAGACCCTATTACTTTATGTCCTGAATGCGGGCATAACACGTTAAAGAAAATGATAAGTATGCCTGCCGGTCTTATTTTCAAGGGTTCAGGCTTTTATCTGACGGATTATGCAAAAAAGAGCAGTTCTTTAACTGAAAAAACTGATAAGAAGGAAACGACACCAAAAGCAAAAACAGAGAAAAATCCGGTGACGAAAGAAAAGAAGACAACCGAGAAGAAGAAAGATTAGAATGGGGAACTTTTAATCAGGAAATATTGTATACTATTTAGCAATTAGTTTGAGTTGAGACAGGATAAGAGAAATGATTTTTATGAACAGAATTTGATTATAGATACGAGTGAGTTGAATTAATGCCTAAAGATTAAAAAATCAAATTAACCGCAATATCACCGCAATACAACCGCATTTCCACCGCAAATCAACCGCACTTTCACCGCAAATTGACCGCACTTTTGACCGCATTTAAGGGCTATTTTACTATGGAGGGCGGGCATAGAGGGTTATAGTATAATTGAAATAATTCTCGTAATAGATTTAAAGTGTTGAAAAATTGTACAGTGTGAATAAAGCAGGAAAAGGAGAGGGATTGTATTTTATCTTTTGAATTCCTGCAGGTAACGGTCTAAGCTGAAGTTTTCACCCAGATAAAGTTTTTTAACTTTTTCATCGGATGCCAGCTCAAAAGCAGAACCAGAACGGAATATTTTGCCTTCTATAAGAATATAGGCTCTGTCAACGATTGAAAGTGTTTCGTGGACATTGTGGTCAGTAATAAGAACACCGATTCCCCTATCCTTAAGATGAGCAACAATTTTCATAATATCTTCTGAAGCAATAGGGTCTATTCCAGCGAATGGTTCATCAAGCAGTATAAATTTGGGACTGGATGCAAGAGCGCGTGCGATTTCTGTTCTTCTTCGTTCTCCACCGGAAAGAGTTAAGCCTTTTGAATCTTCAATCTTTTTAATGTTAAAATCTTTTAGTAGTTTTTCGCATCTATCTTCCATATCATCTTTATCCAATTTCATAAATTGAAGAATAGAGTAAATATTTTCTCTTACAGTCATTTTTCTAAATATAGAAGGTTCTTGCGGAAGGTATCCGATACCCGACTGAGCTCTTTTAAACATCGGGAATTTAGAGATATCTTCTCCGTCGAGTTCAATTAAGCCCGAATTTGGACGAATCATACCGCAAATCATGTAGAAAGTAGTGGTCTTCCCTGCACCATTCGGACCGAGAAGTCCAACAATTTCGCCCTGTTTGACCTCGATAGAAACGTTATCAACAACAGTTCTTTGTTTGTATACTTTTACAAGGTCAGAGGCTTTAAGACTGCTTGGCATCAGAACTTACTAATAATTTTAATCATGTCTTCAACTGCTTTATGTAAACCTGTAAAAACAGCACGCGAAATAATAGCATGCCCTATGCTGACCTCCCTTATTTCCGGAATGTTCAGAAAAGGATGAATGTTATAATAATTCAATCCATGACCGGCAGTAACTACCAAACCCATTTCAGCAGCCATTCTTGAAACAGACGCAATTTTACCAAGTTCTTTAATCTGTGATTTTTCGTCGACAGAATTTGCATATTTACCAGTATGAATTTCGATAATATCAGCACCAACTTCGAGAGAAAGGTCGATAACTTCGGGGACGGGGTCAACGAACAAGCTCACGAGGATTTCCTTTTCTTTCATTTGAGAAATAATGTCAGTAAGTTTTGACTGAATAGATAAAATATTCAGACCTCCTTCAGTAGTAAGTTCTTTACGATTTTCAGGAACAATCGTAACGAGGTCGGGTAATATTTCAGAAGCAATCTTTGCCATTTCATCAGTAGCAGCCATTTCAAGGTCAAACTTTGTTTTAACCGTTTCCCGCAAAAGTCTTACATCCCTATCATTGATATGTCTTCTATCTTCACGAAGATGGCAAACAATACCCTCAGCACCCGCAAGTTCGCATATAGCAGAAGCTGTAACCGGGTCCGGTTCAATTTCACCGCGTGCTTCTCTGATAGTAGCAATGTGATCAATATTAACTGCTAATTTCATAATTATACTTTAAAATATTTTATAAAAATTAAATTGAAATCTTAAAACGGAAATAGTATCAATAGATACCATTACAAGCCAATGCAAAATCCAGCTGTAAACAAACGACCTGCTTCTAAGCGCCTGAATGCCGAGAATAATTCCAGCAAAGATTGACGCAAACAGTTCGATTTCCGGCTTTCCTTTATGCAAGATAAAGAACGGAATCATTTGAATAAATATAGTATAGTATCCCAGTTTTTCTTTAAGACCGAACAACATGTACCCCCGCCAGAGGAATTCCCATCCAAGCATATATATAAGAATGCAGAACTCGTAGAAGAAAAGCAGTCTGATATCTGTTTTGAGTGCAGCACCTCCTTGAGGGTATGCTAATGTAAATTCCTGCGATGCAGAAACGATCCAAACTGTAACAAACATAAAGGCAAAGAAAATACCGGAAGTAATGAGTCCGAATTTTTTATCTCCGAGAGTAAAACCAAAATCAGATAACTTCTTTTTGAAAATGAATTTAACCGACAGAACGGGAATAAGGAACATAAATGAACCATCAACAAGAAACCAATAAATTCTTGAATCGAGCCTGTTTTTCCCAAAATAGTCATAATAAAAAGCCGGACTTGCAACAGTTAAGGACAAAAACACAATAATTGCAACTGACATGAATATATAAACAGTTTTGAATTCGAGTGTTTTGGTCTCAGCTACAAGATTACGTAATTCACTTTTTAAATAGTCTATCAATTCTCTGACGATTTATTTTTAATTATGTATTTAAATCTCTGCGGTTGAACTTTAATAAGAGTAAAGATGTCGGACAGTTCAATAGTCGGTTCAACTTCGCCCTGTTCGTCAGCTTCTATCCGATTATAATTAATACCAATGTTCAAATCTTTTGCAGTAAGCTTCGACAACTCTTCAACCCCTCCCCTTAAAGTAATAGAAATTTTCGGCGGAATAATCAGTACATCTTTATCAGACGGAATACCGTAAACATTAACGTCAATATCGTCGAATACTTTTTCCGCAGAAAGTTCGACTTTGTAACTGACATTGACTTCAGTAGGTTCAATCTTTATTTGATTTCCGAGTGTATCAATTAGTTTCACATCACGACTGATGTTTGTGTTCACATCCTTAAAGACCACGAACTCCGTCTGAACGAACTTTATTCTCGAGAGAGAAGAACTTGCTCCTGTTAATTTAACGGAATCAGGACGAAGAGTAACGCTGCCGATAACAGTAAACTCATCTCTTGTTTGAACGGAAGTGTTATTCTTAACTCTGACCATTTTCGTTATTATATTGTCAAACATAACATCTATTGAGCCGGGATACACATTCTGTACGTAAACATCAGGGGGGAGTTTTAATGCTTCGCTTGAATTCTGCATTAAATCAACTTTTGTATCCTTCTTATATTGAGTAAGGTCAAGATAGTATTCAAGATTTTCAGTAGTAATAATTTTGAAAAGACTCCAACCTTTACCTTTCAAGATTACACTAAGTGAAGCAGGAATATCATTTGAAACACCCTGAGATTTTGCAGACCTGACGGATAAAGGAACATTGACCTCATAAGAATATGTAAGATTAAGATTAACATATACCCAAAGCAGGACTGAAAAAATAAATGTATTAACAAGGATAAAAATATTCTTTCTCATATTACTTTTTCAGCTTAGCGTACCAATCAGGGTCTTTAAATTCATTACGCATAGTAGAATGAACGAGCAAATAAGTACCTTCACCTGATGTCTGAACTTCAGCGAAGACGCATATCGTTCCGCCTTCAAAGAAATCATAAGTCCAGATTTCATAATTCTTAACATCAGCTTCCATAAAATGCCTGTCAACTTCACTTGGAGCCCCGTACAATACGTATATACGTCCCCTGTCTGATTTCCAACCATCCTTAAAATTTTCCTTAAATTGTTTATTAGCTTCTTTTATTCTCTGAAAGAATTCATCACGCGACTCTACCCTGGGGGTATTCAGGTTTGTATCTCTTCTTTTCCAGAATTTATAAAGAAATTTTCTCTTATCATCGAGAGTTTTCAGGTTATCCCATTCCTTATTATCTGAAGAATTTCTAAAGTAAATCAGTTTATTAAACTCATCTTCCACCTGACTTTCTGTTAGGAGAATAAACTCGGACTGCATAAATCCTTCCTCAAGGGGATTTGCATAATCCTGTTTTATTGGTGAATTATTATAAATGAAAAACTTTTTTTCCCTCGATACTTTTTTATCTGAAACGTTGTCAATCAATGCTGCTGTTATGAAATAAGAACCTGTTAACAGTGAATCTACGTTAAAGTATCCCGTTTCAGCATAAACACTATTCTTTGCATTGACGCTCTTACGTTTTTCATTCAGTAACTTTCCTGATGGGTCTGTAATTAAAACAGAGAACTTAGCGCTATCGGAATTGAAATCAACCAATGGATAGTAAACTTCAATGTAATAATAAAGTTTATTCAGGTTACTTCCGAACAGAAGATTCGGGTTTGGAGTCAACTCTAATCCATTTTTAAAAAATATACTTGAGCTATCGCTTGATTTATCAACCCTCGAAGCCAATTGTAAAGAGCTTAATGAAGATTTTGTATCTTCAAACTGATTAAGGTTCAGCTCAAGCTTGATTGTATCTTTTCTATTCTGACTGTTCTGATCATACCCGATAAATGTCAAAGAATAATTGCCGTTCGGAATAGTAAGATTTTGCTGTCCAATCAATCTGTTTATTAGCTTAGATTGGGCAGTATCGGTAACTTTAGACTGCAATCCATAAGTTTCATTAAAAATTTCCTTTGATGCAGCATTATCGAATATGATAATCTGTGTATTAGCCGCACCGACGAAATCATTTCCGGTTTTTACGAAGATAAGACCCTTCTGAGTAAAGGAGAAATAAACTTCGAGAATTGATTTAGTTGATGAGCTTCTGAATACGGAATAATCCGCATCAAAATAAAAATTATCTGCAGAGTAAGTGTTGCCAAAAAACAGTAAAAAGAAAACAAGCGGTAAAAAGAATTTTAGTGTTTTCATTATATACATAAATTTTGTTGTTATAACAATCAGAATAAAAAATAACAAAAAGGTAACCATAGATACTATGATTACCTTTTATAATTTTAGAAACTAAAATCAGAATCCTAAACTAACAGTAAAGAACTGATTAGTAGAATTCAATCTCTCACCTGATGAATTGATAAATCTGTAAGCATAGTCAAATCCAACATTGATACCGCCGATCGGGTAGTGGATACCTGCACCGATAGATGGACCAAAGATTGAAATGTCCTGACCGCTTTCTTTATCAACTTCCAGGTTATAAGCACCTCTTACATAAAAGATTTCCTTGTAGGTATATTCAAGTCCAAATTTGAACTCATCGCTTGTAAAGCTATTGTTAGTGAAGCTTGCAGCGAGTGTAAGTCCCATATCATTCTTGAACATTTTACCCCAAGAAATTCCGATGTCAAGAGCAGTTGGAAGGTCGAAATCCTGCAGAACAACTCTCTGAGTTGAAATCTGCCCGTTTAGCCCCTGTATAGTTCTATCAAGACCCGGACCGTTGAATCTCATTGTTGGTCCTAAATTTTTGATAGCAATTCCAAAGTTAAAACCGGTTTCCCCGCCTTTATACTGAATACCAAAGTCGAACGCATAACCAGTAGCAGACACGTCTGCAACGGATTCGCTGATGATTTTCACGTTAGTACCGAAACGGATTCTATCGGTCATCTGACGAGCGAAACTAAGATTAGCAGTAATATAAGTAGGTTTAAAGATTGCTCCGGTACCTTCCGGCTGATATTCGGTTGTCTGTTCTAACTCACCGATGTTGAATGCTTTAACGCCAGCGCCGATAACACCAAGATTACCTATCTTGGATGCAACACTAACGTATTCAATATTCATATCGGCAAAGTAAGTAACATGTGAGAACATTGCTTCTGCATTTCTGGATTTAATATTAGCCAGACCTGCAGGGTTCCAATACATAGCGTCTACGCCAGAGATGTATGACATATTCGTGCCGAGGAGCGATGTTCCGACTGAGCCAACCGGTATAAGTAGTTCAGGAGCAGCTGAGGTTCCGTATTTTTTTCTAGGACCCGCATAAGAAATGCTTGCTGCAAACATCACTACCAATAAGATTAGTATAATTTTTGTTTGACTCAATTTCATTTTGAAAATCTCCTTAAATTTTTAATTAAATCCTTTTTCATTGGATTTCAATTTTAATTTAGAAATTAATTCTTTCTTGTGACGTAAATATAGCAAGCTTTAGAATCTTTGTTCCAATGTTTGGAGCATCGATTAATGCCACGTACATACCAGAGGCGACAGGTACATCATCTTCATTTTGAAGATCCCATTCAACAGTAGAGTTGAATGTCGGATCACCTGCCCCAGACTTAGTAATTGTTTTAATCAAATCACCGTTGAGGGTGTATATCTTGATCATGCAATTCAAAGGTAAATGCGTGAACGTCACAAATTTATCAGAACTACTCCTATCCAAGGTTGAAAATCCGTAATATGGATTTGGAACAGCTTTAATCTTTTCCATATCAACCTTGGCCGAAGTCATATCACCAAAATTGGGTTTCTTTGCAGTAAATTCATAATATAATGGTGCATTACCGTTGTAGAACGGTCTTGTAACAGTGTATGGATACACATAGAATTCTTCACCCGGATTTCCTGTAAGGCCGCTTGCAACGAGTCTTGGAGACCATACAAACATAATATCAAATTGAGCCTGTTGCAGGAAAAGGTTTCTGTTCGTGTACGGTGTAGTTAATGAAACGTCGTATGAAGTACCAAATGAATAAAAAAGAAGCTTTCCGCCAAGAGTATCAGTTGAAGGATTCCATCCGCCTGTAAACGGATTCACATCAGCCGATTCAACAAAACCGCAGTTAACCTGACGTTTTTCCACTCTGAATGACGGTATTGAAGCGTCTTCAACAATCAAAGTATCTACGAAAACTTTAAATGGAACGTCAACAAGACCCTTGAAAATGTAGAAGTTATCACTGGTAATTGAAGTATCCTGATAATAATACGCTTTTTGTCCTTGCCCTGCAGCAGTCCACTGAATAGTAACCTTTCTCAGTTTATCCGCAGTAAGAGCAGACCTTAAGTTAGTAAAAGTACCCGCCATTGGGTAAGAAATTGACTGAGAAACAGATTGCCATGGTCTTGAAACATCCCTCACGTACTTGCTTCCGGTAAGGAAAGCATTTCCGGTATTCGACCATTCCCAGCCGTATGTTCTATTTTGAATACTATCAGGAACCAAAGTCGCAGATGGATCTCTAAGTATACCAACGTTTCCAACGTAGTTTGGAGGTGCACCCGAGAACCTGATTTTTTGTGTATTCAGGAAAATACCATCTATCGTTCTTGATTCAAGATCGGAAGTTGTTTTAATAGCAGTTACGGGAATATTACTCCTTAAAGTATCAAATTTTACTGCGTTAAGAAGCTTCCTCATAATGTTATATGTAGTATCAGCATTAAACTGAATTCTATACGTAGCATCTTGAAGCAGGTTTGAATTCCTTATCACAGGCGTTAGTCCAAGATCTTTGAAATTTGTGTTTAGAGTATCGCCGTTTTTATAAGAGAATACAGTTCCTGCAGGTGGAGCAGTCGGAGTAATCTTAAATATCTGAGTACCGACCGAATTCCTAATAACCTTAAATCCGCGCTTTAGTTTATTAGAACTACTAACAGCATAAGCTACAACAGCAAACTGATACTCCTGACCATAAATGAAAGAAGTCTGCCCATTGTAATTTTGAGAGAATTTTGTTCCTGTTAGTGTAATACTTCTTGAAACTCCCTTGTCCGGAAATCCGCTTGGAACAGTCATATTAAACGGAGGAACAATCGGGAACGGAGCCATAACTTCACTGTTATTTACAATAGTACCAGTTGAGAAAGTATCAACAACTAAACCAATATTATTCTTAACGTCAAATGCATCAACTAACTTGATAACATTCGGGTCAATTGAATATGGTTTTGTAAAATCAGGAAGCTGATTCGAGAACTTATTTATCTCATAAATTTCATAACCTTCAAATTTGTAAATATTGGAATCGCTTCTCTGATAGAAAATCGTATCCCAATAATTGTATGATTCAGAAGCATCACCCCACGAAAGAGTAATGTTGCATAATCCGTTAACCAGCGGTGTATACGAAGCGTTCACTGCGGGCGGCGGAGGTGGTGGTGTAACATTAAAATTGTTATCATAGATAATCTGAGCAGTATTGCTCATCCTCTTTACCAAAGTAACAGAGTTCTTATTATCAGCACCCCTTTGAACCATCTTTGCAACAATGATGTTCTGAGTATCTCCAGGATTTACAACAAAATCATGCGCACCTGAATTAAAGATGAACCTTCTGTCACCTACCGGGTTTACAGTTAATACTGTTCCGGTCGTATCGCCGTTACAGTTCTGCATAGAACCTTTGTACTCTGTCCATCCCGTTCCTGTTTCCGGGTCTCCGGGATAGGTGTACTTAGTTCTTTTATAAGGAGTCTGCGACACGTCCATAAAAGAAGTCCTGTCCTTTTTCAGTCCCTGAAGCATGTGATATGCCGGAACCGGTTCACCGTTCGGGTCTGCTTCACACGTAATTGGCGAACTTCCGGTATTCGTAAAGAACACAAACGAAGTTAAACCAAGCGATTGACCAAACTTTGGTGAAGCAGGGTCTTTATATATTGGACTCTTAAAGTAGTCCATACCGAATGCAGGCGGAGCTGTTCCGTAAGTCGGAGGTGCGCCGTTACCGTCATTATTGTCGCCATTGTAGCAATAACCAAGATTTAAAGTAGTATCGCAGCCGATATAATCATCTTCTGCATCACCAAGGTCAGGATCAACAACAACACCCGTAAAGGTAGAATCCCACCTGTTTGCACCTTTGTTTATAACAACCCAGTTTACAAACTGTAAGTCTTCAAGACCGGGAGTCGTATAAGCCCATGCTGTAAAGTGAATCTCAGCACCAAGTATCGGAGATGTAACACCACCGCCGAAACCTTCACCAGGGCTTCTGTTCGAAACGTCTCCATCACCCATGCATTCAAAAATTGTCTGACCGGCATTTGTCATACCGGGAATATCTATACCATCATCATATTGATGGTTATTATTAACGTCTGTATATGGAGCACCGTAAGGAACCATTTTATACCAGTTGGCATAATCGGGATTGTTTGAAGCATTATCCCCAAGCCTGACTGTGTACATTTTGAAATCATTATTGGTTTCCCAAGTACCATCTGCTTTAAAATATCCAGGAGCATACTCACCTTTGTAAGATGCCATAACCTGAGCATACTGACCATTAATACCGCAGCCGATAGAAAGACCCGCAGTAAAACTGGCATATCTTCCTGAACCCTTAGGCCATTCAAGACCCGCAGTATTACCGGATGTAGTATTCTGGTCCATTATTCCTGTATTCTGGAAATACGCTGAAACATTGTTAGCATTAAGAATTATTCTCTGCAGAACAACGACATCAGGACTCATGCTGTACGGATTACCGCCGATAACAATCCTCGGCTTTGCCATACCCGCAGCAGCAGTTACCAGAATAAACAGGAGTATTATTATTTTTAATTTATTCAATTTCATAATAAACTCAAATTTTGTTTAATTAAAATTTTCAAGTTGATTTTTAGAAACTAATGTTTACACCAAATCTTACCTGTCTTGGCGGACCCCAGTTGGAGAAGAATTTAACTCTTTCCGGCCACAACTGTCTGAATACCGGGTCAGTTTCATACCTTGATGCACCCGTTGGTGTATTAAGGAATCCATTATCATCCGGTAAACCGGTACCTTCAAATATATTGTTGATAATTTCTGAGTTAAGTAAATTAATTACATAAACGTAGAAATTCCAGTTTGTTTTCCAGATAGAGACTGTTTTATCAACTCTCATATCTAACCTGAAGTTCCAGTCGCGGTAAAGTTCATTCTTTGATGAAAGAACGTAATCACCCGCAGTACCTGTAGCTGTGTTAGATACTGTTCTTGCTGTATAAGGTCTGCCGCTGTTGAAACTGAATAACAGGTTCAAGCCGGCATTTTTTAACACTTGTCCCATAAAACCTTTTGGTACATCTTCATCTCCGCCAAATCTATAGTCAAAATTAAGACTTCCTGTATGTCTCTGGTCGTAATCGAGCGGATAAACGAACTGCGGTAATTCCTGAGTCGCGTCGTTTGCCAGCGATGTCTTTGAGAATGGGTCAGAACCCGTACCCGATGCATAAGATAAAGTATATGCAAGGTCAACTGAAATTCTGTTCCATCTTCTCATAGATAAGTACATATCAAAACCTCTTGAAATCGAGAAGTCATTGTTCAAATAAGTAACAAAACCGACGGGTACTTTTCCGTCTGTTGTTGCCTGAATTCTACCCGCACCGATAAGGTCGGTTGCTTCTTTATAGAATGCAGTAACACCAAGGTTTATATAATCACCAACCTGCTGCTTGAAACCTATTTCATACTGAGTTAACTTTGTCGGTTTAAGCGATGAATTTTCGATAACATCCTGCAAAGCCGTAGAAAGGAATCTCTGTAATGTTGCCTGATTCACGTATAACAGCTGCAGCTGCGGCATCTGAACCATCTTGCCGTACTGAGCAACGAATATAGTTTTATCAGTAATCGGGAATGAGAAACCAAGTCTTGGACTTACAAAGAAATCCATGCTGCTTTGTGTAAAGTCGTCCGATGTAGCAACAAGCCCGTCAGGACCCACTATATCAGTCGCAAGGCTCTTGAATACAAGGTCATTAACGTCAAAGAAATCCACTCTCACGCCGCCATTAAAGTTAAAGTCAGCAAAGCTTACTTTATCTCTAATGTAGAAACCGCCCGTGATAGGATGCTTTGGAGCCGTGCCTGCTTCTTTGTTGTTTTCATCAGCAACTAAAATACCCGATACCGGGTCAACAATGTTAAACCCGTATGTTTTTAATCTGGCAAGGTTAGTGCCATAATATCTATCGAGAACGTTTTGCACAGTCTGGTCTGCAACAGAAGCAGGATTGATTGTCAAACGTTTTAAAGTATTGTATTTATACTCGCCGCCGAATTTTATTTCGTGGTCGCCGTATTTTTTAGTAAGTAATGCCCATGTAGCATCGCCCTTGAAACCTAAATAGCTAATATCAAGTTTCTGGTAAATGTCTATAACACTGCCAATCCTGTTGTAAAGGAATGAAGTGTTCGGGTCAGAACCATAAGTTCTACCGTTTCCAAAACCGGGATAGTAATAGTTAAGAAGCGGATTGTAAGTCGTATCGCCGTATTGGTTCAGCCTGTCTCTATGAACCGGATCCATCTGTTCGGAAACGGTCGAGAAGTAATTAGCCTGCAATTCAAAGAAGAATTTGCTCGATGGAGTCACCGAAATTCTGCCGAAATATTGCTGGTCGATACCCTCTGTAACAGGATTCCTTATCGAATTTCCAATAATCTGGCCGTAAGTCGGACTGTATATCGTTACGGTACCAGTCGTATCCCACGATGGAGTATACTTCTGGTCATCAAGTCTCTTATAAACACCAGAACCATAAAGGACTCTGCCCTTAGTTGTGTTGTAAGTCGCGCCCAGCCTTAAATTAATGGGTACCTTCCCGCCTTTTAATTCAGAAAGATTAATGTTTAACCTTCCGTTAAAAGAATTCGACCCATACTCATTGTCAGCCAGTTCGCCGTTCGGAACGATTGTCGGCAATTGATTAATAATCCATGAGCCGATAGTCATTCTCTGAAAAGTTCTTTCATAACTCAAGAATACATTCAGAACCCTTGCAAGGTCCTTTGTTGGAATAAGCGGACCTCCAAGGTTAACGTTATAAAGGTTGTATCCCTGAGACTTTGTGTCAATCCAGGCGCCTGTAAACTCATCAGTGATAGCTTCAACAGAGCCTGTAAATTTTTCAGTTCCACTTCTTGATGATACGTTAATAACGCCCGAAAGCACATTACCGTATTCTGCGCCAAAACCGCCCGTTAAGACAGTGATTTCCTGCAAAAGATTGTTTGGAATAAACGCCCTTGAGGAACCGTCAAAAAGGTTTGTGGTCTCAACACCGTCTAAAATAATAACACTCTCGTTAGTACGGCCCCCGCGAATATTAATAGAGCCGCCTCTTTCGTCCTGAACCACGCCGGCCGTCTTAGAGACGATGTTAGTGATTCCGCGTGTCCCCTGATTCTTAATGTTATCAGTTTCAATAATTCTTCCGCTTTGTTCGACGTCAATACCTTTTCTTGGTGCTTCGATTTCGACAACCTCGGTTTTAATTTCACCCGTAACAGATAATCTGAAATCGGTTTTAGTTCTGCCGTCAACGGATACTCTTACGTTTGTAATTTTCTCCGTTTCGTAACCGATGTAAGAACAAACGAGAGTGTAAGCTCCGACATCGACGTTTAAGATAACGTACTCGCCGTTATCATCTGCTACCGCACCCATATTGGAGCCTTCAATTTTTATGACCGCACCGACAAGCGGTGTGTTGTCTTTGCTGTCAGTAACCCGGCCCCCAAGAGAACCTGTTGACTGAGAAAAAAGACTTATGGGCAGGATAAACAAAAATGCAAATAGAAAAAGGGAAATAATCCTAAAAGTTGTATTATCCCTCATTTTTCCCTCCGAATAAGATTTATTTTTAAAAATGCAACCCCCTTAAGTAATTTTTACTTGAAGAGGGTTGCTGTAATTTATTAATTAAAAGTTATCAATTAATTTATTTAATTAACATCATTTTCTTTGTTTCTGAGAAGTCATTTGATCTGAGTGAGTAGAAATAAATACCACTTGATAATTTTGCACCGTTAAATGCATAGTTATAAGTACCGGCTGCTAAATTATCATTAACTAATGAAGCTACTTCCTTTCCTGATAAATCATAGACCTTCAATGTAACGAGTCCTGCTTTTGCGACTGCAAACTTGATGTTTGTCGTCGGGTTGAAAGGATTCGGATAGTTCTGTGAAAGTGAATACTTTGATGGAACTTCAGTTGAAACTGTGTTAACTGATGTGAATGTTACTTTTGCTCTTAATCCCCAGTATTCTTCGTTTGATTCACCATTACCCGTACCATTTACGAATGAACCTGGAATGTGGCCTCTTAAAGTAACCATATTGCAATAGTAATCAGTCCCGATGTTGTCATTCCACTTTGAAACACTGACATATCTCCAGTCTTTTATCGGTGTTACAGGATTCAATTTTCCAAGCTGTGGCCATGTTAAACCGCCATCGATTGAAGCGGCTAACCAAATATCACTGAAAGTTGTTGTATCTGATGACCCGCCAACTTCGTCGGATGGAACCATGAATGCGATAAATAAAGCTGCACCGTCTGCTGATACACCAATGTTTGGTCTACCTAATGAAGATAGGACATCATTAACACCAACATATGGATGATAACCAACTCTGGCAGTATCTGCTACAACAACGCTTCTGTTAGGATCTGAACCCGGTAGCGTATTCGACCAGAACCTAATCTTTGCAGGCAATCCCGGGAAGAATGAACCTTCCGTAGTTTGTTTTACAGTCTCGAATGCAACTGCCGGTGAATTGCCTTTGTAAGTAATGCTTACACCTCTGATACATCCGAGTGAGTCTGTAGTAAAGTCTGCATCAAAAATCTTAACAGGAGATCCGAAAGTAGTGCCATTGTCAACTGATTCCATGAACCAAACATCACCATAATCGCCCGGCTGCATTCCATCATTATTTTTGTAAGCAATTCCGATTCTGCCGTCAGCACCCCTGCCCAGTGAATATGTTTCTGCCTGATCTGACGGGAATGTTGTCCAACCTAACCATGTACCCGGAGTTGCGTCAACGTTCGTACAAACATTAAATCTGGTTGTATCCTGACCGTTAATTGAACCAATAAATATTAATTTATTTGCAAGTGTAAGGTTTGTTGTTGAAATTGCTCTTGGCCAGATGTATGCATTGTTTCCGGGTGCATCAAGTCTTGTGAATGAACCAAGTCCCGCTGCTGCATCCTTGTATGCCTGACCTCTTTGTGAACCGCCGCCATCAGCACTATGATTTACAACTAAAGCTGAACCATCGCTGAAACCGCTGATTGCCGGGAATCCGCATCTTACCGATGGGACATCTGCTACGAATGTCCATGTTGCTCCCTTGTCAGTTGATAAATAATATTTTGATAATCTGACTGCAAAAGTCGGGTCTCCCGGAGGGCTGGAAACGAATATTGCATGAATCTTATCCGGGTCTGCAGGATCCTGCCAAACCTGATCGGTTGAACCGTTTGAGCATAAATCATAAATCGTCCTTGCGCCTACATCAACCAAAGTTACAGTAATTGCGTTTGGCGATTTATCTCCTGAAGATTTAAACTTCTTAACAAAGTCTTTAACTGACGGTAAACCATAAGTATTATGCATACCATCAACTCTGACACCAGCTAAGGCATCACCGTTGAACTGAACCTTAAAAGGTGTTCTTAAGAAATCTAACTCTGCTTTGCTGAATTGTGCGCTTGCGGTACCAAAACCGACTAAAGCAACCAATGCAACTAAAAGTAGTTTTTTAAGCATTTTGTATCTCCTTTAATTTTAATTTAGGAAAATTAATATGTTGTAATATAGTACTATTTTAAAATCTTGTCAATATACAATTTAATAGCAAAAATTAACAATTTTATAACATTAAAGCCCTAAATGCGACATCCTAAAAAATAAATACCATTAAAATAAAGAATTGACTTGCATAAATAAATCATTTCCTATACTTTGTTCGCCCTCCAGGGTCTTACCGGCCGCATGATTCGTATAAATAGAGTTCTTTAAACGCCTTAACTCATCGTTCAATCGCGGCTCATTCTTAAACACATCCAGCGCTATAAAAAAATTCTTATTTGTTCTGGCTTTTTTAATTAAATAATCCTCATCAATAATCCCGCCCCTGGATGTATTAACAAAAATAATATCATTCTTCATTTTGTCAAAACACGATTTATTTATAAAATCCCTGTTTTTAAAATCAAGCGGAATATGAACAGTTATAACATCTGAATGCCTCAGCAGGTAATCAAGAGCAAAATAATTTAAATCCTTATTCTTTTTAACAACCCGTAAATCGGTATCATTCGCTAAAACCTCCATCCCGAATGCACTCGCAAACTCGGCAACTAAAGAGCCGACCTTACCCGTCCCTATCACCCCGATTTTCTTCCCAAAAAGAGTAAACCTATCATACCCCCAGTCGTTAAAATTACCCTGCCTCACTAGAAAATCCGCTTGATTAATTTTCTTGAAGCTCGCTAAAATAAGCGCCAAAGTATGCTCAGCGGCTGAGCGGGAATTCCCCGTTTCAGAATAAATAATCTTTATGTTCCTTTTGTAAGCATATTCAGTATCGATGTGATCAAGCCCTTTTGAAGCCGTACATAAAACCTCAAAGTTGCATCTTGAAAGAAAAACTTTATCAATTTTTCTTTGAGATTTAATAAAAAGTACTTTGAAGTCTTTTGAGCGTGAATAATCCAAAATTTCATCGTTCGATAAGCCGTACAAAATTGAGATGTTGAATTTGGATTTCCGAAGTTTATATAAATATTTCAGATTTACTTTATCAGCAATTAATACATTAATCTTTTTAGTATTCTTCATAGGGTAGATTATTTTAACTGCTTAAGCCTCATTAAAAAATAAATTAATGAAGTGTAAATTTTAATGGTAATAATTAGTCTTCGCTTTTTACTCTTGGATTCTTTAAAGATTTGGATATAAGCCCAAGCATTTCGTTTCTTCCTTCACCAGTTATTATTGAAAACGGTATATAATCGATGCACAATTCTTCATTATTAACTATCTTTGCACATCGATATATCTGCTTGTCCATTTTGTTCTTGGATATTTTATCAGATTTAGTCAGAACTATTGCATAGGGAATTTCATAGTACTCGAGCCAAGTAACCATAAGCTCGTCGAGATACGTTGGTTCGTGTCTGGAATCTATAAGAACAAATACCATACTCACATTTTGCCTGTCACTGACATACTGCTCAACAAGTTTACGCCAGCCAGCACGTATTTGTTCTGGAACTTTTGCATATCCGTACCCGGGCAGATCGACGAGATAAAATTCTTCGTTTATTAAAAAATAATTAAGCTGCCTTGTTTTACCCGGTACTGAGCCGATTTTAGCAAGACATTTTCGATTACATAACTTATTTACCATTGAAGATTTACCGACATTTGAACGGCCGACAAATACGAATTCAGGCAGTACTGACTTTGGTAATGTTCTTAAATCGTATATACTTGTAATAAATTCTGCAGTTGAAATCTTCATTTTATAATGTATTTTTTAATGTCCGGTTAATAATGCCGGCTCCTTTATGTACTTGTATACTAAAAAGTTACAAAAAGAGATTTGTAAAAATAATAAAAATGTTTAATTTTAGAAATGACAAAATTAATACTTTGACATTGATTTTTGTAAAATAAAAAAACGGCTGCAAAGTGCAGCCGCTTTAATTATATTAATTAAAGGTATTTAACCTTCTCTTTTCTTTCTTGAGGCTGTGCGCATAGCAACAGTTTTCTTTTCCGTCTTCTTTATAGGCTTATCATGTGTTTCTGATTTCGTGTGCTTCTCTGTTTTTTTCTTGACCGTTTTCTTAGCAACAGGTTTCTTCTCTTGTTTTTCTTTTTCGTTTTCAGACTTTTCTTTCTTCGAATCAGATTTTTTGGTTGTTTTTTCAGACCCCTTTGCAGTTGATTTTGTTTCTGTCTTAGCTTTTTCAACTACGCTAAAATCTACTAATTCAATAATCGCTGTGTCTCCGCCGTCGCCGACACGGTAACCGCTTTTAAGCAAACGTGTATAACCACCTGCCCGCTCAAGAACCTTAGGTCCTATTTCCTTAAGAATTATTGTAATTGCTTCTCTGTCTCTCAGAAATTTTCTAATTTCTCTTGCATAATGTACGTATGCTTCAGGACTTTTTGATGCTTTCTTAGCTTTGGTAATCAACGGCTCAATAAATGTCCTTAATTCCTTTGCTTTGGCAAGAGTGGTTGAAATTCTCTTGTGTTTAATTAAAGAGATGCAAAGATTTGATAACAATGCCTTCCTATGACTTGCGGTCCTTTTTAGTTTTCTTCCTTTTTTTCTATGTTCCATTCTTTACAAAAATATTTGATTACAAAATTATATCTGAAGCAACTTACTTTTTCTTTTCCTCGCCAATATATTTATCAACATCCATACCAAATGTTAGCCCAAAACTTTCAATCAGATCTCCAAGCTCAGCAAGTGATTTTCTTCCAAAATTCCTGTAGTGCAGCATATCTGATTCCTGTTTACCAACAAGGTCAGCAATATTCTTGATGTTAGCAGAACGCAAACAGTTTTGTGACCTTACAGATAGGTCTAACTCATCTACAGGAGTTAAGAGTATTTTTCTTGTATTTTCAAACTGTTCATCCTTTACTTCCTCTTCAATTTCTTTTACTTCTGCTTCCGGACTGAGATTCATGAATAATTGTATATGGTCTTTAAGAATGCGCGAAGCAAGTATCAGTGCAGTTTCAGGCTCCATAGCACCTGATGTTTCAATCTCGAGTATAAGCTTTTCGTAGTCAGTTTTCTGTGCAACACGTGTATTTTCGATTACAAAATTCACGTTCAATATCGGAGAGAACAGAGAGTCAATAGCAATAAAACCGAGAGGAAGTTCGTGTTTCTTGTTTTCCTCTGAAGGGACATATCCTATTCCTGAACCGATTCTTAATTCAATATTCATTTTGCCTTCTTTATTAAGCGTGGCAATATGAAGGTCTGGATTCAGAATTTCCAAATCTGCGGTTGCTTCTTGAATGTGTTTTGCTTTTAATTCAGCTGGTCCGGAAATGCTTAACTCTATTTTTGAAGCTTTACCTGTTAAATCCTTAAACCGAACTTCTTTAAGATTTAAAATAATTTCAGATACGTCTTCAACTACTCCTTTAATCGTAGTGAACTCATGTTGTATATCATTAACCTGCATTGCAACAATAGCTGTTCCCGGAAGTGAAGATATCAGAATCCTCCTTAAAGCGTTTCCGATAGTAACACCATACCCCTTTTCCAGAGGCTGCATTATAAATCTGCCAAAAGTGTTTGTGTACGTATTTTCTTCTCTTATTACCTTTTCCGGTAAATGTAAATGATTGATTTTCATTATAATATTTATTATTTATTTTTATTTCGAGTACAACTCAACGACTAACTGCTCGTTACCTATAAATGGAACATCAGCTCTGTCGGGAATGTGCAGGAAAGTACCGGCCATATTCGCTTTATCAAGATTCAACCAGGATGGAATCATATTATCTTTCATTCTTTTCATTGCATCATGGAATGCTGGCAGTTTTCTGCTTTTTTCACGAACCTGCAATACATCACCCGATTTGAGCATGAAAGAAGGAATATTTACTACATTTCCGTTTACAGTCAGGTGTTTATGCAGTATAAGCTGTCTTGCTGCTTTTCTTGAAGGTGCAAGCCCGATTCTGTATAATGTGTTGTCGAACCTGCTTTCAAGTATCTTAACAAGGTTTTCACCTGTAATACCTTTTCTTCTTGCAGCTTCAGCAAAATAGCCTCTGAATTGTTTTTCGAGTAATCCATAAGTCTTACGGATTTTTTGCTTTTCACGAAGCTGAACCAGATAATCAGATGTTCTAGGTCTTTTGCTCATTCCATGCTGTCCGGGAGGATAGTTTCTCTTCTCTATCGGGCATTTATCTGTAAAGCATTTAACTCCTTTTAAAAACAGTTTTGTTCGTTCTCTTCTGCAGAGTTTACAACTTGCATCAGTATATCTAGCCATTTATAATTTTTTCTTTATGTTATAATAAATTGTTTTTTATACTCTTCTTTTCTTAGGTGGACGGCACCCGTTATGCGGCAGCGGTGTAATGTCCTTTATGGATGATATTTCCAGACCTGCGGTATTTAAAGCTCTCACCGCTGCATCACGACCTGAACCGACACCTTTTATAAGAACTTCAACCTTTTTTAATCCAAGGTCGTATGCTTCTTTTGCTGCAGCTTCTGCCGTCATTTGTGCTGCAAATGGAGTGTTTTTCTTCGAACCCTTGAATCCCATCTTGCCTGAAGAAGCCCATGAAATTGTGTTTCCATAAGCGTCAGTTAAGGTAACAATGACATTATTGAAAGTAGCCCTGATTCTTGCAACTCCTGTCGAATCGACCTGAATCTTCTTTTTAGTCTTTTTTACAGTTTTAGCCAAATCTATTATGTATTAATTTAATTTAAAAAACCTTATTCAATTATTTCTTGGCTGCAGCCTTCTTTTTGCCAGCAACAGTCTTCCTCTTACCTTTTCTTGTACGAGCATTTGTCCTCGTTCTTTGACCTCTAACAGGTAATCCTCTTCTGTGTCTTTTCCCTCTGTAAGTACCGGTATCGATAAGCCTCTTAATATTCATCTGAACTTCAGACTTCAAAGCACCTTCAAGTTTTATAGTGCTTATTTCATTCCTTATCTTGTTTACTTCATCATCAGTTAAGGCAGAGACTTTTGTATCTTCGCTGATACCAAGTTTACCCAGAATTTGTTTCGAAGTCGAAAGACCGATTCCAAATATGGAAGTCAACCCAATTACTGTTCTTTTATTTCTTGGTAGGTCAACACCTGCTATTCTTGCCAATTTATACTCCTGTTAATATTAAAATTATAAAAAATTATCCCTGACGCTGTTTATGTTTAGGATTAGTACAAATAACCCTCACAACACCTTTACGTTTTATGATTTTGCACTTATCGCACATTTTTTTTACCGAACTTCTTACTTTCATATCCTTGTAATTAATTTTTATTTATATCTATATGTAATTCTTCCTTTAGTTAGGTCGTAAGGTGAAAGCTCAACACTTACCTTATCCCCTTGCAGAATCCTAATATAATGCAGCCTCATCTTTCCTGAAATATGAGCAAGTATCTCATGCCCGTTTTCCAGCTTTACTTTAAATGTAGTATTCGGAAGAATTTCCGTAATAATACCGTCGACCTTTATTGAATCCTGTTTTACCAAGTTAATTTTATTTTGTTAATACTTCAGGTACACCGTCAGTAATCAAAATCGTATGTTCATAATGAGCTGAAGGCTCTCCGTCTTGTGTCACTATCGTCCATCCATCGCTAAGCGTCTTAACAGCATAATCTCCATAATTAACCATCGGCTCAATAGCTATCGTCATACCGGCTCTCAATTTCAAATTACTCGCAGGACAGTAAAAATTTGGTACTGCGGGTTCTTCATGCAGACTTTTTCCTATTCCGTGTCCTACAAGTTCTCTAACGACACCGTAACCCGAACCTTCAACATGCGTCTGAACAGCAACCGAAATATCGTTTATAACATTACCGGATATAGCTTTAGAAATCCCTTTGTAAAGAGATTCTTCCGTTACTTTCATAAGCTTCTGTTTCTTTTCGCTGACATCACCTACCGAAAATGTAAAAGCAGAGTCTCCGAAATATCCGTTTTTTAAGACACCTACATCCACAGATACAATATCACCGGATTTTAATTTTCTTTGTGAAGGAATTCCGTGAACAACTTCTTCGTTGATTGAAATACATGCACTTGCGGGGAACCCCTTTCTTCTTCTTGAACCGCCATAACCTTTAAAAGCAGGAATAGAATTCTTACTTAATATAAAAAATTCTATTTCCCTATCCAGTTCCTGTGTAGTTATGCCTTCCTTTATAAAAGACTTAATGTATCTTAAAGTCTCTGCAACAATCATGTTGCTCTCACGCATCAACTCAATTTCTTTTTCACTCTTAATTAAGGACATTAAAACTTTTTACCTGCGCGATTTAAGTTTTGTCCCTTTCATAAACCCGTCATAATGCCTCATTAACAGATGAGATTCAATCTGTTGTAAAGTGTCAAGTGCAACACCTACAACGATTAATAAACTTGTTCCTCCAAAAAACTGTGCCAGTCCTGTACTTATACCGAGCTTCATAAGGAACGTAGGTATTATGGCAATAATCGCAAGGAATATTGATCCGGGTAATGTTATTTTTGTAAGTATATTATCTATAAAATCAGATGTTGGTTTACCCGGTCTTACCCCCGGAATAAATCCACCTTGTTTTTTCATGTTGTCAGCTACATCCTTCGGATTAAACGCTATAGCTGTATAAAAATATGTAAAGAATATAATTAATAGAGCGTATATAAATGAATAAAACCAGCTGTCATAATTAAAGTATCCTGCCAATGACTGCATAAACTCACTGTTCGGGAAGAATGATAATACTGTGCTTGGAATAAACATTATTGATTGAGCAAAAATCAGAGGCATCACTCCTGCCTGATTTACCTTCAAAGGTATATACTGTGTTACTCCTCCAAAAACTTTTCTTCCAACAACTCTTTTCGCATACTGTACGGGTATCTTTCTTGTTGCTATTGTAACAGCAATAACTCCGGCAATTATAAAAACAAATCCGGCAATGTAAATTGCTTCAATTAAAATATTTCTTACTCCTGAAGCTATAATCTGATACTCGTCGAATAATGAATATGGAAATCTGTCAATAATTCCAATAAATATAATTAACGAAATTCCATTACCTATTCCACGCTCAGTTATCTGTTCACCGAACCACATTAATAATATTGTCCCGGCTGTTAAAAATATTATAGTCGAAAATGTGAAAACGAACATTGATACTTCCGGACTTATAATATTTAATTCACCTGCTCGTCTTGATGCGAGCTGAACGCTTATTCCCCATGCTTGTAATGCTGCAACCGGAATCGTTCCGAGTCTTGTTAACTGGTTTATTTTTTTCCTACCTTCTTCCCCTTCTTTTTGAAGTTTCTGGAAGTATGGAAACACTGCACCGAGTAACTGAATGATAATAGATGCACTAATGTAAGGCATTATACCCAGTGAAAATACTGCAGCTTTGCTGAATGCACCTCCGACAAACAAATCATACAATCCGAAAAGACCGCCTGTATTCGCGTTCTTATTTGCTTCTGCTAATACTGTTGCATCTATACCGGGAAGTGTAATATGTGCACCAATTCTGACAACAATTAATAGTGCAATTGTAAAGAAGATCCTCGTTCTGAGTTCTTCTATTTTGAATATATTCCTGAAATTTTCTACGAAACCGCTCATATGATGATGGCTTTTCCTCCGAGGTTCTCGATTTTTTCTTTTGCAGATTTGCTGAATGAATTTGCTGAGATCTCAAGTTTAGATTTTAATTCACCGTTGCCGAGAATTTTCAACGGCTTACGCGAATCTTTTACAATACCGTAATCAAGGAGATATTTGAAATCAAACGCTGTTTCAGTTATCTTACCTTCATCGATAAGTTTCTGAATACCGCCAAGATTCAAAACGTTATATTCTACTCGGTTGATGTTTTTAAATCCGAACTTAGGAACTCTTCTTTGTAACGGCATCTGTCCGCCTTCAAACCACGCTCTGTATTTGTTGCCTGAACGGGATTTCGCACCGTTTTCACCTCTTGTGGATGTGCCTCCAAAACCGGAACCCTGACCTCTACCGACTCTCTTTTTCTTTTTCCTTGAGCCTTCTGCGTATTTTAAGTTACTGAGTATGTGCATTTATTTACTTTTTATCTATTACTATAAAAAACCCTATGTCCGCTTTTCAGCGGACATAGGTATTGGATGATTATCTAAATCAATTTTTTAGAAGTGAACATTTAATAATATACTTGCTACACCTGTTCCAAATGTGCTTGTTTTAGGACCAGTGCTTGTTACTGTTGCTGAACCTGAAGGCTGTGTATATTCAGGTGCACCATTCATTTGCATTCCTAATGTGTATTTACCGCCTAATGAAATTCCAGGTGCGAAATACCAGTCAAATCCAAAGTTTGCACCAAAACCTATTGAACTACCGGTGTTCTTGTATTGTGCACTTGATGAACCGCCAGTTACGTCGGTTGTTGACGTGTAGGTACCGATGTTTACGTTAAGTCCTAAGTAAGGTGATACACCGTACAATGACTTGAAGTGATAGTTACCATCAACTGAAACACCAAACATTGTAGTTGTGTTCTTTGCTGTTCCGCTTGTTAATTTGGGTTCCCATGAACTTGTCGCGAAGCTGATACCACCACCTAATGAGATATTGCTTGTTACAAAGTACTGGAATCCAACGCCGAACATGTTGCTTACATTTGCGTTCATTGAGTCAGCATAGCTTGAATATGAACCTGAATAAGCACCACCTAAGTTGTTACTTACGAACGGAGCATAAACAAATACAAAGCTCTTTGAACCCTGATAAACTTCAGGTTTTGTTCCATCCCAGTTTTTGTTAATCTGTGCAAAAGATGCACTAACAACAAACAGTGACATTACTAAGACGATGAATAACTTTTTCATTTTGTTACCTTTCATTTTTGTTTTTAAATAAGTTTTTTACAGTTTTTGTTGCTGATGTTGCCGAAAAACTTTTTATTATAATACTTCAACTTTTACTAAATGTTTCACCTTTTCTATCATTCCTCTAATCTGCGGTGTATCCTTCTTAACTGTTGAATAATTAGGCTTTCCAAGTCCCAACGCTTCTATAGTTTTCTTCTGCCTGACAGTTGTGTCTATAATGCTTTTTGTTTGTGTTATTTTTAAATTCTTTTCCATTAATAATTAAAATTGATTTAGATTGAAAAAAGTTCTGCTAAACCGATTCCGCGTTTATCCGCTACCATTTTTGCATCCTTAAGATTCTTTAGTGCATTCACGGTCGCTTTTACAACATTGTGCGGATTTGATGAACCTAACAATTTAGTCAAAACATCCTGGACACCAACTGACTCAAGTACTGCTCTTACACCACCGCCGGCGATTAATCCTGTTCCAGGTGAAGCTGGCTTTAATAAAACTTTTGCTGCACCATATTTCCCTATAATCTCATAAGGTAACGTACCTTTTCTAAGTGGAACTGAAACGATACTTTTACGAGCGTCTTCTACGCTTTTCCTTATTGCATCCGTCACTTCATTTGCTTTGCCGAGCCCGATCCCTACATGACCTTTGCCATCACCTACAACACTTACTGCACTAAAACTAAATCTTCTTCCACCCTTTACAACTTTGGCTACCCTGCCTATGTAGACTAATTTCTCTTTTAACTCAAGCTCACTCGCTTTGATGTATTTTTTCGCCATTAAATTTATTTATTTTTCTCTTTTCGTTAACTACTTTATTATTAAGACTGAAACAGTGCTTACATAAAGTTTTTATTTAAAAGAACTTGTCAATAATTGTAAAAACAAACAATAAAGTCAAGTCATTTTTTAAATCGTTCTCAGAGGAGGATTCGAACCTCCACTAACGGCTCCAAAGGCCGCTGTCCTGCCATTAGACGATCCGAGATTCGCTCAAACCAAATAAAAAGTTTGATTTAAAACTTTAAACCGCCCTCTCTGGCACCTTCAGCCAAAGATTTCACCCTTCCGTGATACAAATATCCGTTTCTATCAAACACTACTGTTTCAATATTCATATTTTTTGCTTTTTCAGCTATTGCTTTACCAATTTCTTTTGATTGTGCAATTTTTCCTTTAACACTTTTTATTTTCTCGGCTGTCGTTTTTTCTGTTGATGAAGCAGCTGTTAGCGTTTTTCCATTAACATCATCAACTAATGTAGCATATATATGAGAAAGACTTCTGTAGACAACAAGCCGCGGTCTTTCAGGTGTACCGTTTATCTTCTTCCTTATCCTGTATTTTATCTTTTGTCTGTTAGTTAGATATTTCGTATTCACTGTTATTTATAATTTAAACTTTTATAATTTACTTTGCTGCTGTTTTACCTGCTTTTCTTCTTATCTTTTCTGTATCATACTTAACACCTTTGCCTTTATAAGGTTCAGGCTCTCTAAATGAACGTATCTTTGAAGCAATAGCTCCAACAAGCTGTTTATCAATTCCGCTTATCATTATATTCGTTGGAATAGGTACTTCAATTTTTATTTCTTCAGGTGCCGTAAATATTATTGGATGCGAATAACCAAGCGCCAACACAAGATTCCTTCCCTTTAATTCCGCTTTATAACCAACACCTACTAACTCAAGTTTTTTCGAATAACCATCTGTAACACCTACAATCATGTTCATCATTAGTGCTCTATACAATCCATGCAAAGCTTTATTCTTCTTAAGGTCGTTATCGCGTGTGAATGTAAGTTCTGAACCCTCAAGATTCGCTTTTACATCACCTGTCAATGTCATATTCAATGTGCCTTTTGGTCCTGTAACACTTATTACATTATCTTTAATATCAAGTTTTACATTCCCCGGAATTGTTATCGGCTTTTTACCTATTCTACTCATATTCTGATTTTACTATTAAATTTATTGATTACCAGATTTCACAAATTACTTCACCGCCAATTTTCTGAGCTCTTGCCTGCTTATCGGTCATCAAACCCTTGGAGGTCGAAATTACTGCAATGCCTAATCCGTTGCGGACTCTCGGAATACTTTCCGAATCGGTATAATTTCTTATACCCGGCTTGCTAACTCTTTTCAGTCCTTCAATAACACTGATACCGTCATTGTATTTCAGTTTTATTGATATATATTTTTTAATTCCATCGCCTTCAACGATTGAATAATCGCTAATAAAGTGTGCACTCTTCATTATCTCAGCGATTCCTTTTTTCATGTTTGAAGCCGGAATATCTACCGATTTCTTTCCGGCACTAATTGCGTTTCTAACCCTTGTTAAAAAATCCGCTATTGGGTCTGTCATTGACATTCTAAATAATCTCCGTTTTAATTTTTTACCAGCTTGATTTAACTACTCCGGGTATCTTACCCTGAAGCGCTAATTCTCTGAATACAAGTCGTGATACTCCAAACTTTCTGTAATAACTTCTTGCCCTGCCTGTCATCATGCATCTGTTGTGAAGGCGCGTTGCACTGCTGTCTCGCGGCAGCTTTGCAAGTCCTGCGTAATCACCTTTTGCTTTTAGTTCTTTCCTCTTTTCTGCATACTGAGCAACTATTCTTTCTCTTCTCTGTTGCCTCGCTATATGTGATTTTTTTGCCATTTAAATGAATCTATTATTCTGAATTATTATTTTGTGAATGGTATTCCAAAACCCTTTAAAAGATCGTAAGCTTCCTCATCTGTTTTTGCTGTTGTAACGAATGTTATGTCCATTCCAGTTATTCTCGTTATTCCATCAACATTTATTTCTGGAAATATAATCTGTTCTTTTACACCCATAGAATAATTTCCTCTTCCGTCAAAACTCTTGTCAGGTAATCCTCTGAAATCGCGTACTCGAGGTATTGATACATTTATAAACCTGTCAAGGAATTCGTACATCCTGTCGTTTCTTAAAGTCACTCTCACCCCAATGTTCATACCTTCCCTAAGCTTGAAGTTAGATACCGATTTCCTAGCTTTAACTACCGTCGGCTTCTGTCCCGTAATAGCTTCAAAATCTTTTACCGTTGAATCTATTAACTTCGGATCAACAACTGCCTGACCTACACCGCTGTTCAACACAATCTTCGTTAGCTTTGGTGCCTGCATAACATTTTTATATCCGTGTTTCTTCATAAGATCGGGTACTATCTTTGTTCTGTAAAATTCAAGCAATCTTACAGGTACTTTTTCTTCCTTGAAGTTTGTATCCTTTGCTTCTTTTCCTTTTTTGCCTTTTGCCTGTTTTGAGGCAACTTCAGAATCTTTTTTTCTATCTTCTTTGCTTTTTGCCATTTTCTAATTAACTAATTATAATTTCACCTGATTTTTTGCTCAACCTCATCCTTTTTTCTTTGCCGGTTGTAGGATCTTTTACAATCTCCATACCTATTCTCGTCTGCTTGCTTGTCTTCGGACATACAAGCGCAACGTTGGTTATGTTGATCGGAGCTTCTCTTTTTATAATTGCCGGCTGAGGATTTTTTTGAGTTGCTTTCTGGTGCTTATGAACTATGTTAACACCTTCAACTATAACTCTGCCTTTTTGCTTGTCGATAAAAAGTATCTTGCCCGTTGAACCTTTCGAGTTCCCGCTTAATACTTTTACTGTATCGTTTTTCTTGAGTCTTGTTTTTATCATTTTATAATCTCTGTTAATATCTATATTATATTAAATTACTTCCGGAGCTAATGAAATAATCTTCATAAACTGTTTTTCTCGAAGCTCTCTGCCAACGGGTCCGAAAATACGTGTTCCTCTCGGTTCATTATTTGCATTTAATAGTACTGCTGCATTTTCATCAAACTTTATACAGCTGCCGTCTTTTCTCTGTACTTCCTTCGCAGTCCTTACTATTACTGCCCTTGAAACTTCACCTTTTTTGACCGTACCGCCTGGGATTGCAGACTTTACCGATACTACTATAATATCACCGAGACTTGCATATCGTCTGTCCGAACCGCCGAGTACTCTTATACATCTGACAGATTTTGCACCTGAGTTATCTGCAACCGTAAGATTTGTTTCTTCCTGTATCATAATAAATAATTAAAATTGTCTTTACTTTATTAAAAAACTATTTGGCTTTTTCAACTATTTCAACAAGTCTCCAGCGTTTATTCTTACTCAATGGCCTTGTCTCCATTATTTTTACTGTATCACCAATTCCGCATTCATTCTTCTCGTCATGAGCCATAAACTTTGTTGTCTTTTTAAAAAACTTCTTGTACAAAGGATGTTTGACCCTTTTCTCTATCGCAACTACCACCGACTTATCCATCTTACTGCTAACCACAACACCGATTCTTGATTTTCTTGAAGTTGTTCTTTTCTTAACTTCTGTTTGCTCCATTTTTTTATCTTCGCTCATTCAGATATTATGTTATTTCTTTGAATTTGATTTTTCTGCTATTTCTCTTTGTCTAAGGACAGTAAGAATCTTCGCAATATCTTTCTTAGTATTCTTCATTGCCTTATAATTTTCAAGCTGTCCCGACGCATGCTGGAATCTGTAGTTCTCTAAAGCTTCGTATGAATCCTTCAGATTGTGCTTCAGATCTTCGCTTGTCATATCCTTTATTTGGTAAAACTTCATTTTTATTCTTATTAATTAAACTAATCTTTTTACAAACTTTGTCTTTATAGGAAGTTTATGAGATGCAAGCCTGAATGCCTCTTCTGCAACAGTTGCCGTAACTCCGTCGACTTCAAACATAATCTTGCCCGGTTGAATTACAGCCACCCAATACTCTGGTGCTCCCTTACCCTTACCCATACGGGTTTCAGCAGGTTTTTTAGTTACTGGCTTATCAGGAAATATCCTTATCCAGACCTTACCGTCTCTTTTCATAAATCTTGTCAGAGCAATTCTTGCTGCCTCTATCTGTCTGTCCGTTATCCATGCAGCTTCCATAGCTTTCATACCGTAAGAACCAAAAGCCACCAGATTTCCTCTGCCTGCTTTTCCTCTGCGGTTTCCTTTCTGGGTTTTTCTGAATTTAACCCTTTTGGGCATTAACATAATCTATATACTCCGTATAATTAACTTTTATTTTGAATGTTTTTCACCTCTGCAAATCCATACCTTAACGCCTATTGCACCGTAAATTGTATGAGACGTTACAGAAGCATAATCAATATCCGCTCTTAATGTCTGTAGCGGTATTCTTCCTTCTTTATACTGCTCTGACCTTGCGATTTCAGCACCGCCAAGCCTTCCTCCACACATTACCTTTATACCCTCGGCACCCATTCTCATCGTCGATGTAATTGCAGCCTTCATTGCTCTTCTGAAAGAAACTCTGTTAGCAATCTGTGCTGCTATGTTTTCAGCTACTAAGTGCGCATTCAACTCCGGTTTCTTTATTTCCTCGACGTTTATCTTCACCTCTTTATTCGTAATCTTCTTAATTTCCTCTTCCAACTGTGTGATTTCCTTACCGCTTTTTCCGATAACGAAACCTGGCCTTGATGTACTGATGGTAAGAGTGATTTTCTTGAGTGTCCTTTCAATGTAAACCTTCGCTACTCCTGCTTTCTCAAGTCTTTTCTTCAGATAATTTCTTATCTTCGAATCCTCTTTTAGTTTTTGAGCAAAACTCTTTTCATCATACCAATTAGAGTCCCAGGTATTTATGACCCCTAATCTAAAACCAACCGGATGTGTCTTTTGTCCCAAAAAATCTCCTTAAATTATTTAAATTTTTAAATCTTTTCTTCTATATTTTCAACCACTAAAGTCAAATGGGCTGAACGTTTTCTTATTCTGTACGCCCTTCCCTGAGGTGCAGGCAGCATTCTTTTCATTACAGGTCCTCCGTTTACGAAGGCTTCCTTTATTATAACTTCTTTCTTATCTAATCTTCCTGTGTCAAGCTTACCTACAAGATTTGAATACGCTGATAATAATGTAAGTTCTACAACCTTAGCAGGATGCTTCTTCGAAAACTTAAGCGTATTAAGTCCGTCTTCAACATTCATATTCCTTATTAGGTCAACAAGTAGTCTCATCTTTCTTGGTGATGTAGGTATATATCTTTTTACTGCTCTTGCTTCCATTACTTAGCACCTCCAGCCTTTTCTTCTTTTCTTTGACCCGAGTGGGCTCTGAAAGTTCTTGTATGAGAAAACTCACCAAGCTTATGACCAACCATGTTTTCCGAAACGAAAACAGGGATGAACTTATTACCGTTATGAACTGCAAAAGTATGGCCAATAAAGTCTGGAGTTATTGTACAGGCTCTTGCCCAGGTCTTTATAACCTGTTTCTTATTGCTTTCGTTAAGTTTTTCAACTTTAGCTAAAAGCTTAAAATCTATAAAAGGACCTTTCTTATAGGATCTCGTCATTTCTTATTCCTTTTTTTAACAATGTATTTGTTGGAAACACTTTTCTTCTTTCTTGTTTTATAACCTTTTGCGGGTAATCCCCAGGGACTTACTGGATGTCCGCCGCCTGATGTTTTACCCTCACCGCCTCCCATTGGATGATCAATCGGATTCATCGCAACACCTCTTACGTGTGGTCTTCTGCCCATCCATCTTGACCTGCCGGCTTTACCTATACTAATATTCTCATGGTCAATATTGCTTACTACACCAATAGTTGCCTTACATTCATTCTTAATCATCCTAACTTCACCCGATGGCAGCTTCACCTGACAGTATTTTTCGTCTTTTGCAACAATCTGACCCGATGTACCGGCGCTTCTCGCAATCTGAGCACCTTTACCAGGCTTAAGCTCAATGTTATGAATAAAAGTACCCACTGGAATCGAATATACCTGCATGGTATTGCCCGTTTTCATTTCAGCCTCGTTAGACGATTGAATTACTTCTCCGACTTTTATTCCGTCCGGAGCTACAACATAAGCCTTCGTTCCGTCACCGTATTGTATTAACGCTATGCGTGCCGTTCTGTTAGGATCGTATTCAACTGCAATTACTTTTGCCTCTTCAGAGTTTGTTCTCTTAAAGTCAATAATCCTGTATCTTCTCTTATGTCCGCCGCCTCTGAATCTTGAAGTCACTCTTCCGTGGTTATTTCTGCCTCCGGATTTCTTTATCGGTGCCAACAATGATTTCTCCGGTGTTGACTTGGTAATCTCCTCAAATGAAGATATCGAGTAGTATCTCGTCGCCGGTGTTACTGGTTTTAACTTTCTTAATGCCATTTATATAATCAAGTGTTTTCTAATTTTCAAATTGTTGCATAAAACAACCTAAACTTCAAATTTTCTGGTTTAACGAATTTTAGGCAAACTTTAAATTAATAATTTAAATAAAATAAGTCAATGCAAGAACAGCGGAAATTTCCACTGCTTGTGAGGATATAAGTTTGATATTTTAATATTTCTAGAGAACAAGCAAAATAATAAATATCTATTTAAAATACAAATACTAAATAAATATTTTTCCAGCCGGTTTTTCTTGGTTCAATCGCTTGCCTATATAGGTCGAATACTGATATTTTCTTAAAATAAACTCCTGAAATATATGTGCATTTTAAATTACATCAAAATAGTCCTTTATTCTTTGTAATTTTAAATATAGTATATTAAAAACAAATCGTGGAAAAGAATAACATAAAAGTAATAAAGTTCGGTGGTGACTGCTTGAGTGATTCAAAACATATTCTTAAAGCTGTTGAAATCATTCTATCGGAAAAACAATTCCCTGTGGTCGTTGTTTCTGCTATGGAAGGAATAACCGACCTGCTTTTGAATGGAATTATAGAAGCTAAAGGAAGAGAAACAAACGTAAACGAGACCATTAGTACTTTAACCGAGTTTCATTATAATATAACACAGGAATCTATAAAGAATGATAAGGTCTTTAACAAAACAATTCAGATTTTCACAAAGCTGATTAAAAAAGTTGAAAGACTTCTTTATGGTGTTAGCTATACCGAGGAAATAACGGATGCCGTTAAAGCATACATTCTGAGCTATGGCGAAAGAATTTCAGCTGCAATTCTTTCGGGCGTTCTTGAAGACCACGGAACAGAATCAACCGTTATTGAAACCGATAAAATTGGATTAACAACTGACGATAATTTCGATCAAGCTATGGTTAATCTTGAAGAATTTAAGCGTAACTTTAATTTTCATGCACATAGTATCTATAATGCAGGTATTATCCCTATATTCACTGGCTTCTTCGGAAGTTCTTCGGAAGGAAAAGTAACGACTTTCGGAAGGAGCGGAGCAGACTATTCGGCCTCCGTAATTGCTTATGGCTTTGATGCAACCGAACTCGAAATATGGAAATGTTGTACAGGTTTTACAAGTGCGGATCCTGACATCGTTAAAGACGCTGTTATTATAGATAAACTTTCATACTTTGAAGCAGCAGAACTCTCTTATTTCGGTAAAAAGATATTACATCCGCTTACCATTGAACCAATAGCTTCGCAGGAAATACCTATTTCCATCAAGAATCTCTGCGACCCCAAAGGAAAAGGAACACTAATAATACCCGAAGCATACGTTGAGGAAAATGTTGTTAAAAGTATATCCCAAAATAATGATATTGCTATGATTCGAATTCATGGTACAGGAATCGGTTATAAACCGGGTCTTATAAAAAGCATCAGTGATGCCCTTTCAGCAAACGGAATAAATATTTTTTCAACATTAAGTTCGCAGACAACAATCAATTTGATTATTGAAAACAACTTCGCCGAAGAAGCTCTGGAAATCCTCAATTCTTTTAAAGGCAAGATAATTGAAAAAATTAATTTTGTCAGAAATATAGCTTTGATTGCAGTTATCGGAGAAGGTCTTCTAAGAAAGCGGGGAATTTTCGGAAGAATTCTTAATGCTGTATCGCATGAGAAAGTAAATGTCGAAATGGCATCGGGAGGTGCCTCAGAAGTTGCTATTTATATTATTGTACCTAAGGAGGAGCTCCATGAAGTAATTAATGCTCTCCACAAAGAATTCATTATGCCGTAAGCTAATTGGCTTGAAAATGAATTAGAACATTGATAGTTTGCATACAATATAAAAGTTACTCCCCTTTAGTGTAACGGTTAGCACATGACTCTCTGAAAGTCACGGTCGTGGTTCGAATCCATGAAGGGGAACAACATCTTTCTGATGTCTTTATTAAGCATTAATCAATCAATTTATTGAATAAATCTTAATCCTGCCGGCATCTTAAATAATACAATCATACGCTAATCATACGCTGATCTTACGATAACCAAACGATTATCATACGATCCTCTTTCGCTCTAAATTACCATAACATAACCCTGATTTCGTACTCACTTTTGCCTATCTTCGAATTGAGTTTTAATTCATTCGTATCCGATAATTAAAGCAAGTTTTAGAAGTGCATACAACTTATTACTTTAATTTCATATTTTTAACGCAAATTATTAAAGCAGTGTTTAATTTAAAAATATTATTACTTGTTGGTTCAGGAGGGTTTGCTGGCAGCATATTAAGGTACATCATATCTATGGTGATTCAAAACAAATTCCTTTCTTCATTTCCATACGGTACTTTATCCGTAAATCTGATTGGTTCATTCTTAATCGGGGTTGTTTATGCACTCGTTGATAGGGGGAACCTATCACCAGAAACTAGACTTTTTTTAGCTACAGGACTGCTCGGAGGTTTTACCACATTCTCAGCGTTTTCACTCGATGCTTTAAATTTTCTACAGGAGGGTTTATTGATGGAAGGAGTTTCTTATATAATGTTGTCCATCTTTCTGGGTATTTCATTCGCATTCCTGGGTATATTAACAATTAAACTTTTCTAATATGGAGAAAAAAGATAATCTAAAATTGCTTAGAATATTCGTCGGCGAATCAGATAAATGCAAGCATAAGGCACTTTATGAGGAGATAATTTTTCAGGCTAAAAAATCAGGCTTGGCTGGTGCCACCGCAGTAAGAGGTATTATGGGATTCGGAGCACATAGTATCATTCATAAGACAAAAATGATTGAGCTCTCTAATGACCTGCCAATAATCATCGAAATAGTCGATACAGAAGATAGAATCGAAAAATTCATTGATACTGTAGTATTGTTATTTGATGAAAGTAAGAACGGAGGACTTATTACAATCGAAAAAATAGAGGTAGTACTATATAAACCGGGCGAAAAGAAAAATCACCCATAAACCTTTAAAGTAATTACTAATTCTCAGAATAGCATTATGTACATTCAAAAATATCTTAACCGGATTGGTTATAATGAAAGTTTAGGACCTACTCTTAAAGTTTTATCATCATTACAAACAGCCCACTTATTTAGCGTACCTTTTGAAAATCTTGATATACATAACAATATTAAAATTAACTTAGATAATTCTTTTGATAAAATAGTAAATCGCAAACGCGGAGGGTTTTGTTATGAACTTAACGGACTATTTTATTTGCTTTTAAAAGAAATAGGGTTCAATGCGAAATTAGTCTCTGCAAGAGTTTATCAAGGAGAGAAAGGATTCGGTGATGAGTTCGACCACATGGCAATTATCGTTAGAATTGGTATTGATGATTACCTCGTAGATGTTGGATTTGGTGACTTTTCTTACAGCCCCCTTAAAATAATACTCAACAAAGAAATAGTAGACCCCCGCTCCTCATTTATGATAGAAAAATACGACAAAGAATACAACATTGTTAAGCAAAAGTCCGATGACGGTAGTTTTATACCCAAATATCTATTCTCTGAAAAGAAAAGAGAAATCAAAGATTTTAATGAAATGTGTGTTTTCCATCAGACAAGCGAAGAATCGCATTTCACACAAAACAAAATCTGCTCTCTACCTGTAATTAACGGTAGAATAACGCTTTCCGGAAATACACTCATTTCCTCTATCAATGGAAGTATAGAAACATTAGAATTGAAAACCGATAATGAAATAAAGAAAGTTCTAAAAGATTACTTCAAAATTGAGTTGTAGCTAAAATCTATCATTTACAAACATCACCTTTTTTACACACCAAACTGTTTAAGGTGGTGGTCAATATGCTTATAAGATATATTATCCCATTCTTCAGGAGTTAATTGTCCAAATATTGTATGCGGCTTCCTTGTGAAGAAACCATAACCTTTTACTTCCATTTTATTTAGGTAATTCAATAACCCTTCTTTTTCTTCTAAAAAGTTTTTATCGTCTGTTATAATAAACTCTTTAGAAGTCCTTGAATTTCTCTTAAAACCATCCTGAGTCAATATTCTTTTCTTAACGATTTTTCCCAAAATCTTTAATATGAAATTGCTTCTCGGAATAATCTCCCCATTAGCAATTCTTAACCCGACTGTGCAATGTGCGAGCATCTGTCCTGAGTTCATCTTCCCCCACAAAGGTTTCGTATCAGGAGACAATTTATTTATTCTGTCAACAATTTCATGGTTTGATTCTTTTGTAACCAAACTTTTCATATTATTTCTGTTTTTAATAATATTTAATTAAAAATTTCAATTGCATTGCCTTTTAATTTCAACTCCCTGATTGTACCATCAACAACACTAAAAGTCACCGTCAGATATTCTCCGCTTCTGGTTAAAAGTCTTACAGGGGTTTTTACACCCTTCACAGCATAAGCTGAAATTGCACTCGATAACGACCCTGTACCGCATGCAAGAGTTTCTCCTTCAACCCCCCTTTCAAAGCTTCTTATCTGCAACTCGCCCTTTTCTGCATTTATGACTTTTACAAAATTGGCGTTCACTCCATCGGGTAAGAAATCTTTATGCATTCTTACATACTTACCCCATTCTTCAATAGGAATTTCCTCAAGATTTGTTACTATTGGTTTTTCAATATCATCAATAAATATAACTACGTGCGGAGAACCTACATCGACGTATGATGCTCCAATTAGCTGCCACCATTCAGCGAAATGTACTTTTAGTTTAAAGTTGAATTTCATTTTTCGAGGAGGTGGAAATCCAACGATTATCTCCCCATCGTCGCTAAACCTGCAATCAAATAATTTACTAACTCCTTCAATCAGGACTATATCATTACATGTTATCCCCTCGTCTTTTAAAAATCTCGCAGTACAGCGCAATCCATTTCCACACAAAGCATTTCCCGTTCCGTCTTTGTTGTAGTAGTTCATCTTATAATCGGCTATTGATGATCCTTCGATAAATATTATTCCATCCATCTCAGGTCCTTTTTCTGCAATCAGGTTTTTAACAAGTTCGCTGCTGACGTTAATCTTTCCTTCAAGATTATTAATCATCAAAAACCGATTGCCAGCACCGCTGTATTTCTTAACTTCAAACATTAATATACTCCCCTCGCATTAGTTTGTTTAGTGTACTTCAAATCCTGTAACTGCGGAGCTTTTATCCTAACCTGGAAAAAGAATCCCCTGTAAACACCTATCGGATACCAGTTAAAATTTATTTCCCATGAATTTAAATCTCTGTAAGCAGTTATGTATGGAGCCGATAGTAAATTGTTCTCGAGGTCGTAACTTGCTGTAAATGAGAATCTCCATTTAGGAGTCGGACTCACATTCAGACTGGCACTTAAGTTAGAGGTCTTAAATATTCTTGTCGGATTCTGCCTATTCTCACTGAAATTATAATTGAATGTACCCGAAAGCGGTACATTAAGATATGGTTCATCAAAAGCAGATCGATACGTGGAGCGTTCAATTTTTAATGAATCATACCTCCTGCTCTCCTCATCGTCTCTTCTTGTGCTGAACCCGAAATTATACGAGGTGGAAACATTGATATTAAATGTTGAAAGCTGTGCTATTTTACCATCACTTACTAAAAACTCATTTACTCGTGTTTGTTTTTCCGAATCAAATTTATATAAATTGAATGTTGCATTTCCTCCAATGTTCAGAAAACTTCCAATTTGTGTCCTGAAGTCTGTAAAAATTTCCGACCACTTTAATGAATCTGCTGCAAAATTATAATTCACGCCTGCATTTATGTTAAACAACTGAAACTTATTATCCGTCGTGTCATTAGATTTTGTCTTCATCTCAAATAGATTACCCAAAGTAAAACTAATAGATTGCTGTTCATTTGCAGGTGCAGTTCCAAAAACTCGACCGTCGTAAAAAGAATATTTAACGGGGTTTCCAAAATCATCCTCATACGTACCGTAATATCCCCAGCCGGGCGATGAAAAGTCAGGAGTGAAATTATAAGAAATAGACGGTGTTAATGTGTGCTTAATTCCTGTTACATTAAAAATATTTGGATTGAAAATACCTATAAGTTTTGTGTTAAGCGATATACCCATATTGAAGTACCGTACTGCATTATAAGCATCATTCTCAATCGTAACTAGTGAATCATTAGAATTCCTTTCTTTTATAATGTACTTATTATACCAAATTTCTGTATAATTAAAATAAGGACGAATATTAAAATACTTGAACGTCGGAGCAAAATTAAGTCCTACCCTGTTTATCATACCTAAATTAGACCGTATTTCATCATTGTATTGACCCGTAACTTTTGTTCTGTTATTTAATAGTGTACCATTATAAGAATATGAAAAGAATTCATACAGTTTTTGATCCCCGCTCGTGTAGTCCTTCCTGAAAGGGTATGTTTCAGATATATTAAAACTTACAGACGGAAGTCTTTCATTCAAATCTCCAGTTTGCAAATTCTGGTCTCTGTAGTAATTTGCAGAAAATGAAAACGGAGTCTCTTCCCAGTACTTAGAAAATGTAAGATTCGAAACTACATTCTGACGTAGAAGATCAGGTAACGCATTTGTCGAATTATCATAATAACTCTTACCGCTTACGAATGTTAAATTTCCGGTTAATGAACTTGTCGGTGTAAACTTCTGATTATGATTTAAGCTTAGTATCCACTGATTTGAAGTGAATTTATCCGGATCCTTCTCTTCTCCTTTATTTATCAATGAATATCCTGCTTCGAATGTACCGTCATAAAGATACTTTTTTGCATACCTGAACCTTGTCGAAAAATCATACCTACCTTTAGTAAATACTGTACCCTTCAAAGCAAGGTCAATATAATCATTAATCGCCCAGAAATATCCGGCATTTGCGAAATAAATACCGTAAGTATTATCGTTTCCCCAGCTCGGAACTATAAATCCTGATGACCTGCCCGTCTTGTTCGGTAATACTATAAAAGGAACCCAGAATACCGGAACTCCCTCAATGTATAGGAAAACAGACTGAGCAATTATTTTATCGTTTGGCATAAGTTTCATTTTGGGAGAATAAAAATAGTACTCCGGATCTTTCTTATCCGTTGAAGTCGTGTACAAGCCGTCTTTTATAAAGAATATTTCTGGCGTTACTTTCTTTATTTTTTCTCCATAATAATATCCAACATCTGCATCTGAAAAACCCATCGATATAGTGCCTCTCTGACTTTTAAAACTATAAGTCAGCTTTGATCCCACAAACTTATCACTACCCTGCTGCATTAGAGGTGTTTGTTTCATTACTAAAGCTCCGGAGGAATCGGTCTCAATTCCTAATGCCTCAAGAATCTGCGTCTCTCTGTCCATCACTATGATTCCTGCATTCAGTTTCATATCTGTGTAATCTACCATCGCATCATTGTATAAATACATCTTGTTTGTTTCGAGAAGAAAGATAACAGAGTCGGATGAGGAGTAATTAATTATATCTTTGATATCGGATTGAACGAACTTGGTTGTATCTTTTATTAATACCTTAGTCGAGTCTCTATTATTAATCAGCGAATCTGTTGATTTTGCCGTATCACTTTGTGTGTAAGCGTTCGATGTGAAAAAATACAATAATAATATTACGGCAATTCTTACCAAGTATTATTTAATTACAATATCATTTGAGAGTTCATCCACATCATCTTTCTTTCTGGGGAACTCTTTCATGAGAACATTTTTTATTTCATCAAGTGCCTTTACAATTCCTTCCTTATAATGTCCCCCTTTGAATTCATAAACAAGATGATTTGTTATTGCATCCCACTTCTCAGGAGATATCTTGTTGTTGATACCTTCATCAGCAACAACCTCAAATTTCTTTTCCTTGAATAACACAAAAAGCAAAACCCCGGTTTTATCTTTTGTTTTATTCATACCCAGTTTGAAGAACTCCTTCATGGCAAGTTCTCTCGTTGTCAGCTTTCTGTCAATCCATGCCCTTGTTTTCTGAAAGCACAACCTTATTTCACCCGATGTAGATTTTTCAATATAGGCAATATGATTTTTTATTGCCTCCAGTTCTTCACTGCTTATATATTTCTTTATATAATTTATTGGCATATTTATTAATTACTTTTTTAACTTTTTAATTCTTTTATTACCAGCTTCCGCTGCTGCCTCCGCCGCCAAAACTTCCGCCGCCTCCTGAAAACCCGCCAAATCCTCCGCTGCTGCTGCCTCCGCCCCAGCCGCCGCTGCCACCTCCAAAGAATCCGCCGCCGCCCCAGTGTCTTCCGCCGGTATATGTACTGCCTTTCCAGCCGAAAATCCTGCTGAGTATCGACATGATTATACTGAATCCAATAAATCCAAAAATAATAATTATGAATATCGGTATTCCAAAACAGCAGGTCCCGTTATCTTTTTGCTTCTTTTTATCCGCTGTATATTCACCTTTTGTAACAGCAATAATTGCATCAACACCCCTGTTAATTCCTTCGAAAAACTTCCCTTCCTTAAAATATGGATTCATTTCTTTCGTACGAATCTGAGTAGTATAAGCATCTGTCAACACTCCTTCAAGACCATATCCCACCTCAATCCTCAGCTTTCTGTCATTCTTTGCTATTAATACAAGTACACCGTTATCTTTTCCTTTTTGTCCTATCTTATTCTTCTCGGCAATGGTATGTGATACATCTTCAATTGATTCTCCGTTTAGTGAATTTATCATATAAACAACTATTTGAGTAGATGTTTGTTTGTCAAAATCCTCTAGTTTCTTAAGTAGAATATTAATCTCGCTTTGAGACAACGTTCCCGTTTCGTCAACAACATACTTGGCTATTGATATTGGATTTTGACTTAGAGAACGAGATTGTTGCTCTTCCTGAGAATAAACATTCAAGGATATTAAAAACGATACAAATACAAGAAAAATACTAAAAGCTTTCAAAATATATTAATTTTAATTAGCCATAATTTGATAAATTTATGCAACATAATAAATGTAAATCATAACATTTCACGTGCATCTACATAAAAAATAAAAAAGCGGTTTAAGCTGTACTTAAACCGCTAAATATAATTTTATTTTTGTGTATTTTTAGCCGCCGGCTTCAGTTATTTTTTGAAGGTCAACATCTTCCATCTTTATGAATGCATACCTCTTTTCTATTTTTGCTCTTGAGATTTCATCAAATACGTCCGACATAACATTGTATTTCATCTTTCTGTCGAACTTCAAGAGGAGAAGTAATTGATCATTTACTGCAAATATTTTTTCAAGTTCTGTTGCTACATTCTTAATCTCGATTCTTTTCATCGCAGATTCAGAACCGTCAGGATTACCCTGTGCGAAGTATACGTTTCCTTTGTCAGATACTCTTACGTAGAGAACGTTACCCATATCAACTTTAACTTTATCTTTTACATCACCTTTTGGAAGAGAGACTTTCATTAACTGAGGTGCAGACAAAGTAGTCGTTAGCATAAAGAATGTAAGAAGAAGCATAATAACGTCCACCATAGGCGTCATATCTATATGCACTCCCCTGCCCTTCTTTAAGTACTTTTTACTCCCTTTTCCACCGCTTACTTCCGGGGCTTCTAAACCGCCACCACCAGCCATATTTTAAACTCCTGTGTTTTAGTTAACAAAATGTTTATTCCTTTGCTTCAGATTTTATCATCGTTACCAGAGAAAAAACCTTGTTGTCCGATTCATGCAATGATGTCATAAGATCCTCAAACACTCCATAAGGAACTTCCTTGTCTCCTTTTACAACAACCTGAAATTGTGCTGATTTATTCCCTGAAACTGTTTTCAGTGCAGCTTTAACATCAACAAGTGTTTTCTCAAATTGCGCTTTAGTCATCACATATACTTTTCTTTTTACTTCCTTGCCTCCAACCTTTCCTGTCGTTTGAACGGGACTTTGTGTTAGAGTATCAGGACGATAAAGACCTATTGCAAAAGGATCACCAAATATTTTCTCGCGAATTTTATAATTATCTACATCAAGGAATATATCACCATCCTTTGAAAGCGAAAGAGTCATAACATCGGTTTCTTTCATCTTATTATCAGGATCAGAATAAACCGATTGAGGCAATGCTACTTCTACTGCCTCTGATTCTGCCGCCCTGAATGTCGCTGTTAACATGAAAAACGTCAACAACAACATGATAACGTCCACCAATGGAGTCATATCAATATGGATGCTCGGTTTTTTGATATTTCTTACTTTTTTCATTTGTTCTTTTTAAAAATTTTGAAAAAGTTAAACCGAAATCACTTACTTGGACTTAAAAGCAATAATTGATAAAATGTTATATGTAGCTTCGTCTATCATGTATGTTATATTTCCGACTTTTGTCAGGAAGAAATTGTATGATATCGTACCTACTATAGCACCAAATAAACCTAAAGCCGTGTTTATAAGAGCTTCTGATATACCTGATGAAAGTTCTGCGGCATTTGGAGTACCTGCTGTTGCAAGTGCTTGGAATGAACGAATCATTCCTAATACCGTTCCGAATAGACCAACTAGCACTGATACTGAGGCGATAGTCGCAAGAGCAGGCAGGTTTGTATTCAATAATGGAAGTTCAAGTCCCATAGCTTCTTCTATAGCATTCTTTACTTCCTCTAATTTTCTTTCTGAATCCATATTCTTATCAAGTACAAGTACCTGATATGTTTCTAATCCTTGCTTCAGAATGTTCGCAATTGAACCTCTTTGTTTGTCGCATAATGCTATCGCTTCTTCTGCATTGCCTTCCTTTAAAGATATCTGAACCTTCTTTAGGAAGTCTTCGATGTTTCCTTTTCCCTTTGCTTTTGCAAGCGAAAGAGCTCTTTCAATCGTATATGATATAGCCATTATACTAATTGTTATTAGAATAGGAACAATAACGCCTCCAAGATAAACAGCACCTAAAAGGTTTGCAGGTGTTGTTTTTTCCGGGTTCTTAAAGTTTGCCGGGTTTCCGAGCACAAAAATGTACAGTACTAATGCCACGATGAATGCAACGATAATCAGTACAGCCGTGAATAATCCGGATTTTTTCATTGAGTTTTAACCTCCGATTTCTTTGGTTTTAATTTTTTGAATATATTTGTTTGAAAATTTTCTATTTAAAACTTGTGACCGCTTCTTCATTTGAATTGTAACAGTCAAATATTAATGATAATTTTGTTATCACGAAAAGGTTTTCAAGATTTTTATTTAATCTTGTTAGTTTTATTTCGCCCTCCCGTTTCTTGTAGTTTGCGTGTGCTGATATTAGGACTCCAAGAGCTGTACTGTTTAAGTACATTACGTCTCCAAGATCTATGATAAGCTTACTGTTTCCTTTTTCGGCTACTTCTTTTATAGCAAACTTGAGATCATCGGTCTCGTCACCGCCGATAAAACTTCCCTTTGGTTCAAGGATATATATATTTTTTTCCTTGACTTCATATGATTTAATTTTTGCTGCCATACTATTTTATGAATTTAATTTGTCAAAATACTGTAATTAAATATTAATTTCAATTATATAATGATAAATATTTTTTCACAATCCTCAATTTTGAAGCAATTTCAGTATTTTTCCGTTAATTTCTTCTATTTCACCAAGACCATTTATTTCCAGAATCTTTGTGTTGTTTTTATAATAGTCTAATACGCGGCTTGTTTCTTTACCGTACACTTTAAGTCTTTTGCGTATAATTTCTTCTGTGTCATCAATTCTGCCGCGTTTAAGAAGTCTCTCCACTATTTCATCCTCAGTAGTTTTAAGATACACTATTTCAACTTCTTTTATTCCCATTTTTTCAAATATTCTGTTAAGCTCAACTGCTTGCTCGTAGGTTCTTGGAAAACCGTCTAATATAAAACCTGATTTTCCATCAAGATTTTCTTTGAGCGCTTTATAAACAATTTCTATCATTATATCGTCAGGTACTAGAGAGCCCTTTTCAACAATATGTTTTGCTTTTAAACCAATTTCTGATTGTTCATCAATCTCTTTTCTTAAAAATTCCCCTGTTGAAAAGTGAAATAGGTTTAGACTTTTTGCTATTAATTCCGATTGCGTACCTTTGCCTACGCCCGGAGGACCGAATATAATTATCTGGTGCATAAATGAAGTATTGAAGTTATAAAATTTTCTTAACTGCCAACTGCCCGCATGCAGCGTTTATATCCACTCCGCTGCTAGCTCTAATGTTAACTGCTACTTTTTTGCTTCTCAAAATTTCTGTAAAATTGTATATTTTATTTGAATTTGAAAGTGAATTTTCTTTACTGAGATTAATTTTTTCATGGTTTTTTTCGTTTAGTTCCTTTATAGGTTCGGTAAGCTCAAAGTCAACGGGATGAAATGGAATAATGTTTATATTGCATGGAACCATCCTTGATAACTTTACTAGTCTGTTTATGTCATATTCTGTATCATTAAGTCCTTCAAAATATATATATTCGTATGTGATTTTATTTCCTGTAACTCTGTAAAAGTAAACAATTTCTTCATACATCTTTTTCAGATTGTTTATCTTGCCCGTAGGTATAAGGCTTTCCCTGAATCCGTTGTCAGTGCTGTGTAAAGAGAAAGCAAGCTTAACGTTTGATAGTGCCGGATTATTTTTTATGTCGTCGGCTAATTTCTTTATTCGGTTCATAAAGCCTACAGTGGAAACAGTTATTCTTTTCGACGAAATACCTAAACCTCTTTTGTCTGTAAGTATTATTAGTGATCTTAAAACATTCTCGTAATTCAGTAAAGGTTCGCCCATTCCCATATAAACTACATTGGATGGAAAAACGTCAGTTATATTTATCATTTGGTAAACTTGTGAAACTATCTCTCCTGATGTAAGATTTCTGTTAAGGTTCATTTTACCGGTTGCACAAAATCCGCACCCGACGTTACATCCTGCCTGTGTTGATATACAGAATGTATTCCTGTTTTCATCAGGAATATGTACACTCTCAATGCTGACCTTCTTCAGGTTAACATCAGTAGTCTCAAAAAGGACTTTCTTTGTTTTGTCCTTATGGGATTCTGTTTCTGCAGTTTTGGTTAACAAAGAAATTCTGAAGTAGTTGTTTAAAAAAACCTTCAATTCTTTTGGTATACCGGCTATTTCTTCAATTGAACCTGAATACCGGTTATGTACAGACCTGAAAACCTGTTCGGCTCTGTATTTTGGGATTCCTTCCTTAAGAAATAAATCACTTAATTCTGCAAGAGTATAACTTCTTAAATCATTTCTCATATACAATAATATACATTCTTCTTTTCTTATTCTACGCTAAATTAAATAAATGAAATTATTTAAAAAGTTAAAAGAACTTATATTCTTTATTATCATCCGTAAATTGAGTATTTTACTTTTCTACTATTTAAAAAATACACGGATAAGATTTTATACATAGATGTCTTTTGATATTTCAAGTTTAAACCCTGCTCAGAAAAAAGCTGTCGTTTGCATTGAGGGTCCTTCTTTGATTATTGCCGGTGCAGGGAGCGGAAAAACAAGGGTACTCACGAGCAAGATAGCGCATCTTATAGAAAGCGGAATTAATCCTCATGAAATACTTGCCCTTACTTTTACAAACAAGGCTGCAAAAGAAATGAAAGAGCGGGTAATCAATTTTGCTGGAAACCGCTCTGAACATATCTGGATGGGGACTTTCCATTCTATGTTTGCAAGAATTCTCCGTATTGAAGCTGAACTACTCGGATTTACACGTAACTTTACAATTTACGATACTAATGATTCTGTCGGTGTTATAAAAAACATAATGCTTGAACAAAACATTTCACCAGATAAGTTTAATCCTAAAAGCATTCACTCGTACATAAGTAAAATAAAGAACAAAGTAATTTTACCTCCTGAATTCAATAAATTAGCCAACACTCAATTTGAAAACATAGTTAGCGATGTTTATTCTGAATACTTCGATAGAATGCGGAGAAACAACTCAATGGATTTCGACGATCTTCTTGTTTATCCTGTGTTACTTCTGAATAGGTACGAGGAAGTCCTCAGAAAATACCAAAACAGGTTTAAGTTTATTCTCGTCGATGAATATCAGGATACAAACAGAGCACAATACGAAATCATCAAAGCGTTATCGGTGGTTCATAAAAATATAACTGTTGTCGGTGATGATGCCCAATCAATCTATAAATGGAGGGGCGCAGAAATTCAGAATATATTCGATTTCAGGACAGATTTTCCGAATCATAAAATTTTCAGACTTGAGCAAAACTACCGTTCTACTAAGAAAATTCTCGATTTCGCCGGATTAATCATTAAAAAGAATCTAAAACAAATTGATAAGAAACTATGGACAGATAATAACATCGGCGATCATATTACTATTATAGAGTCAATTACCGACAAAGAAGAAGCACTAAAAATTTCAAGGTATATTTCAAAAGAAATTCAGCATAGAAAATTGAAGTTTAATGATGTTGCAATTCTTTACAGGACTAACGCTCAGTCGAGGACATTCGAAGAATATTTCCGTCTTAATGCAATACCTTACATAATAGTTGGAGGTATAAGATTTTATGAACGTAAAGAAATTAAAGACATTCTTGCACATCTTAGAATTATTGTAAATCCCGCTGATGAAGAATCTATTTCACGTGTACTTCTGCTAAAAGAAGGATTCGGCAAAACAACAATGGATAAACTTAGGGTTATCGCATCTGAAGGTAAAAAGAATCTATATCAGGTAATTACTTCAACCGATAATCTTGGAACACTTACTGGTAAGGCAAGAAATAAAATCCTTGAAGTTTTAAACTTCATAAATAAATACAAATATCTTAAAGATGATATCGAACTGCATGAACTCGTTAGAGGAGTGATTGATGAAATGGGTATATTGAAAGCACTGCGTCTTGAAAATACAAATGAAGCAGAAGAAAGAATTAACAATATTGATGAGTTTGTTTCTGCTGTTGCAGATTATGTCGAATCAAATGATTTACCCTCACTTGATGATTTTCTTTCGCAGGTTTCTCTCGTCAGCGATATTGATGAAATCGACGATAAAAAAAATGCTGTTACTTTAATGACTATTCATGCGTCTAAAGGACTCGAGTTTCCCGTTGTGTTTATTGTAGGTGTTGAAGAGGGAATTTTTCCGGTAACAGGTTCGTTAAACTCTCTTGAAGAGCTGGAAGAAGAAAGACGACTTTTCTACGTTGCAGTAACTCGTGCAATGGCAAAACTTTACATATCGTTTGCTGATATGCGGTACAGGTTCGGTAATAAGATGTATCAGATTAAATCAAGATTTCTTAAAGAAATTGAAGATGAGTACAGCAAAATGGAACTCGTCGAATATGAAAATTTCAAAACGGTTAAAAGTAAAGTTGCGTTTCATTCTAAAAGGTCAAATGCTAATCCGGGTATTAAGTTTAAAACCCCTAGTGAAGAATTTGAGGATAATGTGGGAGAGTTTTCCGACATTGTTAAAGGTAAAGGTGTTTATCATGAAACGTTTGGAAGTGGTGTTGTAATCGGCATTAACGGAATAGGAAAAGATAAGAAAGCTGATATTCTTTTTGAGGATTGCGGTCTTAAAAAGATAATTCTTAAATACGCTAAATTAAGAGTTAATTTTGATAACTAAATAATATACAACTTGGAATTTATTAATGAATTGTGGACTTACGTTTCAAACCCTGATTTTCTGAAGATTCTTATCAGAGATGTGGGATACATTGGATTATTTATAATAATATTCGCTGAGACGGGACTATTAGTAGGTTTTTTCCTTCCCGGAGATTCTCTGCTTGTTACCGCTGGCTTACTCGCTGCAACGGTAGTCCCGGGCAGTCCAACGAATGAAACCTATCTGAATATATACTATTTAAATTTTCTTCTGATTCCGGCAGCGATAATCGGAGATGCTGTCGGATATTTTATTGGTAAAAAACTGGGTACAAAACTATACAGCAGAAAATCATCAAGGTTCTTCAAACAGGAACACTTAATAAAAACTCATAACTTTTATGAAAAACACGGTGGTAAGACAATTATAATCGCAAGGTTCATGCCAATTATTAGAACTTTTGCACCGACTGTGGCAGGTATTGCTGATATGCATTATATTAAATTTGCTCAGTTCAATGTCTTTGGCGGTTTTTTCTGGATACTAAGCATGACATTACTCGGATACTATCTCGGTAATATACCGGGAGTGGAACATCATATTGAAAAGGTCATTGTCATTGTCGTGTTTCTTTCAATACTTCCGGCAATAATCGGATGGCTAAAAACTAAGTTTAAAAAGACAAATACAGATACGCAAAAATCAGAATCTTAACTGAATTTTAATTATTTATAAATTCATTAGGTGGAGATGTTATTATTAAATCCTTTATTGATTTAAAATAATTACTTATTCTTATTTTTCAGTTTCTGATATTCTTTATCAACCATATCACCTTTATCTAAATAATATGTTTCATAGAAATTAAACAACAGTCCAATACCCCAGAAGAATGTTACATAAGCAGGCCAAGGAAAATTACCCCCCATATGGAAACTAATTTGCCCGAGATATTTAGTAAAAATATTAAAAAGCCAGATAGCCCATAACAATGCATTCACGAGTAAATATACTTTTAAGTGGCGCTTAAAACCTGCTCTTTTACGAGCAATACTCCAGAGCTTTGGATCTTTATGTTCTGTATTAGTTTGATTGTTTTCCATAACTATGATTTTGTAATTATATTAAATTTAAAATACAAATATAATTATAATACTTAAAGACCTTATTTTCAGAGATTTGCAAAACGAAAAAATGTTCTTTTTTATTCGGGTAAACGTGTAAATTAATAAAAACCCGAATAATTTGAAAGTAACTTTAACCGCTAATTATTTTGTGCTTTAACTTCAATCCCAAATATGTCATCTGGTCTTTTGCTGAATTCATCCTTCATCACAAAGGATGTTATAAAAATTAATACTGCAAACCCAACCAAAACCGCAAACTGTACTCCCGATGTCTTTTGAATATCCTGTCTTGCTTTCATATCGCAGACTTCTCCCGGACAGTGTTGGGCTTTTTCCTTATAGAATAAATTGTAAAACTTGCATCCCAGACATATCCCAAAAGCAGATTCAAAGAAAAGAAAAACAAGACAAATCAAACATACAATTCCCGTTATCGGACTGAAAGCATTTATCACGACCATGTGCAAAAACATTACAGCCGCAAGACCAACACCGATGTACCAGGAAAACTTTTTCTGTGCTGCCCCAACGTACTCAGGTGTCTGATTCCTGACTATAAGTCTTCCTAAAATTAATGTAGGTGAAAACTTTGGATTTACAAACACTCTAATCATAAAATCAATCAGAAAACCGGTTATTACAAACTTGAACATCGTAAAATCTCCCTTGAAAATAATTATCATAAATGAAACGAATGTAAACAGAAAAAGTATTCCTGCCGCTGCTCTGATTTCCCTTTCATTCAATACAGGTATTTTATAACCTGGAACCTCTTCTCCAAAATTTATTGCTTTATTCATAATTTAATATTAATTCAATATATTAATAAAACGTGAATAAACAATATTAGTTTCATTAAATGTTGCTCTTCTCAAATGCTGAGTTAAGTCAAGTTTTATTTGAATAAATTACACAAATACACCGGAATAATATTTGTTTTAAGTAATTAGAGCTTTACTTTAGAGGTAAATTAATCCGTTTCAAAATAATCCAATTTTTGGTAACTTGCTTATCTAATTACAGAGAGTTGCTCGAGTGGTTGAAGAGGCACGCCTGGAAAGTGTGTAAATGCGAAAGTGTTTCGCGGGTTCGAATCCCGCACTCTCTGCTCTTTTCTTAAACTCTTCCCCTTTGTGCCTATATGTAATATTTTACTTTAATACTGTTTTCAAAAATTCTTCAGTCTCATTTGTCGCATCAGTCATCACTTCTTCAACAAGTCCGCCTATCTGTTTTGAGAGGATAATTGAATTCATTCTTGATACATAAACTTTTCCGTCGGCTTTTTCGTATACCGAGAACCTGCAGGGCATAAGCGATGAATATATGCGTTTGTCGTCAAGTGACAGTAATCTGTAAGAATGTTTGGGATTGCATACTTCAAAGACTTTCACTGGTAATACTTCCTTCCCGGTTTTTTTCATCGATGCCTGAAGGTCGTGTATAATCAACACTTTCCATCCACTGATTGCAATTGATTCATCGAGTACTTTTATTGTTTCGTCAAACCCTAATCGGCTTTCAGATTCTATAAACATTTCTTCTGACTGCCCGCTCGCGGTTAGTGAGGTTAATAAAAAAGCTATTACTAATACTAAATTTTTCATGTTTTTTATCGTATTTTAATTTATGATATTTACAACATATAACAACTTACTAACGATATTAGTTGCTATTAGCATATATATTCTTTATTTTTGTATATTACTTAAATTTAAATACTTTAATAATATGGAAATGGAAATATTTTTTGAGGGCAATAAAAAAGTCAGTGCAAACCTGAACGGGACAATCATCAGAACTGACCAGCCCTTGCAGGCAGGTGGGAACGGCTCAGCTCCGGCTCCCTTCGATCTTTTCTTGGCATCTATTGGAACTTGTGCAGGCATTTATGTCAAAGGATTCTGCGACCAGAGAGGCATTCCCTCTGATAATATTAGGATAATACAGCACATGCAGTATGACAAAGAATCTCGGCTCTTCAGCAGAATCGACCTTGAGATTAAACTACCTGCTGAATTCCCTGAAAAGTACAAGGATGCTGTCATTAACGTTGCAAACCTTTGTGCCGTAAAAAAACATTTAAATAATCCTCCTGAGATGGAAGTATTTGCAACTCAGGAATAAACGCTTTGAATTTCTGAAAAAAGAGAAGTCGAAGCACACAAGCGGCTTCTCTTTCCGTTTACTCCATAATATATTATTAACCCTCCCTATTCAAATCTCTGATAAATTTCTTTATCATCCGATTATCTGTAACTATTATGAAATTCCAATCGTACTATATTTAATTATTATTAGAATCTAAAATGAAGAATATTTTTATTGTTGCAATTTTAATTGCTTTTGCTTTCATGAGTAACATAGCTTTCTCTCAATCAATTACATCTTCCATTAAAGGTACCGTTGTTGACAAAGTTTCAAACAAACCGTTGGAATCCGCCGCTGTGCAGCTTTTTAACTCTGCTGATTCTTCCTTGGTAACAGGCACACTAACTGACGTTAATGGTTCTTTCTTAATAAATGACATTCCTGAAGGCAAGTACTATGTTAGAATTAGTTATATCGGCTATACTAATGCTGTCGCTAAAAATGTTCTTACAGGTAACGAAAACAGAAACATTAATTTCGGTACTGTGAAACTTGAAATCAGCGAAGAAACAACGCAGGAAATTGAAGTCGTCGATGAAGCACCTTTAATGACTTTTGAAGCAGGGAAAAAAATATACGACGCCAAAAAAGACTTAACAACCCAGAACGGCAATGTAATGGATGTTCTTAAGAATGTTCCCTCTGTAGAAGTCGATAACGATGGCAATGTAAGTCTTAGAGGCAGTAGGGACGTCAAAATATTAATTGACGGCAAACCCTCAGCACTGTTAAGCAATGGTACTCAGGTCCTTCAGAATATACCTGCTAATATCGTTGATAAGGTTGAAGTTATTAACAACCCGTCATCAAAATATGAAGCAGAGGGTGTTTCAGGTATAATCAATATTGTTATGAAGCAACAGAATCAAGCTCTCGGATATAATGGAAACTTAAAAGTAAACGGTGGTACTGAAGATAAGTATAATTTTTCAACAGGCGGCTCTTATAAAAAAGGAAAACTTAGTCTTAATGGAAATTACAGTTACTGGAATTTTTCAATGCCTGGTATGACTAACTTTGACAGGTATAATTACTCTAGCATCAATTCAAGATTTTCCGACCAGCTTTTAAACTGGAAATATAAAGGCCTTTCGCATTATGGCTCTTTTGGTATTGACTACGACCTTGATAAAGAAAACACTCTTTCGCTCGTTACGAACATCTTCTTTTACAATAGGGACCTCAATTCCACGAGCAGTATAGATTTCTACAACGCTAATAACGAGTTAACTAACAATTTCGTGTCCTATAATGAAAATGGTAGAGAAGGTATGAACCTTGATGGTACCTTAACTTATTTCAAGAAGTTTAAAGAAAAAGGAAGAGATTTCTCAACCTTTATTAATTATTCATCCCGGAATGAATATGACAACACTGAGTACAAAGGTATCGTGTCAAACTCAACTACCGATCAAATAAGAAAGTCTAATTATAGGTTCAATTTTCTTAATTTCCAGGCAGATTATATTCATCCTTTTGGAGAGAAAAACAAGCTCGAATCTGGTTTAAAGTCAGAAGCTCGGTTCATTAACGGTGTTTATTCTTTCAGATATTTCGATTCACCCTCTAATCAGTGGCTCCCGGCTCCGGGTAAGGATAACGACGCAAATTATCGAGATGTAATCTCTGCTGCTTACGCAGAATTCACCGGCGAGTATAAAGATTTTACTTACAAAGCTGGCTTAAGAGGTGAATTCACTATTGTAGATTTTGATATTCTCAGGCAAACTCAAAAGTACAATGATAACTATGTTGATTTATTCCCGAGTCTTAATCTCTCGCAAAAACTCGGAATTGAAAATCAGGTGCAGCTTAGTTACAGTAGAAGAATTAAAAGACCTAATCTGTTCTTCCTTAATCCCTTTGTTGATTACATCGATGAATATACAAGCCGTTCTGGAAATCCTTACCTGAAACCCGAGTACATAAACTCTTTCGAACTCGGTTATACAAGGTCGCTCAAGTTTGCTACACTTACTCTGTCTGGATTTTACAGAAATTCCAATAACCCTGTAAACTTTGTTTCCTTTGTGGATACAAACGGTGTCTCTAATTCTAAACCTGAAAATGTCGGAAAATCGAATACTTACGGACTGGAATTTATAGTTCAGGGTGGACTTGCTAAATGGTGGACAGTAAACGGAAGTGTTAGTTATTTTAATACTAACATCTATGACAATAGTAACCTTTTTAATTTTGACAAAACGTATAACGCTTGGTCAGCAAGATTTTCAACAAATGCTGCTATTCCCGATTTATTCGATGTACAGTTTACCTATTTCTATAACGGCGAACAGCTCTCAGCGCAGGGGAATATTGAACCAATGCAGTCCATGAACATCGCTCTGCAAAAAAGCTTTTTTGATAAAAGGTTTATTGTTGGTTTCAGAGTCAATGATTTATTCAATCAGCAGAAATTTTCCGCATATAACTCAGGAAATAATTTTACTCAGATAATTCAGCAAAAATCAAACTCAAGGTCAGCGTTCTTTACTCTTACGTATAACTTCGGTGATAACGGTATGACAAAATCACAGAGGACATCACAAAGGAAGCAAAGAGAAACTGAAAACGAAATACAACAATCAAACTAAATACTATAATTTTAATAAATAAAAAAGAGAAAGGTATCCCCTTTCTCTTTTTTATTTATCTTTTACTCCGTTCACCCCATATTATCCCCGGGGATAATATGAAAATATCTATTGCATGGTTTCTAATCTTTTTAATTTGAATTTATCCGGCACTCTACGGGTACTCACTTGTAACAGTTGATTTTTGCTCTTTTATTTGTTAGCATCTCATATATTCTTAATGTAAAAAATCTCTTCTTTTGTTTAGCTGCTAAAATTAATTACTAATCAAGCAGCTTCTTCTTTCCCGCTTGAAACTCCTCATCCGAAATCACACCCGTTTCTTTCAACTTATTTAGTTTCTCCAGCTCGGTTCCTATATCATTATCACTCGAATCCCCGATTGCATCAGCAAATTCTTTCGCCTGATTTTTCATCTGCATCTTCTTGTATTCTTCCTGCATCGTGGTTATTGCATCTTTCAACTTACCGGGTTTCTCAACATTATTGTACCTCGTTTCTCCTATCTCTGCCGCTGTTTGTATATCAACATTTCCGTATCCGAATATTTTTCCCCAGAAAGACTGTGAGTAAGAAACGTTATTTATCTTATCAAGTGGACTCTCTTTTGTTTCGCTCGAAAACACCCCCTCTTCATCTATTACTCTCATATTCGTAACCGCCCATATATTTCTGTTCCTTTCCAACATCTTATATGAAAGATATACTGCAGATACAACCGCTACAGGAATACCAACTATCGCAAGAGCAAAAAACATAAATGTTATTCCCACGGCTATTCCTATCAATCCAAATAAAAACTTCAAAACCATCGTAAACCAGTGAGGTCTTGTTATAAGAATTACTTTCTCATCCTTTTTTAGTTCTGTTCTCATTCTCGTTGTTAATTATTTATTGAACGTATTTTGATATCACTTTCAGCAAAGTATCCTTTTCCAGAGGTTTCGTAACGTAATCATCGCACCCTGCATTCAACGCTACTTCCTTTTCAGTACTGAATGCGTAAGCAGTTTGTGCAATTATTGGTAATTTCGGCAGCCTTTCTTTTATCAGCTTCGTCGCACTTAGTCCGTTCATCACGGGCATTTTAATATCCATTAAAACAATGTCTATGTCATTTCTCTCAAAACAAATATCAACAGCTGCTTTCCCGTCCTCTGCTCTTATTACATCAAAATTATGGCTGTTAAGAATTATGCTCAAATATTCAAAACTCATTTCATCATCCTCTGCTATAAGAACTTTTTTGTTACCCTTTATTATCGTTACTTCAGCCGGTTTGCTCTCAGAATCTAAATTCTCAATTTTTACGTAAGGTATTGAAAAATAAAATGTTGTTCCTTTTCCTAATTCTGAAGTCAGCCAAATCTTCCCTTTAAGCGTCTCAACAAGTCCTTTGCATATCGAAAGCCCTAAACCTGCACCTTCAAATCCTCTCGACATTGACATATTCACCTGATAAAACCTGCTGAATATTTTATCCTGATGCTCTTCCAGTATTCCTTCACCCGTGTCTTTCACTGAAAATAGTATTTCATTTCCCTGTATAGTATAGTTAATTTCAATACTGCCGCGCTTTGTGAACTTCAAAGCATTGCTAATTAAATTTGTCAGTATCTGGCTGAGCATTTTCTCATCAGATTCAAATAGTATATCCTCGCTTTGTAAAAGTTTTAAATCAATACCCCTTTCTTCCGACTTCAAAAGAAACTGGTTAAATACGTTTTCCATCATCTTATGCATAGATATACTTTTCAAATATACACTTAAGTTACCGGTCTCTATTTTTGATATTTCTATGATATCGTTAATCAGCTCCAGTAAACGATTCCCGCTGCTCTGAATAATACCAGAATATTTAATTATTTCTTCTTTACTCGTTTCCTCCGTGTGTAAAAGCTCTGCAAATCCTAATATTCCATTTAACGGAGTCCTTATCTCATGTGACATATTCTGAAGAAATGCGGTCTTTAATCTGTCGCTTTCTTCTGCTTTTTCTTTTGCAACTACAAGTTCCTCTTCCGCCTTTTTCTGCTTAGTTATATCCTGCCCGATTAATAAAATCTTATCTATCTCGTTATATTCGTTCTCCAGTGCTTTAATCCTGTGATTAAGAAGCTTATACTCTCCGTCTTTGCATCTTATCTTTATAGGTAACGTTTCTGATTTATCTTTACTACTTTTGCATTTGTCAAAAAAACCATTTAAGTCTATTGAATTTTCAGGATGGAAGAAATCCGAAACCTTCTTCCCGTACAGCTCTTCCTCATCATATCCAAGTATGTCTTTATGAGTATTGTTGTAATAAATGTATTTCCAGTTTAAGTCAAGTAATGCTATTAGATTGTATGAGTTTTCAGTTATGCTCCTGTATTTCTCTTCACTCTCTTTTATCGCCTCAACAAACATTATATTCTCTTCCTGGTCTGATAAAACTTTTCCTATAATTAAAGTTATAACCGGATAAATCCCGATAACCGTCAACGTAAGAACACTAAAACTTTCTAATATATGCTTGCTTGGTAACGTAAACATTAAGATTAGCATCATAAAGTGAACCGTAAAACCCAGTAAATATAAATTCCGTTTTTTAAGACTTATCTTCTCTTTCTTCCTTAAGTAATAAAAAATGTAACCAAATACAAATGCCTCAACTATCGTAAGCGTTCCCATTATTAATCCGCCGCCGCCAATGTATATCCTGTACACTATTCCTATCAAAGATGAAATCACTCCAGATATCGGACCGAAGAATAATGTACATAAACTTATCACAATAGTTCTGCCGTCAAATATTATTCCTTCTGTAAGCACAAATGGATTCAACATTCCGATTATAACGACTCCCCCGAAAAGCAGCCCCTGCAGTACTTTCCCGGTTATCTTTTTTCTGTTGTATCTTGAATCTATAAAGCCCGAAAGGACACTTAGTGCAACTAATACTGATAAGTTATAAATTAAGTCAATTAGTATCATTATCCATCTATATAGAATGTTTATTCAGCAAAGATAATAAATTTATAAACGAATAGTTAGCTTTTGTTTCATCTCAATTTAATAAATCTCTATCCGTGTAAATCCGTCTAATCCGCGCAAATCTGTGTTCAATTATATTTCTCTACTTTAAATCAGCTCTTATCATCTCTTTCGGCTGTTTCAGTGTGCTGCTCTTCTCTAAACCCTGTTTAATTTTCCCCCATTCCTCTTTTAATTAACTTTCATAATTATCTATATTTATTTAATTTGTCTATTATTGAAATCTCTTATGAAATTATTTCTCGTTTTTATATTTCTGTTTGTTCTAACTTCAATCTGCTATCCGCAGATAGAAAACGTCTCTATCGAATACCCCGTTTACGATTTCCTCAAAGAAATGACCGTTAAAAAGATTATTAATTATGACGAAGATAACCCGAACCTCTCAAGGTTCGAAATCGCAAACTTCTTAAAAACCATCGACTCTAAAAAACCCGAATTAAGCAATACTGAAATAAAAATTCTCAATAAGTATAAAGTTGAATTTATACCCGAAGAAGCTAATAAAGATAATACCTGGCAGATGTTTGGCAGCGGAAAAAAATTCTTGAAGAATCTCGAAGACTTCTTTTCAAACAAGCAAAAATACGTATTTACAGCCGGTAAACCCGGAAGCAACGCATTTATAGAAGCTATCGGAAATGTCTACGCTGGCACTGAGTTCAAACCCGACAATTCAAAAAACTCTGTTTTAATGGACGGCGGATTTAGAGCTCGCGGAACTATCTTTAATCATCTCGGTTACTATTTCGATTTTTCAAAAGGTGCTATCTTCGGTAATAAAGAACTTGCATCTGTAATCGAACCCAAACTAAATACTGATTTTAAATTCAATGAAAATTCCGAATCTCTTAAAAATTACGACTTCACTAATGCTTACCTGAAGTTTTACATCGAACCGACTGAAGGCATGGGACTTTCCGCTCAGTTTGGTCGTGAAAAACTTACTTACGGTTACGGTTACGGCAGCAAGCCTATCCTTTCAGGTGATAATCCCAACATGGACTTTCTTAAACTGAATTTCAACTATGGAATTGTCAGATTTTCCTCAATCTTTGCCTCAACTGTAGGATACATGCAGCAAAACAGAGACGATAGATACACAAAATATTTCTCGGCTCATAGAATCAAAGTTGCAATTCCTGACATAGTTGACCTTGCTATTTCCGATGTCGTCGTGTATAATGGCAGAATTGAATTTGCGTATTTAAACCCAATCCTCCTCTGGCACTTTGCCGAAAAATCGCTTCAGGACAGGGATAACAAAAATTTCATTTTCGACTTCAAAACAAAATTTCTCAAGAATGTTGAGTTTCAGGGTACCTTCTTCGTTGACGATGACGAACAGTTTGCTATTCTTTCTGGCGGCTCAACCCGCTCACAGAAATATGTTTATCAAATAGGTACTATGATTTATGAACCTTTAATTAAAAATCTTTCTTTCACTATCGAGTACACAAAAATAAGACCTTATACCTATACTCACTACGATATCCGTGATAACTATACTGCTTACGGCGTAAATCTCGGACATCGCATAGGTCCCAATGCCGACGAGCTTTTCTCTCGCATCACTTACAACATCTCCGACTGGGGAAGAATTAATCTTGAATACAGCCACGTCAGAAAAGGAAATAATATCTACGACTCTAACGGTATGCTTGTTACTAACGTCGGAGGTGACATTGCTAAGGGACACCGAACAGGCATCGACCCCGAAGAAGCACCTTTCCTCGCCGGCAATCGCGTTAATACTGATGCCATCGGCTTAAACTTCAGATGGATTCCAATCCGCAACTATATCTTCGATTTCTATTACGGCTACACTATCCAAAACTATTTAACCGAAGGATATAAAAAAGACTTCAGCTTCGGCTACATCCGCATGAACGTAGAGTATTAACCTAAATTAATTACTGATTATTGCCTCTTAAAAAATAAAGCTTCATATTTCTCTCTTCCAACCCGTTTGTTTGAATCCATTTCTTTTGATGCTCTTTATTTATAAAACGCCTCTTTCTTATCTAATTTGAAACAAACAATATTGGACAGAACCATTTTTCTCGATTTTCATTATTCATTTTCATTCATCATTTAATAGCTTTAGTCAATGTCGCATGGCATTTAAGATAATTAAAGTAAAGGATACATTGACAAATAAAACAAGAATAAGTATTTTGAAACATATAATAAAATACCCCCCCCCCGAAAAAAAATATAAGAGGAGGGGATAAACAAAGTTTACCATGAAAAAATCATGTTTTCAAATTTGTTTTCAAAACCTTGGGGGATTTCACTTCATCTTTATATATTCTATTATTTTTCTTCATTCTCTTTTTTATTCGAACCTAATTGTATTGAAATCCAAAACTTTTAATTTATAATCATGAAAAAACTATTTGTAATATTATTAATTCTCACAGCATTCAGCGTTAATGCTCAGTGGGTTGTTCAGACCTCAGGAATAACTGCTAACCTATATGATGTAGAATTTATTAATCGTTATACAGGTTGGGCTTGTGGAAGAGGTGGAAAAATTCTAAAAACTACAAACGGAGGAATAAACTGGATGAACATTCCTAATCCTTCGTATATTGGAGGTGGGAATTTAATATCAATTTTCCCAGTGGATTCTTTATACTGTTATGTTTCAGGTGGATATAATATTATTTTAAAAACAACAAACGGGGGAGTAAACTGGATAGAAATCAGCAACGGACCATTGTTAACAGGAAGTTATAACGGAGTTCATTTTCTTAATAGAGATACAGGATGGTTTTGCAGAGGAGGTCACCTTGTACTTCGAACAACCAATGGTTGTCTTTCTTTTGATACAGTAATTACACCATCTTCTACGATTGATATTTATTTCAGAAATTTCAATGAAGGATTATACTGTACCGAAGGATTAGTTTATAAAACAACAAACAGCGGAATGAACTGGTTTAATACCAATGTTCCTACGAATGGTGGTTATCAGTTTGAAAAATTAAGCGTTGTTAATAACCAATATGTTTCGATAGTTGGAGGCTCTAGCCCATTTTATAGAAGTACAGATTTTTGTTCAACATGGCAATGCTTAGACTCTATTCATTCATTTCCTCCAGCTGTTTTGAACTGCTGCGCTTTCTCGAGTGTCAACATTGGGTATGCAGGTGGAACAAGGGGGTATTTGTATAAAACTACTAATGGAGGTATCAATTGGTACAGACAATGGGTAGATACAGGCACTAATCTTATGGAATGGCTCTCTATATACTGTTTAAATGATTCTATAGTTTGGGGAGTTGGAGGAGCGGGTTTTATAACTCACACAACCAATGGAGGAGAATGGCTTGTTGGGATTCAAAACACAAATACTGAAACACCGGAAAAGTATTCTCTTTCACAAAACTATCCGAATCCGTTTAACAACCAAACAAAAATAAGATTCGAAATTCCGAGGTTTAGCGAAGTAAGAATAGTTTTGTATGATATACTTGGTAAGCTAAAAGACATAATATTAGACGGAATATATCAGCCGGGAAAATATGAGGTTAACTATTCGCCGAATGATTTAAGTTCAGGAATATATTTTTATAAAATGGAAATAAACGGTGAAATTACTAAAACGAAAAAGTTGATGCTCAAAAAATAATACTAATATATTATATCATTATGAAAAATATAATTCGTGCTTTATTGTTGACATTTATTATTTATCATGTTTCAATAATTGATAATTGTAGAAGCCAATGGAATATACAATTATCCGGGACTACTGCTATATTAGAAGATATGCAGTTTATAAATTCGAAAACGGGTTGGATATGCGGCAGCGGAATAATTTTAAAGACCACAAATGGTGGTACGAATTGGTTTACTCAAACGCATCCCGCAACTAACAAAACACTTGATGATATTTATGTGGTAGATAGTAATGTAGCATACTGTGTTGGCTATTGGGAGACAATTTTGAAAACTACAAACGGGGGTGAAAATTGGATAGCACTTAAAAACGGACCCTGGGGAGAAGGACAATGTTATGAGTCGGTATATTTTCTTGATGATAATACTGGATGGATTGGAGGATCTAATTATTATATTTATAAAACAACAAATGGTGGAATTTCTTTTGATTCTACTTATGTATTTTGGGGTTATTTTCAGGACATTTACTTTAAAGATTCTTTACACGGTATTGTTTGTGCATATGGATCAGGTCTATTTACAACTTCAAATGGAGGATTAAACTGGTTATTTATTCAATTACCTAATGGAGGGGTGTTAGGTGATTTGCATAAATTAAATATAATTAATAATAAATATGTTTGGGTAGTTGGAACTGATGATCTTGTTTTTCATTCAACCGATTTTGGGGCAACCTGGGATTCAATCGGTCGTGTCATTGGATCTGATATCGTATATTGCAGTTTCTTTTCAAGTATGAACACAGGCTGGGCAGGAGGTAGTTACGGCAGACTTTTTAAAAGCACAAACGGCGGATATAACTGGATAAATCAAAATCTCGCAACAGCATACCAAAGAGCGATAGTATTTATAGATGATTATACAGGTTGGACTTGCGGAGGAGGCGGCAGAATATTGCACACCAATACCGGAGGAGTAACTACATTATCCGATAATAATAAAAATATTCCCGAAGAATATGTTCTGGAACAGAATTTTCCAAATCCGTTTAATGCGGGAACAATAATAGATTATTCGTTATCTCGTAACGCCTTTATTGAACTAAGTATATTCAATATTGCAGGGAAAAGAATTAACACACTCGTAAACAAAACACAGAATCCGGGAAATTATAAGGTGATTTTTAAATCAGGTGATTTACCCAGCGGAATATATTTTTACAGACTCTTGATAAATAATTCGAAACAAATAACTAAAAAGATGATAATTGCAAAATAAGTTATAATAAAGTTTATCTTAAATAATAACAAAAAGTATATTTTATATGGAATATTAAAATGAAGAAATTAATTTTTACACTTTTATTTTTGCATTTTATAATAAATATTTCAACTGCACAGTGGGTTTTGCAGAACACCGGCAGCACCACTGATTTTCATTCTGTTAAATTTATTAACAAAAATACAGGTTGGATTTGCGGAACAGGAGTAATAGCAAAAACTACTAATGCTGGTGTGAACTGGGTGCACCAATCACATCCAGCAACAAATAAGAGATTAGATTGCTTAAGCGTTGTTGATTCAAACACTGTTTATTGCGTTGGAATGTTTAAAACAATCCTAAAGACTACAAACGGCGGAACGAATTGGATCGCAATTCAAAACGGTCCATATGGTACAGGCGAAAGTTATAATGCGTCAAGCTTTATTAATAATAATACTGGCTGGATAACTGGTACTGGTGGAAAAATATGGAAAACAACAAATGGTGGTGATTCATTGTTCAAATTGAATGAGGTTTGGGGTTCGCTTGATATATATTTTATAGATTCTTTAACAGGATTAATGTGCGGTGATATGGGATATCTGAAAAGGACGACAGATGGCGGCATAACCTGGTACACACCAAACATTGAATTGCATTTTATTGGATATACTTTTCACAAAATAGCTGTATTTAGTAATCAGTACTGTTGGATTGTTGGTCGATTTTCTACTCCTGTTTACCGCTCAACAGATTTTGGCATAAACTGGGATAGTATAGCTACGGTACCTGGTTCGTATGAAATTTATAGTGTTAGATTTTCTAATTCCAATACTGGTTGGTGCGGTGGTGGAGGAACACCAGGGGGAAGAATGTTCAAAACTACTAATAGTGGTTACAGTTGGACAAGAATGGATAATGATAATAATCCCGGATATGTAGATGACATATACTTTTATAACGACAGCATTGGCTGGGCAACGGGAAGTAATGGTATGGTGTTATACACAACGAATGGAGGTTTAACATTTGTAAATCAGATATCAAACAATACTCCTAAATCGTTTGAATTGCACCAAAACTATCCGAACCCATTTAACCCTGTTACAAAGATAAACTATGCATTACCAAATCAGGGATTTGTAACCCTGAAAATTTATGACATCACAAGCAGAGAAATTCAAACACTCGTGAATGAAGTAAAACAAGCAGGATATTACACTGTTGATTTCAACGGCTCGCATCTAAGCAGCGGTGTATATTTCTACAAAATCAAAAGCAGCTACTTTGTCAGCGTAAAGCGTATGGTGCTTATAAAATAATTCGAGTATTTAATCATTATAATCAGCTAATCAAAGAACCCGCTATTTCATCAGCGGGTTCTAATTTCTTCCAAAATAAATGCATTCGCTCTCGAATAATGCAATAAACGCCTTATTTTTAATGGATAATTGACATAATTCTTCAGTTATTTCATTATTTTATAGTATGTTTGAATAACTTTTGTACCTAAATTTCCCAAGAAATCTGCCCCAAAATCAACCTATAGTCTCTTTTTTATGTATGCCTGCGATATGCCTGCGATATGCCTGCGATATGCCTGCGATATATAAAAATGCCGAAATTAGGCTAAAATTGTACCTCTCTTTCCCTAGAAAGTTCTAAGTATCTAAAATATCATATAATTAAAAGGGGGGATGCACATTTCTGCACATCCCCCCTTAAAAACGTATATTCCTGAGCTTTACTTGTTCAACATCATCTTCTTTGTCATAGCAAAATCCCCGGCATTCAGTTTATAGAAATACACTCCGCTCGATAAGTCTCGACCGTCAAAGTCATAAGAGTATATACCCGCTGATTTAAACTCATTCACAAGTTCAGCAACTTCGACACCCAGAGTATTATACACTTTTAAGGTCACGAAACTATTTTTTGGTATCGAATATGAAATCGTTGTTGTCGGATTAAACGGATTCGGAAAATTCTGTTCAAGATTATATTCATTCGGAATGTTTACTACTGGCTCTTCTGCACCCGTAACATTCCCTATTATCGCTGTCAATATGCTTAATGAAGTTCCTTGTAATCTATTCCATATTGGTCGTACAATTCCGTCGTATGCTGTTATATTTGAATAGTCACCGAAGAATACTGATGATGTCGGTATAAAAGCAGATTCGCTTATTCTTTCATCCGTGAATGACGCTCCTCCGTTCGTTGATTTAGCTAAATAAAAATGCGTTGCACCTGCATTCGATACATCTTCCCTTCTGTCATAAAAGCAGATATAAATGTATCCCGTTTTCTGATCAACCGTCATCCAAGAGAAGAACTGTTCTTTGTTTGTATTGTCTGTATTGACCTTAAGCGGTGCACTCCAGTTTGTTCCTCCGTTCGTCGAGCTTACAAACATAACGTCATGATTATTCGGTCCTGCACTGTCCGTCCAGTTTATATATACATTCCCCCTGTAAGGTCCGTTCGATAAATCACAGCAGGTTATCGGCAATCCGTTTGCTCTCTGTATCCCGCTAATCATATAGTCCCATCCGCCTCTCTGATTTGATACATATACATCATTATCAAGCCATGTAGTACCGCCGTCTGTTGACTTATCAAAGAATATCCCGAATTGTGAATTCCTGATTTTAGGACCCGCCCAGGCAACATACACTTCTCCGTTCGGTCCAACAGCTGGCACAGCACCCTCAACAGTATTATCCTCATCCACACAGTCTCCGCCAAGCTGATTAATCCTCTTTGCCGTTCCGCTGCCAAAATTAACCCATGTCAACCCGCCATCCGTCGACTTTGAAAATAAAATATTAGAACTGTCCAGTTGATTACCCGTTCCATAATTATCAAACTGCGTCCATGTTACGTAAATATGATTATTCCTCGGGTCAACAATCGCCCATTCCTTATCCTGCTCTTTCGGAGACTGGAAATATGTATAAGAACCCGGATTACTATAGTTCATTCCTCCATTCGTTGACTTTTGACAAACTATTCTGTCAATCCAGTATCCCGGTGAGTTTGAATTTGATAAATGGAAATAATAAAAATGTCCTAATGTATCAACTATTATGCAGGGGTCTCCCCAAACCCCGTATTGTGAGTTTGTAAGGCTGAATCTCGTCCAGTTATATCCGCTGTTTGTTGAATAATAAGCCGAACTTATGTTTGCACCAGCAACAACCTGATTTAAGTTCTTAGGATTAATACAGATTGAAGGTTCATTAGGCGAGTTTGTGGTGCTAATTGTTATGTTTGTGTACTGGGAAAACGCTGCTGATGTAAGCCCCAACATCAGTAAAAGAATAAGTAGATTTTTCATTTATTAAAATTATATTTTATCAAATTGCTAAATTTAAACGACTTTTGAAACAGAATAATATATCAGAATATTTATTCTTTGTCTGCACTTCCAAGCAGCAATTCATCTATTAATTTCTTTATCTCTTCAATCCTTTCCTCTTCCTCTCTTGAATTCAGATTTACCTGCACTATAAGCCTTTTCTTATTATTCACAAAATTGAACTTATTCGATTTTGCAGCCGAAAGCTTCTTTATCAAATTGTCAAAAAATTCACTCGTAAATATTCTGTGTCCCTTTTCCTCCGGGAAATAAAGCAGCATCTCATCCCCGCTTATGTTTATTTTCTCAAGTCCTATCTCCGTTGCTCTGATTTTTATCTCAATCACTCTCAGCAGATTGCCGACCTCATTGGAATATCCTCCGAACCTGTCCTTTAACTCATCCTCAATTACTTTCAGCTCGGATTTACTCTTCACTTCATACAACCTTTTGTATATATTCAGTCTTTCCGTGTCATTCTCCACATAATCTTCAGGTATCAAAGCATTAAAATCATTCTCTATCACGGCTGGCACATACTCCTCCCGTCTCTTTATCTTGTCACTTATCTTTTTAAGTGATTCCTCCTCTTTAAATATTTCCTTAAATTCATTTTCCTTTAGCTCAGATACCGCCTCATCAATTATGTCAATAAACATCTCAAACCCCATTTGATGAACAAACCCGCTCTGGTCTTTTCCCAGCAAATTCCCTACACCCCTTATTTCCATATCCCTCATTGCAAGATTGAATCCCGACCCAAGCTCTGTATATTCTTCAATTGCCTGAAGTCTTCTTATTGCTGTCTTCGTTAGCTTCCCTGCAGGTGGTGAAATAAAATATGCGTATGCTTGTGTATCACTCCTGCCCACCCTGCCCCTTAGCTGATACAGCTCCGAAAGCCCGTACATATTAGCATTATTAATAATAATAGTGTTAACGTTAGGAATATCAAGACCTGATTCTATTATCTTTGTACAGAAAAGTACATTAAGCTTTTTCTCTATAAAATCAACAACCACATCCTCAAGCTCTTCGCCATCCATCTGTCCGTGAGCAATTCCTCCTTTTGCGTACGGAATATATTCCTTTAGTTTGTCTGCAAAGTCATACAACTCTGCTATTTTATCATTCACAAAATATACCTGCCCGCCCCTTTCAATTTCCTTCTTTATAATATCAGCAATAACTGACCACTTAAAACTAATTATCTCAGTTATAATCGGTTTCCTGTTCTTTGGCGGTGTATTTATCACGGATAAATCCCTCGCACCAAGCAATGAGAAATTTAAAGTTCTTGGTATCGGTGTAGCGGTCAGCGTTAAAGTATCAATATTTGGTTGCAATGCTCTTAGCTTTTCCTTTGCTTTAACTCCGAATCTTTGTTCTTCATCAATAATCAGAAGACCTAAATCCTTAAATTTAATATCCTTCGAAAGTATTCTGTGCGTTCCGATTATAATGTTTACTTTTCCTTCTGATAGATTTTCAAGTATTTCTTTCTGCTCTTTTCGTTTTTGCATCCTTGAAATGACCTGTACATCAACAGCAAAAGCATTCAGCCTGTCCCTGAATGTATTATAATGCTGAACAGCAAGTATTGTCGTAGGAACAAGTATAGCTACTTGTTTATTGTCAAGCACGGACTTAAATGCAGCACGGATTGCCACCTCTGTTTTTCCAAACCCGACATCTCCGCAAACAAGCCTGTCCATTGGATTTGCATTCATCATATCGTTCTTCACGTCTTCCGTTGCTGAATACTGGTCAGGTGTATCTTCGTACATGAAACTCGCTTCCAGTTCCCGCTGCCAGTGTGAATCAGGAGAAAAAGAATGACCGGTTGCTGACTTCCTTTGTGCATACAGAAGAATTAAATCTCTTGCAATATCTTTTACCTTCTTCTTAGCGTTCTCTTTAACTTTTAACCACTCGCCTCCACCAAGTCGCGTAAGCTTTGGAGAGACACCCTCCCCGGCAGAATATTTATTTATTAGATTAACATAGTTCAGATTTAAAAATATAACATCTCCTCCTGCGTAAGATAGCTTTGCAACTTCCTGTTGATTATCTCCCACTTTTATTTTCCTAAGCCCTGAATACACACCTACCCCGAAATCCCTGTGAACAACATAATCTCCAAGTTTCAATTCTTTGACTTCATCAAACGTCATGCCGCGGAATCTTCTTTTCCGTTTCTTAGTTTGTCTGAAATACCTCCCGAATATCTGATGCTCGGTGTATACAATCAGCTTTACAGACGGGAAAATAAATCCTTCCTGAAGTGATTCATAGGAGAATATAATTTTATCCGATATTTTTTCCTGCATCCTCTCTTCAATTAAGAAATCTTCTTCAGCATCAAATATTAGACTCTTGAGACGGTCCGACTGATGCACGTCAGAACTTAAAAGAAATACCTTATATCCTTTCAGTATATTTTCCAGCAGATTATTAAAAACTGACTTTATATTAGAATTAAAATCCGGCTGCACCCTGCTGCCAAAATCAATTGAAGTATCATTTCTGAATGCAGATATAAATATCTTTTTATTATTCCTGGTTTTATACCAAAAATCCTCATCCGTTATTGTATCCCTCTCATCAACTATAATCACTGTATCTTCAGATATATAATCTGCTAACGAATACTCGCCGTTTTCATCTTCGTCATTCTCTTCCCTGAAACTGAGGTTTATTCCTATCGTTACTTCGTTCAGCTCTTTTAACGAACGCTGACTCCTTATGTCGAACTCTCTTATAGATTCTACACATTCCCCTAAGAACTCAAGTCTTATAGGAGAATCATAATGTTCAGGAAATAAATCGATAATCCCTCCCCTTACCGAATAATCGCCGACTTCGTCTACAAAATCACGTTTCACATACCTGCATTCTTCAAGCTTCTGAGTTAACTCCTCAAATAGGAATTCATCGTTTTTCTTTAGAGTTAATAGAGACTCCTTGTACTTCGATTTTCCAATGAGCCTTTTCCGGAGAGAATCTGTATGTACGAGTACAATGAAATCATTTGAATTCGTTAGAAAGTTAAGTGTTCGTGTGTGTTCATCGCTTTCTGTATTCTTATCATTTGAATAGATAGACACGTTATCTGTATCTGCTAATGTATCAATGTCACCTTTTATCTTATATATCTTGTCAATATATGAAGAGATAAATATTACTTTTTGATATTGCTCTTTCTGAAGGAAGGATATAAAAAATGAAAATAGTGAACCGTTCAAACCGGTAATGTATCGTTCCCTGTCTGTTGAATTAATGCTATCTTTAAATAACATCGAATCGTAAACTAACCTCTTTAACTTATCTATCATAATATATTAAAACTGTATATCTCTATCGAAAACTCAGTCCAGCTTAATCTTTTGAGCTGTTATATTGCTTAAATCTATAAACTCTCTCAATGTGAGTGACTCTGCTCTTCTGGAGAAATCAAAGCCATAATCATTAATATTCAGCTCATATTTCTCGAAGAAATCATTAAGTGAATTCTTTAACGTCTTTCTTCTCTTACTGAAAGCACTTCTTACAAATTCTTTAAACACACTTATATTATCAATTCTGTTTTCATTTTCACAAAACGTTATTCTTATTACACTTGAGGTAACATCAGGTTTAGGAAAGAATGCTGTCGGTGGTACATTAAACAGTTGATTAACTTTAGCCATTGCCTGAAACTGGACTGCAAGAATCCCATACTGCTTAGTATTAACGCTTGCAACTAAACGCTCTGCAACCTCTCGTTGTATCATTATCACACAAGAATTAATTTTAATCTTACTGTCCAAAAGCTTGAACAGAATACCTGATGTAATATTATATGGAATATTCCCAATGACTTTTAGGTCAGTCCCTCTTAATTCTTTCGGAATATCTTCTTCAAAATCAAATTGAAGAAAGTCTTTTACTGCTACATTATATCCTTTATTTTTTAAATCTTCAGATACTTTCGTATCAATCTCGACAGCGATAAATCTCTTCGTTTCATTTATTAGATGCTTTGTCAGCGCACCCTGCCCGGGACCAATTTCAATAACAGTATCTTCTTCAGATATTTCAAGTGATTTTACAATCTTTCTTGCAATGTTATCGTCCACAAGAAAATTCTGCCCGTACCTTTTCTTCGGTTTATATTTTTCATATTTGCTCTTGCTCGAAAGCATTAAGGTGTAAGAATTAGAACTTTTACTTCTTCAGGACTTCTTTTAAGCTCCTCTGAATCTAAATATACTTTCTTATACTCGGCATTTGACCATAACTTTGTCTGATTCGCATAATTCCTGTGTTCAGGTTGCCCTGACTGTCCGGATGGCAGTGCAGAGTAATAATACTTAGGCTCATTAAAATTAAAAATAAACCTCGTTGATGCTCCTACAAAACATTCGAACTCTTGTTTTTGTATTGCCTTTTTGAACGAAAACTGGGTGTTGTTTACCGTTGTACCCGTTCCGTTGACTTCTAAAGGACCTATATTTAGGGTTTTCCCCAATGCGGGTACACTTCCCATCGGATGTCTTATAACAACCTGGTGAACTTCACCCCATTCCCATTTCTCCGGCTCTGAAGATCCGAATCTTTCAACGCATTTATTGACAGCCGCTTTAAAAACTTTTTTTATTAACACATCTCTTGTTTCTTTCTTCGTTGAGTCTTTTGAATCACCAATAATCCATGAAGAGTTTTCTTTAAGAAGTTTTGAAGTGTTACGAATAGGTATATTATTCACATATATATAATCAAAGAAAAGCTTTTCTCCGAGTTTATACTTGTACAGCTCTACGTAAAGCTGTATTTCAAATTCCGCAAACAGAGTTGCAAGTCCGCTAAGCTTGTTCAGATTGTAATCCCATTTCTTTATCATATTCAATATCTTCATCTCATCAGCCGTAACTTTTAATGAATCCTTATATGCATCCAGTACATACCCAAAATACTCTTTTGCCTGAAGGCTTACAACATCGTTCTGTAAAAGTTTAAAATCCTGTGAATTTATGCTCTGTTTCGATTTAAGCACTTCTTCAATTCTCTTCGACCTGTAATGCGGTTCGTATAGATTTGAAATATATATTTTTGAATCTTTCTCTGGTTTATTGTTTGCCGTAACGATGAAATTCTCCTGAGGATTATAAACCGAAGGTAAATCTTCATTCTTAATAAAGCCCTTCCATTCCATTTCGCCTGCATTGGGAACCGAACCATAGAGAACATAATCATTCGCTCTTATAGGGACCTTTCCGGCTGCCTGATATCCGATATTTCCGTTAATATCAGCATAAGTAAAATTGGATGCAGGTAAACCAAAACTATTTAGAGAAGATTTAAACTCCTTCCAGTTCCGGGAATGGTAGACATCATAGAATGCTTTTATTTCATCGCTTATCTCGTACCCGGTCCATCGAAGTGTCAATATTTCTTTATCATTTGTTTTAAAGTTACTTTCTCCCGCAAAATGCACTTTTTCAAGTTTTGAAACGACGGGACCTGCAATCGTATTGTAAATTGTGAGTGCAACTTCATCTTTAATATCTTTAATCTTAATATATTCTTCGGTGCTGTCTATGTTGTATAGAGTATTATTAAGTCTGTACTTGTCTGTGTATACTGAATCCCTTTTAAGAATCATAAAATCCGAATCATCGTTCATGAGATTCGTTATTCCCCAGCTTATCTCACCATTTGAACCAATTGCAACACCCGGAGCTCCCGGAATAGAAAACCCGCACACAATTGAGTTGTCTCCCGAATTTTTTAATACTACTTCATACCAATTTGAAGGAGTCTGTAAGACAAGATGCGGGTCGTTTGCAAGGATAGGTTTACCCCCCTCAGTTTTTAATCCGTTCACAACCCAAGAATTGCTTCCAATCTGTGTACCCAATAAACCAAAATAATTCCTGTAAGAGATTACTCTCTCAAAAAATCCTCTGCCGAGCAATGCAAAATTGCTCTTTCTAAAATCATTTGGATTTATATTGCTGGAATTCTTTTTTTCTCCTTTAATAATAAATGGTCCATCCTCGGGATAATTAGGGAAAAAATCTTTTGCTTTTTCAAAACCGTATTTATTGGTTATTTCTCCGAACATATATTCGGTCATCCACGATAAATTCAGCTGCCAGCCCATCATCCTAATCACCATAAGTGAATGCTCGGGTTTCCATTCTTCAGGTTTGTAGTTCAGAATATCAAATTCCAGCGGAAGTTTTCTGTTATTCTGACTGATAAATTCATTAACACCCTTTGAATAACTTGAGAGTATTTGTTTTGATTTAGGCGATATCCCTTCGTAAAGTGTTTTAGCAAATCTTGCTATTCCAATCGTTCTGAAAAGTTTATCATATTCAAGGACATCCTTTCCAAGAATTTCTGAAAGTCTTCCTTCTGCAATTCTCCTTGTTAAGTCCATTTGCCATAACCTGTCCTGTGCATGCATATATCCGAGTGAAAAAAACAAGTCAACCTCATTGCTGCATGTAATATGTGGTACTCCGTAACTGTCAAAAACAATCTCAGAACTGTTGGTTAAACCTATTACAGATTTTTTACCAGATTCATCATAAAATGATCTTTGTGTTAATTTATTAAACTGGTAATAGAGAGTAACACTGACTACGATTGTAACTAAGACAGCACCAATTATATTATAAAGTATTTTGTTATTCTTGTAGTACATTAAGTTACAAAATTTCAAAAACAAACACTAAAATAAAGTGAAAAAAGACTAATACAAGATTAAGATAAGAAAGGGCAATTTTACAATGTCTTCTTTTAAATATATATTATAGCTTTATCTGATTAATTTTGTTTTCTGGCTTTTATGCTTATATTTTCTTAGTTATTTTAAAAAATGTTTATAAAAACATTAAAATAATTAAATTTTTCTGAATATGAATAAATTATTAATATCAATAGTATTTGTTTTATCAGCCATTAATATTGCTTTCCCGCAGTCCGGGAGACTGATAACTTATGTATCGGATGATAACCCAACTGGATATTTTCAGGTATTTGTTATGAATGAAGACGGAAGCGGAAAGAAACAACTTTCTAACATGTCCGATCATTGTTACTTTCCAAGTTTATCGTTAGATGAGAAAAAAGTAGTCTTTAACACAGAGAGTGGAGTAATTTATTACATCGATAACATAGACCAGGAAACACCCAGTGAACCATATTACGTTTTCACAGGTGAACGTGCAACCTTTGAGAATGAGGATGAGATAATTGTTTTTAATTCTGATTTCGAAGGAGTTTTAACAATATACGCAATAGAAATTGGATTATCAGAACCTTATATTATTTCAGACCTTGGGTATTCCAACCAGCAAAAACTTTCAAAAGACTGGACAAAAATAGTTTTCTCTTCTTTCTATCAGGGAGGTAAAGATGTAATTTTAATTGATTTCAGCGACCCGACAGATGACAACATTTATAAAATTAGTAATAATAATTACGCAAACTTATTTCCGGATATTAGTTCTGATAACATGCTAATTACATGGGCGGCTTTTGATAACAACTTAAACGGTACTATTTATTTACTTAAGGATGGGAATGAAATCGCTTTATCAAAAGGTATCGAAAGCGCAAATAGACCCAAGTTTTCTCCGGATGTTAAAAAAATTTCTTTTATCTCAATAACTGATACAAAGACCAAGATTTACACGATGGACATTGACGGTTCAAACAAAAATAGTTTTGACATCAAAGGGGGTAACGTTGCAAATTATCAGTGGCTTGATTCAGACAGGATAGTTTACGATGCTGAAAATGGTCAAGAATACAACATAGGAATACTTGACTTAACAACGGGCAGCAGCAAATTATTGACGAGCACTAATTCCTCTATGCATCCTCATTCAAACATTAAATAAATTATTAGTTAATGAAGGTAATTGAACATTTAGAAAAAGCGAAGAATCCATTAATAAGTTATGAGATAATCCCTCCTTTAAGAGGCGGAGACATAAACTCATTATTTGAAACCCTTGAAGGATTAATAAGCCTTAATCCGCCATTTATTGATGTAACGTCTCATTCTGCGGAAGTCCAGTATGAGGAAACTCCATCCGGCGAAATAAGAAAGAAAGTAAAGAGAAAAAGACCGGGAACTATTGGAATAAGCGTTGCAATAAAGAATAAATTTAATATTGATACTGTACCTCATATACTATGCAGCGGGTTTACAAAAGAGGAAACAGAAGATGCTCTTATTGAACTTAATTATCTCGGTATTGAAAATGTACTTGCCATTCAGGGAGATGACAAAGGTTTCAAGAAACCTGTTCCTAAAGGAAAGACCACGAATAATTACGCAGTAGATCTTGTTGCTCAGATAACCGACATGAATAGAGGGCATTATCTTGAAGCTGACCTTCTTGATGCGTCTTCAACAGATTTCTGCATAGGAATAGCAGGGTATCCTGAAAAACATTTTGAATCTCCGAATTTAAAAGCCGATATTGAGATTGTAAGGTCAAAAATAAAAGCAGGTGCAAATTACATTGTTACTCAGATGTTTTATGATAATAAATATTATTTTAACTATGTAGATTTATGCCGAAAGGAAGATATTAATATTCCGGTAATTCCCGGTTTAAAAATAATAACGACAAAAAAACACCTTACGAGCCTTCCGAGGGACTTTTATATTGATATCCCTGAAGATCTTTACAAGGAAATAATGGAAGCAGATGACAAACATGTGATTGATGTTGGCGTAGAATGGGCGTGTAAGCAGGTAGAAGAACTGTTAAATTCAAAAGTACCGGCAGTTCACTTCTATATTCTACAAAACAGTAAACCTATCCAGATGCTGTTTAAGAAACTAAAACTATAAAATTTTGTATATTGATTGTTTTTTCGCTTATGACTATATTAATACATGAATGAGGAAGTTCATATTAAAGTTTTTCATAGTTTAATTGTTTAAGTTAAAAAGTGTATCTCTCAAGGGTACACTTTTTTTAATATACCTCGATGGATAAAATTTTCAGTTACTTTAAGAAGAGCGAAATAAGAAAACTTACCCCTGTACTCAATGAATACATAAGCAGGAAAAAAGTCGTGACTTTTGTCCCGCTGAAGTATGTTGACAAACTTACTTTCGATATGTCCTCAGCAGGTGCGGGTATGATAGGAAACTACACGGTTTGTTCTTTCAGAATGAAAGGAGTCGGTACGTTCTTACCGGGAAAATCTTCAAAACCATTTATCGGGAAAAAAGGTAAACTGGCATTTGAAGAGGAGGTCAGGCTTGAAATGGAATGCGGGAATGAATCACTTGAATCAGTTATTGATGCTTTACTGAAAAGTCATCCTTATGAAGAACCGGCATATGAGATTTATGAATTCAGAAAAAGAGCGAATAAGCATATTGCTGTCAGGTGTGATTTAAAGAAAAGGATGACACTGGAAGAACTGATTTACAGGTTTAACAATAAAGTAGTAATTGCTGACGGATTTATGGGAGTTAAGTTTTCAAGAATATTATTTCTGGACAACATCAAAATTGAAGATATAGCAGACCAATTAAAATTTGTTAAAGCTGAAGTAGCAGTAACAATAGGAAAAAAGCAAAATAATATAAGCATAATTTAAAATGGACGAAACGAACGAAATTACTGAAAGCGAAAACAGCACTTCTGTTAATGAGAATGCAGAGCAGGAGGAACAGGAGGCTAAGATACTGGAATACAGAGAGGAGGGCACAATACAGAATAAGAAGAATTATACTGAAGTTTTACTCTCGCTTTATGAACTGACCAAAATTGATGAAGAGCTTGCAGAAATTGACGATGAGAAAGGAGACCTTCCCTACAGGATAGAAAGTCTAAAGGAAAAGATTGCCGTTATTGACGAGCATATGTCAGAAGACAAAACCAAGCTTAAGAATTTTGAGTCAGAGGAAAAATCACTTACTAAGGAGAATAAAAACCTTGAAGATAAAGTAACAAAATACGACGAATCAAAGTACAAAGCAAAGAGCAATAAGGAATACGATGATATTACGAAACAGATTGACGCAATGATGGACACGATTGGGAAAAATGAAGCAAGGTTGAAGGAGTTAAAAGCATATCAGGAAAATCTGGTCAAAGGCATCCTTGAAATGTCAAGGAGTAATGACGAGTTAAAGAGCGAACTCAAGGAAGACGTTTCCCATCTTAATTCTCTGAACAAGCAGTATGAAGATGAGGAAATAGAACTAAATGAAAAGAGAAAAGTGATTCTTGATAAACTTTCCAATGAGCACAAGTTATTATACGAAAGAATTAACGGTTCATTAAAAGGAGAGGCTACAGCGATTGTACGAAAAGGCAACTGCAGCGGATGTTACAATTCCGTACCTCCGCAAAGAGAAATAGAGATTAGAATTGCAGAGAAGATATTCCTCTGCCAATCATGCGGTAGAATCATGATTGATGAGAAGCTTATAGAGAATATACAATAATTTTAAGCTAACTGTTTTGTAAGGCAGCCGCGCTTGGGGTTACCCCCCGGTGAGGAAAGTCCGGACTCCATAAAAGCAGGGATGCCGGGATAACACCCCGGAATCAGGAAGCGTAAGTTTTTTGATTAGAAAGTGTCACAGAAAAGAATACCGCTCCGGTTAACCGGAGTAAGGGTGAAACGGCAGGGTAAGAGCCTACCATTTAAAGAGCAATCTTTAAGATTGATAAACCTCATCCGGAGCAAGTCCGCGTATAGAAAGTAGAAGTTCTGCTCACTTCGTATACTTTCGGGGTAGGATGCAAAGAATCAAGGGAGCAATTTCTTGATCAAGATAAATGGCTGTCGTTCCGTAAGGTCACAAAATCCGGCTTATAACAAAACAGTTAGTTTTTATTTACTCATTTCGAGCATTCTCTGAATCGGTATCAACGCCTTTCTTTGCACATCTGAATTTAGTACAATCTCCGGAGTTTTATCTTTCATACACAAATACAGCTTTTCGAGAGTATTAAGCTTCATATAAGGACATTCGTTACAGGAGCAATTGGCTTCGGGAGGCGCAATAATGAATTTTTTATCGGGACATTTCTTTTCCATCTGGTGAATAATACCAGGTTCAGTAGCGACGATAAACTCATCTGACTTATCATGCTGGACAAACTGTAATAGTGCACTTGTAGAGCCGATGAAATCAGAATTAGCGAGTATCTTTTCTTCGCATTCGGGATGCGCTATTAGTTTAGCATTTGGGTGTTCAAGTTTCAACATTAGAATTTTCTTCTCGCTGAAAGTTTCGTGCACGATACATGCTCCCTGCCAAAGAACCATATCACGACCAATCTTTTTAATCAAGTATTTGCCGAGATTCTTATCGGGTGCAAAGATAATCTTTTGTGATTCGGGTATTTGTTTGACGATTTTTTCTGCATTCGAAGAAGTGCAAATAATATCCGAAATTGCTTTTACTTCAGCAGAGCAATTTATGTAACTTATAATAATATGGTCTTTATGCTTGTCCTTGAACTTCTGTAATAAGTCAGCGGGACATCCTTCAGCAAGCGAACAACCCGCTGCAAGGTCGGGAAGCAACACGAGTTTGTCGGGATTGAGAATCTTAGCAGTCTCAGCCATAAAATGCACTCCTGCAAATACAATAACATCTGCATCTGTCTTTTCCGCTGCCTGCGCAAGCTGAAGACTGTCACCGATATGGTCTGCGATATCCTGTATATCACCTTCCTGATAATAATGTGCCAGCAGAACAGCGTTAAGTTCTTTCTTCAGCCTTAATATTTCATTGATGAAAAACTCTTTCGTCTTTATTTCTTTCTTCTCTGTTAATATCATAATTTTACTAATAATCAAAAATATCATATTAGGTTTTAATAATAAATGAATTAAGTGTTTGTATTTCTGCGCCTTGTATTTTGTTAATACTATTAATAAATTAATGTATGATTGAAAAAGCAATGATACTTGCGGCAGGGTACGGGACAAGGCTAAAACCTTTTACAGATTCTATGCCAAAACCGCTATTTCCATTCAGGGACGGTACTATTTTATCTTATCAAATTGAAAGACTGAAATCATCAGGAGTGAAAGAGATTGTAATTAATGCTCATCATTTTTACGACAAGATTATAGATTATTTTCAGGCTAATGACTTTGGAATTAAGATAAATATTATTGTTGAGAACGATATATTGGGAACGGGAGGCGGTGTATTGAATGCAAAGAAATATCTCGAGTCGGAGGAAAGTTTTCTTGTTATTAATGTAGATGTGTTTACGGATTTTAATGTAAACTTAATCGATGAAGCATTTACGAAGGTTAAAGCTTTGGCAATGCTTGCGATACAAAAACGGAAAACATCGAGATATCTTGAGTTTGACTATGATTTAAATCTCATAAAAAGAGTGAAGACAGACAAGCCTGAGAATAATCACTTTGCTTTTAACGGAATTCATGTAATATCATCAGAGATATTTAAAAAGGAAAGATTAACAGGATATAAAGATATAATTGATTTATATATAGAGTTAACGGAAAGAGGAGATACTATTAAAGGATTTAATTCAGGAAGCTGTTATTTTATTGATTTGGGTAAAATTGAGAATATAAAAACTGCCGAGGAATCAGGGTACTGATTCGATTCTGATAATTTCAGGAAATCGAATCATCAATGTTCTTTCAATACCTGCTCTTAAAGTCATAAGGTTTAGCGGGCAGGTATTACAGGCACCCAAGAGTCTAACTTTAACGATAGAATTGTTTTCAATACTTACTACCTCTACATCACCACCATCAATCTGAAGGTGAGGGCGGATTTCTGCAAGAACTTTTTCTATATTTTCTAAATTGAGTTCGTTGTTCATGTGTAAAATTAGTAAAAGTAAAACTAAAAAGGCATGAAGATAATTGTTGAGAAACTTTTCCTATAAATGCATAAAAATATGTACGTTGGTTTATAATTCAATTATTTTATTGATGTGTTTAATCTTATTAAAAACTTAATCTCTGTAGAGATTAAATGTCGGTAGGTATAGAATCATAATTTAATTCAATCCCTTTGGGGATTGCATGTAATATGTCTGCTAATTAATTCTTGGATTAACGAAAACAAAGTTGGGATTGTATTCAACTTCATATTTTTTAAGAAAGGATTTATATTCATCAAGAAAGGATATTTTTCTATGATGCGATTTCTGGTTCTCAATATATTTAATTACTTGTTTAACATGCGATTTTGAATAAGTGAATGCACCATATCCGCGCTGCCATTCAAATCTACCCAAACAAAGATGTCTATCGTTAATCCATTTAGAAGAGCTCTTCTTGATTTCCTGAACAAGGACAGATATAGATTGTTCAGGATTAAGACCAACGAGGATGTGGATGTGATCTTCAGTCCCGTTAATACATAGTAATTTGTGTCTATGGTTTTTCGCGATACCTGTAATATATTTATATAGTTCTTCTTCGAAATCACTCTTTATTAATGCTGCTTTGTGCATAGGAGCAAAGACAATATGGATGAATAATTGAGTGTATGTATTAGACATAGTGTTTTTGGGTAATATATGTATTTTGGATGATTTGGAAAATATATTTGTTTGGAATATACATGTAATCCCCAAGGGGATTTTATCGTGTGTAATCATATTTTACCTACCGACATATAATCCCCAAGGGGATTTTATTTTTAATGGTTATATGTTACCTACCGACATGTAATCCCTAAAGGGATTTTATCGAGTGTAATCATATGCTACCTACCGATATGTAATCCCTAAAGGGATTTTATCGTGTGTAATCATATGCTACCTACCGACATGTAATCCCTAGAGGGATTTATACCTTTGTTCGTGCATATGTAATCCCTTCCCAAGCAGAGCTTGGGAAGGAGAATAAAACAAAAGAAGTAAACAATCTTATACCTTCCCAAGCAGAGCTTGGGAAGGAG